>JBOFJQ010000035.1:0-52664 GCA_051656905.1 Fusobacteriaceae bacterium | reverse complement strand
AAATGGTAATGCCAGGAGATAACATCGAGATGACAGTAGAATTAATCCACCCAATCGCAATGGAAACTGGATTAAGATTCGCTATCAGAGAGGGTGGAAGAACAGTTGCTTCTGGAGTAGTTGCAGAAATTACTAAGTAGTTCTAAATCTCTATATTGAATATAGGTGTGATAAATATTTGAAATGTAGAAAAGGTAGTAATGCCCAATTGAAACTTTGAAGTTTTCACAAAAACAATAAATATAAAAGATAGGGGATTCTTAAATCCCCTATCTCTAATATTATAAAGGATAATGAAAGAAATTAGAAAATGAAATATCAAATTATTATCAAACAAATATCTCTAATAAATTCTGAAAAATCTACTGAAAAACAAAATCAAAATATTGTAAAAATATTTGAAAAAAAGCTTTTCTTTTTTTAGAAAATGTGATATTATAATCTGAGTGTATGGAGATATACTTAAATTCTAATTTTTAAGGAGGTGTAAATAAAGAGATGGCTTCTAACAAATTAAGAATATACTTAAAGGCTTACGATCACACTTTACTAGATCAATCGGCAAGAAGAATAGCAGAAACTGCAAAGAAATCTGGTGCAGAGATCGCAGGACCTATGCCATTACCTACTAAAATTAAGAAGTACACTGTGTTAAGATCGGTGCACGTAAACAAAGATTCTAGAGAACAATTTGAAATGAGAGTTCACAGAAGAATGGTAGAGATTAAAAACTCTAATCCAAAAACGATAGCTTCGTTAACTGCGGTTAACTTACCAGCTGGAGTTGGAATAGAAATCAAACAAAACTAATTGATTTCTAAACGAGACATTATTATGTTTCGGGTAATTTGAACAAAATGAAAACTAGCAATGGTTATCAGAAACCAAATTATCCTTGCAGAATAATACAAGTTGACGTGTTGTTTCAAAATTTCTCGCAAAAGAGAATGTGGAACCACGAGGACAAGTTGTCAACCAATATATTATTTGATGGAGGTAAAGAAAGATGGCAGGAATTTTAGCTAAGAAAATTGGAATGACTCAAATATTCCAAGATGGAAAAATTATTCCAGTAACAGTTATTGAAGCTGGTCCAAACTTCGTTTTACAGAAGAAAACTGTAGAGAACGACGGATACACAGCTTTACAACTAGGATTTGATGAAAAGAAAGAGAAAAACACTACTAAACCTTTAATGGGAATCTTCACTAAAGCTGGAGTTAAACCTTTAAGATTTGTTAAAGAGCTTAAAGTTGAAACTACAGAAGGGTTTGAACTTGGTCAAGAGATCAAAGTTGATGCTTTAAACGGTGTAGAGTTTGTTGATATCTCTGGAACTTCAAAAGGAAAAGGAACTTCAGGAGTAATGAAGAGACATAACTTTTCAGGAAACAGAGCAACACACGGTGTATCTAGAAACCACAGATTAGGTGGATCTATAGGTATGTCAACATGGCCAGGAAAAGTTTTAAAGAACAAAAAGATGGCAGGACAATACGGAAACGCAACTGTAACTGTACAAAACTTAAAAGTTGTAATGGTTGATCTTGAGAATAACCTTTTATTAGTAAAAGGAGCTGTTCCAGGAGCAAAGAACGGATACGTAGTAGTTAAGCCAGCAATAAAAAAATAATTAGGTTAGTAGATGTGGAAGGAGGAAAATAATGGCAGTTTTAAACATATATAACTTAACAGGAACACAAACTGGAACTGTTGAAGTTAACAATGAAGTGTTTGGGATTGAACCGAATCAAGCAGTACTTCACGAAGTATTAACTGCAGAATTAGCAGCTGCTAGACAAGGAACTGCTGCTACTAAAACTAGAGCAATGGTAAGAGGTGGAGGAAGAAAACCTTTCAAACAGAAAGGAACTGGTAGAGCTAGACAAGGTACTATCAGAGCACCACACATGGTAGGTGGAGGAGTAGCATTAGGACCACAACCAAGATCTTACGAGAAGAAAGTAAACAAGAAAGTTAGACTTCTTGCTTTAAAATCGGCTCTATCTGTGAAAGTAGCAAATGGAGATGTAGTTGTACTTGATGGTGCAATGGACGCTCCAAAAACAAAAACAATAGTTGCTTTAACAAACGCTTTAAACGCAACAAAAAAGCAATTATTTATAGTTGACGCATACAGAGATGTATTCTCGGAAGAGGAGTTCAACAAGCAACAACAAACATGGAATTTAGAATTATCTGCAAGAAATATTGAAAGTGCGATGGTTCTTGGAACAAACGAAATCAGCGTTTATTGGTTACTAAAGCAAAACAAAGTAATCATCACAAAAGAGGCTCTTGCAACTCTTGAGGAGGTGCTTGGATAATATGACAGCTTATGATATCATCAAAAGACCAGTGATCACTGAGAAAACTGAGTTATTAAGAAGAGATTACAACAAATATACGTTTGAAGTACATGTAAAAGCTAACAAGATTCAGATCAAGAAGGCTGTAGAGGAAATATTTAATGTTAAAGTTATTGATATAGCTACATTAAACATCAAACCAATTACAAAAAGACATGGTATGAAGTTATATAAAACTCAAGCTAAGAAAAAAGCAATTGTTAAATTAGCTGACGGAAATACAATTACATACTTCAAAGAAGTATAATTAAATTTTAAAAATAATTATAGTATAGATTTAAAAAAACGGTGAAGATACGTATAGGTCTATAAATAATTCGGAGGTTAAGAATAATATGGCTATAAGAAAGATGAAAGCTATGACTCCAGGTACTAGACACATGTCTAGAATCGTGAATAAAGAGCTTGATCAAGTAAGACCTGAAAAGTCTTTAACTGTACCTTTGAAATCAGCTTATGGTAGAGATAACTATGGGCACAGAACAGGAAGAAACAGACAAAAAGGTCACAAAAGACTTTACAGAATAATCGACTTTAAAAGAAACAAACTTGATGTACCAGCAAGAGTTGCTACAATCGAGTACGATCCAAATAGATCAGCTAACATTGCACTTTTATTCTATGTAGATGGAGAAAAGAGATATATATTAGCACCTAAAGGGTTAGAAAAAGGAACTATGGTAATGGCTGGAGCAAATGCTGAGATCAAAATCGGAAACGCGCTTAAGTTAAAAGATATGCCAGTAGGTACAAAAATTCACAACATCGAGCTACAAATAGCGAAAGGTGGTCAGTTAGTAAGATCAGCTGGAACTGCAGCAAGATTAGTTGCGAAAGAAGGAACTTACTGTCACGTTGAGTTACCATCAGGTGAATTAAGATTAATACACGGTGAGTGTATGGCAACTATCGGTGAAGTAGGAAACTCTGAGCACAACTTAGTAGTTATCGGAAAAGCAGGAAGAGCTAGAAACATGGGAAGAAGACCTCATGTTAGAGGATCTGTAATGAACCCATGTGATCACCCACACGGGGGAGGAGAAGGTAGAACTCCAGTTGGAAGAAAAGCTCCTTTAACACCATGGGGGAAACCTACTATGGGTGTTAAAACAAGAGGAAAGAAAACTACAGATAAGTTTATCGTAAGAAGAAGAAACGAGAAGTAATTTTCGAAAAGAGGAGGCTAAAAGGTAAATGGCAAGATCACTTAAAAAAGGACCTTTTTGCGATCACCACTTAATGAAGAAAGTTGAAGTAGCAGTATCAACTGAAAACTTAAAAGCGGTAATCAAAACTTGGTCAAGAAGATCAACTATATTCCCTAACTTCATTGGATTAACATTTGGAGTATATAACGGGAAAAAACATATACCAGTACATGTAACAGAGCACATGGTTGGACACAAGCTTGGAGAGTTTGCTCCTACTAGAACTTATTACGGACACGGTGTAGATAAGAAGAAGAAAAAGAAATAGTAACTTATAAATATAATTTATAACTTATAAAGGAGGTTGGACTAGTGGAAGCTAGAGCAATAACTAGATTCGTGAGATTATCTCCAAGAAAAGCTAGACTAGTAGCAGACTTAGTGAGAGGTAAATCTGCATTAGAAGCATTAGATATTCTAGAATTTACAAATAAAAAAGCAGCTGGATTCATTAAGAAGACTTTAGCATCAGCGATTGCAAATGCTACAAATAACTTTAAAATGAACGAAGAGAAATTAGTAGTGTCAACTATTATGATAAATGAAGGACCTGATCTTAAGAGAGTAAGTCCTAGAGCAATGGGAAGAGCTGATATAATCAGAAAACCTACTGCACATATCGTAATAGCAGTATCAGAAAAGTAGTTTTTGAGGAGGTAAGATTGTGGGACAAAAAGTAGACCCTAGAGGACTAAGACTTGGAATTACAAGAACTTGGGATTCTAACTGGTATGCAGATAAAAAGGAATACGCTAAGTACTTCCACGAAGATGTTAAGATCAGAGATCTTGTTAAGAAAATGTACTTCCATGCAGGTATTTCTAAAACTAAGATTGAAAGAACTTCTCCTACAAATGTAGTTGTAATCATATACACTGCAAAAGCGGGAATCATCATTGGAAGAAAAGGTACTGAAATAGAGAACTTAAGAGTTAAATTAGAAGCGTTAACTGGTAAGAAAATTACTGTTAAAGTTCAAGAAGTTAAAGAATTTAACAAAGATGCAGTTCTAGTAGCTGAAAATATCGCTACTTCAATAGAAAAGAGAATAGCTTTCAAAAAAGCTATGACTCAAGCAGTAAACAGAGCTATGAAATCTGGAGCTAAAGGAATCAAAGTTATGGTTTCTGGAAGATTAAATGGTGCTGAGATCGCTAGAGCAGAATGGATGGTTGAAGGAAAAGTTCCTTTACATACATTAAGAGCAGATATCGATTATGCAACAGCAACAGCTCATACTACATATGGAGCACTTGGAATTAAAGTATGGGTATTCCATGGTGAAGTACTTCCAACTAAAAAAGAAGGAGGGGAAGCTTAGTCATGTTAATGCCAAAAAGAACAAAACATAAAAAAATGTTTAGAGGTAGATTAAAAGGTACAGCTCAAAGAGGTAATTTCGTAGCTTTCGGAGATTTCGGATTACAAGCTTTAGAGCCATCTTGGATCACTAACAGACAGATAGAATCTTGTAGAATTGCTATCAACAGAACATTCAAAAGAGAAGGTAAGATTTTCATTAGAATATTCCCAGATAAGCCAATTACTAAAAGACCTATCGGAGTTAGAATGGGTAAAGGTAAAGGAAACGTTGAAGGTTGGGTAGCTGTAGTTAAACCTGGAAGAATACTTTTTGAAGTAAAAGGTGTTACAGAGGAAAAAGCTAAAGCAGCTTTAAGAAAAGCTACAATGAAGCTTCCAATTAATTGTAAAATAGTAAAGAGAGAGAATGGTGGTGAAAACTAATGAGAGCTAGAGAAATAAGAGAGATATCAAGTGAAGATCTAGTAGTTAAGTGCAAAGAACTTAAAGAAGAGTTATTCAACTTAAAGTTCCAACTTTCATTAGGTCAATTAACTAACACTGCTAAAATTAGAGAAGTTAGAAGAGAGATAGCTAGAATTAATACAATTCTAAATGAAAGATAATCTCATACAGAAAGAGGAGGTTGGAGTCTTGAGAAACGAAAGAAAAGTAAGAGAAGGAATCGTTGTTTCAGATAAAATGGAGAAGACTATCGTAGTTGCAATTGAAACTATGGTTTTACATCCAATTTATAAAAAGAGAGTTAAAAAAACAATAAAGTTTAAAGCTCACGATGAGAACAACGTAGCTCAAACTGGAGATAAAGTGAGAATCATGGAAACTAGACCATTATCGAAAGATAAAAATTGGAGACTAGTTGAGGTATTAGAAAAAACTAAATAACAATATTAATTTCAATTTTAGATTGAGAGGAGGATATTTTAATGGTACAACAACAAACTATCCTTAATGTTGCTGATAACTCTGGAGCAAAAAAACTTATGGTAATAAGAGTTCTTGGAGGATCAAGAAGAAGATTCGGAAGAATTGGTGACATAGTTGTAGCATCTGTTAAGGAGGCAATTCCAACAGGTAACGTTAAAAAAGGTGACGTTGTAAAAGCTGTTATAGTTAGAACAAGAAAAGAATTAAGAAGAGAAGATGGTTCTTATATCAAATTTGATGATAACGCAGCTGTAGTTATAAATAATAATAATGAGCCAAGAGCAACAAGAATATTTGGGCCTGTAGCTAGAGAATTAAGAGCTAAAGACTTCATGAAAATAGTATCTCTTGCTCCTGAAGTAATATAAAAGAGGAGGCTAAATATCGTGGCTAAACCTAAGGTAAAGTTCGTTCCAGTATCATTACACGTGAAAACTGGAGATACAGTTTTCGTAATATCTGGAAAAGATAAAGGAAAAACAGGGAAAGTTGTAAAAGTGTTCCCTAACAAAGGAAAGGTAGTTGTAGAAGGAATCAATATGGTAACTAAGCATATGAAACCTAATGCACAGAACCCACAAGGCGGAGTTGTTACTAAGCCAGCTGCTTTATTCTCTTCAAAAGTTATGCTATTTGATGAGAAAGCAGGTAAACCAACAAGAGTTGGATACAGATTTGTGGATGGAAAAAAAGAAAGATACTCTAAAGTATCTGGAGAATCTTTATAAGAAAGGAGGATAACGTAAGTGTCTGAAAAATACGTTTCTAGATATCATAAATTATATAATGATACAGTAGTTCAAAATTTAACAAAAGAGTTAAATATTAAGAACATAATGGAATGTCCAAAGTTAGAGAAGATTATAGTAAACATGGGAGTTGGAGAAGCAACTCAAAACGTTAAAATAATCGACGCTGCTGCTAGTGATTTAACTATCATTACAGGACAAAAGCCAGTTATAAAAAAGGCTAAGAAATCGGAAGCTGGATTTAAATTAAGAGAAGGGATGCCAATTGGAGCTAAAGTTACTCTAAGAAAAGAGAGAATGTACGATTTCTTAGATAGATTAGTAAATGTTGTTCTTCCAAGAGTTAGAGACTTTGAAGGAGTATCAGCTAATGCATTTGACGGAAGAGGAAACTACTCTTTAGGATTAAGAGATCAATTAGTTTTCCCTGAAATTGAAATTGATAAAGTTGATAAAATGTTTGGAATGTCAATAACTATAGTATCTTCGGCTAAAACAGATGAAGAAGGAAGAGCTTTACTTAAGGCGTTTGGAATGCCTTTCAAAAAGTAATAGTGAGGAGGGTAGTTAATAAATGGCAAAAAAATCAATGATCGCAAGAGATGCTAAAAGAGATGCACTTTGCGAAAAGTACGCTGTAAAAAGAGCAGAATTAAAAGTGAGAGTTGCTGAAGGTGACATGGAAGCTATGGTTGAATTAAACAAACTTCCAAAAAACTCATCTTCATCAAGACAAAAAAATAGATGTCAAATAGATGGAAGACCAAGAGGATTCATGAGAGAATTTGGAATCTCTAGAGTAAAGTTTAGACAATTAGCAGGGGCAGGATTAGTACCTGGTGTTAAGAAGTCATCTTGGTAATTTCAAGTAAAGGAGGATTGTCGTAATGTTTTTAACAGATCCAATTGCTGATATGTTAACAAGAATCAGAAATGCAAATGCGGTTATGCATGAAAAAGTAGATATGCCACACTCTAACTTAAAAGAGAAATTAGCAGAAATACTTAAAGAAGAAGGATTTATTTCTAACTTTAAAGTTATAACTGATGGTAACAAAAAAAATATAAGAGTATATTTAAAATATGTTGGTAAAGAAAGAGTTATAAAAGGAATTAAAAGAATCTCTACTCCAGGTAGAAGAGTATATTCTTCAGTAGAAGATATGCCAAGAGTTTTATCTGGATTAGGAATTGCAATAGTTTCTACTTCAAGAGGAATAGTTACTGATAAAGTAGCTAGAAAAGAAAATATAGGTGGAGAAATACTAGCATTTGTTTGGTAGTAGATACTTGGGAGGTGTTCATTAATGTCAAGAGTAGGAAATAAGTTAATTAATGTGCCTGCTGGTGTCGAAATTACAGTTAACGGAAATGTTGTTACTGTAAAAGGGCCAAAAGGTACTCTAACTAAAGAGTTCTCATCTGATATAACAATCAAATTAGAGAACAACAATGTTGTTGTTGAAAGACCTAACGATCTTCCAGCAACAAGAGCAATACACGGAACTACAAGAGCTTTAATCAATAACATGGTTATTGGAGTTTCTGCAGGTTTCAAAAAGACTTTAACATTAGTTGGAGTTGGATATAGAGCAACTGAAAAAAATAAAGGGTTAGATATGGCTTTAGGTTTCTCTCACCCAGTTATTATAGATGCAGTTGATGGTGTAACAATGACTGTAGAGAAGAACACGACTATTCATATCGAGGGAATCGAGAAAGATGTAATCGGACAAATCGCTGCAGAAATCAGAGCAAAGAGACCGCCTGAACCTTATAAAGGAAAAGGAGTTAAATACTCTGATGAAGTTGTTAGAAGAAAAGAAGGTAAAAAATCTTAAGGTAGCTTAGCCAAAAGGAGGTAAGGAAGTTGTTTAAGAAAGTCGACAGACAAGCAGTTAGAAAGGTAAAGCATATTGCTATCAGAGCTAAAATATCTGGTACAGCAGAAAGACCAAGACTTGCTGTATATAAATCAAACAACAATATCTTTGCTCAATTAATCGATGACGTAAATGCAGTTACTTTAGTATCTGCATCTACAATTGATAAGGAGTTAAAAGGGAATGTAAAGCATGGTGGAAACATTGATTCTGCTAAGCTTGTAGGAAAGTTAGTTGCTGAAAGAGCAACAGCTAAGAATATAGTATCTGTTGTATTTGACAGAGCTGGATATAAATATACAGGAAGAGTAGCTGCTCTAGCAGAAGCTGCAAGAGAAGCAGGACTTAAGTTCTAATTCTTGTAAGAGAGGAGGATTTAACTTGTCAAAGTTTGTTAATAAAGAAGATGACCAATTTCAAGAAAAATTAATAAAAATTTCTAGAGTTTCTAAAACAACTAAAGGAGGAAGAACAATATCTTTCTCAGTTTTAGCAGCAGTAGGAGACGCAAATGGGAAAATTGGCCTAGGATTAGGAAAAGCTAATGGTGTTCCAGATGCAATAAAGAAAGCTATCGCTTCTGCAAAGAAGAATGTAGTAGATTGTTCATTAAAAGGAACAACTATTCCACATGAGATAGTTGGTAAGTGGGGAGCTACATCTGTATGGATGGCACCTGCATATGAGGGAACTGGAGTAATCGCTGGTTCTGCAGCAAGAGAAATATTAGAGTTAGTTGGAGTTCATAACATCTTAACAAAAATTAAAGGATCTAGAAACAAACATAACGTTGCTAGAGCTACAATTGAAGGTTTAAGAACTCTTAGAAATGCGCAAGCAGTAGCAACTTTAAGAGGAAAAGAAGTTAAGGATATTTTAAGCTAGGAGGTAAACGTATATGTCAAAGGTTAGAATTGAGCTTATTAAGAGCATGATTGGAAGAAAACCTAACCACATCGCTACTCTTAAGTCATTAGGGCTAAACAAAGTAAACGATGTCGCAGAGCATACTGTAACTCCTGAATTAAAAGGAAAGATTGCTCTAGTATCTTACTTATTAAAAGTAGTGGAGGTGCAATAGTTAATGAAATTAAACGAATTAAAACCTTCTGTACCTAAGAAAGCTAGAAAGAGAGTTGGAAGAGGAGAATCTTCTGGTCTTGGAAAGACAGCTGGTAAGGGAAGTAACGGACAAAATTCAAGATCTGGTGGAGGAGTAAAGCAATACTTCGAAGGTGGACAAATGCCTCTATATAGAAGAGTGCCTAAGAGAGGATTCTCTAACGCAAGATTCAAAAAAGAGTATGCAATAGTTAATTTAGATGTTTTAAGCAGATTCGAGGATGGAACTGAAGTAACTCCTGAGTTACTAATGGCAGCTGGATACGTTAAGAAATTACTTGACGGAATCAAAGTTTTAGCTAACGGTTCTTTAGACAAAAAAATCTCTGTTAAAGCACACAAAGTTTCTGACGCAGCTAAAACTGCAATAGAAGCTAAAGGTGGAGTAGTAGAAATTTTAGAAGTTAAAACATTCGCAGATGTAGCTGGAAACAACAAATAGTATTAAAAATCTCGTAAGTGAGGTGAAGGTATTTTGGCTTTAATCGATACTGGTATAAGTAAGTTAAAGAATATATCTAAAATTCCAGAACTTAGAGAGAGAATAATATTCACATTATTGATGTTCTTAGTAGCTAGAATCGGGACTCATATCCCGGCTCCAGGTATAGACATTGATAGACTTGCTGTAATGACTCAACAGAGCGACATATTAGGTTATATTAATATGTTCTCTGGTGGGGCTTTCAGTAGAGTTTCAATATTTGCATTAGGTATAGTACCATATATCAATGCGTCTATCGTATTTAGTTTGTTAGGATCAATAATTCCAAAACTAGAAGAGATGAGAAAAGAGGGAGAAGGCTCTAGAAATAAGCTTACTCAATGGACAAGATATACGACAATTGGAATCGCAATACTTCAAGGAATTGGAGTTTGTACATGGTTACAATCGTCTGGTTTAGTTCTAACTCCTGGACCAATGTTCTTCTTAACTACGATAACGACATTGACAGCTGGTACTGTTTTCCTTATGTGGGTAGGGGAGCAAATCTCTCTTAAAGGGTTAGGAAATGGAGTATCTCTTTTAATATTTTTAAATGTAATTTCTAGAATTCCTGCTGATATAGTTCAGACAGTTCAAAGCATGAAAGGTTCTAAGTTCTTAGTTCCTCTATTACTTATTGTAGCTCTTGCTGCTATTGCAGTAACTACAACTATCGTTCTTTTCCAATTAGGACAAAGAAAGATACCTGTTCACTATGTTGGAAAAGGATTCGGTGGAAAAATTGGAATGGGAGAGAATTCATATATACCACTTAAGTTGAACACAGCAGGTGTAATGCCTGTTATTTTTGCATCTGTGGTTATGATGATCCCTCAGTTAGCTGTAAATTCTTTACCTTCAAATATGGAGATAAAGGTATTATTAGGTAGAGTATTTCAACAAACTCATCCAGTTTATATGATTATGTATGCTATAATAATTATTTTCTTCTCGTTTTTCTACACTGCAATAGTATTTGATCCTGATAAGGTAGCAGATAACTTAAAGCAAGGTGGAGGAACAATACCTGGAATAAGACCTGGTGAAGACACAGCAGAATATTTAGAAGGAGTAGTTACAAGAATTACTTGGGGAGGAGCAATCTTCCTTGCAATAATCTGTATATTACCTAACTTAATATTTGGTGCCTTAGGATTGCCTCATTTCTTTGGTGGAACAGGGATGATAATCGTTGTAGGGGTTGCAATAGATACTATTCAACAGATAGATTCTCATATGGTTGTAAAAGAGTATAAAGGATTTATTTAATGATATTAAAAAGATTGGGAATCTAGGTTCCCTTTTTTTTATTTGAAATTACTTATAAAATAATGTATAAGTAATATTGAATAAAATAAAATATGAAATCAAAAACGAGAGGGAAAAAGTGAATATAAAAAGAATTTATCAAGAGAATAAAGAATTTTTTAAACCAGTTTTTTTAATTGCCCTGCCGACGATTGCCGATATGTTTGTCCAAACTTTACTTGGGTTTTCAGATATGGTAATGGTAGGAAGAATAGGACCTGAAGCTATAAATGCTGTGGGAATAGGAAATATACCTATTTTATTTGTGACAACTATATATTTTGCTCTAGCCACAGGGACCACTGCTATTATGTCACGTTCATTTGGAACAGGAGATAAAAAAGAGGGAAGAAAAACAGCAGCACAAACTCTTTTAATAACATTGCCAATAGCAATTCTTATGACGCTAATTATGCTAGTTTTTTCTGATGGAATTTTAAAATTAGTAAGTGGTGATGTAGACTTAACAATTATTAAAAGTTATTATATAACCTCTATAATAGGGATACCTTTTCTAGCTTTAGATATCATTTTTGCAGCATTATATAGAGCTGTAGGATCTGCTAAAGTACCAATGTATACCAATATATTTAGTGTTGTAAGTAATATAATTTTAAATGCACTATTTATTTTTGTATTTAAATGGGGAGTTTTTGGAGCAGCTCTTGCAACTACAATATCAAGATTAATGGTCATGTTAATCTATTGTTACCTTATATTTAAAAAGAAGAATTTTTGGGTAACATTACCTTATTATAATTTTAAATATAATCATGTAATAGCAAGAAGAATACTAAAGATAGGAATTCCAACTATGTGTGAGCAAGGTTTATTTAGACTAGGAATGATTGTATTTGAAATGCTAGTAATAAGATTGGGAACCTTACCTTATGCAGCTCATAAGATAGCTCTTACAGCAGAATCATTTTCTTTCAATCTAGGAACTGGATTTGCAGTTGCATCAACTTCACTTGTAGGGCAGCAACTTGGAAGAAATGATCCAGAAAGAGCAAAAAAATATGCTGAGATATGTACTGTATTATCAATGATAGTAATGACTATTTTTGGTCTTCTTTTCTTTATATTTCCAACCTTTATAATAAGGGTATTTACAGATAATACTGAGATTCAGCCACTAGCCTCAACAGCTTTAAAAATTGTATCTATATGCCAACCATTTCTTGCGGCATCTATGGTACTTTCGGGGTCTTTAAGAGGAGCTGGAGCAACAACTGCAGTCCTTGTTACAACTTCCCTAGGAATGTATTTAATAAGAATTCCTTTAACGTATTTTTTACTTTATAAAATGAATTTTGGATTATCTGCAGCATGGGTTGTAATGTTCTTTGATCTTTCTTTTAGATGTGTTGCAAACTATTATGTTTTTAATAAAGGTAGTTGGAAGTATATAAAAGTATAAACCTTCCTTTATTTTTTTATGTGAATATAGTATAATTAATATTGAGTGTAAAAAATAAGTTATACCAAAATATATTGAGAATATATTGAAAAGTATAAGAATATATTAAAACAATAAAATAATAATTAAATAAAATTTAGATAAAGAGGAGAGTAAAAAATGAATATTATGTTATTTGGAGCACCAGGTGCTGGAAAAGGAACTCAAGCTAAACCAATTATGGATAGATATGGAATTCCTCAAATCTCTACAGGAGATATCTTAAGAGCAGCTATAAAAGCTGGAACAGCTATGGGATTAGAAGCTAAAAAATTTATGGATGAAGGGAAGTTAGTTCCAGATTCAACAATTATCGGAATTATTAAAGATAGAATAATGGAAGAGGATTGTAAAAAAGGGTTCATATTAGATGGATTCCCAAGAACATTACCGCAAGCAGAAGCTTTAGAAGTTATCATGAAAGAGATTGGAATTACTTTAGATAAAGTTATATCTTTAAATGTACCAGATTCAATAATTGCAGGAAGAGTAGTAGGAAGAAGAGTATGCCCTTCATGTGGAGCATCATTTCATATAGAAACTATGAAGCCTAAAAAAGATGGAATTTGCGATTACTGTGGAACAGAACTTGTTCACAGAAAAGATGATACTATAGAGACTGTAAGCAAAAGATTATCAGCATACCATGAGCAAACAGCTCCATTATTTGATTATTACAAAGGTAAAGGTGTGCTTGCAGAGATTGATGGAACACAAGAATTATCACAAGTAACTGCGGAAATATTTGAAATTTTAGGATAGGAAGGAAGGTAGTAAATGGTACAACTTAAAACTTTAGAAGAGATAAAAGAGATAAAAAAAGCTAATCAAATAATAGCTAGAATATATGCGGAAATATTACCACCTCATATTAAACCAGGTGTATCAACACTTGAACTTAATAACATAATTGAGGAATATATCAGAAGTCAAGGAGCAATCCCAGCTACAATAGGGGTTGGAGGACCAATAAATCCATTTCCAGCAGGATCATGTGTCTCTGTAAATGAGCAAGTTGTCCATGGAATACCAAGAGCTGACAAAATCCTTCAAGAGGGAGATATAGTTAGTGTTGATATAGTTACTAATCTTAATGGTTATTTTGGAGATGCTGCAAAAACTTTCCCAGTTGGAAAGATAGATGAAGAATCACAAAGACTTATAGATGTTGCTGAGGAAGCACTTAGAATAGGTATTGAAATGGCAGTGGAAGGAACAAGACTTGGTGACCTTGGGAATGCTATTCAAAAATATGTTGAAGAGAATAACTTTAATGTAGTTAGAGATTATGCAGGGCATGGAGTAGGAAAAGCTATGCATGAAGAGCCTTGTGTTGCTAATTTTGGTAGAAAAGGTAGAGGAATAAAAATAGAAAATGGAATGGTATTAGCTATTGAACCAATGATAAATATGGGAACATATAAAGTTGGGCATCTAAATGATGGATGGACAGTAGTTACACTAGATGGAAAAAGATCTGCTCACTGCGAACACTCGATTGCTATAATTAATGGTAAAGCTGAGATTCTTAGTAAATTAGATTAATATAATTTAAAATTAAGGATTATTGTGGTAATAAAAATAATAGAAAAGTAATGGGAAAAGCCCAAATATTACTAGACATTTTATGTCTATTATGATATTATAATCTGTAATCCTGTTTATAGGAGGTATATAATGTCAAAAAAGGATGTTATTGAGCTGGAAGGTATAATATTGGAAGCCTTACCAAATGCCACTTTTAAAGTGCAATTGGAAAATGGTCACACAATATTAGGACATATCTCAGGAAAAATGAGAATGAACTATATTAAGATCTTACCAGGAGACGGAGTAACGGTACAAATCTCACCTTATGATTTAAATAAGGGAAGAATAGTATACAGAAAAAAATAATTTTCACAGAGGAGAGAAACAAATGAAAGTAAGAGCATCAATCAAACCAATCTGTGACAAATGCAAAGTTATCAAAAGACATGGGAAAATCAGAGTAATCTGCGTAACTCCTAAGCACAAACAAGTTCAAGGGTAATTTTGTAGGCACAGGTAACAAAAGGCAGTACCGACAATGTAAATTGTCCCTAGTGTTTTTGATTAATTTAAAAAAATTAGAAGCATTGTAAAGATATGTTAGAGCCGTAGGGCCGCTACTGTTTGGCAGGCATATCGATGAAAGTCAAGTTGGTTATTATACCAACAACATAGACTCAATTAGTAGGTCGCCAGCTTACTAATTAAAAAAATTTTTGAAAGAGGAGGAGTAAAATTGGCTAGAATTGCAGGAGTAGATATCCCAAGAAACAAAAGAGTAGAGATATCACTAACTTATATTTATGGAATTGGAAAACCAACTTCACAAAGAGTATTAACTGAAGCTGGAGTTAACTTCGACACGAGAGTTAAGGATCTTACTGAGGAAGAAATCAACAAGATCAGAGCTATCATAGAAGGGGTTAAAGTTGAAGGAGATCTTAGAAAAGACATCAGACTTGCTATTAAGAGATTAATGGAAATCAAGTGCTACAGAGGGTTAAGACACAAAATGAACTTACCTGTAAGAGGACAGAAATCTAAGACAAACGCAAGAACAAGAAAAGGTCCTAAGAAACCTATCAAAAGATAATTAGTGAATAACTAAGTAAGGAGGTACTTAAATTGGCTAAGAAAAAAGTGGCTAAAATCAAAAAGAAAGTAAAAAATATTCCAGTAGGAATAGCTCACATACATTCAAACTTTAACAACACAATAGTTGCTATAACTGATACAGAAGGAAAAGTTATCATCTGGAAATCAGGAGGAACTTCTGGATTTAAAGGAACTAAAAAAGGAACTCCATTTGCGGCTCAAATCGCAGCTGAACAAGCAGCGCACATAGCTATGGAAAATGGAATGAAAAAATTAGAGGTTAAAGTAAAAGGTCCAGGATCAGGAAGAGAAGCTTGTATCAGATCTTTACAAGCAGCAGGACTTGAAGTAACTAAGATTACTGATGTTACTCCAGTTCCACACAATGGTTGCAGACCACCAAAAAGAAGAAGAGTGTAATTGAACTCCCTCGGGAGTCGCGAATTATAGAAGTTATAAATCAATAAAGGAGGATTAATCGAAAAATGGCAAGAAATAGACAGCCTGTATTAAAGAAATGTAGAGCGCTTGGAATCGAACCAATGGTTTTAGGAGTAAATAAAACTTCAAACAGAGGACCAAGACCAAATGCTAACCAAAAACCTACAGAGTACGCAATACAATTAAGAGAAAAACAAAAAGTAAAATTCATATATAACGTAATGGAAAAGCAATTCAGAAAGCTTTATGAGGAAGCAACAAGAAAGGACGGAGTAACAGGTCTTAACCTAATCCAATACCTTGAAAGAAGACTTGAGAACGTAGTTTACAGACTTGGATTCGCAAAAACAAGAAGACAAGCTAGACAAGTTGTTTCTCACGGACACGTTGCAGTAAATGGAAGAAGAGTAAACATAGCTTCTTACAGAGTTAAAGCTGGAGATGTTGTATCAGTAATAGAAAACTCAAAGAACATTGATTTAATCAAAATGGCAGTAGAGGAATCTACAGTACCAGCTTGGTTATCATTAGACAAAGCAGCTTTTGCTGGAACAGTTGTTCAAAATCCATCGAAAGATGATTTAGACTTCAATTTAAATGAAGCTCTAATAGTTGAGTTCTATTCTAGATAATAATCCTAACACATACAGGAGTTGATTAGATGTTAAAAATAGAAAAACATGCAAAAAGTTTTAATATTACACCAGTAGTTTCTACTAAGTTTCACACTCAGTATGTTATAGAACCTTTGTATAGAGGTTATGGACATACAGTTGGAAACGCACTTAGAAGAGTTCTACTTTCATCTATTCCTGGTGCTGCAATAAAAGGGATCAGAATAGACGGTGTATTAAGTGAATTTTCTGTAATGGAAGGTGTAAAAGAGGCAGTTACTGAAATAATCTTAAATGTTAAAGAGATTGTTATCAAAACTGAAGAGCACGGAGAGAGAACTATGACTCTTTGTGTAAAAGGACCAAGAGAAGTTAAGGCTTCAGATATAATACCAGATGCTGGACTTGAAATTGTAAACCCAGACCAACTTATCTGTACAGTAACAACTGACAGAGAAGTTAATATTGAGTTTATAGTTGGAACAGGAGAAGGATTTGTTGTTTCTGAAGATATAGATAAAAAAGGATGGGCTGTAGACTTTATGGCTATCGATGCTATCTATACACCAATCAAAAAGGTTTCTTACTCAGTTCAAGATACAATGGTTGGAAGAATGACTGACTTTGACAAATTAATTTTAGATGTTGAGACTAATGGAAGTGTAGAAGTACACGACGCATTATCTTACGCAGTAGAATTACTAACTTACCACTTAAATCCATTATTAGAAATAGGTAACAAGTTAGAAAATTTAAGAGATGATGAAATTGATGATATATCAGAAAATTCAGAATCTAAACTAGATAAAGATAACGAAGATGTAAAAATAGAAGAATTAGATTTAACTGTAAGATCATATAACTGTCTTAAAAAAGCTGCAATAGATACTATTGGTCAGCTTGCTAAGATGTCTGCTAACGATTTAATGAAAATTAAAAACCTTGGTAAAAAGTCATATGATGAAATTCTTGAGAAAATGAAAGAATTAGGTTACGACTTAGCTCTTAATAACTCAGAAGAGTAAAATTTTAATTCATAAATGAAGGAGGATAGCTAAATCAATGAATCATAATAAATCATATAGAAAATTAGGAAGAAGATCTGAGCACAGAATGGCTATGTTAATGAACTTAACAATATCTCTTCTTACTCATGAGAGAATTGAAACTACTGTAACAAGAGCAAAAGAGTTAAGAAAGTTTGCTGATAGAATGGTTACTTTAGGAAAGAAAAATACTTTAGCTTCTAGAAGACAAGCTTTTGCTTTCTTAAGAAGTGATGAAGTAGTAGCTAAATTATTTGGAGAATTAGCTCCAAAATATACTGAGAGAAACGGTGGATATACTAGAATAATCAAAACTAGTGTAAGAAAAGGTGACTCTGCAGAGATGGCTATAATCGAATTAGTATAATAACTAATTTATAAAAGGAGAGAGAAATCTCTCCTTTTTTTATGCTAAAAAATTATTATAGAATAGTAAAAATAAAAAAAATTATTTTTTTTAATAGAATGCAACCCTGAAATTATGAGGAGAATAGAGATGTCTAACTCCTTTAAAATAACCCACCCCATACAGGGGGGGTTGACTTAATAAAAAAAGCCTGTTAATATATACTTATGAGAATGAAATTGGAGGTCAAATATATGAAAACTGAAAAAGAAAAAGCTGTATTAATGTTAAAAACAAGTCGTGGTCAAATAGATGCAACTTTAAAAATGATTGATGATGGGAGATATTGCCTGGATGTAGTTAATCAAATTTTAGCAGCAGAGGCTCTACTCAGAAAAGCCAATAGATTAATAATGCAGCAACATATGGAAAAATGTGTAAAAACAGCTTTTAATAAAGAAGATGTGGATCAAAAAATAGGCGAGGTTATAGATATTTTAAATAAAGTAATGAAATAGGAGGAAGTTATGAATGAAAAAATATTCAAGATAGAAGGAATGACTTGTTCTTCTTGCTCTGGTCATGTTGAAAAGGCAACAAGAAAACTAGAAGGAGTAATAGAATCCAATGTAAATTTAGCATCAGAAAAACTGTTCATAAAATTTGATGAAAAAAAGATATCAATTCAAGATATATCAAAAGCAGTTGAAAATGCTGGGTATAAAGCTACTGTTCAAGAGGAGTTAGCTGAAAATGTAGGTGAAGACTCAAAAGAAAGTGATAGAAAAGAGTTATGGAATAGATTTGTTGTATCACTGATATTTACAATACCTCTTTTAATAATATCAATGGGACACATGATTGGATATTCTTTACCTGATTTCATATCACCAGAAAATAGTCCAAAAACCTTTGCAATTTCACAATTAATTTTAACTACACCTGTTATGCTTATTGGTTATAAATTTTTTAAGGTTGGAATAAAAACTCTTTTAAAAAGAAATCCAAATATGGATTCTCTAATATCAATAGGGACATCAGCTGCTTATATATACGGAGTATTTGCTGTTATAAAAATATTTCAAGGAGATTCAATGTATGCAAATAAATTATACTTCGAATCAGCAGCAACAATTCTTTTATTGATAACATTAGGAAAATATTTAGAATCAGTTAGTAAAGGAAAAACATCTGAAGCCATAAAAAAACTTATGGGATTAGCGCCAAAAACGGCTAGAATAGAAGTGGAAGGGAAAGAGGTAATCATTTCTTTAGAGGCTGTAAAAGTAGGAGATATTATCATTGTAAAACCAGGTGATAAAATCCCTGTTGATGGAGTAGTGATAGAAGGAAATACTTCTGTAGATGAATCAATGTTAACAGGAGAGAGCATTCCTGTGGAGAAAACAGTAGAATCTCAAATCATAGGTGCAAGTATAAATAAAAACGGGTCTGTAAAATATAGGGCAACAAAAGTAGGTAAAGATACTGCTTTAGCTCAAATTATAAAACTTGTTGAAGATGCTCAAGGGTCTAAAGCTCCTATCGCAAAGTTAGCTGATATAATTTCAGGATATTTTGTCCCTGTAGTAATAATATTAGCTATACTATCAGGAATAGGATGGTATATAGCTACAAAAGATGTTGAGTTTGCACTTACAATCTTCATTTCAGTTTTAGTAATTGCATGTCCTTGTGCACTAGGATTAGCTACACCAACAGCTATTATGATAGGAACAGGAAAGGGTGCTGAATATGGAGTGTTAATAAAGAGTGGAGTAGCCTTAGAGTCTGCTCATAAAGTTCAAACAATTATATTTGATAAAACTGGGACAATTACAGAAGGTAAACCTAAAGTTACAGATATCTTAGTTGAAGATACAATAACATCAGAAGAATTATTAATAATTGCAGCAAGTGCTGAAAAGGGATCTGAGCATCCATTAGGTGAAGCTATTGTTGAAGAAGCTAATAAGAGAAATATGATTTTGAAAAAAGTAGATGCATTTATAGCTATTCCTGGATATGGAATAAAAGTCCAAATAGAAGGTAAAGAGATTATTTTAGGAAATAAAAAATTAATGGATAAAAATAATATTGAATTAAAAAGTATTGAGATAAGATCTAATACCTTGGCAACAGAAGGAAAGACACCTATGTTTATTTCAATAGATGGAAAAATAGCAGGAATAATAGCAGTAGCTGATACAGTAAAAAAAAATTCTAAAAAAGCTATAGAAATTTTACATAAAATGGGAATAGAAGTAGTTATGATAACAGGAGATAATAAAGAAACGGCTAAGGCTATAGCTTTGCAAGTAGGAATTGATAGAGTACTTTCTGAAGTTTTGCCAAAGGATAAAGCTTTAGAGGTAAAAAAATTACAAGAAGAAGGAAAAAAAGTTGCTATGGTTGGAGATGGAATAAATGATTCCCCAGCTTTAGCTCAAGCTGATGTTGGAATAGCAATTGGATCAGGTACAGATGTAGCAATTGAATCAGCAGATATAGTATTGATGAGAAGTGATTTAATGGATGTTCCTACAGCAATTAAATTAAGTAGAGAAACAATTAAAAATATAAAACAAAATTTATTCTGGGCTTTTGGATATAATATTTTAGGAATACCAGTAGCAATGGGAGTACTACACCTGTTTGGAGGACCTCTTTTAAGTCCAATGATTGCAGGTGGAGCTATGAGTATTAGTTCTGTATCTGTTGTTACTAATGCTTTAAGATTAAAAAGATTTAAACCTGATGAAAAACAAAAAGGAGTGATGGGTATGAAAAGAAAGGTTTTTATAAAAGGTATGAGTTGTGTGAAATGTGTAAATCATGTAAAGGTAGCTTTAGAAAGTATTCCAAATGTTGAGTCTGTTCAGGTAGATTTAGCTGATAAATCTGCTATTATAAGTGGAAATATTTCAGAAGAATCTATAATTAAAGTTCTAAGTGAAAATGACTATGAGGTTATAAACATTCAAGAAATATAGGAATAAAAAAAGAAAAAATAGAGGTTAAATTTAGAACCAAAAGATATTGGAAAATTCTATATAAACATTAAAATTAATAAAAACCACTAGTTAAATTCTAGTGGTTTTTTATGTTTACTAAAATAGAGTTTTTAGAGTATAATAAGTGTATTAAATAGAAAGAATAAATAAAATAAATTGAAACATAGGAGGTTACTGCATAAAATGAATAAAAATTTTACACATTTACATCTTCATACAGAATATAGCCTTCTAGATGGAGTAGGAAAAATAGATGAATATCTAGATAGATGTAAAGAGCTAGGAATGTCATCTATGGCAGTAACAGATCATGGAAATATGTTTTGTGCTATTGATTTTTATAAGAAAGCAATAAAAAAAGGGATAAAGCCTGTAATAGGAATAGAAGCATATATTGGAGAAAAGAAAGAGGTCGTAGTTACTGAAGGTATAAAAGCAGAAAAAGTAGATACAAAAGAAGTAGATAGAAAAAGTTATCATATAATACTTTTAGCAAAAAATAACAAAGGGTATAAGAATATTATGAAAATATCATCTTATGCCTATACAGAAGGATTTTACTATAGACCGAGAGTAACAAAAGAATTTTTAAAAGAGCATAGTGAAGGGGTTATTGCTTTGTCTGCTTGCATGGCAGGAGAGATTTCAGCTCTTATTTTATCAAAAGCCACAGAAAGCGAAATAGATAATAAAATCATTGAATATAAAGAGATATTTAAAGACGGTTTTTATATAGAGATACAAGGAAATGGAGTAAAAGAACAAAAAGAACTTAATTTAGAACTTTTAACTTACGCTAAGAAACATAAATTAGAAGTTGTAATTACAAATGATACACATTATGTAAATTCAGGTGAGCATAAACTACAAGATTTATTAATTTGTATTCAGACAGGTGCTAAAGTTCAAGATGTAAATAGAATGAAAATTGAGACAGAAGAACTATATTTAAAAAGTAGAGAGCAGATGTTAGAAAGTTGTCTTTTCACTAAGAGAGATGTAGAGAATTGGTCTTTAAAATATAATCGAGATTTAAAATCAGTATTTAAAGAGAAATTATATAATGGTGAGGATTATGATGAAAATCTAAAAAAGTTAGTAATAGATCTGAATAACAATTTAGATGGCTATTTAGATAATAGTAATAAAATTGCTGATAGTTGTAGTGTAAAGATTATCTTTGGAGAGTTTAAATTTCCAAAATATAAGGTTCCAGAAAATTTTGTGAGTATAGAAGAGTATTTAGAGCATCTGATTCTAACTGGATTGGAAAAAAGGCTGAATGGCAATATTCTAGAAGAGTATAGAGTCAGAGCTGATTATGAATTTTCAGTTATAAAAAAGATGGGATATTCAGAATATTTTGTTGTTGTTTGGGATTTTATAAATTATGCTAAAAATCAAGGTATTGCAATAGGACCAGGAAGAGGTTCTGCTGCAGGAAGTTTAGTTTCTTATGCTCTTGGAATAACGGATCTCGATCCTTTAGAGTATAATCTAATTTTTGAAAGATTTTTAAATCCTGAAAGAATATCTATGCCAGATATAGATATAGATATATGTGGAGAGAGGCGTCAAGAGGTTATAAACTATGTAATAGATAAATATGGAGCAGACCATGTTGCTCAGATAATAACCTTTGGTAGGATGAAGGCAAGAGCCGCAGTGAGGGATATCGGAAGAGTTATGGATATTCCACTGGTAAAAATAGATAAATTAGCTAAACTTTTACCAGCTGATTTTACACTGGATAAATCTATAAATCTTATTCCAGAAGTGAAAAATTTATATATAAATGATTTAGAGCTGCAAGAAGTATTAGATTATGCTAAAAGCTTAGAAAATACTGTTAGACACGCATCAATTCATGCAGCTGGAGTTGTAATAACGGGAGAGCCTTTAACAGAAAATATACCTCTGTATATGGATAATAGAGAAAAAATTATCTCTACTCAATATCAGATGAAAGAGGTTGAAGAGTTAGGAATACTTAAGATGGATTTTCTAGGTCTTAGAAATTTAACTATTTTACAGAAAGTTCAAAAGATAATTAAAGAGAATAGAGGAAAAGAGTATGTTCTAAGTGAAATACCTTTAAATAATGAAAAAACTTTTGAAATGTTATCTAAAGGAGATACATCAGGTGTTTTCCAATTAGAGTCAAGAGGGATTAGAAATCTAATAATAAAAATGAAACCTGATAGATTTGAAGATATAATAGCTTTATTAGCTCTTTATAGACCAGGTCCGCTAGGATCAGGAATGGTTGAAAGTTTTATAAATTGTAAAAATAGAAATGAAGAGATAAGTTATCCTGATGAATCTTTAGAGGAGGTTTTAAAGGAGACTTACGGAGTTATACTATATCAAGAGCAGGTAATGAAAATAGCTGCAATAATGGCAGACTATACCCTTGGTGAAGCAGATAATCTTCGTCGGGCAATGGGTAAAAAAGATGTTGTTCTTATGGAAAACAATAGAAATATGTTTGTGGAGAGAGCTAAAGGAAAAGGGTATTCTCCAGAGAAGTCAGCTTATATTTTTGATTTAATAGATAAGTTTGCAGGTTATGGATTTAATAAATCCCATTCAGCTGCCTATGCTTTGATAGCTTACTGGACCGCTTATTTCAAATCTAACTACCCTCTGGAGTTTTATACGGGTATTTTGTCATGTATGGATCAGATTGAGAATATAGCCTATTATATAGAGGATGCCAAGGTTCATGATATAGAACTTATTTTACCAAACGTAAATAGACCATCAAAAGGATTTTCTATTGAAAAAAATAAGATAAAATTCTCAATATCAGGAGTTAAAAATGTTGGAGAGGGATTTGTTGAAAACTTAATAGAGGATACAAACAGTGATGGAGA
Source organism: Fusobacteriaceae bacterium (assembly GCA_051656905.1). Lineage (GTDB taxonomy): Bacteria > Fusobacteriota > Fusobacteriia > Fusobacteriales > Fusobacteriaceae > JAGNZR01. The sequence goes on along the minus strand of JBOFJQ010000035.1, from coordinate 28,867 downwards.
ATATAAAACTTTTGAAGAGTTTGCTGTTAGAATGAAGAAAAAAGGATTAAATAAAAAGGTCTTATATTCACTTATATGTTCAGGAGCTCTGGATTCTATTCCTGGAAATAGAAAACAGAAATTAGAATCAATAGATAAAGTTTTAGATTATTCAGAAAGAGTTAGTAGAGAGGACGAGATACAACAAATGAATCTTTTTGGAGAAGCTAAGGGGATTTTAAATAGATTTAATCTACCTAATTTACTAGAATATGAAGTTTCGCAAGTAATTGAGTTAGAAAAAGAAGTTATGGGATTCTACTTCTCTGCGCACCCATTAGACGCCTATAGAAACCTAATAAAAGCCTATCAACTCATAGAGATAGGTGAGATATTAGAGGAAAAAAAAGTGCAACATATTAAAACCTATGGTATAATTGAGGAAGTAAAAAAGATAGTAACAAAGAAAGATGGGAAGATAATGGCAAGCTTCAAATTAGCTGGTTATTATAGCAATATTATGGGGATTATTTTTCCAAAAGATTATGAAGCGAATTTTGAGCATTTAATTGTAGGAAACCCAATAATTATAAAAGGTGTTACCCAGATAGATTATTTTAATGATCAAGAGACTGTAAAAATTGTTGCTAGAGACATTATTTCAATGAAGAATGTTTCTGAATTATATAGAGGGCATTGTGATATATTATTAGATATAGACAATGATAGAGAAAAATTTAATAGACTTAAAGAAATTATAAATTTACATAAAGGCACGATGAAGTTAAATTATTGGAATTCCAAAGACAAATGTAGAATTGTAACAAGTAGTGTGAAAATTTCGCCGTCAAAAGCTTTTATAGATGAAGTAGTAGGACTTTTAGGTATAGATAAAATATTAATAAAAATATAGATTAGCACGGAGGAAAAATGAAAAAAGATATAGCTACGTTAGACGAACTTATGAGAATTTTAGAATCTGAAAACTTAACTGAAATTTCTTATGAAGTGGAAGGATTTAAGATTAATTTAAAAAGACCTTATAAATCAGCAGAAAAGAAATCAGTTGTAAAACCTGCTACAGCAAAGGCTAAAATAGAGGAGTGTCAGTATATTGAGTTATTATCTCAAGGTATTGGAAGATTTTACTCTATAGACTCTAAAGTTGCTTTAGGTTCTTCAATAAAAATTGGAGATGAAATAGGATACATAGTAGCAATGGGTGTAAAAAACATTGTAACTTCAGATGTTTCAGGAAAAGTAGAACAAGTATATATTGCTGATGGAGATATAGTTGACTATAATAGAGCTATATTAAAATTAAAAAAATAATAAAAAGGTAGAGATACTTTCGAAAAATTGGAGGATATATTATGTTTAAAAAAATATTAATTGCAAATAGAGGAGAGATAGCTGTTAGAATCATTAGAGCAGCTAAGGAGCTTGGAATAGCTACTGTTGCAGTATATTCAACAGCAGATAAAGATAGTTTACATGTAACATTAGCTGATGAAGCTATATGCATTGGTGGAGTATCTAGTACAGATTCTTACTTAAAAATATCTAACGTAATTGCAGCAGCAGAAGCTACAGGTGCAGATGCAATTCACCCAGGATATGGATTCTTATCTGAAAATGTAAAGTTTGCTGCAATTTGTGAGCAACATGGAATTACATTCATAGGGCCAAGACCTGAATGTATTACAAAAATGGGAGATAAAGCTACAGCAAGAGCTACTGCTATCGAGAATAATGTTCCTTTAACTAATGGAACAGGAATCATTCATACAACAGAGGAAGCTAAAAAAGTTATCAATGAAAAAATAGGATACCCTGTTATGATAAAAGCTACTGCTGGTGGCGGTGGAAAAGGAATGAGAATCGCTAGAAATGATGCTGAGTTAGATGTAAACATGGTAGCAGCTCAAACAGAAGCTGGAGCAGCTTTTGGAAATCCAGATGTTTATGTTGAGAAATTTGTTGAAGATCCTAAACACGTTGAGATTCAAATTTTAGGAGATAAATACGGAAATGTAATTCACTTAGGAGAGAGAGATTGCTCTATCCAAAGAAGACACCAGAAGTTAATAGAGGAATCACCAGCTTATTCTGTACCTGAAAAAGTTAGAAAAGAGATGGGAGCAGCAGCAGTAAGACTTGCTCAAGCTATAAACTATGATTCAGCTGGAACAATAGAGTTTTTAGTTGATAAAGAAAATAACTTCTATTTCATGGAAATGAATACAAGAGTTCAAGTTGAACACACAATAACAGAGATGGTAACAAGTTTAGATATAATTAAACTTCAAATAAAAATAGCTGAAGGGGATAGATTAACAATAAAGCAAGATGACATCATGCTATATGGTCACGCTATAGAGTGTAGAATCAACGCTGAAGATCCTTCTTGTAACTTTATGCCATCACCAGGTGTACTTACTAGATACATCACTCCTGGAGGTAATGGAGTTAGAATAGATTCACACTCATATCAAGGTTATGAAATATCTCCATATTATGATTCAATGATTGGAAAACTTATAGTTCATGATATAAACAGAGAAGAAGCTATAAAAAGAATGAAGAGAGCTCTACAAGAGTATATAATAGAGGGAGTGGATACAACAATTCCTTTCCACCTAGAAGTACTTGAAAATAAATTATATAAAGAGGGAAAAGTTTCTACGAAATTTTTAGAGGAAAACTTTACAAAATAGTGTAAATATATTCAAATATGTTAAAATATCAATTATTTTAGGAGGGTGTTTATGAAAGAATTAGGAAATGTAAAAATTGCTGATGATGTTGTAAAAACAATAGCTGCTAAAGCTGCTGGAGATGTAGAAGGTGTATATAAATTAGCTGGTGGAGTTGCAGACGAATTCTCAAAAATATTAGGTAAGAAAAGACCAACTCATGGAATTAAAGTTGAGATTGGAGAAAAAGAATGTGTAATTGAAATCTTCGTAGTTGTTGAGTATGGATATAAAATTGCTGATGTAGCAACACATATTCAAAAAGCTGTATTAAGAGATGTTACAGATATAACAGGTTTAAAAGTTACAGAGATTAATGTTTTTGTTCAAGATATAAAAGTTTTATCTGAAGAGGAAGATAAAGGGTTAGACGACAGTGCACCTTTAATGTAATAGTAAAAAATGAGGGGATGTCACCTCTGTGGCATCCTCAACTCTATTTATATGGGAGGATTAAAGTGAAAAAAATTATATTTTTTCTAGCTTGGCTAGGAATATTTGTATTTTCGCTATTAGGAATTTTATATGTAGTTTATCCATCATATTTTATACCATATGATATATCTGAATTTACATATAAGATGATAATATTAAATGTATCAATATTATATTTAATACTAACTTTATATAAGATAAAAACAAAATTTGCAAAAAAAGTTGATTATGAAATAACAACACAAAGTGGAAAAGTAACGGTTTCTTCAAATAGTATAAAATCAATGGTGAAAGAGGTTTTATCTTCTGATTTAGATATTAGTTTAGCGAAAGTTGAAACAATAAAAAGAAGAGGGAGATTTGATATTATTTTAAGTATAGAAACTGTCTCAAATATAAAATTAAATGAGAAAACTGCTTTTATTCAAGAGAATATAAAAAAAATACTTAAACAGAATATTGGTATAGATGTAGATCATGTAGAGATAAAACTACTTAAAATTAAAAGTCAATAAGAGGAGCTGAAAATATGCTAGAAGATTTTATAATAAATTTTTTAAAGAATAGAAAAAGATATTTAAGATGTCTGATTGCATTCATTTTCTCACTTTTACTGGTAGAGTATGGATTTGTAAAGACAGTCTTTATATTTATAGTTTCTTTTTTAGGGTATGTAAGTGGTACTCCTAATTTAAAAGAGACACTTAAAAAAATATATAAAGATTTGGATTAATAAAATATTAAAAAATAAAGAAGTGAATGAGAGGGAAAATGAGTAGAAAGGTAGCTAGATTAGAACTATTCAAAATAGTTTTTGAATCTGAAATGAATGGAGTAACACCAGATACAATTTTAGAGAATTTTTTAAACAGAGATGAAGTAATTCTTTCAAAAAATGATAAAGAGTTTGTGGAGAAATTTGTTAGAGGAATATCTGAAAATAGTGTTGAATTAGATAGAATAATAGAAGAGAATATGATTGGATGGGAAATTGATAGAATAGGATCAGTAGAACATGCTCTTTTAAAATCAGCAGTTTATGAACTGACATTTGAAGATACAGGACTTGAAATTGTAGTTAACGAAGTTGTAGAAATTGCAAAAATCTACGGTGACGAAAAATCATTTGAGTTTATAAACGGGGTATTATCAAACGTTATAAATAAGAATAAAAAATAAAATTAAAAGGAGGCTAAGATGCCTCCTTTTTTTATGAAATAGATAAATCTTTTGAATTTATATTATAACCATATTCTTTAAACAGTAAAGATAATTTATCAAAATCACTGTTTTTTACAATAATATGATAGTTTTCACCTTTTAAAAATAAAGGTTTAAATCTAGAATCTTTCGATAAGATACTTAGCAAATTAGAATCATCTTTTAGCTTAAGAACAAGATACTCTGGAATAATATTTATAAAATCACTTTTTGTAATTAAATCCTCAAAGAAAGTTTCCCAATGAGAAAACATAAATCCAGTTATTTTTTCTTTAAAAGCTAAGATTCTCTTTTCCAAATCTTCAGTAGTTGAAATATCTTTTAAAAAAGTATCATGAGATATCTTAAATTTATTATGAGATATCTTTTGAGAAATTTTTTCAAAGAACATTGATTTTGAAGGTGCTTCTCCAAGTATTGTTACAATAAGGTGGTCTTCATCTAAGTGAACCTCTCCCTCTTCTTTTAGATCTTTAAAATCATATTCATCAACAATACCAAAAATATATTTTCCAAATTCAGTAAGTTTAACAAATTTAAGGCCATCGTATTTGCTTAAATGACCATTTTTAAGGTATAAACAGTTATTAGAAGATGGATGATCATACATTAACTCAACAACACCTAATGTTCCTAAAATAAAGAATACAGATTTTACGAAAGGAGTAATAATATAACTTAAATATTTATCATAACAAGTTATTCTTGTTCTTTCGTAGTTAGCTTCATTTATATATAATGAGTTACTTGCAATTTCAAGATCAATAATTTCGATGAAATCATCTTGAAGTACAATTCTTTTAACAATATTGTGTATACTAATTGTAGGATCATAAAGAGTAGTAGCTGGGAATTCTTTAATTATTTTTAAAATAGTTCCTAGTCCTCTCTTTATTTTTTCATCAGAATTCTCTATATTTTTAAGACCTTTTAGGTAGTTTAGATAAAGAAAACAATAATGGAATTTTTCATCTTTTATAATGTCACCACTTAAGAAAGATAGAACTAAATCTTTAATATTAGATACTTTAAAAGTATTGTAGTTTAAGAAGTCATCTTTCATTAAATAGAAAAATAAAGCTATTGTTTCAGTTTTTAAGTACTGTAAATCTTTATTCTCTTCATCATAATACTCATTTATATTACAATATTTTTTCATGCTGATTTTTGATTCTTTTAAAATTTTACCACTAGTTGAAAGAGAAAGCCCGCCTTGTTTATAGAAATCATAATATAATTTAATATTTTCCATAAAAACTTTTTCATCATTAGATTTAAATGCTGTATATGGATTTTCCACAGGGACAATCACATAATCTTTTGGTTTATTCGGTAATAACTTTCTTATTCTACGAATTATTTCATAATCAAGAGTCAGATATTCCTCTTTTTTATAATCTTTTTCAGCCTTGAAAAAAAGATACTCATCTTTTAAATCCTTAACAATATTAAAAGAATTTTCTTGTTTTAAGTATTGTTTACGATTGTCTTTTATATAGTGCTTTCCATTCCAAGCAATGTTATTATAGACAGTTTGAATCTCTTCTGGAAGGATACTATAGATATGTTCAAAATTTTGCGGTTTATACATCTGATCAATTAAGTCTATAAAAGTTTGATGATTACTATTTTCAGTAATCATCGATATTTCAAATAATCCTAAATTAGAACCGATAAACCCCTCAGCTATCCATTCTAAAAAATATGTTTTAAATAATTTAAAGAGTATATCTTTTGGATAACTTTCACGTAGAACATCTCCAAAACTTTCTTTTTTTAGCATTTTTAATTTCCCCCACATAACTTTTTATTCACTCAGAATAAATTGAATATCTTTTTCTGTTAAGAATTTAACAGAACTATTATCTTCAGAAATTAAATTTTCTAGAAGTTCATTTTTTATTTCTTGTAATTTAAGTATTTTTTCTTCAATACTATCTTTTAATATAAGTTTATAAGATAAAACAGTTTTGTTTTGTCCTATTCTATATGCTCTATCTATAGCTTGATTTTCTACAGTTTTATTCCACCAAGGGTCATAGATAAATATTGTGTCTGCAGCAGTAAGATTTAATCCAACTCCTCCAGTTTTTAAAGTCATAACGAATACTTTATATTTCGAATCGTTTTGGAATTTATCAACAAGAGATTGTCTATCTTTAGTAGAACCTGTCATAGATAAATATTTAATACCCTCTTTTTCTAAATCTTCACAGATATTTTCAATAGATCGGATATAGTTAGTAAAGATTAAAACTTTATGGCCATTAGCTACGGCATCTGTTACGTTATTAATAAGAACAACTCTCTTACTAGATATAATATCTTCATTTTTACCCTCAGGGCAACTTGTAAGCTGTCTTAATTCGTTTAGTGCTTTTAATATATAGAATTGAGATTTTCCTAAACCTTGCTCTTTAATTTGAGTGTTTATCATATTAAAGTAGTAGCTTCTTCTCTCATTATAGTAATTTTTATGCTCTCTATTCATTTCAATAAATAGAGTTTGTTCTATTTTTTCAGGTAAATCTTTAAGTACTTCTTTTTTTATACGTCTAAGAATAAAAGGATAGATTTTTTTTCTAAGCTCTTCTATTACCAATTTATCATTATCTCTCTGAATAGGATTAGCATAAATAGTGTTAAACTCTTCTAAAGATCCAAACATAGTTGGATTTAAGAATCTAAATAAAGAATAAAGTTCTGTTAAGTTGTTCTCAATAGGAGTACCACTTAGTGCAATTCTATATTTACTATTTAAAGTCATTATAGCTTTTGTAGTCTGTGCATTTATATTTTTTATATTTTGCGATTCATCTAAAATAACAGATTCAAAACTTAAATCCTGGAATTTTTCGATGTCATTTCTAATTGTTCCATAAGTAGTTAAAACTATATCACTGCTATCGAAAACACATAAATCACGGTTGTTACCATAATAAATACCAGTTTTTAAAATAGGATTAAATCTTTTAATTTCGTTTTCCCAGTTAAAAACTAGAGATTTAGGCATTATAACAAGACTTGGTTTAGTTGCTGTTAAGTGCACTTTTGAAAGTAAAGTTATAGCTTGAAGTGTTTTTCCAAGACCCATATCGTCAGCAAGACAACCACCAAGATTATTGTCAATAAGGTAACTCAACCATTTAAATCCATACTCTTGATACTCTCTTAATGTAGCATTGATTTTAGGGAAGACAGGTGAATATTCTTTTAAATTGTTCATTCCGTTGAAGAAATCATATGTTTGAGAAAACTCCTCTTTATATATTTTTTCATCAATTAATTCCTCTATAATAGGAAGATCAAAGAATGATATTTTAAGTTTTTTCTTATCGTCATCTTTAAAAATACGTTCTAATTTTTCAATATATTTATGATTAATAAGAGCGTTAGTACCATCACTAAGAACAATATAAGATTCAGTTTTAAAGGTAGATAAAATATCAACTATAGAGAATTTTTCCCCTTCAATTTCAATCTCAACATCCCCTTCTAAGAAATCAATGTTATGTTTAAATGTACCAATTATTTTTGGTTTAACAGCTTTAATATTATATTTTTTCAGCTTTTCAGTTCCTGAAACTTTATATTTAGAAGCTAGTTTCAGTAACTCTTTTCCAATAAACTCTTTAGCAAGTTTTTCTTGCAGAATAATTAGATTGCTTTCATCGATAAAATAAGCACTTTTAATTTTTAAAAGTTTCTGATATTTTGTTAAAGATTTTATAATCTCTTGTACTGCTTCATTTATAAGAGAAGTATCTATTTCAGAAATAATTACTTTGTTTTCTAAAGTATTAATAACGGCAGTTTTAGTAATATTATTATCTTTTAAAAATTGATAATTCATACTAGAAACAGAGATCAATACCTTTATAAAAAGACTATTATCCATAGATATTTTTTCAATAATTATCTCAGGAAGTAAAGCTTTTTTACTAGAAAATTCAAGACTTAAATTCAAACAAGTAATTTCAATAGCTTGAAAATAAGTAAAGAAAATACTTAAAAACTGTTCTAATTCCCTTGTTGGAAATTCGGATTTTAAGTTTTCTAAAGAGTAGAGAGAATTATTTTTTATATCAAGTTTATAGATTGTTGTATCTATAAGGGCATACTCATCTTCAATTAATATAAAGTCTGAGTACTGGTCGTTTAATAAAAGAATTGATTTAAGCATTTCAGCAGAGTTAGTTTCAACTATATTTAAAGAGATAGTATTATTGCTATCTATATAATTTATAGGTTGGAAACTCTCATCAATAAAATTACTCGAAGACAGTAATAAAGAAACTAAATGCGAATCTTCATTTAGATAATTTTCCTTGTGAAAAGGTTCATTTTTTAGGTCTTCTGAAAATTCAAAAGAATTGTCTCCCCAAATATTATCCCAATCACTAAAAAGCTCTTTTTTGTTACTTTTATTTATAAAGTTTAAAATATTTTTATCAGATTCAGATAAAGTAAGCCACTCGTCTTCAACAAGCCACTCCTCAATATTTGAAATCTCTTGCCCATCTTTGGAAGTTGCAATAACATACGGACCATGTTGATTTTTTTTAAGCATAAAATAGATATCTTTATTTAATTTTTCCATTTAGATAGACTCCTAATTCCAAAAAATTTAAAATAATTATAGTTAGTCTACATTATATCAAATAAAATAAATAAAATCAATAAGATAAAGTATTTTAATAACTATTAAAAGTAGATATAAACTGAATTAAATGTCAGTTTAAATGACAAAAATAAATAAAAAATAACTTATAAAGGGAATTCAGTCCAATAATATCCGAAAGAACGTGTAGTTATAATATGTTTAGAGTATGTATTTAATTTTTTTCTAATATTTTTTATGTGAGTATCTAAAAGGCGGGTATTGCCGTTTCCTAACCCCCAGACTTTATCTAAAATAAAGTCTCTTGTCAAAAGAACCTCTTTATTTGCTATTAAAAAGCAGACTATACTAAATTCTTTTTTTGTAAAAGAAACTTTGGTATCTTTAATTAAAAAGAGTTTGGTATTTTTAATTAAAGATAAATCTTCTAAATAGTAATTTAAATTATAATCATTAAAATATTTTGTAGAAATTTTAACTAAGTAATTTACGGAAAAAGGATTGGTAACAAACCAATTTACATTTAGAGTATGAGCTAAAATTTGTGTATCTTCTTCAAGTTTATTAAGGATAAGGATAATTGGGGTTTTAGAACCTCCTCTAATTAGTTTAACAGTAGAAATCCAATTTTTTTTATTCTCATCAATTTCAATTATATAAAGGTTATAATAACTGATTTTTATTAACTCTTCTGAAGAGTCATTTAGAAGGGTAACTTTTATGTTTTTAATAGACGACAAATGAGTCGCTAAATCTTTTAGTTTGAAATTTTTTCCAATTATCAATATATTTATATATATCACCTCTTTTCTAGTATCTATTATTGAAGTTTGAAAATTTCTTCTAAAGAAGTTGTAGAGTTAAAGACATGCTGCAATCCATTTCCGATAAGAGTAATATAACCTTTTTTTTCTAGATATTTAATGGAGTGTAAGTTACTTTTATTTTCTTCTATGAATTTTTTAAGGGTATCATCGATTAAAAAAATTTCAAAAATGGGGATTCTTCCAAAATATCCAGTATTATTGCATAGAGGGCAACCGTCTGTTTTAGATGTAAATATGTTTTTTTCATTAATTAAACTTACATCTATTTTTAATAAGTTTAGTTTGGAATAACTATCTTTGTCTATAACTTTACAATGTGGACAAAGTAAGCGAATGAGTCTTTGAGAAATGACAAGCTTTAAAGTTGCGGCGATTAAATAATCTTCAATTTCAAGATTTTTCAATCGATTAATAGAGCTTAAAGCATCATTTGTATGAAGAGTTGAAAAAATTAGATGACCTGTTAGAGCAGATTTTAAAGCTAGCTGGGCAGTCTCCTTATCTCGAATTTCTCCAATCATAATAATGTCAGGATCTTGTCTTAAAAGTTGCTTTAAAATATTTGAGAAAGTTAGCCCAATACTAGGTTTAATTTGAATCTGATTAACCCCTTTTATATTATATTCTACAGGATCTTCAATTGTAGAGATATTTACATCAGACTTGTTAAGATAGCTTAGTATAGAATAAAGAGTTGTTGATTTTCCTGAGCCAGTAGGCCCAGTAATTAGGATAAGACCTGTAGATAAGTTTAAAATTTTTAAAATAGAGATGTAGTCTTTAGGAGAAAATCCTAGGTTATTTAAGCTAATATTACTAGATTCATTATTAAGGATTCTTAAAACAATTTTTTCACCGTAAATTGTAGGTATGGTAGAGATTCTAAAATCAATTAATTTATTTAAAAAAGAAATTTTCATTCTTCCATCTTGAGGCAATCTTCTTTCGGAAATATCAAGGGAGGTTAATATTTTTAATCGCGAAATTAAAGAGTTAAATATTGTCTTATCTAAAGAGTGTTTTTCAACAAGTTTACCATCAATTCGATATCTAATGCGAAGGGTGTCTTCATATACTTCAATATGAATATCAGTTGCTCTGCATTGGATTGCATCTATGAGTAAAGCATTAACCCCTTTTATAATAATAGCACTTTCATTTTTTAGAGAGGATTCAATATTGATTATTTTTTCATTAATTGAATAGTTTTCTTCAATGGAAAATTTTGTATTAGATAATTCTTGAAAAACTTTATCCAGTGTTTTTTTTTCTAAAGAAGAGTTTAAAAATGAGAATGGAGAAATATTTTTCATTAAGTACCCCCATAAAAATAGTTTTATAAAAATATAAAAAAAAATTTAATTATTATTAAGTATGCCTTATAAAAAATTAAATAAACACAAGAATTTATAAAAATAAAATTGAATAAAAAAAATTGAATATAAAAAAAATATGTTAATTTTTCTAAAACTCCTGTATATTAAAGTTTTTTTGGTATATGTAAATAATTTAAAATGTTCTATAATATTTTAAAACGAATAGTATTTAAAATGCCGATTTGAAAAAAATTAAAAAATATTGTCAATAAAAAGGAAATACTATAAAAACACTGTATACATATTTAGAGTAGTTGGGATAGTACACTTTATATTTCCAGAATAATTTTGACCGATAAAATTATTTATATACTTATATTTTAAATAAAATTTTCTTGGGAGTTAATAATGAAAAAAAAATTAATGATAGGAGTTGTTTTATACAGTTTAAAAATCTTTGCCCTAGGTGGTGGAAATATTATGACAAGTCCAACAACTAGTGGTCAAGGAAACCCAGTTCAACAAGCAGAAGTATCAGCAGATTCAGTTTTTTATAATCCAGCTGCTTTAGGATTTTTAGAAGAGGGACAACACATAGGAATTGGAATGTATTTAGTTAAACCAGATTATAAGCAAGGATTTACAGGACCATTTGGAAATACAGCAGACGTAAGTGTAGATAATTTACAGTATATACCAGCAGGTGAGTATGTCTATATAAAAGGAAATAGAGCGTATTATATAGGGGTAGGTTCTATGGGACAAGGTGGATTTTTAGATGTATCCACAAATAACTCAACAATAAAAAATTCTAAATTAGATTATCTAGCTCCTGGAATTGTTTTTGGAGTAGCCCAAAAGCTAAATGAAAAAGTTTCGCTATCTATGGGGATGAGATACACTTATTTATATCAAAAGTTAGAGTTTGACGGTCGTCAAAGTAGAGAGTTAGAAGTTAAGGGAGACGGGATTGCTCCTGAGATAGGAGTTTATTATAGAGCTACACCAAAATGGGATTTAAGTGCGAAATATCTTTTCAGAACAAAAATAGATCAAGATGCTTCAAGTAATTATTCTAGAGTTGATAATCAAATTCCTAATAGAAATGATTATCCAGCAGTTTTAACTACAGGAACAAGTTATTCTCTAAATGAAAAAAATAAAGTATATCTAGGTTATAATTTAATATTTGAAGATGCAGATTATGTTTATAGTGGTGGATATAATGGTAGAGAAAATTATGATAATACAAAAGAGTATATGATGGGATATAAAAGAGTGGTGAATGAAAAAATTGATGTTAACTTGGGTTATACCTATGTAGATAGAGGTACAAATGGTGATCCAAAAACAATAAAGGAGCTTGATGCAAGTGTTTATGGACTCTCTCTAGTTTATCATCAAAATGAAAATACTTATTATACAGCATCCCTTTCAACTATTCATTATGATTCATATAATTCATCAAATACTGGATCGAAGCGTAGAGAGAATGTGGTAGGATTATCTATAAATACTAAATTATAAAAGGGAAGGGAAGAGAATGTTATCGGAACAGATAAAAAATGCAGGTATTTTGAGAAATTTAACTAGCTTGTATAATTTTATTCAAAATGATGTTAATTTCTTTTTAGAAGAGTTACCAATAAATTACTTAGAATATAGTATTTTGACATATATATCACAAAATGAGTCAACTCAATATAAAATAGCAGAAAAATATATGGTTTCTTTTCAAAGAGTGAGTCAAATAGTTAACAAATTAGTAAAATCAGGTTATATAAGAAAAGAAGAAGCGATCTGCAATGGAAGAATAATAAAAAGGTTAATCATAAGTGAAAAAGGTGAAATAATATTAGATGATATAAACAATAAATTAGTAAAAAATTTCGAGAAAAAAAATATTCAGAGCGAGGAATTAATAATTTTAAATGAGTCGCTAAAGAGAATATTAAAAGATATAAAAAGATAGGAACTAAGTAATTATTAGTTAATATAGAAAAATAAATAAAGTTTTTAGAGGAGAGAATCATGAAAAACAGTTTAAAAATTAGAGTGGGAACATTAATAATAGCATTATCTATGCTATCAAATGCAGAAGAGGTAAGAAAGGATGCAACTAAGTTTACAAAACAAGAAAATGAAAAAATAAAGGAGATCTTAAATTTCGAAGATAAAAGAGATTTTGAAGATGCTTCAAGAGGTTTTATAGCAACTTGGCCAAATAATAAAATAATAGATAAAAATGGAAAAGTTGTATGGGATTTTGATGCATTTAAATTTGTAGGGAAAGATACTAATGCTCCAGACACAGTAAATCCATCTTTATGGAGACAGGCTAAAATAAATAATATACACGGGCTTTTTGAAGTAACTAAGGGAATATATCAAGTAAGAGGGTTTGATTTAGCAAATATAACTTTTATGAGAGGAGATAAAGGTTGGGTTGTAATAGATGTGTGTACATCAGGAGAAATAGCAGAAGCAGCATATAAATTACTTAAAGAAAATGTTGAAGATCTTCCAATAACTGGAGTAGTTTTTACACACTCTCATGTGGATCATTTTGGTGGAATATTAGGTATTGTAAGTGAAAAAGATGTAAAAGAGGGAAAAGTTAAGGTATTAGCTCCAGCTCACTTTTTTAAAGAAGCAATATCTGAAAATATAATGGTAGGAAATGCAATGGGAAGAAGAGCAGCATTTATGTACGGATCTTTACTTCCAAGAGATGAAAAAGGAACTGTTGATGCAGGGTTAGGAAAAGCTGTATCTATAGGATCTGTTGGAGTATTAGAACCAAGTGATTCTATAACAACAACAGGAGAAAAAGCAAAAATAGATGGAATTGATATGGAATTTATCATGGCCTCTGGAACAGAAGCTCCTTCAGAATTCATGTTTTACATTCCAAAATATAAAGCATTCTGTCCTGCAGAAGTAGTTAATGCAACACTTCATAATATTTCTACATTAAGAGGAGCAAAAACAAGAGATGCTTTAGCATGGGCAAATGCTATAGATGAGGCTTATGTTGCTGTTGGAAATAAAGCAGAAGTTATGATGGCACCTCATCACTGGCCAACATTTGGAAACGCTAGAATAAAAGAGAAATTAACAAAGCAAAGAGATATGTATAAATATTTGCATGATCAATCTATAAGAATGGCAAATGCAGGATATAATCCTGTAGAAATAGCAGAAGAGATAGTAATACCAAAAACTTTAGAGACAGAGTTTTATAACAGAGGATATTATGGAACTGTAAATCATGATGTTAAGGCTGTATATGACTTCTATTTTGGAGCTTGGTGGGACGGAACACCTGCAAACCTATACAAACTTCCTCCAGTTGAAGCAGGAAAGAGATATGTAAAATCTATGGGTGGAGAAAAGAAAGTAATTGAAATGGCTAAGAAGGCATATACATCAGGTGACTATAGATGGGTAGTAGAATTACTTAACCATGTAGTACTATCTAATCCTAAAAATCAAGAAGCTAGAAATTTAGAAGCAGATGCAATGGAGCAACTTGGATATCAAGCTGAATCAGCACCATGGAGATCATATCTACTTTCAGGAGCTCAAGAGTTAAGAAAAGGAGTGGCTCCAATGGGAGTTCCACAACCATTGTCAGAGGGTATGTTAAAAGTTTTACCTTTAAAAGATTTTTTAAATTACTTATCAGTAATAGTTAATCCTCAAAAAGCTGAAGGAGTAACAGAAATATTAAATTTAGAAGTTACAGATACAAAAGAAAATTATTCTGTAGAGTTAAGTAACTCTTCATTGAAAGTACGTGAGATGAAAGATGCTAACCCTACAGTAACACTAAAAATTTCTAGAGAAAAAATTAACGAGATTATATTAAAGAAAACTACATTGGCAAAAGAAGTTGAAAGTGGAAATGCAAAAGTAGATAAAATGGACAACTTAAAGAAAATTGCTGGAACATTTGAAGAGCCTAAATTCTGGTTTAATTTAGTAGAATCAAATTCAGAACATTCTAAAGCAGCAAAAACTAAATAGTTTATTTTGTAGGAAGATATAGATTATTAAAATATTTTTAAAGAAATAAAAAAAGTCCCAAAGGCTAAGCTACTGTAAAATTAAGTTACAGTAACTTAGCCTTTTTTAACATAAATTATTAATCTGCCTCAAAACTTTTAAAATTAGTAAAAATATGTTAAAATCAAGATGTAAAGATTAAAAATTATATTAAATATAACATTAAAAAGGAGTTACTGATGAAAAAGTTTATATTGCTTGGGTTAGTAGTTGCCGCTCTGTTAAATGGGGTATTTATAGCCCAAAAAAATAATTTTATTGGTGGTATGGTAAAAAAATCCAATTTTAAAGATGATTCTGGAAAAAAGAGTAATCAAAATGAGATTTTGCTTAGTGAAAATAATAAAAATATGGGTGAAAAGGAGAAGAAAATGTTAAATAGAGATAATATTGAACAAAAATATAAATGGAATTTAAAAGATATATATCCAAATTGGGATTCTTGGAGTAAAGATGTAGAAAAGATGAAAATATTAATGGAAGAAGTTCCGAAGTATAAAGGGAAAATATCACAAGATGAAAAAGAGTTTGTGAAAATAATTTTACTTCAAGAGGAGTTAGCAAGATTAGTTGATAAAATATATCTTTATCCTTATCTTATGAAAGATTTAAACTCTAAAGATACTGTTGCCTCTCAAAAGCTTCAAGAGATAGAGATTCTTTATACACAATATGGAGTTGCAACTTCTTGGATATTACCTGAAGTTCTATCTATTCCTAAAGAGCAAATAACAAAATGGATAGATGAAAATCCTAAATTAGAAAGTGAAAGATTTGGATTAATGGAACTTTATAGATTACAGAGTCATGTTTTAGATGAGAAAAGTGAAAAATTACTGTCTTATTTTTCTCAATTTAATGGATCAGTAAATGATATCTATCAAGAACTTTCAACATCAGATATAAAGTGGAATAAAATAAAACTTTTAAATGATAAAGGTGAAGAAGGGGAAGAGATAACTATAACTAATGGAATGTATTCTAAAATAGTTTCAACAAATACAATACAAGAGAATAGAAAGAGAGCATTTGAAGCATTATACAACTCTTATAATACCAATAAAAATACTTATGGAGCAATATATAGAGGGATTCTTCAAAGAGGAGATGCATCATCTAAGGCAAAAAATTATGGTTCAACATTAGAAAGAGCCCTAGAACCGAAAAATATCAGTCCTGACATATATCTTTCTTTATTAAAGTCAGCAAAAGAGAATAATGCTCCTTTAAAAAGATATGTTGAAATGAGAAAAAAATATTTAGGATTAAAAGAGTACCATTATTATGATAATGCAATTAATATTATTGATTATGATAAAGAGTTTGAGTATGAAGATGCTAAAAATATGGTTTTAAACTCGGTAAAACCTCTAGGTGAAGATTACAGTAAAAATTTAAAAACAGCTATTAGTGATGGTTGGTTAGATGTTTTTGAAACAGAAAACAAAAGAAGTGGAGCTTACTCAATAAATATATATGATGTACATCCATATATGCTTTTAAACTATAATAAAACTATGGATTCGGTATTTACTTTAGCACATGAATTAGGTCACACTTTACACAGTATGTATTCTAGTAAAAATCAACCTTATGCAACAAGTAGTTACACAATATTTGTAGCTGAAGTAGCATCTACATTTAATGAGAAATTATTACTTGATTATATGTTAAAAACAACAGAGGATAGAAAAGAGAGAATTGCTTTATTAGAGCAAGCAATAGGAAATATTGTGGGAACTTATTACATTCAGGTATTATTTGCTGATTATGAATATCAAGCACATAAGATGGTTGAAGATGGAAAACCAGTTGTTCCAGAAGTTTTAGATGCACTTATGACTAAATTATTTACTGAATATTTTGGAAATAATTTAGCTTTTGATGATTTACAAAAGATAATCTGGTCAAGAATACCACATTTTTATAATTCGCCATATTATGTATATCAGTATGCAACAAGCTTCTCGGCATCTTCTAATTTATATGATAAAATAACAAATGAAAAATATTCTGAAGCTGATAGAAACAAATCGAGAGAAGCATATTTAGAACTATTAAAATCAGGTGGAAATGATCATCCTATGAATCAACTAAAAAAAGCTGGTGTAGACTTGTCTAATACAGAAAGTTTTGCTGCTGTATCTAAAGATTTAGGCAGATTATTAGATCTTTTAGAAAAAGAGTTAAAAGAGGAAAAAAAGAATTAATTTAAAAAATGGAGAGTGTATTAAGTATGTCGAGATTTGATAGAATATATAAAGAGATTGTGGAAAAGATAGATCAAGATGGTATTTGGAGTGAAGGTAATGTAAGAACAAAATATGCAGATGGAACTCCAGCTCACTATAAAAGTTATATAGGGTATCAATTTAGGCTTGATAATTCAGATGATGAAGCTCATCTGTTAACAACAAGATTTTCTCCTAATAAAGCACCAATAAGAGAGATTTATTGGATTTGGATTATGCAATCTAATAATGTTGATGAACTTAATAAAATCGGGTGTAAGTTTTGGGATGAGTGGAAATTAGAAGATGGAACAATAGGTCCAGCTTACGGATCTCAAATTAAAACAAAAACCTTTGGTTATGAAAGTCAATTACATTATATAGTTGGAGAGTTAAAAAAGAATCCTAATAGTCGTAGAATTATGACGGAGATTTGGGTTCCAGAAGATTTAGATAAGATGGCACTGACTCCTTGTGTTCACTTAACGCAGTGGAGTGTAATTGGAGATAAACTTTATTTAGAAGTAAGACAGAGAAGTTGTGATGTAGCATTGGGATTAGTTGCCAATGTTTATCAATACGCAGTACTTCATAAACTAGTAGCGATGGAATGTGGACTAAAACCTGCAGACATAATCTGGTCTATTCATAATGCTCATATATATGATAGACATATGGGGAAATTATTAGACCAAGTAAAAAGAGAAGAGTTTAAGGGAGCTAAAGTCAAGATAGAAAATTTCACATCAATATTTAATTTTAAACCTGATGATGTAGTTGTTGAAGGGTATCAATATGGTGAAAAAATAAGTTATGAGATAGCAATTTAATAAAGTATACATTTTAAATAAACTCCATATTAAAATATGGAGTTTATTTAGAATAGAAGAAAATTATATTATTATAGGAGTGATTATGAAGGATAAAGCACAATTAAAATTGATAGTTTGCCTAGGAAAAGACGGATTAATAGGTGATGCAAATCCAGTAGGTAACGGATTGCTTTGGCACTCAAAAGAGGAGTTAACTCACTATAGAGAAACAACTAGGGGACATGTAACTCTTTTTGGTAAAAAAACTGGAGCAGTTGTACCAGTTGAGATTATGAGAAAGACAAGAGATGTTATTATATTAGATAGAGATACAGATATAGATAAAATTTTAAGAGATAATGCAAATAATGGAAAAATTGTTTTTGTGTGTGGAGGCCTTAGTATCTATGAGTACTTCTTAAAAAATTATAAAATGGATGAATTACTTATTTCAAAATTAAAACCCCACGTAGAGATTTTACCTGTTAATGACCCATTATATTTTCCTAATGTAGAAGAGTTTGGATATAAACTTTTCGAAACAGTAGAATGCGATGATTTTATTATTGAAAAATATAAAAAATAGATATTAAATTAAAATGGGGAATAAAAATGAAATATAATAAAACGAATATTTGTAGCGAGGCTCCTGTAAATCTTATAGTTAACAATCAAAAAGTTATTACTTTTATGTGCACACCCCTGGATTTAGAGGATTTGGCATTAGGTTATTTATATACTAGAGGCATGATGAAAAACATAGATGAACTATTAGGAATTGGAGTCTGCTCAGAAAATAAAAAGGTAACAGTGATTTTAAATAAGAAAATAGAAGAGAGTGAAGAAGATTCTTATTTCCCAAATATTCTTCTAACATCTTGTGGAAGTGGCTCTACTTTTGATGAAACAAAATTCAAAAGTGATTTTTTAAAAACTGAAAAAATTTTTGAGTTAGAAAAAATAAAAAAATCTTTTGTTGCTTTACTAGAAAATGCAGTTATTTATAAAAAAACTGGTGGGATGCATTGCGCTCTTATTGGAATAGAAGGAAAAAATTATATCAGAGAAGACATAGGAAGACATAATGCTGTGGATAAGGTAATAGGAACCGTACTTAAAGAAAAGGGAAATTTAGAAGAATCTTTTATTATATCCACAGGAAGAATATCTGTAGACATGGTTTTAAAAGCCGCCACTTCAAGAATACCTGTAGTATCTTCTAGAAGTATAGCAAGTGATCTTGCTATTGAAATAGCAAATAGGGTAGGAATAACGCTGATAGGTAGAATAAATTCAGTGGATCCAATTATATATACCTATGAAGGAAGAATTAAAAAGACAGCTAATTAAAATTTATAATGTTAGGGGGAATAAATGTTAAACCTTATTGTTAATGGTATGAAATTTTCTAGTGAGAAAAAGAAAACCATTGTTGAATTTTTAAAAGAACAAAATATAGATGTTCCAACGCTCTGTTACGATGATAGAATTGAGAATGAACAAAAATGTGGAATATGTGCAGTAGAAATAAACGGAGAGTTAAAAAGGGCATGTGAGACTCTCATAGAGGATAACATGAAAATAAAAACTCACAGTCCAAAAGTTATGATGGAAAGGGCTAGAATTTTAAATAATATTGTAGCGACTCATACGAATGATTGTGTAATTT
Source organism: Fusobacteriaceae bacterium (assembly GCA_051656905.1). Taxonomy (GTDB): domain Bacteria; phylum Fusobacteriota; class Fusobacteriia; order Fusobacteriales; family Fusobacteriaceae; genus JAGNZR01. The sequence goes on along the minus strand of JBOFJQ010000035.1, from coordinate 8,932 downwards.
GTTCAAAATCAGGAGATTGTAAATTAAAAAAATATTGTTTAGAGTATAATATTCATTCTTATAAGAATAACCAAGAGTTAACGTATAGCAATTCAGAAAATCCAAGAGCTATAGAATTGGATAGTTCAAATCCCTTTTATCAAATAGACCCTAATAGATGTATTGCCTGCGGAAACTGTATAGCGGTATGTTCAAACTTACAATGCAATAATGACCTTGAACTGAAAGAAAAAAATGGAAGACTAGTTGTTGGAGCTAAAAAAACTGAAAAGATAAATGATTCAACTTGTGTGAGCTGTGGAAATTGTGTAAGTGTATGTCCTGTTGGTGCTCTTACTGCAAAATCTAAGAAAGTATTTGCAAGTGAAAATTTAAAAATAGTAAGAACAACTTGCTCTTATTGTGGCGTAGGGTGTCAAATTGATTTTTCTGTAAAAGATAATGAGATAGTTGATGCTTCTCCTGCGAATATAGCTCCTAACGATGGACTTTTATGTGTAAAAGGGAAATTTGGGTATAAATTTGTAAATCATCCAGATAGATTACAGAGACCTTTAATTAGAAAAAATGGAGTCTTAGTTGAATCAACTTATGAAGAGGCTTATGAATATATTTCTAAAAAAATGAAAGATATAAAAGAAAAGTTTGGTTCAGATGCTTTTGCAGGATTATCTTCAGCTAGATGTACTAATGAAGATAACTTTATGTTTCAAAAATTATTCCGTGGGGTGTTAGGTACAAATAACATAGATCACTGTGCCCGTCTTTGACATAGCTCAACAGTTGCTGGTCTAGCAACAACATTAGGTAGTGGAGTAATGACTAACTCAATAGAAGAGATAGAAAATAATAAGGTGATTTTTGTCATTGGATCTAATCCAAGAGAAAATCATCCTATAATAGGGGCAAAAATAAAAAAAGCTAAGCTAAGTGGAGCTAAGCTTATTATGGCAGACCCTAGAAAAATAGATATGTCTGAAGTGGCAGATGTATTTATGCAATTGAATGTTGGAACGAATATAGCTTTAATAAATTCTATGATAAATGTAATTATAAGAGAAGACCTATATGATAAAGATTATGTTGAGAATCATACTGAAGATTTTGAATTATTAGAAGAGGTTACGAAAAAATATACTCCAGAGTATGGGGGAAAAATTTGTGGCGTAGCACCAAGTTTAATAGAGGAAGCAGCAAGATTATATGCAAGTGATACTGCTAGTATATTTTATGCAATGGGGATAACTCAACATAAAGCAGGAACAAATGGAGTTATGTCTCTTTCAAATCTAGCATTACTGTGTGGAAATATTGGTAAAAAAAATAGTGGAATAAATCCTCTAAGAGGACAAAATAATGTTCAGGGTTCTTGCGATATGGGAGCTCTTCCAAATGTATTTACAGGATATCAATCTGTTACTAATAAAGACATAGTTTCAAAATTTAGTAAAAAATGGGGAGTAGAACTTTCTGATAAAACAGGATATATTTTACCAGAAATGATGCACAGAGCATCTCACGGAGAGTTGAAATGTATGTATATAATGGGAGAAAATCCTGTGATTTCAGATCCTGATACTCATCATATTGTTGAATCATTAAAGGCTTTAGATTTACTTATTGTTCAAGATATATTTTTAACAGAAACGGCAGAACTTGCAGATGTAGTTCTCCCGGCTCTTTCTTTTGCAGAAAAGGAAGGAACTTTTACAAATACAGAGCGTAGAGTTCAAAGAGTTAGAGAGGTAGTAAAAAGAGATGGAGTAAAAAATGACTGGGAAATTATAAATGATATAATGTTATCCCTAGGGGATAAACATAAATATAGTTCAGCAGAAGAGATAATGAAAGAGATAGCGGAATTAACGCCACAATATGAAGGTATAACTTATGATCTGATTGATAAAATTGGAGTCCCATGGCCTATTAAAAAAGGGGAAACCAAAGGAACACCAATTTTACATATGAATGGACCACTGAGAGGAAAAGGAAGATTTGTTCCAAGTGAATCAGAGTTAAGTGGAGAGGTTCAATCTGTTGAATACCCTTACTTAATGACTAGTGGAAGAAATTTATATCATTATCATACAAGAACAATGACTGGAAAAGTTGATGGATTAAATGAAAAATCATCAAGTTCATACATAGAGATACATCCAAATACCATGAAAAAATTAGGATTAAAAGAAGGAGAAACTGTATCTATAACATCGAGAAGAGGAAGTATCGTAACTAATATAAAAGGTAGTTTTGGTATTTTAGAAGAGTTGTTTTTTATGCCATTCCACTTTATGAATGGTTCTTGTAATGTTTTAACAGGAGCGGATCATTTAGATCCACTTTGTGGAATCCCTGAATTAAAGGTAACTGCTGTTAGAATTGAAAAAATAGAAAAGAAATAATAGAGGGAACAAATATGAGTAGAGATAAAAGTGCAATAATACTCGCTGGTGGAAAAGGGAGTAGGTTAGGATATGTAGATAAAGCTTTTTTAATGTATAATGGAAGATTTTTCATAGATATATTAATAGAAAAACTTACTGATTTTAAAGAGGTTATAGTTGTTACAAACTCTCCTGAAAAATATACTAAATATGTTAAGGATTATAAATATTCTAATAATATAAAAATTGTTACTGATAAAATAAAAAATATAGGTCCTATAGGAGGTATATATACAGGACTTCTTACTTCTAAATATGATGAGAACTTTATACTATCTTGTGATACTCCTTTTATTAGTGAAGAATTTATAAAGTATATGAAAGAGCTAAGTGGGGATTATCTCATTGCAGTTCCTACTCATGAAGCAAATATGGAACCTCTTTGTGCAATTTATAAAAAAGGTATTATAAAAAAAATAGAAAAAAGTATAGAAGAAAAGAATTATAGAGTGAATTCTATATTTAATGAAAGTCATGTTAAGCGGATTGAATTAGAAAATTTTTTAGATAAAGAAATGATTATCAAAAGATTTTATAATGTTAATACTGATTATGAGCTAAAAAATATAAACCAGATAGAAAAAAATAAATAGATTTGAAGACTAAGGAGGAATCGTGAAGTTTTTTAATATTACATCACTGGATAAAAGTTTAGAAAGACTAAAAGAAAATTTTGATTTTAGATTAAGAACAGAGATTGTAGATACAGAAGATTCCCTAGATAGAGTTCTAAGCCAAGATATTTTTTCAACTTTCAATCTTCCTAGTTATAATAGATCTACAGTTGATGGCTATGCAATAAATGTTGAAGATTCTTTTGGAGCAAGTGAAAATATGGGAACACTTTTAAAAATGGTTGGAAGTGTTGATATTGGTAAGACTTGTGAACGAAAGATTTTGAGAGGGGAAGCTATGTATGTTCCAACGGGGGGAATGATTCCACCTGGATGCAGTGGAGTAGTCATGATTGAGGATACAGATATTTTAGGTGAAGAGATTCTTATTAATAAAGGAATTTCTCAGAATAGTAATTTAATTTTAGAAGGAAGTGAAATAAAAAAAGGTGAGCTAGTTTTAAAAAAAGGGACAAAATTAAGCTATCCACATATAGGGATCCTTTCAGCTCTAGGAGTTTCAGAGATTGAAGTATATGATAAAATTAAATTTTATTTAATTTCTACTGGGGATGAGATTATAGATATAAAAGAGTCTTTAAAATTAGGACAAGTTTTTGATATAAACACATATGTTCTTAAAGCTATGATTGAGAAAAATATGGGAGTAGTAGCAAAAAAAACATTGGTGAAAGATAATCTTGCCCTATTAGAAAAAGAGATAAGAGAAGGGATTAAATCCAGCGATATAGTAATTATTTCTGGTGGAAGTTCAGTTGGGGTTATGGATTATACAGAGAGGGCAATTTTAGAAAATAGTGGTGAAATTTTAGTTCATGGGATATCAATAAAACCAGGGAAACCTACAATTATAGCAAAAGCTAAAGAGAAATTAATTTTAGGATTACCTGGTCATCCACAATCAGCGATTACGGTTTTTAGAATAATATTGGATAAAATTTTAAAAAAAGAAAATAGATTTATTATTGGAGAAGTTGGAGAGAATATTTTTGGTGATCCTGGAAAGAGTGTTATTATAAACGTAAAAACAGAGATAGAAACCATTGAGGGAAAACAATGTGTAAAAGTATATCCTGTATATAGTAAGTCATCCATGGTAAAACCTTTAATTCAAAGTGACGGATATATAATTATTCCTCCCCATAGAGAGGGGGTTTATAAAAATGAATCTATAAAGGTGTGGTTAAATGGGTAGAGAGAGAAATATATATATTGATAATATAGAATTAGAAGAAGCGTTAAAAATTCTTGAAGAGAATATAAAGTTTGCAACAAAAATAGAAAAAATATCTGTGAAAAATTGTTGTAAAAGAGTAGTGTCTAAGTCTATTTTTGCACAGAGTTCATCACCTAGCTATTCAGCTAGTGCAATGGACGGAATATTTTTATTCTCAGAGTTAACATCTCATGCAACAGAAATGGAACCAGTTTTTTTAAATAATGATAGTTTTGAATATGTTAATACAGGGGAAGCTTTAGACTATAAAAAAGGTGATACAGTAATAATGATTGAAGATGCTATTCCTGTAGATGAAAATAGAGTAAAGATATATAAAAGTGCAAAACCATGGCAACATGTTAGAGTAATAGGGGAAGATATAGTACAAGGTGAGATGATTTTAAAAGAGAACCATCTCATTCAACCTCAAGATTTAGCAGCATTAATATCAGCAGGAATTACAGAAATTGAAGTTATAAAAAAACCCACAGTTGGAATAATACCAACTGGGGATGAAGTTATTGATATTTTTAATTCTGATTTTCAAAGTAGAGAAAAAAAAGTCATTGATTCTAATTCATATATGTTCTCTGCAATGATAGAGGAATGGAATGGAGTCCCAACTATTCTGCCTAAATCAAATGATAATATAAAAAGTTTAAAAGATAAAATAATGGATGCAGTTGAAAAATATGATATTGTAGTTATTAATGCAGGATCATCAGCTGGAAGTAAAGATTTTTCAAAAACGGTTATTGAAGAGATAGGTAAAGTTATTATTCACGGTATAGCAATAAAACCGGGAAAGCCTACAATAATAGGTGAAATAAAAAATAAACTTGTTTTAGGAATACCGGGATACCCTGTTTCAGCTTTCTTATCTTTGGAAATTTTTCTTAAACCACTTATAGAAAAACTCTCTTTAGTGGAGAAAAAAAGTGAATATATTCAAGCAGAACTTTCAAAAAGTATAGTATCATCTTTAAAATTCAAAGAGTATGTAAGAGTATCTTTAAGTTATATAGGGGATAAATTAATTGCAACTCCTTTATCAAGAGGAGCAGGGATTACCATGAGTCTAGTTAAAGCTGATGGAATTTTAGAAGTTCCCAAATATGTAGAGGGAATTTCTAGTAAAAAAATGGTTAACATAAGGCTTTTAAAATCTATAGAAGAGATTAAGGATTATTTAGTATCCATTGGTAGTCACGACATAATTATGGAACATATTTCTGACAAAATAAAACTAGTATCAACACATGTTGGAAGTTTTGGAGGAGTTCTTGCGATAAAAAACAGAAATACTCATATAGCTCCCATCCATATTTTAAATGAAGAGTCAGGAGTTTATAATGTAGATATTATAAAAAAATATTTTTCTCAAGGGGAAGTTTCCTTAATAAAAGGTGTAAAAAGGGAGCAGGGAATAATTGTAGAGAAAGGAAATCCTCTTAATATTTTATCAATACGAGATTTAGTAAAAGAAGGTGTAGTATTTGCTAATAGACAAAGAGGAGCAGGAACTAGAATTTTGCTAGATTATTTTTTAAAAGAGGAAAATATTTCACCTGATAAAATATGTGGTTACGATAGAGAGTTAACAACTCATCTTGAAGTTGCCATGGCAATTAAATCTGAAATTGCAACAGCAGGATTAGGAATTAAAGAAGCAGCAACAATTACAGGGTTAGATTTTATACCTCTTAAAGATGAAGAATATGATTTTTTAGTTAGAAATGAAGATATTGAAAAAAATAATGTAGTAGAATTTATTCAATTTTTAAAATCTGACTATTTCAAATTTATGATATCTAAAATGCAAGGTTATACTTTAGATAATCCAGGTGACATTATTAAATTTTAAAATAAAAGAGGTAACTTTCATTTTATTGAAGTTACCTCTTTCTCTATATTATCTATTAAAAAATAGTTATCATCATCTTTATTTGAACAAAAGTTCGACAGGTGTTTAATTTCCATCTAGATAGACTTCTCTAGTTTCCTCTAGTTCTATATCCTTCTAAAGGATATAGCCTTATAAATGGTCTATATTTGAAAAATCTTCAATAGAGAATTTTCCATCTTTATAAACTATTGTTGTAACACTTGTATTCTCAGGAACTGGTGCTTCAACAAATCTTTCGATAGAAAGACTATTAGTTTTTATGTAACTAATAATACCTCTTAGAGCTATACCGTGTGTAACAACTAATACATTAGAGTTACATATGTTTTCTTCTACAATTTTTTTTAGTCCAAGTTCGATTCTTTCCATAAGAGAAGGAAAAGATTCACCATTGATTTTTTCAGGGTTATATACAGTAGGATTATGGAAAAAATTATGATATTCATCAGGAAACTTAGTTTTAAACTCTTGAAAAATAACTCCTTCCATATCTCCAACAGAAATTTCTCTAAATTCGTTTATAGGGATTATCTCTTGTTTATACTTAGTAATCAGTTCAGCAGTGTTAAAAGCTCTTCCTAATGGTGATGAATAAACTTTATTAAAAATAAAATTACCACTTTCAAATTTGTTAGCAAGTCTGTTTGCTTGATTAACCCCTTCCTCTGTTAAAGGAGAGTTAAGTGAGCCTTGAAATTTTCCTTCTCTATTCCATTGTGTTTGTCCATGTCTAACAAAATATATTTTTATCATAAAATTAGCACTCCTTAATTAATTAAAAATTTTTTCAAGTTCAGCAACTGTAGTATCAGAGTTAAAATCTAAAACTTTATCCCAAGTTACACCGTTATTTATAGCTTCTATCTGAATAAAAACTTTTGAAAGAAGCAGTGTTGTAATAAAAGGATTATCCTCATAAGGTAAAGTTAAGAAATAATAAAATATATTTTCGTAAATTTTTTGATCAACATCTTCTATCTTGTCAGATAAAGAAAATAATAATTTAGCAAAATATAATTCTATATGAGCTTTCTTTGAAAGTGCTATGATAGACTTTCTAATAATTGGAGAAATATCACAGTTTGGATCACTTTTTATTAAAGGATAAATCTCTTTAGTTGCATCAAATATAGATTTGCTCACAAAATCAAAATTTAATTCAAATGAATATTTAGATATAAAGTAATAAATATCTTCTAAAATTTCATCGATATCATGAGGATTAATAAAATCCATAAGTGTATTGTACGTTACGTGGAAATGGATGTTAAAAGTATCCTTAGAAAGCTCTGTTATATCTAAAAAGTTATGATTCTTCAATTCAGCAAGAAAAGTAGAAATTTCCTTTTTATCTAACTCCATTTTATTTTCAAGATCATTGATTGAAAAAGTAACGTGGTCGTTTTGAAAATCTATTATAGTTGGCGTTGTGTGTTTTAAAAAATTTAGAAAAGCAAGTTCTTTTGTTTTTTTCATAATATTTACACTCCTAATTTAAATAGCTATAATCATAGAAAAAATTTTACCATAAATACAACAAAAAATAAACTGTTATCTATTCAAATCCATAAAAAAGATAAGAAAAGCAAAAAATAAAAAAAATGTTCAAAAAAAGTATTGAAAAAAAAGAAAAAAACTAATATAATACATGTAAATGATTAAAACAAGGAAAAATTTCTAAAATAGGAGGATGTGACAAATTTATGAATAAAAGTGCGATTTTAGCAATAGCAGAAAGAAAAGAGACTTTAAAACAGATCAGAAAAGAGTTGTCAGATTACTATGAGGTAATCACATTTAACAATTTACTAGATGGATTAGATATGTTAAGAGAGAGTGATTTTGATGTTATATTATTAGACGAACATTTAACATGGTTCAACTTTTCAGAAGCAAAAAGAAAACTTAATGGTGTAGGAAAAGACTTCGTAATTATTGGACTTTTAGATGAAGAGAAGGATAGCGTAATTCAAGATTTAAGAGATGCTGAAATATATAATTATGTTGTAAAACCAGTACAGCACAAAGAAATAAACAAAATTATAGTTCCTGCTTTAAAATCTTTAGAGATTTTAAAAGAAAAGAAAAAGTTAGAAGAAAAGCTTCAAGAAACTGAAGAGAAAAATGAAATTATAGGTCAATCTATAAAAATCAGAGAGGTTAAGACTTTAATAGAGAAAGTTGCAGAAAGCGACTTAACTGTTTTAGTAACTGGAGAAAATGGAACTGGAAAAGAATTAATAGCTAAAGAAATCTATAAAAAAAGTGATAGAAGAAAGGCACCTTTCGTAACAATTAGTTGTGCTTCATTACCAGAAGAGAGCATAGAGAGAGAGCTATTTGGTTATGAAAAAGGAGCTTTTTCAGGAGCAACATCAAATAAAAAAGGACTTTTAGAAGAGTGCGACGGTGGGACTATATTCTTAGATGAGATATCAGCTATGGATTTAAAAGCACAAGCAAAACTTTTAAGAGTAATAGAGTACGGAGAATTTAGAAGAGTTGGTGGAAATAAATCTCGTAGAATTAATGTTAGATTTATAGTTTCTACTAATAAAGATTTAAAAGATGAAACTGAAAAAGGAAGATTTAGAAAGGATTTATATCACAGACTAACAGCTTTCCCAATTGAAGCTCCATCATTAAGAGAGAGAAAAGAAGATATTCCTATCTTAGCAAACTATTTCTTAAATAAAATTATGAAAGAGTTACACAGAGAGATGCCAGT
>JBOFJQ010000034.1:0-281618 GCA_051656905.1 Fusobacteriaceae bacterium | reverse complement strand
TAAATTTGATAATTTAAACGTAAAAAAAATAAAAAAAGAGAGGTAAAAATGAACATATACGTTTATGAAAAAGATAGACCAGTTATTGGATTTCCTGCTCCATCAATGGAAGAATTTATGGAAGAACCTGAAAAATATTATCCAGCTGTAAAGGCAGGCTTTATAGCTTCTTTAACTAAAATAGATAATTATATTATAAAAGAAGGGATTGTTAAAGAAAAAACAAGAGAAGATGAAATATTGCTGGAAGGAAAATTAGAGCTGTTATATCCTGGTGAAATAATGAAAGATGGAAAAATAGAAAAAATAGAAATTCCTGGAGGATTATATAAACCCTTATGGAAGTCTCCAATTTGGATAGAAGGGGCAACATTAGAAGAATGCAAGGAATTCAAAAGAATTGAAATGAAAGGTATTAGAGACAAAAATAATGAGGAAGAAATAGAGTATGATAGTGATTTATTTGATGGAGATTCAAACTCAAAAAATAAATTATTTCAGGCATCGCAAATTTTCAAGGGAACAGAAAATGAAATAGATTGGATAACAGTTGATAATCAAATAGCCAAAATAAGAGGAAAAGATTTAGAAAATATAGTTGGATTATTCTCGACTAGAGAACAGGAATTATTTACAAAATTTGCCGATAGATTAGTACAAATTGAGTCTTGTAAAGATATAGAAAGTATAAAAAAAATTAAGTGGGAGGCATAATGAAAATATCAAAATATTTTTCTGAGAATGAACTAGTAGTGTCTACTACAGGATCTAAATTAGGAATAAAAAATATTCCTAATGCTAAAGAAAAAGAATATGCATTTTATACAGCTAAAAGAATGGATGAAGTAAGAGAATATTTAGGAGTTCAGTTAATAGTCTTATCGTGGTTTAGATGCCAAGAACTCAATGATGCAGTAAAAGGGAGTAAAACATCAGCTCATAGATATGCTTTAGCTGTAGATAACTATAGTAATCAAATATCTACTAAAATGATGTATGAAAAATTATTAAAGGCAATGAAAGAAGGTAAATTACAGTTTGATCAGTTGATCTATTATCCAAAACAAAATTTTATTCATTGTGGATTTAAATTGGATAAAAAGGAAGAGAGAAAGCAAACATGGATAAATAATTAGAGTATAGGGGGAGAAAATGAAGTTTAGTGTATTCGAATTACTTTCAAAAGTAACAGATCTCATTTTAAAAAAAAGTAAAAGTGGTGAGAAAGAGCAAGGTATTCAAGAGGCAAAGATAACTATTTTTAAAGCTTGCTTAGTAAATGTAATGTACGTATTAGTGGTTTTAGTTTTTATTGATTGTATTTATCCAAAGTTGGAACTCAGCGATTATATTTATAGTTTACTTGATAAAATTTTAAATTATATAATGGCTTAGAGGGGGGAGAATGATTAGTTTAGCTAAAGGCTACTTGGCTATGATCTATACAAGCTGGGTCAGCTTAGTTATATATCTTATTGGGGGATTTGATAATCTTTTTAGAGCACTATTAGTAATGATGGCATTAGATTATTTAACTGGGTTAATAAAAGGATATAAGAAAAAGAATATTAACTCTAAAACAGCTTATAAAGGCTTTTGGAAAAAGTTAGTAGTATTATTTATAGTTGTTGCAGCGACACAAATGGATATGATACTCCAAAATATGGGAATAAGAACATTAGTATTAATGTTTTATGTAGCAACAGAGTTTTTATCAATAATAGAGAATGCGGCAACATTAGGAGTTCCAATCCCTGAAAAATTAAAAAGTTCTTTAGAGCAATGTAGGGAGAATAAAAAAATAGAGGAAGTATAAAAGTCATTTTGGGAGTCCCGAAACTAAGAGAGGTAGAAGAGAGATTAATTTCTCTCTTTTTTAATTATATTAAATCAAAATAATAAGCGGAAAAAAATTATCATAAAACAAAAATCATAAAAAGAGCCTCATTCTATAAAATATAAAATGAGGCTCTTGAAATATTATTTTAAATTCCATTTTTTTAAATCTTTTTCTACTGTTTCTATTCCGGCAATTCCAAAATTATCTACTAAAACTTTAGCAATATTTGGTGATAAGAAAGCAGGAAGTGTAGGTCCAAGATGAATATTTTTCACTCCTAAAGATAAAAGAGCTAATAGGACAATAACAGCTTTTTGTTCATACCAAGCAATATTATAAATAATAGGAAGTTTATTAATATCATCAAGACCAAAAGCTTTTTGCAATGTCATTGCAATAACTGCAAGTGAGTAAGAATCATTACACTGTCCAGCATCTAAAACTCTAGGTATACCATTGATGTCTCCTAAATTTAATTTGTTATATCTGTATTTTGCACAACCTGCAGTTAAGATAATAGTATCATGAGGTAAAGCTTCTGCAAATTCAGTATAATAATTTCTATCTGCATTTCTTCCATCACATCCACCCATAACTACAAATTTCTTAATTGCACCAGATTTCACAGCTTCTATAACCTTATCAGCAAGAGCTATTACTTGGTTATGAGCAAATCCTCCTACAATCTCTCCAGATTCTATCTCTGTAGGTGCAGGGCAAGTTTTAGCAAGTGAGATAATCTCAGAGAAATCTTTTTGACCATTATGCATAAGTGGGACTCTCTTCCATCCAGGGTATCCAGCAGCGTTAGTAGTGAATACTTTATTTTGGTATGAAGCATTAGGGGATGGTGGAACTATACAGTTAGTTGTAAATAAAATGGGCCCATTGAAAGAGGCAAACTCTTCTTTTTGATGCCACCAAGAACCACCATAATTACCAATAAAATGAGGATATTTTTTTAATTCAGGATAATAGTGACCAGGTAACATTTCTGAGTGAGTATAAACATCTACTCCAGTATCTTCAGTTTGCTCTAAAAGTTGCTTTAAATCCCATAAATCATGACCTGAAATCAAAATTCCTGGTTTTTTATTTACCCCTAACTTAACTTTAGTAATTTCAGGATTACCGAATGCTGAAGTATTTGCAGAGTCAAGAAGTGCCATAGCTTTAACTCCAAATTCACCACATTTTAAAACAAGTGATGTTAGTTCAGCAGCAGATAAAGATTCATTTTCAGTAGCTAATAAAGCTTCTTCTACAAAGCTAAAAAGAGAAGAATCAGTTTTTCCAAGATTAAATGCATGTTCAGTGTAAGCACATAAACCTTTTAATCCAAAAAGAACCAATGATCTTAAAGATCTAACATCTTCATTTGCAGTAGAAAGAATCCCTACAGATTTTGATATAGTTAAAAATTCATCTTTTGTTGTTGCATTCCATGTTGTATATTTTTTATTTTCATGTTGAGAGAGTAAAATCACATTATTTTTTACCAGTTCTTCTTTTATTTTTTTTCTTAGTTCTAAACCTTTTTTTATTTCACTTAAAATCATATCATTATCAAAATTAGCATTAGTAATTGTGATAAATAGAGAATTTACTAAAAAGTGATTAGCTTCATTACAAATTTGGCATTTGTCACTCCTTTCTAATCCAAAATATGTTTTAGCTTGAGAACTATAAGCTGCGACTCCTTTTGCCGTGTAGATTAATAAATCTTGTAAATCTGAAGTTTCTGCTTTTTTTCCACAAGCCCCCATACTTAGATTGCAACCTTGATTTTTGATAGTTTCTTGACATTGGTAACAAAACATTTTAATACCTCCTTATAAAATATCAATATTTTTAATTATAAACGTAAATTACTATACTGTTAAAATATAAAAAATCATTTAAAAATTTTTAAATAAAAAATATATTAGATAATATAGTTAAAAATTTTGGTATTAGAAATTAAATAGAGAAATGCTTGCGGGAATAAAAGTGATAGTCGAATAACCGCTATAAGAGTTGCTACTAAAGGGTTATTTTTTATAAAGTATTGGGAGATTTTTAAAATTAAAAAAAGAAAAAATGGTTAGAATAGATAGAGGGTTATATGCACTTTTTTAGTAAAAATAATTTATTGAAAAATAGTTAGAGACTATATTTGATAACTGATTATTTTAATACATTTATTAAGACACATACAGTAACATGAGCCCCAAGAAGCTTATTTATTTTATATTTTTCCATTATTATACTCCTTTTAAAAAAAATAATTTAGAAATAAGAAAAATAGGTAACTTATAAAGATTAACCTATTAGGTCGCATGTAGAAACATGTGCCCCAACGAATTTGTTTATCTTTTGTTTTTCCATTTTTTCACCTCTATTTTAAATTATTACTACTAAAGTATACCATATAAAAAAATAAGACTCTAGATTAAAGTCTTATTTATATAATATTTAAATATTATTTGAATTCTAAATTTTTTATCCTATATATAAAGCTGTTCTCGCTTTCTCCAATATTTTTAACCCTGTTCTTCCTGTTATTCTTTCCATAAAGAAATTTTTACTAAGATTTCCCATAATAGTAATTCCGTGTTGCTCTGTACTCTTTATAAATTCTATTAAACTTTTTGAATCAGAAAATTTCTTAACATCTATTTTTTTTCCTTTAGAAATTAAATATTTATTTAGTATATTTTCTTCGTTTGAATTTTCTTGAATTGAAATAAACTCTTTAATTTCAGGGAAATCTCTACTAAAGTTATAACAGCTCTTGTTTACTTCAATACTATCATCATTCGCTATACATATATTTGAAAACTTTAACTCATCGTTCCCTAGTATTATAGTAGCTTTGTAATTTCTTTTTAAAACATCCATTAAAATATCGGAAGTAGTAGTTCCTTTACCTAAAACAAGTAAATCATAACTTTTCATAAGTTCTTTTATAGTTTCACTTATTATTCCAATTGTGCAAGTTAAATTTATTTCTAACTTTTCTTCTTTTAGTTTTTCTTTTAAGAATTTCATCTCATCTTTTTCAAGTTTTATCATGTCTTCAACGTTTGTTATTACCCCTTGCCCTATAGTAATTGTTTCGGCTCTTACATCTTTTATTAAAAGTGCATCTAAATTGTATCCAAATACTTCTTTTAAATAACTACAACTTTTAATTAAGTTATGTGTGTTTTCTTCATTTCCAAATAAAATTAAAGCTTTTTTCATTTTTATCACTCCTAAGTTTTTATTTCTTTATTTCAGTTGAAAATCGGTTATAAAAAATTTAGAGAAGGCTCTTGCATTTTAATTATGAATGAGAGCCCTCTCTCCCTAACATTGTTAAAACTTATCTTTATATTGCAAGGAGTTCTTTTAATTGATTTGAACCTGTTCTAATACGAATCCATTTATATGATTTGTATCTTTTGTATAAAATTATTGACCTTGCAATCTCTTCTACAAAACAACACATTACTACAGTAGTTATAGGTAAATGTAGAACATGGGCAGCAATATAGGCCAATGGAATACCAATTAGCCATGAAGTTATTCCTTGAACGACACCTCCGTAGACACATTCTCCCCCACCTCTAAATACTCCAACAATTACAACTAAAGTGAAAACTCTAGGAATCATAATTACAGAATAAATAATTAAAATATAGAATACATCTTTTCTAATAATTTCAGAAACATTAAATAAACCAGGGACAATAGTGGCAAGAGTTGCTAAAAGTAGAGCTAAAAAGAATCCAACTATTACAGATAAACCTGTTATCCTATTTGCATACTCAATCCCTTTATCAGTATTTCCAGCACCAATCTCATTTCCAACAACAACAACTGCAGAATTGGCTAATCCGTAAATTATAACTGTAAACAAGCTAAATACCGTAGTAGCAATTTGAACAGCGGCTATAGCCTCGGTACTTATTCTTCCATAGATTGCAGAATAAGTCACTGTAGCTAATCCAAAACAGATGTCATTAAGAATAACTGGAGTGGAGATATTGATGATAGTTTTTACCATTTCTTTAGACATAGTTCCCAATTCTTTTATGCTAGCTCTTAAAACGTGATCTCTAGTATAAATGATTCCAAGAATTATAAGAACTTCCACAGCTCTAGCAATTAAAGTTGCAATAGCAGCTCCCTTAACTCCTAGAGGAGCAAATCCAAACTTACCAAAAATTAAGATATAGTTCAAAATACCATTTGTGAAAAATGCACCTAAACTTGCCCACATAGGAAGAGAAGTGTTTCTAATACTTCTTAGTGCAGCAGAATAACTAAAACTTATTGCTGTAAAAATGTAACTAACTGCAGCAATTATTAAATAGTCACTCCCTATTTCTATAACTTTAAAATCTTTAGAAAAGATTTGCATAATAGATTTTGGGAAAAATATGGCTACTGCGGAAAAGACTAAAGTTATTAAAAATCCTGAGATTAATCCAAAACCAAGAGTACTTTTAATTCTTTTAACATCTTTTGTTCCCCAAAGTTGAGCGATAAATACTCCGCAACCAGCAGCCACACCAAATATAGTTAAATTAAATAAGAAATAAAATTGATTAGCAATTCCTACTGCTGCTAATTCTTTTTCACCAACATTACCAATCATAACTGTATCAAGCAAATTGATAGCTGTAGCAACAAGATTTTGCAATACGATAGGTATTGTAATAGCAAATAAAGTTTTATAGAAAGCTTTATCCTTTCTATACTTTTTAAAAAGATTAAATTCCATAACACTCTCCTTTATATAGTAAAAATTTTCTTGAAAATGAGTAAAAAAAAAGCCACTTCTGTTTACCAAAAGTGGTTTTTCACTGAAAAGCTTCGAAAGCTTTTATTATAAATTATTCTGAATCGCTACCGCTATACTATAGTAATCTGCATTAAAAGTCAATACTAATTTAATTTAAGCCTTTATCTCAAAGGGTTGTGAGCTAAACTATAATAAGGATTATTAATGTATCTGGAGTATTAGACTTTAGTTATAATATTTAAGAAGATAATTTGTGAATTAAGAAAAAGAATTAATTATGACATCGTATTAACACATTCGATTGTTATGATTACATTATAATAAAAGATACAAAAGGGAGAAAGCAATGAAAATATTGAGAAAAACAAATGTAGTAATAGGGATTTTAATTTTAGGAGGGTTCTTCACATACAATCATATTATGAAGAATCTTCATAACGGGCATAATATGGAAATGGGAAATGATAGTTCAATGCATGCTCATGAGTCAACACATAAAGATCCAATTAATAATAATGTTAGTAAATTTACAAAGAAGCTATTAATACCACCTTTAATGGAAGGAACAGTTAAGAATGGAGTTAGAGAATTTCAACTGACTTCTATGGAAGGAGAATGGGATTTTATATTAGGAACAAAAACTAAAACTTATGGATATAGTTCACCAATTCTTTCTCCAACACTTCTATTAAATAAAGATGAGGAGACAAAAATAACTGTGACTAATAGCTTAGAAGAAGCAACAACTGTGCATTGGCACGGAGCTACTGTTGGGGAAAAAGTTGATGGTGTACATAATTCTGAAATAATGCCGGGAACTTCTAAAGAAATTTCTTTTAAACTTAATCAACCAGCATCAACATTATGGTTTCATCCACACACACATTCAAAGACTGCAAGTCAAGTTTATAAAGGAATGGCAGGGTTTATCTATCTTCAAGATGAAACTTCACAAACATTAAATCTACCAAAAACATATGGAGTTGATGATATTCCATTAGCAGTTCAAGAAAAAAAATTAGATGGTGAGAACCAAATAGTGGTTGAATCTAATCAAATGGAAAAGACACATGGAAAAATTGGCGGTTATATGATGGTAAATGGAATTATTTCTCCAACGTTAGAAGTTCCTAAAGGTATTATTAGATTAAGACTTTTAAATGGAAGTAACGCAACGAAATATGATTATTCTTTTGAAGGTAAGATATTTTATCAAATAGCTAGTGATGGAGGATTATTAGAAAAACCAATTTCTATGACTACTTTATCTTTAGCTCCTGGAGAAAGGGCTGAGATATTAATAGATACATCTAAAATTGATATAAAATTTTATATGGTAGTTAATGATAATAAGGCATTAGAAATTGAAACTAAAGGGATAGCAGCAGTAAAGGATATTCCAACTTCTCTTGTAAAAATAGAGCCAATAACTAAAGAGATGTTAGAATCAGTTAGTTCAACTAGAAAATTTAATCTTTCAACAAAAGGAAGTAAAAATTTAATTAATGATGGTTCATATGACCATAATAAAATAGATTTTTCAGTAAAAAAAGGAACTTATGAAATTTGGGAAATTTCAAACTCTTTTGGAGGAATGAATATGCCACATCCTTTCCATGTTCATGGAACACAATTTAGAGTTATAGAAAGAAATGGTAAAGTTCCTTCTGAAAATGAAAATGGTTGGAAAGATACTATTAATTTAAATCCAAAGGAAACAGTAAAGATTTTAATAAAATTTGAGAATGAAGGAATGTCAGTATATCATTGCCATATATTAGAGCATGAAGATGGTGGAATGATGGGACAATTTGAAGTAATAAAATAAGAATAGTCTATAGAAAATAGAAGAAGTAGGTTAGATTTCTACTTCTTCTATTTTTTATATAATTAATTTTCTTAAGAAAAAATACTCTTCTCCACTATGATAATCCTTAACAGAATGATAAGGCATTAAGCAGCCTTTATAAAGAGATACACCATTACTTAGTTTAAAGGTTTGTCCAGCTTCTGAAATAACTTTAAGGATTTCCATCTCACTTATAGCTTGATTTTGTTCGTCAAATAAGATTCTTACAATTGTATTCTGAGAAAGATTAAGATTTGAAGTCATTAAATTGCCGTTATTGGAATTATTCATTTTATAGCCTCCTAGAAATATTTTACAAATAAAAATAAAGATAAAAAATCATTTGTTTTATTTAATATAAAAAAGTGGAAAAACAAAATTATAAATAATAACTTGAAATTTGAATTACTTAAAATAGAAATGTTATAATAAGAAAAAAGTAAAATAATAATATGATATTTTGAAAAGAATAGAATTTTAGAGATAAAATAGATGTTTATTAACTTTTGTTAATACTGATAAAAGTTAATATTTATAAAAGTAATATAACATTAATTTTTACTTTTGTATATACATATTAAAAATAATAATTTTAATTGTTACTAAAGTAAATGAAAAATAGTAAAATCTAATTTAAGAGAGAAAAAGGTGGGGAAAAATGATAAATAAAAATGAAATTCCAATAGAGAGTAGAAAAGAATTGGCAAAAAAGATAGATGAGCTAAGAAATCAAAGAGAATTAGGGATTAACCAACTCATATTAAGATCAAATTTAAATGCAAAGACTTTTTATTCAATAATGAATTCGGAAAACAAAAAAATCAATCCTTATAATCTTATTCACTTGTCTTCATCGTTGAAAATAGACTATAAAGATCTTTATAAAATTGTAGGATATTTGTCAGAAGAAGATTTTAAAGAGGCAGAGGTACTAAAAAAAGAAAACGCTATATTAGAAGAAGAGTTATTAAAGTATAAAGAAAATAAAAAAATTTCAAATTCTGAAACTATAGATGTGTTGGGATTAAGTATTCAAGAAATTGAACATTTAAAAGATTATGTTGAATTTATGAAAACAAAAAAAGAAAGAAAATAGATTTGTATAGATAGTGGGGAGATTAGGTTTTAATTTAATCTCCCCATTAATTATTGTGTTTTCCTAAAATAATCTGGTGGTAACTACCATAAAGAGTGAATATTTCTTTTAGGATATTAAAATAAAAGATAGATTATTAATTCTCTTTTGTATAAATCGAATGATGGAGTTACTTCAAAGGAATAAATTATAATGTTAAAAACTAAAGAGATAACTTGTACAAAAAATACATAAGCTGGAGACTACTTAGATAAAGAAAATAATATAAAAAAATATCTTTAAATTAAAGGAAATAAGGGTAACATTAATAGTTATGATAAAAAACATGTTTTAATAGGTGCTTCCAAAGTGATATGCTATAATTTTTTTATAAAAACTTTAGAAGAATAATTATTTTTTATATTATATTAAGAATGGAGGTATAATGAAAAAAGTACTTGTGATGGGAGGCAATCAATTTTTAGGAAAAGCAGTAGCTAGAAAACTATTAGAGCTAAATTATTGCGTTTATGTACTTAACAGAGAAACAAGAAAAAATATAATTGGAGTAAATGTTTTTAAATGTGATAGAAATAATAAAACTGAACTAGAAAAAATAGCAAGAGAACATTATTTTGATGTAGTTATAGATATATCTGCTTATACCTTACAAGATGTAAAAATATTTAAAGAAGTATTAAAAGGGAGATACTTACATTATATTTTTATAAGCAGTGCTTCAATATATAAGGATGTAGTATCTTATCCTGTAAAAGAAGAATCCTTAGTTGGAGCTAACTCTATATGGGGTGAATACGCAGAGAATAAATATTTAGCAGAAAATTATATTAAAGAAAATGCTAAGAAAAATAATTATAAATACACGATACTGAGACCATTTTATATTTATGGCCCAGAAAATAATTTAGATAGAGAGAGTTATATATTTTCGAGAATAAAAAATAATTTACCCATATTTGTGCCAGATTCAGGCTCTGAAATAATTCAATTAGGTTATATTGATGATTTGGTTAACGCAATAATATATTCATTTGAGAACCCTCAATTTTATAATGAGATTTTTAATATTTCTGGAGAAGAATCAGTAACTATAAGGAAGTATATTGAAATTTGTGGTGAAATACTTTCAAAAGAGGTAAGAATTTGTAACATAAACTTAGAAAATGAACAGCTAAAAGCTAGAGATTGGTTCCCTTTTAGAAATGTCCATTTATTTGGAAGCATTGATAAGATAAAAAATACAAATTTTAGAGTAGAGACTGACTTAAGAAAAGGACTAAATTTTACTTATGATTATCTTGAAAAAAACAGAAAAATAGATTTCCCTTTAATTAATGATATAGAGAGAAGATTACAAGAAAAATATTCAGGAGACCAAATATGAAATTTAATTCATTGATACCAGAATTATCAGTAAAAAATATAGAAGAAACTAAAAAGTTTTATATATTAGTTTTAGGGTTTAATATGGAATATGAAAGAGAGAAAGACAAATTTATATTTTTATCCTATGGGGAAAGTCAATTTATGTTTGAAGAGATTCATGAAGATGGATGGAATACAGGTGATTTAAAATTTCCTTTAGGTAGAGGAATAAATTTTTCTATATTATCGCATAATGTAGAAGAATTATATGAAATTATAAAAAGTAAAAACATCAAAATTTATAGAGAATTAAAAGAAAATAAATATTTGTGTAAAGGAAAGGAAGAGATTCAAAAGGAGTTTTTAATACAAGACCCAGATGGCTATTTATTAAGATTTACTGATTGATTTATTAAAAAAAAATATTCATAAGATAGCTCGTAAACAATATAAAAAGAAAGATATTATGATGTAGGCGATAGTATTGAATTTTTATGAATTAATATAAGGTATGAGAGGAAATAAGATTGAAACTGATCTAATATAGAAAAATTAGGTATTTTTATAAGTGAAGATTTTTTTTGTTGAATAACATTAATAATCGAACTAACCGGGATTTCCGGGGAGTTCGATTATTAGTATTTATAGAGTCATATTACCAATTATAAAGTTAGGGAGGACTATGAAATACAAGGCAATAATATGTGATTTAGATGGAACACTATTAAATTCAAAACATCAATTTTCAGAAAATACAATAAACTCAATCAGAAAAATAAATAATGAAGGTATAAAGGTATATATTGCTACAGGAAGGCATTATTTAGATGCAAAAAAGTTTAGGGATCTATTAGGGATAGATACATTTTTAATTTCTTCAAATGGGGCAAAAGTGCACAATAAGGATGATAAAGAAATTTTTTCTTATGATATTCCTAATGAAATAATAACAGAATTATTAACTTTAAGTGTTGATGACGAAATACAAAAAAATATTTTTACTAATAATGGATGGTTTGTGGAGAAAGCTCCTATTAATTCAGAAGAAGCTCATCATGTTTCAGGTTTTAAGTATAATATAGTTTCATCTTTTAATAATCTAAAAGATGAAAAAGTAATAAAATTTTTCTATATTTCAAATAATTTAGAAAAAATGTCAGAGTTTTATAATTTTATACCAGAAGAATTAAAAACTAAAGTTTCTATAGGGCTACCTTCAAATTATCTTGAAATCATGAAGAGTGGCGTATCAAAGGGTGAAATTATCATTAAAATGCTTGAATTAGATGGAATATCTCCTGAAGAAACAATTGCATTTGGAGATGGATTGAATGATCTAGAAATGCTTTCAGTTGTAAAGAAAGGCTATATAATGGGGAATGCAAATAAAAAATTAAAGAGTCTACTACCAAATTGTGAGATAATAGATACAAATGATGAAGATGGTGTAGTAAAAAAAATAATGGAACTTTTTAATTAATAAAAAAGCTAATTTTTTATATTAATTAAAGCCTGACTAAAAGAATTTTAGTATACAAAATTTTTATATAACATGTTATTATAAAACAGCCTTTGATAATACATTGTAAGTGTGTTGTCCCTTATATTTAAAATATGTAAACAAATCCAAATGTACGAAAGAAAAGAAGAGGAAAGTTACTTTAAGTAGTAGCCTTTCTCTTCTTTTTTTATTTAGGAATAACCTTATTAAAAGGAAGTATACTTTCATCGTTTTTTACTCTTTATAAAAAAATATATAATAATTATCTTTGGGAATATTATATTTTATTAAAAAAAACAAATATTTAAAAAATTAAAAGGGAATATCAATATGAAAAGGTATTAAATATAATAGTAAAAAATAAATGTTAAAAAGAACTAGGAGAGTGTACAATGGAAGAAAAAATTATGAATGAAGAATTATTAGAAAAAATTATGATGGGAGTTGCTATTGCAGGAACTGCTAAATCTTTAGGAAAAGAATCTTTAAACTATGCAAAAGAAGGAAATTTTGAGGAAGCTGAAAATCTTTTTAAAGAGGCAAAAAAAACTTTTGTTGAAGTTCATGGTTCTCACTTTGATTTAATTCAAAAAGAAGCTTCAGGAGAAAAAGTAGATATTTCCTTATTATTAGTTCATATGGAAGATCATATTATGACGACATCTCTATATTTAGAACTAGTTGAGGATCAGATTGCATTATTTAAAAGATTAACTAAGCTAGAGTCATTAATTAAATAATTGGCGAAGAAATTATGCCACAAAATAGATTGATAAAAGAGTAATAAGGAATAGGAGGCTAAGGTATGAAAAAAATGCTAATTGTTAATGCTGATGATTTTGGTTTAAGCCCATCGGTAAATTATGGGATTGTTGAATGTTTTTCTTATGGGATACTAACATCAACAACTTTAATGATAAATCAAAAGTTTACGAAGCATGCAATCAGATTAAGTAAATTATACCCTAAAATCAGTATAGGTCTTCATATAACTTTAGATAAAGGATATTCTCTTTCAGGAGTGTCTTCATTAACCAATGAAAGAGGAGAATTACAAAATTCACAGTATCTATTAAAAAATGGGAAGGAAGAGGACTTTTATCGAGAAATAGAATTGCAGTTGGAAAAATTTATAGAGTTAGTTGGAAAAAGACCTACTCATTTAGATACACATCATCATATACATTTAAGAAATGAAACTGCATTAAATGCTGTAAAAAGAATAGCTGAAAAGTATAACTTTAAGTATAGAACGCAAGAGATACTAATGGAAGAGTTTTATTCAAACAATGCTAATAAAGCATTTTTACTTTCAAAATTAGAGAGTGAAAAAAGAGAATTAACCGAAATTATGTGCCATCCAGGATTTTATGATTTATACCTAAGTAAGATAAGTACGTATAACTTAAAAAGAGTTGATGAGCTAGAAATTTTGCTAGAAGAGGAGATAAAAGACTATATAGATAAAGAGTATGTTCTAGTAAATTATCTAGGTGAAATAAAAGAATAGTTTAATAAAAATCAAATAATTAGGTGGAGGAAAAAATGAAAAAAATACTATTATTATGCTCAGCAGGAATGTCAACATCAATACTTGTTAATAAAATGAGAATAGCATCAACTGAAAAAGGGATTGAAAGTGTGATTGATGCAGTTGGACTAGAAAGATTTTCTGAAAATTTAGATAAGTATGATGTTTTTTTACTTGGTCCTCAAGTTAGATTTAAAAAGAATGAACTTCAAGAAATAGCTGAAAAAGTAGGCAAAAAAGTTGAAGTTATAAATACTTTAGATTACGGAATGATGAAAGGGGATAAAGTATTAGAGTACGCAATATCTCTTATAAATAGTTAATTTTTTCCTTCCTAACATAAATAAATGTAAAGAGAACAGTGTTAAAAAATAAAAAAACTTTAGTATGTAATAACAATAAATGGTATGTTATTATAGAATTAGCCTTTGATAATACGTTATAAAAGTATTGTCACTCCTTATATTCAAAATAAGTATTTAAATTCAGGTGCACAAACGAAGAGAAGGGTCACTTTAAATAGTGGCTCTTCTCTTTATTTTTATTTAAATACAACTATAATAGACACAGTTTCTAACTTAGATAACTTTGGAATAAGGATATGTATAAATTACGTAATTATTAAAAAAGATCTTCTTGTATAATTTGTGATAATAAGAAAAAATCAACAAATAAATACTATGTAAAGATATTGAATAATAAGATATAATTTAGATAATTATATTTTAAATTAATAATATTAGGTTATGAATAAGATATTAATATAGGGTCTATAAAAAACAGTAGACTTATTCCTATTAGTAGAGATCTTGAATTTTAGGTTTAAAGGAGGAATTATGAAAATATCGAAATACGGACTAGAATTTATAAAAAAGGAAGAGGGATTTATTCCTAAGGCTTATTGGGACTACAAGCAATATAGTATCGGTTATGGATCTGGAAAATACGTGAATGGTAATAGCGTAAAAGAGGGTGATGTTGTAACAGAAGAGGAAGCTACAGCTATGTTAGAAAGTTGGATTAATAAGGTAGTAGAGGTATGTATAAAAAAATATGTAGTAGTATCACTATCACAAAATCGTTATGACTCACTTTGTAGTTTCATTTATAATGTGGGGAATTGTGCATTTGAAACTTCAACATTATTAAAATTATTGAATCAAAATAAGATACTAGAAGCAGCTGCAGAATTTGACCGTTGGATATATGCAGGGGGGAAAATATCAGATAGCTTAGTAAAAAGAAGAAAAAGAGAAAAGGAATTGTTTTTAAAATAAAAATAAAAATAAAAAAGTCCAAATTCTTAGAGAAGTTGGACTTTTTATTTAATAAGCTTATAAATCAGATATTTCTTCTTCTGAAGTAACGCTATATTCACCATTTAAAGATTCAAAAACAGTGTATTTTATGATAGTTCCATCCATATCTATAGTAAAGAAGTGATTCATTCCAGCCACTACTTGGTATTCATAGTTAACTAATTTATAGTTATCACCTAAAGATTTTTCTTTAACTAAATAATCTAGAGCAATAGCTCCTCTTTCGTTAATTGGCGCTTCTACAGGAGCTCCAGGTAAGTTAAAGTTATTCATATTTACGGGTGCTGTATTATTATTTGAACAAGAAATAAAAACAATAGTACAACAAAGTAATAAAATATATTTTTTCATGACATGTACCTCCTTAATTTACTTAGATATTACTATTAAAGCTGTAATGTGTCTAGATAAATTTTTTTCGAAAAGTAAAATAAAAAAATAAAAAAACTTGACAGTCCATATGACTATAGTCTATACTAAGTAAAAATTAGTGCAAAACTAATTAAAAAAAATTATAAGGGAGCATGATTGAATTATGAAAATTAAAGGAGCAACTACATTCTGTTTTTTCTTTTACTTTAGATAGGGTTTATATCTTTTATGGATATAAACCTCTTTGTAGTAGAAAAAAAGAAGTTGTATCCTAGATGTATAAACAATAATTCAGTTTATGTTTTTAAAACTCTTGGGATAACACTCAAGAGTTTTTTTTATGTATTTTATTAAGTTAAAAAAATATAAAAGGGTAATCCGGAAACCTGATTATATTTAAAATATAAAAAACGGAGGAATAAAAAATGAAAAAAAGATTAAATATAATAATAATGGCAATGTTAATAATAGGGGCAACTGCTTTCTCTAAAACATATAAAATAGGTTCGTCACAAATAATGGAGCACCCAGCACTAGATGAAGTAAGAATGGGGGTTGAGGAGACTCTTAAGAAAAATAATATAGATTATGAATTAGATTCACAAATAGCTCAGGGAGATATGAGTGTACAACAACTTATAATGCAAAACTTTGCTAGAGAGAAGAAGGACTATATCATAGCTATTTCAACTCCTACAGTACAAGCTGCACATAATTCAACAAAGACAATACCAGTGTTATTTGGAGCTGTTACAGACCCTAAGGGGGCAGGTGTGGCTAGTTCAGAAAACATAACAGGAATTAGTGATGCAGTATCACCTAAACTATTAGTTGATATAACTAAACAAGCTTTACCTAATGCAAAAAGGATTGGAACTGTTTATAATCCGAGTGAGAAAAATTCTGAAACTGCTGTAAAAGAATTAGAAATATTAGCTAAAGAAAATGGATTAGAGCTTGTAGCTATAGGTGTAACTGTTATGAATGAAATACCTTCAGCAGTTGATTCAGTTCTTTCAAAAGTAGATGTTCTGTATACCCTAAGTGACAATTTAACTGTATCTGCATCACCAGTTATTTATGCTAGAGCAAAAGCTAAAAAAGTACCTGTAATTGCAACGGAAGGAAAGAGCCAAATACCTTTAGGAGCACTGGCAGGAATTGGTGTAAATTATAGAGACTCTGGAAATAAGATTGGAGAGATAATTGTAGATATGATAAAAGGAAAATCTATTAAGGATATTCCTATTCAATCTTTAAAAAAATATCCAGTTCTTGTAAATGAAGAGGTTGCTAAACTTTATAATGTAGATCCATCTGCTATAAAAAGATAAAATAATACGCTAAAATAAAGAAGAGAATATAATAAGCTAAACAGTGTTTTATAAATGATTCCGGGGGGAATTAAAAATAAAGAGGGGAGTAAATATCAAATGATATTTACTCCCCTAATAATTAATCTATAACAGCGTTATAAATTGTATTTTGTATTTGTTACCTTATAATGCAGGTTGAGCATCTGATTGAAGAGAACCTGTTATATTACGAATCCATTTATAAGATTTATATCTTCTGTATAGGATGCAAGATCTTACAATCTCTTCTATGAAACAACACATTACTACTGCTGAAATAGGTAAATTAAGCACATGAGCTGCAACGTAAGCCATTGGGATACCAAGTAGCCATAGAGTAGTTGCTTGCACTACACCACCGTATACGCACTCTCCTCCACCTCTAAATATTCCAACTATAACTACAAGAGTATAAACTCTAGGAACTGTAATTACAGAATATACAAGTAGAATATAGAATACATCTTTTTTGATAATTTCAGAAACATTAAAGAATTCAGGAACAATCGCAGAGATAGATGCTAACACTAGAGCTAAAAATAATCCTAGTTCAACAGATAAGCTAGATATCTTGTCTGCATGAGCAATACCTTTATCAGTTTTTCCAGCTCCTATTTCATTTCCAACAACAACAACAGCAGCACTAGCTAGTCCATAAATTATAACTGTAAATAAACTAAATACAGTAGTAGAAATTTGAACAGCAGCAATAGCCTCAGTACTTATTCTACCATAGATAGCAGAGTATGTAACTGTAGCTAATCCAAAGCAGATATCATTAAGTATAATTGGTGTAGAGATGTTAATTATAGTTTTTACCATTGTCATAGATGCACTTAGTAACTCTTTTAAACTTGCTTTTAAAACATGTTCTCTAGTATAGATTACTGCAAGAATTATAACAACTTCTGCAATTCTGGCAATTAAAGTTGCAACTGCTGCTCCTCTAACTCCAAGAGGTTCAAAACCAAATTTTCCGAAAATTAGCACATAGTTAAAAAATCCGTTTATGAAAAGTGCTCCTAAACTTGCCCACATTGGTAAAGAGGTATTTCTAACACTTCTAAGTGCAGCAGAGTAACTAAAACTGATTGCTGTAAAAATATAACTTATAGCAACAATTATTAGATAGTCAGCACCTAACTCTATAACTCTAGCATCTTTAGAGAAAATTTTCATAATAGATGATGGGAAAAATATAGCTACAGTTGAGAAAAATAATGTTATAAAAACTCCTGAAATTAATCCAAATCCAAGTGTGCTTCTAATGCTTTTTACATCTTTTGTTCCCCAAAGTTGTGCGATAAATACTCCACAACCAGCAGCAACACCAAATATAGTTAAGCTGAATAAGAAATAGAATTGATTAGCAATACCTACAGCAGCTAGCTCTTTTTCCCCTACATTTCCAATCATAAGCGTATCAAGTACGTTGATAGATGAGGCAACAAGGTTTTGCAATACTATTGGAAGTGTAATTGCAAGTAAAGTTTTGTAAAACTTTTTGTCCTCTGAATATTTTTTGAATAAATTGAACTTCATAAAACTCTCCTTTATATATTAAAATTTTTTATTGATTATTGTACTACGAAAAGAAAAACCACCTTCGTCATCCAAAAGTGGTTTTTCACTAAAAAGCTTCAAAAGCTTTTGTATTATTTTTTGTTATTTTCTGCTATTAATGTTATTATATATAGAATTACACTAAAAGTCAATACTAATATATATAGAAATGGGGATTCTATGTATAAAAGTGCACTTTTTTAGATAATGAAATTGAAAAAAGGCTTGAAATTAGAAGAAATAAAAGAAATAAGAACAAAGTAATATTTTGTTACTATTTTTTTGTTCATTTTATGAAATTGGTTTGATATACTATATTTATCTTCAAAAAACCAAAATTTTTTAAGTTTTTCAATAAAGTCCTATAATAAAAAATAATAAATTAAGAAATTTAGTAAAATAAAAATAAATACGATGGAGGTCTACGTTGAGCAATATTGAAATAGAAATTGTAAATAATGTAAGAGGAAGAGTTGAAAAGTTATTAAGAGGTGAAACTACTGGACATGACTGGTTTCATACAGAGAGAGTATATAAAAATGCAATAAAAATTGCTCAAGGTGAAGAAAAAGAGAATAAAATAGATTATTTTATACTAGAAGTATCAGCACTTCTTCATGATGTAGCAGATCATAAGTTTGGATATACTGATTTAGATAGAGAGAATATAATCATTGAGATGCTAGAGAGTCAAGGTGTAGAACTAGAAAGAGTAAAACTAGTAGTAAACATTGTAAATAATGTCTCTTTTTCTAAAGGAAATATACCAAAATCAATAGAGGGAAAAATAGTTCAAGACGCTGATAGAATAGATGCTATAGGTGCAATAGGAATTGCTAGAACTTTTGCCTATGGTGGAGCGAAAGGAAGAGAAATCTATAATCCTGAAAATAGAGAGGGAGCACATTCTATATATCATTTTTATGAAAAATTATTATTATTAAAAGATAACTTAAATACTAAAACTGCCTACAATATGGCTTTAGAGAGAAATAAATTTATGGAGTCATTCTTAGAAGAATTTTATAATGAATGGAATTGTGGAGAAAAAAGATAAACTTTGATATAAATAAAAGTTAGTATGAAAGTTAGTATGAACGAGAATTAGTATAAATAAAAATAGAGACGAATAAGTTAGCTTTATAAGCTAAACACTTGTCTCTATTTTTATAGATTGCTATAATTGTATTTTAGATTATATTAGGATTATATTATAGAAACTTCACTACCTTTTAAATCAATATCTAAATAAGATATTTTCCCAAGGTATGAAATATCAGTTAAATTCTTTTCAATACTACAGTGATTAGCTTTAGGATAAAAGACAATAACTGTTGGGCCTGCACCACTAATGCAAGTAGAATAGGCACCACAAGCCCTCATCTTTTCTCGTATCTCTGTTAAATGTGGCACAAGTGGAAGCCTATATTGCTCATGCCATAAGTCTTGTTCCATCATTTTTCCTGCTGTAACTATGTCGTTATTAAAAAGTGAGGCTAACATAAGGTTTGCAATTGAACTTCCTTTTATAGCTTCTTTATAAGGAATAGACTGCGGTAAGACTTCACGGCTTTTTTTTGTAGATAATGACCAATTTGGAATAACAACAGCTATAGAAATATTTGAAAAATCTATTTTCATTGCCAAGATTTTTTTATCAAAATTTCCAGAAACAATAAACCCACCAAGTATAGCAGGTGCTATATTATCTGGATGCCCCTCTATTTCATTTGCAATATCTACTTTTTCTTCTAAAGAGAGATTAAGGTCTCCAAAGAAGTTTGCAATTTCTATTCCTGCTACTATTGCAGAAGAGCTACTTCCAAGCCCTCTTTCTAGTGGAATGTCACTGAGCATTTTCAATCTATGGGGTTTCAATTTAGGGAATACTTTCAAGGCAGTTTCAATAATTAAATTATCATTACCATTTGAAATACTCTTTCCTAAATTATGCTCGATTATCCATTCGTCACACTCTTCATAAACTTCAATTTCTAGATAGAGAGCTAAAGCTAATCCAAATGAATCAAATCCTGGACCAAGATTTGCAGTTGTTGCAGGTACTTTTATTTTTATCATAAATTATCTCCTCTTTAATATATTTTTCAACTCCTCTAAATTACTTACACAAGCAATTTTGGTGTTAACTACATTAAGAGCAGTATCGATATCTTTTAATCCATTTCCTGTAAAAATTGCGACAACAGTCTCGTCTTTTTTTATTTTATTAATAGTAATCATTTTAATAATTCCAGCTAAAGAAGTTGCAGAGCCAGGTTCAACAAAAATACCTTCTTTTCTAGCAAGCAGCTTATAGGCTGAAATAATTTCATCATCACTAACTGAATCTATAATTCCATTGGATTCCTTTTTTGCTTCTAAAGCATATTTCCAACTGGCAGGATTCCCTATTTGAATTGCTGATGCAATAGTTTTTGGATTTTTCACCTGTGTCTTAAGAACAATGGGAGCGGCTCCCTCAGCTTGAAAACCAAACATTCTAGGAAGACCAGTATTATGCTCTTTATTCCACTCCTTAAAACCTTTCCAGTAAGCTGTTATATTTCCTGCATTTCCTACTGGAAGAGCAAGTATATTTGGAGCTTTACCAAGTTGCTCACAAATTTCAAAAGCAGCAGTTTTTTGTCCTTGAATTCTATATGGATTGATAGAGTTAACTAAAGTAATCTTCTCATTTTTAGCAATCTCTTTTACCATTTCAAGAGCATCGTCAAAATTACCTTCCACTTGAATTATTTTAGCACCATACATAGTAGCTTGAGATAGTTTTCCCATGGAAATTTTCCCTTTTGGGATAAGAACATAAGCATCTAAGTTGGCTTTTGCAGCATATGCAGCAGCAGAGGCTGAAGTATTTCCTGTTGAAGCACAAATAATAGATTTACTTCCCTCTTCAATTGCCTTTGCAACTGCCATAACCATTCCTCTATCTTTAAAAGATCCAGTAGGATTTAAGCCTTCTAATTT
The DNA here is from genome assembly GCA_051656905.1 of Fusobacteriaceae bacterium. Lineage (GTDB taxonomy): Bacteria > Fusobacteriota > Fusobacteriia > Fusobacteriales > Fusobacteriaceae > JAGNZR01. Next base: position 260,068 of record JBOFJQ010000034.1, on the reverse strand, counting down.
TCCATATAATTTTATACCTAAAAAATTTGATATATTTTCTAGAAAGATTAGAGGAGTGTCTCCTTCTGCTAATGATAAAGAAGGTGTATTTTCATTAATCGGTAGATTCTTTTTGTATTTTTTTAATAAACCATCTTTCATAGTTAGTCCCCCATTATTTCGTATTTTGATTTTATAACAATATTACTTTCAGAATGTAATCTATTTACTAAGTTATCAACATGCTGTTTAGTAATCATAAATGTAAGTATAGTAACGCTTATCTCATTTTTTGGAGTTAGTGTCTGTATTATTTTTTCATATTTTATATCATTTTCTAAAAGTAATTCATTAAATTTTAAAATGATATCTCTAATATTTTTTAAAGTAAATCTAAAGTAGTATTTTGAAAATATTTGCGATTTAGATAGTTGCTTTGTTTTATTAGTAAAATTATTAAATAAAGTTCCCGTGGTTCCCAGTTTAATGTTTTGAGAGATGGTAATAATATCACTTACTATACTTGCTGCTGCTGGAAGTTCCCCTGCTCCAGGACCAAAAAACATTGTTTCGCCAATAGCATGGCTTTTAATAAAAATAGAATTATTTTCATTATCAACTCTTGACAGGGGATGCTTATTTGGAATAAATATAGGTCCAACTCTTGCACTAATATTGCCATTAACTTCTTCGGCAATTCCAATTAGTTTTATGGTATGATCAAATTTATCTGCCATACTAAAATCTTTTTGTTTTAAGTTATTAATACCTATTGTGTAGATATCTTTAACAGGGATACTCATTCCAAATGAAAGTCTTGCAAGTATTGCAAGCTTTCTTGCAGTATCAATTCCCTCAACATCATCAGCTAGTTTAGATTCAGCAAATCCTAATTTTTGAACTTCTTTTAAAGCATCATCATAAGTTTTTTTATCATTTTTCATTCGAGTAAGAATATAGTTTGAAGTCCCATTTAGTATTCCTGATATTTTTTGAATTTTATCCGAGGAAAACCCGTTTACAATAGCTTTTACAATAGGAATTCCACCTCCTACACTAGCTTCATAAAAGAGGTCACAACTATTTTTTTTTGCAATAGCATTTAATTCATTTCCAAAATTAGAGATAAGATCCTTATTAGCGGTAACTACATTTTTTCCATTATTTAAAGCTTTTAATATATACTCTTTAGCTAATGTTATTCCGCCCATAACTTCAATAATTATGGAAATATCATCATCATCTAAAATTTCATTTGGATCTGTTGTAAGGGTAAAATTATTATAATTATATTTTCTCTTTTTTTCTAAATCTCTTACTAAAATTTTAGAAATATTTATTTTATATCCGGTCACTTGACTTATTTTCTCAAAGTGCTCTTCTAAAATGTATACAACACCGTTTCCCACAGAACCATAACCGAGTATTCCAATATTTAATGTTTTAATCATTATTAACGCTCCTTTTAATTTTATGTAGATTAATATAAATAGCTGTAGATAATAAAAAAAGCTCGAGATATTTATCCCGAGCTCCATATTCATTTATGGTTTACTTGGGATCTAGTCATTTTAAACATAAAATGAGTTTGTTCCCAAGATTAAAAATTTAATCTAGTTCTTCAAACTCTCCCAAAGTGTAATAGTTATTGTTATATTATTTAATTGTATGTTTAAATTCATATAAGTCTCCTATTAAAATTTTTCTTGTTAGCCTGAATATTATCACACTATTACACAAAATACAACGTATTATTTTTATTATTTACAAAATATACGTGTAAATAGATATGAAATAGTAAAAAAAAGATAGTAAAGAAAATTGTAAATAAAAAAAGACTGTAGGTAAATTAGTACCTACAGTCTAACTAAATAAGTAATTTATAATTAGTTTTTTATTTTTTACTCTTCATCATCAAAGAAAAGAGCTAATTTATCTTCAGCAATAGGTTTCCCTATGTATGATCCTATAATAAATGCAATTATTGAAATTCCTATTACAGGTGCAATTTGATGCATTCCATAAGGTTTTATATCTTTGAAAAATAAAAATAAATATGTTGAGAACCCTATTATCATAGAAGCTAGTGCACCTGTTGCATTAGCTCTCTTCCAGTAAAGACCAAAAATTATTGGACAGAAGAAGATTGCTTCTTGTGCAGCAAGGAACATTAAGTTCATTATAACTAATAGAGGTGGTGGATTTAATGCTAAAATAAAAATTATAATTCCTAAACATAGTGAAGTCATAGTTGAAATAAATTTTATTTTCTTAGATTCAATAGCTTTATCTTTAACTATATATTTAATATAGAAATCTTTTATAATATTTGCAGATGACATAATTAATAGAGAGTCAACTGTAGACATTATTGCAGCTAGAGGTCCAGCAATAAATACTCCTGCAAGGATAGGATGTAAATTAGCTATAGCCAAAATTGGAATGGCTTTATCTCCAATTTCAATATTAGGGTCAATAGCAATTCCCATAACACCAATTAAGTGCATTCCTAACATAAGTATTCCAACAACAGAAGTTCCAATTATCATTGCAGAGTGCATAGACTTACTATCTTTGAATCCCATACATCTAATTGAAGTTCCAGGAAGACCTAGAATACCAATACCAACTAATATCCAAAAAGATAGGATAAATGGTAATGGTATTGCTCCCCCACTGTCAGGAGTAAGGAAAGCTGGATTTATTGTCATGATTTTTTTCATGATATTTTCCATTCCCCCACCTTTATTAAGAAGAGCGATAAAAAGAACAAACGTAGCAATTAACATAACAACACCTTGAATAGCATCTGTTAAAGTAACTGCTCTAAAACCACCAAATGTCGTATATAATACAACAACCAATGAGAATGTAATTAGACCAGCCATATAGGAAAGGCCTGTAACACTTTCAAAAAGTCTAGCCCCTCCTATAAATTGTACAACTACAGTTCCTATAGAGAAAAGAACTATAGCTAAAGATCCTAAAATAACAACCCATTCATTTTGGTATCTAGCTCTAAGATAATCAGTAAGAGTTATCCCATTTATTTTTCTAGCAATTATTGCTAATTTTTTTCCTAGAATTCCTAAAGTTAAAAAAGCTGTAGGTGTCTGAATACAAGCAAGTAACACCCATCCAAGTCCAAGTTTATATGCAACCCCAGGGCCACCTATAAATGAAGAGGCACCAACGTAAGTAGCGATGATAGTCATGGCAAGAACCATTCCTCCCATACTTCTACTTCCCATAAAGTACTCTTGCATAAAATCAACATTATCATTATGCTTAATTTGTCCCACTTTCCAAGCAATGAAAAGCATAAGGGCTAAGTATAAAAAAATAGGTATTAATATCATGTGTTTCTCCTTAATCCAAGTCTACATTTTTAAAAAACAGTTTAACAACAATAAGGACCAAGACATTGATTACTACAAGTCCTAAAACACATGAGTAGAAAAACCACTCAGGTAATCCGAATATAAAGTTATACTTAGTTGCATCAGTGCCATATTTATAAGCAAAATAATACCACCAAACAAAATAAAACAAGTATAGTAAAACTGTAAGCCAAGCTTCAATATTAATCTGTTTATTTTTATGTTTATTTTTATTTTTCATAAGAACTCCCATTAGATTATAGAGAACAATCTTTCTCTATAGTATCTTCGTTTTTAAGAACTTTTGCAGCCATTTTCTGAGCTAAATTTTCTAATCTGCAGTAATCTTCAGGAGTAGGGTTTCCTTTAATTTCGATAGCATCACCAACAAGCTCTAAATTAGGTAAAGCGTCAACGAAAGTTTGAATACCTCTTACACCTCCACCACTCCACATCATGTTTCCGAAAATTCCTACGTATTTATTTTTTAAACCGTAGTTTTGTAATTTGCTTAAAATTGGTTCGATTTTTGGATATACAGCATTGTTATGTGCACAAGATCCAATAAATAAACCTTGGTATTTCCAAATTTCACTTATAATGAAAGAAGCGTCAGTTTTTGAAGCATCAAAAACTTTAATATTTCTAATACCTTGAAGAGATAATTCTCTAGCAAGAGATTCAGCCATCTTAGCTGTGTTACCGTACATTGAACCGTAAACAATAACAACTCCTGTAGCGTTAGGGATAAAGTTTGCCCAGTCTGAATATAACTGAATTACTTTACTAATATCTTTTCTCCAAAGGATACCGTGAGAAGGGCATATAAATTTTATCTCAAGAGAAGATAATTTTTTTATAGCTAAATCAACTGGTACTCCAAATTTCCCAACTATATTTGCATAATAACGTCTCATACAAGATTCATATTTAGAAAAATCAACTTCATCATCAAAGATTCCTCCATCAATAGCTCCGAAACTCCCGAAGGCATCATTAGAGAAAAGAATTTTTTCAGTTAGGTCATAAGTAACCATTGATTCTGGCCAGTGAACCATAGGTACCATTGCAAAAGTTAATTTGTGATGTCCTAAATCAAGGATATCTCCTTCTTTTATCTCTTTAAATCTAGTAACGTCAAAAGTTGGGTAGAAAGCTTGTAACATTCCTAAAGTTTTTTTATTTCCAATAACAGTAATATTAGGATAAGCTCTCATAAGTCCTGTTATAGCTCCTGAATGGTCAGGCTCCATATGGTTTACTACAAGGTAGTCAAGATTTTTACCTTGAAGAATTTTAAATATCTTTTCTAAAAATTGACCTTCACTTCCAAAGTCAACAGTATCAATTACGCATGTTTTTACGTCATTGATAAGGTAAGAGTTATAAGTAACTCCATCTGGTAATGGCATATAGTTTTCAAATCTTTCTGTTTTACGGTCATTAATTCCAATCCAAGAAACTAGTTTTGTAACTTCGGCATCAAAATACATTAATTGTACCTCCTAAATATATGTGTTGAAATTTAGCCTTTCAATCAATTATTATTATAACCTTAAATATTCAAAATATCAAATATATTTCAAAGGGAATATTAACATAATGGGTTTTTTATGTTATACTAAAAAGCGTAGAATAGCGTGTTTATAGTATAAATATAGAGTATTTGTAATGTAAATAGAGTGTTTTCTTAAAACAAAATATAATATTAAAAGGAGTTAATAGATGAATCCTATTTTATTTCAAATCGGAAGTTTTAAAGTACACTATTATGGATTAATGTATGCGATAGCATTTTATGTAGGAGTGGAGCTAGCAAAGTATAGAGGGAAAAAACATGGAATAAGCCCAGAAGTAATAGAAAACTATGGTTTTGTAGCTATGATGTCAGGTTTAATTGGTGGAAGACTTTATTATGTATTATTCAGTGCAAAATATTATTTTTCTAATCCTTCACAAATTTTAGCAGTTTGGAATGGCGGAATGGCTATTCATGGTGGAATATTAGGTGGAATAATAGGAACTATAATATATGCGAACAGAAAAAAATTATCAGCTTTTCAGTTAGGAGATATAGTTGCTCCTTCAATGATATTAGGACAAGCAATTGGTAGAATAGGTAATTTTATGAATGGTGAGATTCATGGAGTTCCAACATTTACACCTTTAAGTGTAATATTTACAGTAAAACCTAAATTTTATGAATGGTTTAATTATTATAATACTTTATCTATAGGAGATAAAGGAAAGTATCCAGAGTTAGTACCTTTTGGTATTGTGTTCCCAAATAGCTCTCCAGCAGGAAGTGAGTTTCCTAATTTACCACTTCACCCAGCAATGTTATATGAGTTAGTATTAAATCTTGTAGGTTTCCTATTTTTAATACTGTTTTTTAGAAATAAGAAATATGCTCATGGAACAATCTGGTGGTCATATGTTATTATATACAACGCTATAAGAATAGTAGTAAGTTTCTTTAGAGCAGAAGATTTAATGATGTTTGGTATTAGAGCTCCACATTTAATAAGTTTAATAATGATAATTTGTTCTTGGATAATTATAAAATTTATAAATAGAAATAATGTAGAAAATTAATATCGTTAATCTTGTATATGACTAGAAAATATGGTAGAATGAGTTAGAGTGCCTCTGTAGCTCAATTGGATAGAGCATCTGACTTCGGATCAGAGGGTTATGGGTTCGAACCCTGTCAGGGGCGCCATTTTTTAACCACAACTAATAAATAAGAATAATATAAGATAAAAAAAAGCCACCTTTTTATATAGGTGGCTTTTTTATTACTAATTTAATTGTAAGTAGGTTCTAGAACTTCTTTTAAAGTTTTAGAGGTTTTTGCTGCAGCTATAAAACTTTTTGAAGCTATACAACCACTCCAAGTGCACTCTCCCCCTAAATTTTCTTTTTCAATAAGAAGAACTTTTTTTCCAGCACTTGCTAGTCCAATTGAAGTGATAAGTCCCCCTGCTCCCCCACCTAAAACGATTGTATGATACATGAAAAAACCTCCTTAACCCAATAACATATTGTTTCTTCGGGAAACAATATGTTATAATAGTTTACGATACAATTATTATAACATATTTAATTATTAGAAATATTTAAAACTCATATATGGAGCGTAAATAACATAGATTTTTAGTCTTGAAATTATGCATTAAAATAATTATAACAAAATAACTTTTATATATGTAAATATTGAATTAGTGTATATAATATAGGGTAATATAAAATAAAATTGGAGGAAAATAATGAATAATTTTTTTAGAAAAAATCTCTTGTTTTGCTTAGGTATTTTGTTTTCTTTAACTGCATTTTCTGAAGTGTCAGATGAAAAAATTAAAGATGACAATGTAGAGTTAGCAAGAAAAATTTCAAATCCTGTTGCTAATTTAACAAGTGTGCCTATTCAATATAATTATCAAGAAAATTTGGGAATGAAGGAAGAGGGAAAAAGATCAATAACAAAAATTCAACCAATAATTCCTTTTTCAATATCTGATGATTGGAATTTAATTACTAGAACAATAGTTCCAGTAATTAAGACAGAGAGTATGGGGCCAGGAGTTTCTGATAAAACTGGTTTTGGAGATACTAGTTTAAGTCTATTTTTTTCCCCAAAAGAGCCAACTAAGAATGGAATAATATGGGCAGCAGGACCAGTTATTTTATTACCTACAGAATCACATGATTTAGGAAAAGATAAACTGGGATTAGGACCAACATTTGCTGCTTTAAAAATAAAAGATTTAGGAAATAAAAAATCTCTCACTATGGGATTTTTAACAAGTCAAATTTGGACTGTGGAATCACACACGGATGAAACAGAGACAAATCAATTATTCATACAGCCTTTTATGTCTTATGTTATGCCAACAGCAACAACATTGACACTATCAAGTGAAATGACCTTTGATTGGGTAAAGGATGAGAAAGAGATTCCTATTATTTTTCAAATAGGGCAAATGGCTAAAATTAAAGGACAAATTATAAATTTCCAATTAGGTCAACAATGGTACGCTGATAAATATACTGGTGGATCAAATTGGGCAACGAGGTTTCAAATAACATTCTTATTCCCAAGATAAATTATATATATTTGAATTGTGGTATAAAAAAATAAGAAATAGTCTAGACTGTTAGAGGATAGTTAAGGCTATTTTTTATTTATATATATATTTATAAAAGTGTGGTATTATAAAATAAATTTATCATAAAAAAACAATATTACTAGGAGGACATTATGCTTGTAAAATTAAAGAATAACAAGAGTATAAACATTGATATAAAAGGGGAAGGAGAAGCAATATTTTTTATTCATTCATATCTTTGGGATAAGGATATGTGGGCTCCACAAGTTGAGGAATTATCTAAGAAATATAAGTGTATTTGCATTGAATTATGGGGACATGGAGAATCAGAGTTGTTAGATAGCAATGAGAAGTGTACATTGGGTACTTTAACAGATAATGTTATAGAAATTGCAAATAATTTGAATATAGAGAAGTTTTATTATGTGGGATTATCTGTTGGAGCTATGATAGGAACGTATTTAGGACTAAATTATCAAGAAAGAGTAAAGAAAATGGTTATCATGGATGGATATTCTGGGGCAGAACCTCAAGAAACTAAAGAAAAATATTTTTATTTATTAAAAACAATAAGAGGATTAGGGCATATTCCAAATGATATAGCTAGCATGATTGCTCCTATGTTTTTTACTAAAGATGAATCTTTAAATGAAGGGGATTTATATAGAAAGTTTAAAAATAAATTAGTAAATGAAAAGAAAGAAAATATAGATACTATTGTTACGGTTGGAGAAGCTATATTTGGAAGAGATGGAGTTTTAGAAGAGATGCATAAAATTGAAGTTCCAACACTATTCATGGTTGGTGATGAGGATATTCCAAGACCAGTTTTTGAGAGTCAAGAGATGAGTAATCTAGTAAAAGGTTCTGAGCTAATAGTTGTTCCTAAAGCAGGTCATATTTCAAATTTAGAGAATCCTACTTTTGTAACTGAGAAAATTTTAAGCTTTTTTTTTAAAAATAGTTAATAGATTTTAAGAATTATAAGAGAGAAAAAAACCTCTGCATTATATTAATTAATACAGAGGTTTTTTATATTTTATTATAAATTAAATAAACATGTTTAAATAGGTAGTTTGGGGAGAATATGATATAATTTCTTATATTAAAAATTTTATAGTTATAAAAGAGGGGGAAGTATGCGTGAATTAGTAGTATATCAAGTAGACTCATTTACAAAAGAAAAATTTAAGGGTAACCCTGCAGGAGTAGTGTTAGATGCAGATAGTTTATCTGAGATTGAGATGCTTAAGATTGCAAGGGAACTTAATAATTCAGAGACAGCTTTTATATTATCACCAAAGGATGAAAGTCATGATTTAGAAATTAGATATTTTACTCCTAAAATGGAAGTTCCTATATGTGGCCATGCGACTATAGCGGCTCATTATGTTAGAGCTATAGAGCTAAAATTAGATTCTTGCACTCTTCTTAATAAAACAGGTGTTGGAGTTCTACCAGTGGAAATAATAAAAAAAGAAAGTGACTATTCTATTGTAATGACACAGGGAAAAATAGAATTTTTTCCTCCATTTGAGAAAGATATTCGTGATAAAATAATTGAATTTTTAGGACTTACAGAGGAAGATATAAATCAAAAATGTCCTATTCAAGTAGTTTCAACAGGGCATTCAAAAGTTATGATAGGAATCAATTCAAAAGAGAGGTTAGATAAGCTTATGCCTAATATGGCAATGCTTGAAAAATTAAGTAAAGAAATAAGCTGTAACGGCTATTTTGTTTTCACATTAGACTCTCAACAAGAAGGAATCTATAGTCACGGAAGAATGTTTGCACCAGCTGCTGGAATTCAAGAAGATCCAGTAACAGGAAATGCAAATGGACCTCTTGGAGCTTATCTTGTAAACTATAATTTGATAGAACATGATGGTAAGGAAGTAACATTTAATGCGGAGCAAGGTAGTGCAATAGATAGAAGTGGTATCATTATTGTCAAAGTTAAGATTGAAGATGGAAAAGCAAAAGAGATAAAAATAGCTGGAGAAGCAGTTGTTGTATTAAAAGGAATTTGTAATTTAACATAGAAAGACTATTTCTTATAGATGGTAATTGATTTATAGAGAGGTGCCGAATTACAAAAAAAGGATGAAATAAGAGAGATGGATTCAAGATATATAAAACAATTTATACTAATTTTACTAATAGAAATTTTAATGATTTTTTGGGGGAAAGCCAATGTATATAGGCTATATTTAGGATATATATTAATGACCCCGCTAATTTATAGCTTTATAAAAATATTTATAAAAAAGAAAAAAGGAATAATTATACTAACATCACTTATTTTTCTTTTATTTATTGAGTTCCAAAGATATATTTACATTGATTTAAAATTAATATCTGAGTATAGAATTTTAAATACATTTCCCAGGGATCAATATGACTTAATTGAAATTATATGTTATATATTAGGAAGCTTTTATTGATATGGAATTGAGGTAAAAGATTTAGGATATAAAATTTATTTTCTCATATCAGTGTTGGCTTCTTTAGGTGCAACATATTATATTTATCAAAATTTACAAGACCTTGCACTATATGATTATACTTTTTATTTTTTCCTTTTTATTAGAATACTAGCTTGTTTTAATATTTTAAATATTATATATATATTTATTGCTCTCATTAATGAGATTTTTAAGTTAGATTCTGAAAATAAATATGTAAGAAATTATAAAAAATTTTAAATAATATTGACTAAAATTTTTAGAGATAATATGTAGACAAGGATTGGTGTACAGAATACTAAGAAAGATGTTGAATTTCAACATCTTTTTTTATTTACTGCTCGCTATTTTATGTTTTAATAAACGTGTTCTTTTTTTAACTTTATTTTTAATTTTAGAACAATTTTTTGTTCGAAATTTGCAATATTTTGTTTTTTATGATATAATTTTACTAATTACCATATTTTTTAATATTAGAGGGGGATGCTTAGTGATAGATTTTAAAAACGTTTCTAAATCATATGACAAGAAAAATTTTATTTTAAAAGACATTAACTTTTCTATTAATTCCGGAGAGTTTATTGTCTTAATTGGAGAATCTGGTTGTGGAAAGACAACAACCATGAAAATGATTAATAGGTTAATAAAACCAACAAAAGGTAGTATTACTATTAATGGGCGAAATATCTTAGAGATTGACCCAATTGAACTGCGTCGAAAAATTGGATATGTGATACAAAAAGAAGGACTTATGCCACACATGACCATTGGTGAAAATATCGAGATGGTTCCTAAACTTTTAAAGTGGAGTAAAGAAAAAAGAGTTGCACGTTCCTATGAACTGTTAGAACTCTTAAGCCTTAATCCTGAAGTTTATTATAATAAATATCCAAGCGAACTGTCAGGTGGACAGAGGCAAAGAATAGGAATTGCTAGAGCTCTAGCTGTGAATCCTGAAATTATATTAATGGATGAACCTTTCTCAGCATTGGATCCAATTACAAGAGCATCTATACAAGATGAAATTTTAAAACTACAAAAAGAATTGAAAAAAACTATTATTTTTGTTACTCATGACATGGATGAAGCAATTAAATTAGGGGAGAAAATAGCTTTCCTTAAAAATGGAGAGATACTTCAGTTTGATACACCTGATGTTATTTTGAAAAATCCTGCGTCTGAATATATACAACAATTTATTGGAAAGGATAGAATGTGGAAGACACCGACTAAACTTTTAGTATCAGATATTATGTCAAAAAAATATACTACTATTGAGGGAAGAGCTTCTCTTTCTAGAGCACTTAATATTATTCAAACACAAAATACAGATTTTCTAATTGTTACTGAAAAGGAAAATGGATATAATTCAAAACCTATTGGTCTTGTTTTTAGAAAAAATCTTATCTTTTGTTTAGAAAAGAATATAAGCAAAGTTAGTGACGTTATGGTTAAAGATTTTAAAACTCTTAATATGGATAATAATCTTCTTGAAGCCATTAAAGAAGTTGCTACTATAAAAGCTAATGTTCTGCCTGTAATAGATGAATTTGATAAACTTGTGGGTGTTGTCACTCATATAGGTTTAGTTGGCGTGATAAATGATATTGCTCCTGATTTAGAAAATGAGGAGGTAATAAAAAATGATTGATTTTTTTAACTTTTTTTTAGAAAGATACCCAGAGATCTTTCAACTGCTTTTACAACATCTTAAAATTTCAGGGATAGCTCTTTCTATAGCCATTCTTGTGGGAATACCTATAGGAATTGCTATAACAAAAAATGAAGTTTTAGCTAAATTAACTATGAATATTGCAGGAGTTTTCCAGACAATACCTAGTTTGGCACTTTTTGGACTGATTATTCCTTTCTTAGGAATAGGTGTAAAACCAGCTATTTTCGTATTATTTTTATATTCCCTATTACCTATAATAACTAATACATACATTGGAGTTAAAAGTGTAGATAAATCTACTGTTCAAGCTGCAATTGGAATGGGAATGACTAACTTTCAAGTGTTGACTATAGTAAAGCTTCCAATTGCTATATCTGTAATTATGAGTGGAATTAGAATTTCTGCAGTCTCTAATATTGGGACTACAACAATTGCTGCCTTAATTGGTGCTGGTGGGCTAGGTGACTATATTTTTCGTGGAATATCAATGAATAATAATAATTTGATTTTATGTGGTGCTATTCCAACTGCGTTATTAGCTTTTTCTATAAATTACATTTTAGTTATTTTTGAAAAGGCTGTAACTCCTATAGGGATGCTAAGTAATAGAAATGAGAAATATAAAAGTAAGAAAATTATTAAATTTATTGGAATTATAGTGTTAGTTTTATCTGCTCTTGGAATTTATAATAAAGTAAATGAAAAGAGTTATCCTACTATTGTTATCGGTCATAAAAATTTTACTGAACAAAGAATTCTTGGGAATCTTTTAAGTTTAGTTATAGAAAATAAGACTAATTTTAAAACTGAGGTTTTAGAGCTAGGAGGTACTAATCTTGTTTTTCAAGCATTAAAGAGTGGAGATATAGATGTTTACCCTGAGTATACAGGGACAGCTTACGCAGCATTTTTAGGTCAAAAGGATATAATTGATTCGAAAAGTGCTTATAATTACATTGAAGAAAATTATAAAAAAAATTATGATTTTGGAACTCTTAAACCAATGGGATTTGAAAATACTTATGCTTTTATAGTAACTAAAGAATTTTCTGAAAAATATAATATAACTAAAATATCTGATTTGAAAAAATATAAAGATAAATTTTTACTTGGAAGTTCTGCAGAATTTATAGATAGGCAAGATGGACTTGAAGGGGTTAAAAAGAAATATAATATTAATTTTGAAAAAGTAAATATGATGGATTCAGGACTTGTTATTAGTTCTCTTATTAATGGTAAAGTAGATATAGGAATTGCTTTTTCTACAGATGGGCTTATAGCTAAATATGATTTTATTATTCTTGAAGATGATTTGAGTTTTTTCCCACCTTATGAATGCTTTATATCGTTTACAAATCAGTTTAAAGATAAAAATCCAGAAGTAATTAAAAGTCTAGAAATTCTTACTGATAATTTTTCAAATAGAGATATGCAAGAACTTAATTTAGCTGCTCTTGAGAGTGGAAAAGATGAAAAAACAATAGCTAGAGAAATTCTTGTAAAAAAAGGAATAATAGAACTATAAAATAAAATAACAACAAAAACAAATAATTACATTTTATAAATATGATATTTTTATTCTTTATTTATCTTGTTTAACTAAAAAAAAGATGATATATTTAAATATATTTATCATAAAAAAATTTTAAGTATAAAAAGAGATAATTACAATAAAAGGGGATTATATTTATGAATACGAGTAACGAATATGCTAATAGATTTTCTATTGCTTACTGGAATAGAATGAAAAATTTTTATAAAGAGATATTTGAGAAAGCTGATAGAACAACAGGAGAATTAGCTACCAAAAGCCAGAGAAGAAGATTCATTAAGAGGACACTTCTTTACTTGCCTCAATCACTTAATATGGCTAATTATATAATTAATCACAGATATCTTTCAACAGAGGTATTAAGATACCCTATGCTAACAAGTAAAATGCATAGACCATACTTATGTAATGTTTTTGGAGTGAATAAAAGGTTAAGTTCTATAAAGGAATCATATGATTTTATTGACACTTATTTTCCTAGTAAAATTTCAGAAAAATTGTATAGAGATGGAGAATTTGAATTAGTAGAGTTATGTGGTATTAATGAAGAAATATTTAAAGTTTACTTTCAACTATATTCAGAATTTGACAAAGAGGGTGAATTTATTTTAAAAGTTTTAAATTCTCAAAATATCCCTCTTGCAAGAGTAACTTTTTCAATTACAAAAGAAGGAAACGTTGACACAATTTTTATTGGTGGAATTCAAGGACCTGCTAAAGGTGTAGAGAAAGATTTAATAAAAGAAGCAACTAAAAGTTTAGCAGGAGTTTTTCCAAAAAAAGTCTTAGTTGAAGCAATTTATGCATTGGAAAATTCTTTAAATAAAAAATTAGATAAAATTTGTGTAGGGAATAGAACTCATGTTTTTGAAAAGAAAAGAGTTAGTAAGAAGAAAAAAATAACGGCAAGTTATGATGAGTTTTTAGAGACTTTAAATGCTACAGAATTAGATAACGGGCTTTGGAAATTACCTTTAGAACTAGGAAGAAAGGATATCGCTGATATTCCAAGTAAAAAGAGAAGCGAGTATCGTAAAAGATATACTATTTTAGATAAAATCAGTAGTTCTATTTTTGAAAAATTTAATGAATCTGAAATTTAGAAGATAATTTGATTTATTAAAATTATAAAAAAATAAATTAAAAAATTTGACAATAAAAAAAATAGGTGTTATAGTAAATGAAATAAAATATAAAAGGAGAGCTCTAATGATAAAAAATGAAGTTATTTCAAACAGTGTAAATAGACAACCCATCCCCCCAATGTAGGGATTTGTGTTTTAAACATTAGTTAATGTTTAGATGCAGGTCCATTTTCAGCTATGATTTTGGATCTGTATCTAAGGGGAAATAACTTTTTTAAGATTATTTTTTAAGGGTTCTTTTAAAGGGGATCACTTAGGTACAATTGTACTTAATGTGATCCCCTTTTTTTTATAAAAAAATTTAGGAGGAATATAAAATGGTAGGAATTGAAACGATTATTACATTTGGAGCTTATTTACTATTTTTAATAGGGGTTGGAGTATATTTTTATGGTAAAACATCAAACTCAGAGGATTATCTAATAGGTGGAAGAGGAGTTGGAAGCTGGGTAACAGCTTTATCAGCACAGGCAAGTGACATGAGTGGGTGGCTATTAATGGGTCTGCCTGGTGCAGTGTATCTTTCTGGATTTGGAGAAATCTGGGTTGTTATTGGTTTAACAATAGGAACATATGTAAATTGGAGATTTATAGCACCAAAGCTTAGAGTAGAAACTGAAGCTGAGGGAACTTTAACTCTTCCTACATTTTTAGAAAAAAAGTTAAAAGATGATAGTGGAATGATAAGAAAAATATTAGCTCTTGGAACACTAGTTTTCTTTACAATTTATTCATCTTCAGGATTAGTAGCAGCAGGAAAATTATTTGAATCAATTCTTGGAATTGACTACAAGATAGCTGTAATGATTGGTGCAGTAACAATAGTTATATATACTTTTATGGGAGGGTATTTAGCATCATGTTGGACAGATTTCTTCCAAGGTGCTCTTATGTTTGGAGCCATAATAATAGTCCCAGTAGCTGCATTCTATAGAATAGGTGATTTAGAGACAGTTAGACAAGGAATAATACTAAAAGATATATCTTTAAATATATTTGAGCAAGGTGGCAAAAATATTGGAATTTTAGGGATATTATCATCACTAGCTTGGGGATTAGGGTATTTTGGACAACCTCATATACTAGTTAGATTTATGAGTATAAAAAATGTAAATGAGTTAAAAAAATCAAGAAGAATAGCTATGGTATGGGTAGTTATATCTCTAATAGGAGCAATAGCAATTGGACTTTTAGGAATTCCATTATTTAAAAATATTAGTGAATTAGGAGGAGACTCTGAAAAAATATTCATTTATATGATAAAAGAACTATTTAATCCTTGGATGGCTGGAATATTACTTGCAGCGATTTTATCAGCAATAATGTCAACGATAGATTCTCAGCTGTTAGTTTCATCAACAACGTTAACAGAAGATTTTTAT
This sequence comes from Fusobacteriaceae bacterium, assembly GCA_051656905.1. GTDB lineage: Bacteria > Fusobacteriota > Fusobacteriia > Fusobacteriales > Fusobacteriaceae > JAGNZR01. Next base: position 244,378 of record JBOFJQ010000034.1, on the reverse strand, counting down.
AAGTATATAAAAAAAGATGTTTCTGACAAAGAGATTATGCTAGTAGGAAGACTATGTGTAATAGTAATAGCATTTATTGCATTATTATTTGCACTGAATCAAAATGCAAAGGTCTTATCACTAGTAGCTTATGCATGGGGAGGGTTTGGAACTATGCTTGGACCTGCAATAATTTCTGTTCTATACTTTAAAAATGTAAGTAGCAAGAGTGTTTTAATAGGTATTATAGTAGGATTATTTGTATTTTTAATGTGGAAAGTTGTAGGATTAGATAGTTATATGTATGAACTATTACCAGGATTTATAAGTAATTTAATAACTATTTATATAGCTGAAAAATTATCATATAAAGAGTTATCGGAAGTTTGTGAAAACTATTAACTATAATATTTTAAAGTTAAGTTTAAAGTTTAAAATTAAATTAAAAGAATCTATCCCCTTATTTTAGGAGATAGATTCTTTTTTAATAAATCAATATATTTGTTAGTGTGGATATTAACTTTTAGTATACTTTGAATATACTTTGAATAAATCTTAAAATTATAAATAAACTGTTTTTCCTAAAAAATCTTTAAGTTCATCTGTTTTAGGGTTTTCAAATAAATCTTTAGAATGCCCTCCCTCAATAACTTTTCCTTCTGAAACAAATATTACATAATCTGCAACACTTTTAGCAAACTTCATTTCATGAGTAACAAGGATAAGATCTTTTTTTAAATCCTTAAGCTCTTTAATCGCCTCTAACGTCTCCATAATAAGAGTTGGGTCAAGAGCCGAGGTTGGCTCGTCAAGTAAGAAGAAATCAACTTCTAAGGCTAATGCTCGTACAATAGCCACTCTTTGTTGTTGCCCACCTGAGAGTTGATGTGGTTTTTTATGCATATGTTCTTTAAGCTTATATCTTTCTAATAATTTAATCCCTCTCTCTTCAGCTCTATTTCTATCTATTTGATGAACTTTTATTAAGGGAAGAGTTATATTTTCTAGTGCAGAAAGATGTGGAAAGAGATTAAAAGCTTGAAAAACTACTCCAACAGACTTTCTATATTCAAGAAGTTCCAACTCATCCTGTGGAATCTCTTTTTTATTTATTTCTATGTAACCACTATTATACTCTTCTAACCCTGCAAGTACCCTTAAGAGAGTTGACTTTCCTCCTCCTGAAGGACCAATTATAACGAGGGTATGAATATTTTTAATTTCAAAATTAAGATCATTTAAAACTAAATTTTCTCCATATTTTTTTACGAGGTTATCAATTTTAATTTCCATACGAAAACCTCCTTTCTAAATATTTTGATAATGTAGATATTGGATATGTCAAAATCATATAACCAATAGCAAGAATACAATAATTTTCTATAGGTGAAAAAGTAAGTGAGTCTACCTCTTGGATATTCTTTGTAAATTCATTAACTGCTATGATAGATAGTAAAGAAGAATCCTTTATAAGAGAAGCAAATTGTCCTGCCATAGAGGGCATAACTCTTTTTACAAGCTGTGGGAAAATTATATACTTATAAGTTTGATACTTTGTAAAACCTAATGCTTTTGAAGTTTCAATCTGGCTATTATCGATACTTTCTATCCCACCACGGATAATTTCTGATACATATGCACCAGAGAATATAGCCATTATAATTATCCCCATTAAATATCGGTTATCTATTCTAAAAGCAGTTCCTATTATATAGAAAAATATGAATATTTGAGCAATAAGAGGAGTACCTCTTATAACTTCAACATAAAGCTTAGAAAAATAGTGGTAAGGTAGAAAATTACTTCGGCTCCCTATAGCTATAAATATACCTATTAATATGCTAATAAGTAGGGAGAAAAAAGAGATAAATATTGTTAGTAAGAATCCAATTAGAAACTTATAGTAATAAGTCTCTATAATTATTTTCCATGAATAATTATAATTTATACTTTTAAAGGAGTAGATGATAATCCCTAAAATAACTCCAAGTACAATAGCCCAATTAAGTATTTGGACATCAATTCTTACTTTTTCATCACTTTTTTTAAATAGAAAACAATTAATAAATCCACTTTCTTTCTTATTGCAACGCATGATTCCCCCTATTTTTAGAAAAAGAATGGAATTCCTCTCTCGTCAAAAGCCTTTTTTTGTTCACCAAGATATTTTTCAGACAACTTATCAAAACCACCAGTAGCTTTATAATTTTTTATAAAAGCATTGATTTGTTCTCCAAGTTGAGAATCCTCTTGTCTATACCCAATACCCCAATTTTCACTTTCTTTTTGAAATTGCTCAAAGATAGGTTTTGTTGTATTAGGGTTATCTTTCCAATTTTTAATAATAGTAAGAGGATCATAAATAAAAGCATCCACTTTTCCTTGAGTAACTTCTAAAACAGCTGGTGTCTCTTTGTCAAAAACAAGAATTTCAGCATTAGGAAAATACTCTGTTGATACAAGATGTCCTGTAGTACCCTTTTTTACAGCTATTTTTCTTCCTTTTACGTTAAGGTCTGCAACTTTTTCTACAGGTGAGTTTTTATTAACTAAAATACTAAGATAAGATTTTGCATATGGAATGGAAAAGCTTATAGATTTTAATCTTTCTTGAGTAATAGTCATAGATGATAAAATTATATCAATTTTATTTGTCTTAAGAGCTGGAATTAAACCACCATAAGACATATTTTCAATTTTTATCTCTCTATTTAAATACTTTCCTAAATCTTTAGCCATATCAACAGAAAAACCTGTAGGGTTACCTCTCGCATCTGTCATTTCAAATGGTGGGTATGCTAGTTCCATACCAATGACTAAAGGTTTTTCAGCTCCTATTGCAGTTGAAATTACACAAATAAAAGTTGCTACAATCTTTCCGATATTTTTTATTTTAAACATGTTATCACTCCTTAAAAAATTTGTTATGATATTATATTAGGTATCATAGCAATATTTCCTTTAAGTATAAAAATATGTGCTGGAAATTATAGGTGATAGTAAAATATTTTTATTTTTTAATTGTGAAGGAATTGTATTTATATAAATTTATTAATAAAATAAAGGAAAATATTAAAGTTTTGGAAATATATAATAGAAAAAATATTTTAAATCAAAACTATAATTTACTAATTTTACTAATTAAATATTGACTAAGGGGGGGAGTTATGGAGTTTATAAGACCATCACTAGAATATTTAGACTCATATTTAGAAGCATATTCTTTTTTTGAAAAAGAAAAAAGTATTTTTTCAAGAGTAACTGCTGAAGAAATACGACGAGACAAAGAATTGTATATTGATGGATTAAACAATTTAATAACTGAAAAATATTATGAAGTAAATTCTTTTTTAATTACATCAACAACCTATTGGTTAGTTGATATAGAAAAAAAAGAATTTATAGGATACGTAGAGGTTTATCATAGATTAACAGAAGATTTGTATGAAGCTAACGGTCATATTGATTGTGTAGTGGCACCTCAACATAGAAAAAAGGGTTATGGAAATAAATTAGGGGCAAAAGGGCTTGAAATTGCTAAGGAACTAAAATTAGGTGAAGTATTAATAAATTGTGATTATGATAATATAGGTTTAAAAAAAATAATAGAAAATAATGAAGGTATATTTTTAAGGGAAGATTATAATAACGGAAAAAAGATAGAAAGGTATGTAGTAATTTTTAATCATTCAGCTGAAAGAATGTGGAGAAAATTTTTAGAAATGTGGTTTATGAATGAGCTAGGAGAGGATGAATTTAATTATTATTGTTTCCAATTTAGTAGAGATGCAGATGGATTATCAGAACTTGTAAAAAGAGGAATAAAAAAAGCTACAGTAAATCTAGTTCTTTCTTGTGAAAATAAGAATATTATATACCCAAAAATAGGCGACTATAATATAATATTAGATTCAAAAGATGAAGCAGTTTGTGTAGTGAAAATTATTAAAGTAGAAAAGAGAAAATATAGTGATGTTGATGAGCAATTTGCTATTTTAGAAGGTGAGGGAGATAAGACTCTTTTATACTGGCGGAAGGTTCATGAAGAAAAATTTAAAAAATTATTAGAAGAACATCACCAAAAATTTGATTGTAATTTAGATCTTTATTTAGTAAGATTTAAATTAATGTATAAATAATTATAAAAAAATCTACATTATTTTATATAGTGTAGATTTTTTTATTTATCAACTTGTAAGAACAAACATTTTTTATAGGTAGTAAAAACATTACATGGTATACTTGTTAAACATTCAGTGTATATAAAAAAAATTAATTAATAAATTAGGGGGGAATAATTTGAAAGTGAATATTTTTTTACAAGGTCTAATAATGGGTATAGCTTATCTTGCTCCAATTGGTGTCCAAAATCTTTTTGTAATTAATACAGCATTAACACAAAGTAAAAACAGAGTGTTTTTAACAGCGCTTACAGTTATTTTTTTTGATATTACTTTAGCTTTTGCTTGTTTCTTTGGAGTAGGAGCTCTTATGGAAAAATCGAAGATGCTAAATTTGATTATTCTGTTCATAGGAAGTTTAGTACTAATCTATATTGGTATGAATTTATTAAAAGCTAAGTCAGCTATGAAAGGAATGGATGTCAATATACCTTTTATAAAAGTTATTACATCTGCATGCGTTGTAACGTGGTTTAATCCGCAAGCACTAATAGATGGAAGTATGATGTTAGGAGCATTTCGTGCAACATTATCTAAGATACAGGCAACTCAATTTATTACAGGAGTAGCATCTGCATCTATTTTATGGTTTTTAGGACTTTCTTTTTTTGTTTTATTTTTTAGTAATAAGTTTTCAGATAAAGTTTTAAGATGGATAAATTTAATATGTGGAGTTATTGTCATATTCTATGGATTTAATCTTCTTTATAAATTTGTAAAAATTGGATTTTTTAGCATATAAATAATAAGAAAATTATAGTATTTAAGGAAATTAGTAGGAGTGAAAAATGGAAAATAAATTTAAAGATTGGTTAACATGTGAGTATATAAATGAGAGTACAACAAATCCAAATATTTTTGTAGGAGAGTTTTCATATTATTCTGGATTTTATCATAAAGAAAAATTTGAAGACGCTTGTGTTAGATATCTTCTGGGAGACAATGTTACTAAAAATTATAAAGACATTTTTGGTGAAAATTACGATTTAGATAAATTATATATTGGAAAATTCTGTTCCATTGCATCAGGGGTAACATTTCTTTTAGCAGGTAATCAAGGACATGACACATCAAGAATTTCAGTATATCCATTTCCAGAAAAAATATTTTCGAATTCTAGAGATGGATTTAAGAGAAAAGGGAATACTGTTGTTGGAAATGATGTTTGGATAGGAACGGAAGCTTTTATTATGCCAGGGTTAAAAATTGGTAATGGGGCAATAATAGCCAGTAGAGCAGTTGTTACTAAAGATGTACCACCTTATTCTCTTGTGGGAGGGAATCCTGCTAAAATAATCAAATTGAGATATGATGAAAAAGATATTTTGATTTTGCAAGAAATTGGTTGGTGGGATTGGCCAGTGGATAAAATAAATGAAGGTCTTAATTTTATTCAAGATGGAGATGTAAAAGGTCTTTATGAGTTTTATAAAAAAAGTATAATACTTTAAAAAAATACGCTCTTTATATAGTAAATAGATTTAATCGTTCATCTAAATTACTATATAGGGAGCTTTTTTAATATAAAGAAAATCTCATTTAATGGGACAAATATATCTTTAGTAGTATTTTAAAAAATTTTATTAAATTGGGGTTTTATTAAGCAAAATTAGGATTTAAAGTAGCAAAAATGGAAAGAATAAGATATAATAAAACTTTGAGAAGAAATTTATAAATAATAAAACTAGGAGGTAGCTTATGAATAAAGAGGTAATTTACGGTTTGAGGCAAGAGGGAGTTTTTTCTACTAGAAAAGTAGTTGCAATTGGAATCGGAGCAGCATTATATACGGTTCTTTCAGGAGTAGCTATCCCTATAGGTCCAAATACATCTCTTAGGATTGCAGTAGCACTTCTTACTATATTTGGAGCAATTTTTGGACCAGTTGTGGGATTTTTTGTAGGATTTATTGGGCACGCCCTTAATGATATGATTATGTGGGGAAGTATGTGGTTTAGCTGGGTTTTTCTTTCAGCTGTAATCGGATTATTTGCAGGATTTATAAATTGTGATAAGGATTTTTCTATTGAAAAAGGATTAGTCGGAAAAAAACATATTTTTAAAATGTATATTTATGCAATATTAGGGATGGTTGCATCAGGTGTTGTAGCATATTTAGGAGATGTTTATATTTATGGAGAACCAGCAGAAAAAGTATGGATTCAAATTGTTTTAGCATCTTTTTCTAATTTTGCAGTGACTGCAATGTTAGGAATTCCTGTTGTTTTAGGGATAGCCTCGAGAAAAAGAAAGCACTTTAATCTAAGAAAGGAGGATTAATAAAATAACAATGTCTAGTATTATAAAAATAGAAAACTTTACTTTTAAGTATTTAAATCAGTCAGAAGCTGTATTAAAAAATATAAATTTAGATATAAAAAGAGGAGAAAAAGTTTTAATTGCAGGGCCAAGTGGTAGTGGAAAATCTACTTTAGGAGCATGTTTTAATGGAATTATTCCTTTTTCAAAACCAGGGATAATAAGTGGTAAATTGACAATTAATGGTGATGAACCATATAAAAAAAGTATATTTGAAAACAGTAAAAATGTAGGAACAATTTTACAAGACCAAGATAATCAATTTATAGGTTTAACTGTGGGGGAAGACGTTTCATTTTCTGATGAGAATAAAGCCATTGAAATTAATGAAATGAAAAAAAATACAGATCAAGCTTTAGAAATGGTTAAAATATCAAAATTTAAAGATTATAGTCCTCAAGAGTTATCAGGAGGACAAAAGCAATCTGTATCTCTTGCAAGTATTTTAAGAAGCAGTGCTGACATTCTTTTATTTGATGAACCACTGGCAAATTTAGATCCTAAAAGTGGTAGAGATGCTATGAGATTAATTAATGAAATTCACAGAGAGTACCAAAAAACAATAATTATAATAGAACATAGAATAGAGGATGTATTGGAGCAAGAATTTGACAGGGTTGTAATCGTAAACGATGGTGAGATTGTTGCAAATGATAGTCCTAAAGAGTTATTTAGAAAAGATTTATTTAGTAAATATGGTTTAAGAGTGCCTCTTTATGTAGAAGCATTAAAGTATTCAGGGGTAGATTTAGAAACTGGAAGTATTTATCCTTTAGCTAAAATTGCAACTGATAAAAATATAGAAAGTGTAAAGAAATGGATTGAATCTATTCATGTAAAAAAGGCATCTTCAAGTGAAGAAATTTTAAATGTCATAGATTTAGAGTTTTCTTATGATGATGAGAACAAAATTTTAAATAAAGTAAATTTTAATCTAAAAAAAGGAGAAATACTTGGATTATTAGGAAATAATGGTGCAGGAAAATCAACTTTATGCAAAGTTATAGTTGGAATAGAAAAGGCAACTTCAGGAGATATAACTCTTTTAGATAAATCTATTAATAGTCTTAGTATAAAAAAGAGAGGGGAAAGAATAGGATTTGTTATGCAAAATCCTAATCATATGATTACTCAAGAAACTTTATTACAAGAAGTAGAATTTGGATTGAAAATTAGAGGAATAAAAGATTCTAGAGCCATAGCAGAAAAGACACTAGAAATATGTGATCTAAAAAGCATGAGAAACTGGCCTGTAACAGCCCTTAGCTATGGACAGAAAAAAAGACTTACAATCGCTTCTATATTAGCCCTAGACCCTGAAATATTAATATTAGATGAGCCAACAGCTGCACAAGATTATAAGCATTATAAAGAGTTTATGAAGTTTATTAAAAAGTTAGCAGACAAAGGAGTATCTATAATATTAATCACTCATGATATGCACTTAGCTCTTGAGTATGCAGATAGAGCAATAGTTCTTTGCAATGGAGAGGTTATAGCGATAGATGCTCCAGCAAATATTTTAGAGAATAGTGATATTATGGAAAAATCAAACTTAAAAGAGACTTCACTATCAGAAATGGGGAAAATTATGGGAATTGATCCAACACTTTTAATGAATTCATTTATAAACTATGAACATAAAGAGGAGGAGAAAAATGTCTAAAGTAAGAGCTTTATATATAGATGAAGACTCTCCAATTCACAGATTAGATGGCAGTGTAAAATTTTTAATGTTGTTAATTTGGATTGCATCAGTATTTCTTTTTAGTGATATTAGAGTGTTTATAATCTTTCTTATTGGAGGATTCACTTTATTAAAGTCAGCTAAAATACCATTTAGTGAGTATAAACCATTGCTGATTTTTATAATTATTTTTACAATTTTTAATTCTCTATTTTTGATTATTGTTACACCTAGCTATGGGACAACTTTAGCAGGAAGTTCAACGGAAATATTGAAGATAGGAACATATGTATTAACTCTAGAAACAATATGGTTTGCTTTAACTTTATCAATGAAATACTTAGCAGTATTCCCAGTAATGATGATGTTTGTTCTAGCAACTCACCCTAGTAAATTTGCAAGTAGTCTTAATAAAATAGGAGTATCTTATAGAGTAGCTTATGCAATTAATATAGCTCTTAGATATATTCCAGATGTAAAAGATGAATTTAAGAATATAATGAATGCTCAAGAAGCTAGAGGAGTAGCCTTTAGAAAGGAAGATGCAAACATATTTATTCGTCTTAAGAACTACAATACAATTCTATTACCTTTAATATTGAGTTCTTTAAATAGAATAGAGGTAATTTCAATTGCTATGGACTTAAGAGGCTTTGGAAGTAAAAGCAAAAGAACATGGTACAATTCACAAAAATATAGTATGTTAGATCTAATGTTTTTTATAGGTACAATTCTATTGTTAGGATTATCAATTTTTGTAAAGAATTATTATAAAATTGGATTCTGGTATCCATTTAGTTAAATAAAGATACATTTTTAAATAATATTTTGAAATAAGAGAAAAAGGTGACTTTTGTTAAATATAAAGATCACCCTTTTTTATTTGTTTTGAAATTTATTGTATTTCGAGGAATAATTATCTAAATATAATAAATAATTTATCATATAATTAAAAGTCCTATAATATTATATATATAAATTATGAAATTTTAGGGAACAAAAGTTCCCTAAATAAAAAGAAGCCAATTCACTTTTTTATAGTAAATGACTTCTTTTTTATATATCTTTATAATTGATTTATTAACCCTTTGTAGCTCCTTTAGTTAATCCCCCAACTAAGTATTTCCTAAATATAATTGCTAAAATACTTGGGGGCAGTAAAGCTAGTATTCCTGCTGCTGCCATTTGTCCATATTGAATCATATCCTTTGAAGAGAATTCAGCTATTAAAATACTTAAAGGCTTAGTTTCTCTGGAAGAAGCAAGAATTAAAGGTATTTGATATTGGTTCCAAGACATTAAAAATATCATAAGTATACTAGTCAAAATAATTGGATAGGTATTTGGAAGTATTATATAGAAGAAAACCTCTATATTTCCGCAGCCTTCAATTAAAGCCATCTCCTCTATCTCTTCAGGAAAAGTATTAAAATAATTTGAAGTTATCCAAGTAATCACAGGTAAAAAAGATGAAACATATATTAGTGATAACCAAAATGTATTATCTAAAATTTCATAATCTGAAAATATAGTGTATAAAGGTATAATTGTAGTAAATAAAGGTACAATTATAGTCACTAAAACTAATTTCTCAAATAACTCTTTTCCTCTAAATTTTAAACGGGAAAAAGCATAGCCTGAAAAAATAGATATTGGTATTCCTAAGAATATAGTTATTGATGCTGTTTTTATAGAGTTGCTAATAGCGTTAAAAAAACTAGCCCCTTCTCTCAAATTAGGATTTAAAAGTTTTTTATAATTTTCAAGGGAAATTACTGATGGTAAATAAGTAACCTCATCACTGAAAAGAGTGGATTCTGGACTAATACTTATAATGAAACACCATAAGATAGGAACTAATGTAAAAACTAAAAAAAGAAAAACTGAAATAGTATAAAGGAAATCAAATTTAATTTTTTTCATATTTCACTTCCTTTTCTCTTAATAGCCTCAAATATAGAAGTCCTAATATTCCAGATGTAAGCATTATTATATATGTAATAGAGCTACCATAACCTATATTGAAAAAAGAAAAGGTTTGGCTATAGTTATAAATTGTTAATGTTTCACTTGAAACTCTATGACCTACTAGAGAAACTAATTCATCAAAAGCTGTAATAGCACTTAAAATTTGATTAATTATCACAACTATAATAGAAGGAATAAGAAGTGGAACAGTAATATATCTAAATTTATTAAACTTACTAACCCCATCTATATGTGCCGCTTCGTAAATATCTTCTGAAATAGCCTGCATATTTGCCAATAATACCATCGAACAAAAAGGTATTGATCTCCATGAAATTATAATTCCTAATATAATCAAAGTTCCATATCTATTATTAAGCCATTGAATAGGCTCATCTACCATATTGAAAGTATAAAGTATTTTGTTAAAAAGACCTAAGCCAGGATAGAAAATAAACTTCCACATAAGTCCGTTTACAACTGGAGGTAAAGCCCAAGGCAATATAGCGATAGCAGTTAAAAAAGTAGTGGCTCTACTTTTTTTATTTAAAATTAGAGCCACCATAAAACTGAATACTATACCTAGAATTACCACAATACTTACAACTAGCATGGTATTAAACAGAGCAGAATGAAAATCAGAACTTCCTAAAACTTTAAAATAGTTTTTAAGTCCAATGAATTTTTTTGATGATAAATCAGTAAGTTTATAATACTGTAAACTATAAATAAATGTTAAAAATATAGGATAATATACAGTAGTAACTAGTAATGCCAAACTAGGAAAAATCAGGATGTAAGCTAATTTATTTTGTTTTTTCATCTGACTATCCTCTCTTTAACTATTTATTGTTTTTAATAATCTCTTTTAGTTTAGAATCCATTTCATTAAATGTTTCTAAAGTAGTAGCATTTCCACTTGCCATTTTATTAATAGCATTACAGAAAACTTTACTCATTTCAGCATAATAACTAGGAACTCCTTGTGGGAATGGATCTTTTATTAATAAAGAAGTTTCTTTCATTTTTTCAGCATTTCTAATATCCCCTGAATCAATAAGGCTATTTAATACTACAGTTCTAGTTGGCATAACACTCATATCTTTGTATAAGTCAAATTGCATTTTTTTAGAAGTATACCACTGAACAAATTTCTGAGCTTCTTCTTTATTTTTAGATAAAGACGATATTCCAATTGCTTCAGTTAAAGCCATAGTTTGTTTAGCTTTAGAATCTTTTCCTGGTGGAACGATAACAGCAATGTCTCCAATAACTTTAGATTGTTCAGCATTATCTGATCTTTCAACGAAAGAAGTAGGACCTACCATGAAAGCAGCTTGTCCAGAAACAAGTTGTCTGTATGTATCAATGTCTTTAGATGTTAAATTTGCAGGATTAATTAATTTATTTTTAACAACTCTATTTATAAATTCAAGAGTAGCTAAAGAGTTTTCTTTATTTAAAGTATTATCACTATTAAATACTTTTCCATCTCTTAAATATGTTAACCAAATAAATGCAGTTGTTGTTCCTTCTGTTGCATTTAAAGGAAGAGTATAAGGATATTTTAAAAGTCCTTTTTCTTTTATAGTTAACATTTGTTTCTCAACTTCATCCCAAGTTGTAGGTTCTTTTAATCCAGCTTTAGAATAGATATTTTTATTATAATATCCAATACGGAAATCATTTGCGTAAGGAACTCCTAAAACTTTTCCATTTATAATAAATGACGCAATACTTGGAATATCAGCTATATCAGCCTTATCCATTTTAATAGGTTCAACCCATCCAGCTCTTTCATATTCTCCTATAGAAGAGAAATCAACTTCCATAACATCCGCTGCTGCTTTTTTTCCTACTGCAGCAATAGAAACTTTTTCTCTTAAATCATCCCATGCAACAGTCTCAACATTAACTTTAATTCCAGTCTCTTTATAGAATTCATCTAACATTTTTTGAGTTGGAACTCCCCATTCAGGAATCATAAAACTAATCTCTTTTTTAGCATTTTTTTCAGTTGCAGCCAGTGCAAAGTTTGAAGTAAATAGAAATAAAACCGAACTAACTAGTATTAATTTTTTCATAATTCTCCCCTTATATAACAATAAAAAAGCAACATTATTTTACTAATGCCCAAGTCTATTATCATAGTTATTTTATTTTAGAATTATGCAACACTTAGCATCATTAAAATTAAAAATTAAATGCAGTATCTAAATAGATAAATTAAAGAAAAGATAATTTTTTACTAATTATCATATATCACATTTTATATATTAAAATTTGTTAAATTATTTGTTGTGTATATAGTACAAATTAAATAATCTACATTTAATTGTATACATCCCTTAACCTAAGAGATATGATTATTCAATTGTTTCAAAGCATAAGCAACACCTCTTTCAGAAATGTCAATTAAAAATACATTAAGTTTAATTGCTGTCTTAATAATACAGTTTTTTATCCTATTTTGCAAGTTTAAAAAAAATTTGGTTGACTTTATAGCTTTTTTCAAGTATATATAGAGTTGTAGAATATTTATTTGAAGAAATTAGTTACTAATTAGTTAGTAAAATAATAGTAAAAAATCTATAGAAAATTTCTAAAAATAAGTATATAATTAAACATAATTAAATATAATAATTTTTGGTTCAACACTAAGTTGATTAAAAGGGAAATAGGTTAAAATCCTACACGGTCCCGCCACTGTAATGAGGATGAAACTAACGTACACCACTGATATTTTTAATTGGGAAGGGTTAGGAGTAAAGTGATTCTAAGTCAGGAGAACTGCCATAAATTAAATTTACAAACTCTGCGAGGACAGATTCTGTAAGCTTAATTCATATATTTTGTTTTTTATTAAGTTTACTTAAACCATCGTTGAGTTAAAAACATACGTAACAGTATGTTTTTAAAATGATGGTTTTTTTATTTATACTATATTTATTATACTGAGCAAGAATAGGAGGAAACATGCAACAACATAAAAACTTAATGGTTGTAGGAACATCATCAGGTGCTGGGAAATCAATAACAGTAACAGGATTATGTAGAATTTTTTATAAAGATGGTCTAACGACTTGCCCATTTAAATCACAGAATATGTCACTGAATTCTTTTATTACTCGTGATGGAAAAGAGATGGGAAGAGCTCAAGTAGTTCAAGCAATTGCTTGTGCAGTAGAACCTCAATCTTTTATGAATCCTATATTATTAAAACCTAATTCTGACACAAAAAGTCAAGTTGTACTAAATGGAAAATCAATAGGGAACATGGCGTGGAAAGAGTTTACAAAATTTAAATTAACTTTAAGAGATGAAGTTGTAGATATATATAACAAAAACATTCGTGATAAATATGAAGTTTGTGTGTTAGAAGGAGCAGGAAGTCCAGTTGAAATTAACATGACTGAGATGGATATGGTAAATATGGGAATGGCAGCACTTGTAGATGCCCCAGCAATTTTAGTAGCTGATATTGATAAAGGTGGAGTATTTGCTTCTATTTATGGAACTGCTATGCTTATGTCAGAAGAAGAGAGAAAAAACTTAAAAGGTATTATTATAAATAAATTTAGAGGGGATATTAAAGTTTTAGAACCTGGACTTAAAAAAATAGAAGAACTACTTAATATTCCTATTTTAGGAGTTATTCCTCACTTCAATATAGATATTGAAGATGAAGATGGTTTTAACAGCAGAATGTATAGAAAAGTTGATGAAAAAGAAAATGCAATTAGAGTGGCTGTTATAAAGAATGATCTAGTTTCAAACTTTAATGATTTTGATCCTTTAAATATCTACCCAGATGTAAGAGTAAAATTTGTTACTTCAGCTGATGAGTTAGAAGGGGAAGATTTAATAATTTTACCAGGGTCTAAAAATACAATTGAAGACTTCGTAAGAATGAAAAAACAAGGTATCACTGATAAAATAATAGAGGCTTCTAAGAAAGGAACTGCTATTGTAGGTATTTGTGGTGGACTACAGATGCTTGGAGAAAAAATAAAAGATCCTTATTGCATAGAAACAGAACTTGGTGAAATAGAATCTTTAGGATTATTACCAGTTGAAACTATTATGGAAAAAGAGAAGAAAACAGTTCAATATCATGGATTAACTCCAAAATTCAATGGAATGTATGAAGCTTGTTCAGATTTAAAAATTGAAGGATATGAGATTCATCAAGGTGTTTCAAAATATACTGACACTAACTTAGGCAAAGAAGATGTAACTTTTGTTTCACAAGGTAATATTTTCGCTACATATGTACACGGAATATTTGACAATAAAGAGTTTACAGATAAAGTTTTAAATTACATACGTGGTCAAAAAGGTATGGAACAATATGAAAATAAACTTTCATTCCAAGACTATAGAGATATAGAGCTTGATAAATTAGAAAAAGTAATGAGAGATAATTTAGATATGAAAAAAATATATTCTATCTTAAATAAAGAAATTTAGCACTGTATTTAAATAACCATTTAAATAAAATTTAATAATAAGTTATGGTTCGGCACTAGTCGATTAAAAGGGAAATAGGTTAAAATCCTATACGGTCCCGCCACTGTAATGAGGATGAAACTAAAATATACCACTGATTTATAATTGGGAAGGTTTAGGAGTAAAATGAATCTAAGTCAGGAGAACTGCCATAACTTAAAAAAATCACACCCCAATCTGCGAGGACAGAGAGTGAATATTAGCATTTAATGCTTTAGAGACGTTTTGGAATTTTATATCTTTATAAAGAAATCCAGAAGCATGAAATACTTATCAAATCACTTTCTCCCTAAAAAAATTAAGGAGGAAACAAAATGAAAAAAACATTATTAAATCTAATTGCTTTAAAGTTACTATTAACACAACCCATCTACGCTATGCATATATCTGAGGGATATTTAACTCCTGGATATAGCATGATGTGGTGGGTTTTTTATTTGGTATTTGCTTTTGTAGGAGTAAAGAAACTAAAAAAAATTGAAAAGAATCTTAATAAGAAACTTTTAATCTCTTTAGTTGGTGCATTTGTATTTTTTATCTCTGCAATGAAGCTACCTTCTGTTACAGGGAGTTCATCTCATGCAACAGGAATTGCCTTAGGTGCTATCCTTTTAGGAGTTAGTGAAATGTATGTTTTAGGAGGAATTGTTCTTTTCTTCCAAGCGATTTTCCTAGCACACGGAGGAATTACAACTTTAGGTGCTAACGGAATGTCAATGGCTGTAGTGGGAGCTATAACAGCATCTTTCGTATATAAGCAATTTATGAAACATGATAAAGAAAAATTAGGATTATTCTTTGCAGCTTTATTTAGTAATTTAGCTACCTATAGTTTTACAGCTTTCCAATTAGCTTTATCTCATGGTAATGCCGATGTATTTGGTACATTTACTAAATTTATATCACTATTCTTCATTACTCAGATTCCTTTAGGAATAGTAGAAGGAATGATAACTATAATAATCATTGGAGTACTAAAAAAAGAAAATATCTTAGATAACGGAGGGGTTGTATATGAGTAAAAAGGAGACATTAACTTACATATTTATAATTTTCGCAATTATACTAATACCATTTATAGTAATAGCTAATAGAGAATTTGCAGGAGTAGATGCTCAAATTGCTGATGTTATTGGAAATATTGATCCTAGCTATACACCTTGGTTCGAATCCCTTTTACCTGAACTTAGTGGGGAGATGGAAACTTTCCTTTTCTCATTTCAAGCAGCAGTGGGCGCAGGAATTATTGGGTATATTTTAGGATACTTAAGGGGGAGAAGAGTTGGGAAAAATAGTTGATACACCTTTAGAAAAAACTATTTTTTTTATAGCTAACTTTATAATAATATCTTTTCAAAGGGAGGTACGAGGATACTTCGTACTTCTCCTTTGGTTATTATTATGTTTACTAATACAAAAAGGAAATGTTCAAAAGAAATTTTTAGTATATATACCAGCTTTAATTTTTATTATCCCTCCACTATTAATTCAAGGAGTTAGCATTAAAGATGGTAAATTTTTTCTAAATATAGACTATTTTATTTTTATGAGAGTCATGGTTACACTAACAGCATCAACAATTTATGTATCTAGTATGACTTTTAAAGAGTTCTGTAACTTGATGACTTATATAAAACTACCTAATTTTATAATCGAAATAATCATATATATGCACAAATTTATTACTATCATGTTTAGAAATTATAGCGAGTATAAAGTTTCTTATAAGAATAGAGCAGGAAAGTTTAATATGAAGGGTGTTGCAAATTTAGCTGTAATAATATTTAAAAGACTATATATAGATCTTAAAAATATGGAAAATGCTCTTTATATAAGAGGGTATAAAAACAGTTATCCTTTTTCAAAGCCTGAATTTGTATTTAATATAACTAGATTTTCTCTTATGGTAGCTTATGTTATAGGAACGATAAAAATTTTAGAGAGGTATTAGTATGCTTGAATTGAAAAAAATTAGTTTTTATTACGAAAAAAATAAAGTGATTTTAAAAGATCTCTCTTTAAAAATAGAGAAAAACAGTTTCAGTGTAATTATGGGTGAAAATGGTTCTGGTAAATCAACATTGTTAATGTTACTGAAAGGGATTAATAATATAAGAGAGGGAGAGTATTATTTTAAGGGGAATAAAATAGTTTCAAGTGGAATAAGAAAGAGTGGATTCATTCCAAGTATAGGTTTTGTTTTTCAAGACCCAGATATTCAAATCGTTGGGTTAGATGTGAGAAATGACTTAGAATTCGGTCCTTTAAATTTAGGATGGGATGAAAAAAAAGTACGCGAAAATGTAGAGAAAGTAATGTTAGATTGTGATATAAAACATCTTGAAAATAAAAACCCTTATCTTCTTAGCTACGGAGAAAAAAAGAGAGTTTCAATAGCAGGAATATTAGCAATGGAACCAGAGGTATTAATACTAGATGAGCCTACTACATGGCTAGATCCTTGGCACAAAAATCAGTTAAAAGAGATTCTATACAAACAAAATAGTATAGGGAAAACAATAATTTTAAGTACACATGATATGGAGTTTGCAAAAGAGTTGAACTGTAACTATATCTTTATAAAAAATGGTTCTATTATAGCCAATGGTGGAATTGAACTTTTTGATAACAAAGAGCTATTAAAAGAGTGTAAGCTTCTATAAAAAAGATTGGAGGAAAAAATGCAATTTATATATTTGTATTTAGCAGCGTATATTTTAGACTTAATAATTGGAGATCCAAACTATAACTTACACCCAATTAGAATTATAGGGAAGTTAATTTCAAAACTTGAAAATATACTATATGGACTAAAAAATAAAAAAATAGGGGGATTATTACTACTAGTAAGTACTGTAACAATAGTATTTAGCGCATGCTACTTATTACTTTATATCTCTCTAGAAATTTCATCTTTTGCATTAATAGCTGTACAAGTATTTCTTTTATATACAACACTAGCAACAAAGTGTCTTGCAGATGAAGGGAAGAAGGTATATGACATTTTAACAAATGGGGGATTGGAACTTGCTAAAAAGGAGCTTTCGTATTTAGTAACAAGAGATACAAAGGATATGACTGAAAAGGAAATTGTAAAATCTACAGTGGAGACAATAAGCGAAAATTCAGTGGACGGTTCAATTGCACCAATGGTATTTGCTTTCATAGGAAGTTTCTTCTTCTTAGATGAAATATCTTTAGCTCTTCCTATAGCTATGTGTTACAAAGCAGTTAATACTTTAGATTCAATGGTAGGTTATAAAAATGATAAATATTTTGATTTCGGATATTTTTCAGCGAAATTTGATGATGTTCTAAATTTTATTCCAGCTAGACTTTCTGGATTAATAATTATTCCAATAGCTGCTGCCATATTAAATTATGATTACAAATCTGCAGTAAGAGTATTCTTAAGAGATAGAAAAAAACATGATAGTCCAAACTCAGGTCATCCAGAATCAGCTTTTGCTGGGGCGCTAGGAATACAGTTTGGTGGAGAAGTTAACTATTTTGGTGAGATTGTAAAGAAAGAAAAAATAGGTGATAAAGTAAAAGAATTTTCTCTAGAAGATATTAAAAAATCTTGTAATCTATTATATACTAGTTCACTTGTTACAATTTTATTTATTTCAATTATAAAGATGTTTTAGGAGGTATCTTAATTGGTAGAACACGGAGGAAATATATATGAGTTTACTAAAGAGCAAAGAGATAAAATATTAGATTATAGTTCTAATATAAATCCACTAAACATAAACCCTAGTATAAAAAAAATAATTTTAAAAAATCTAGATTCTATGAATAGATATCCTGATATAAACTATTTAGATCTTAGAAAGAGTATTGCAGATTTTAATGGCATTACATATGAAAAAATAGTACCTGGAAATGGTGCTACAGAAGTATTATTTCTGTATTGTAAAAGTCAAAATTTTAAAAGAGCAACAATTGTTACTCCAACATTTGGAGAATATGAAAGAGCTCTTAAAAATAACAATATAAAAGTAGATTACTCTTATTTAAAAGAAAAAAATAGATTTGAGATAGATATAAAGCAGATATTGGAAAATGACATATTTACTGATACTGAGCTTGTAGTTCTATGTAATCCCAACAATCCAACAGGGAGATTTATTCCTTTAGAGCAGATAAAATTATTGAATGAAGAGTTAAAAAAAAGAGGAATTAAACTTTTTATAGATGAATGTTTCATAGAGTTTATTGGTGGATGGAGAGATAAAAGCGCTGTAAATTTAAAAGATAAAAATATTTTTATACTGAGAGCCTTCACAAAATATTTTGCAATACCAGGATTAAGACTTGGGTATGGAATCTCTTTTGATAAAGATAAAATAGATAAAATTTTAAAAATAAAAGAACCTTGGAGTATAAATAATTTTGCTGAAGCTGTAGGAAGAGAGGTTATAAAAGACAGCAAATTTATAGAGAAAACAGATAAGTGGATAGAAAAAGAAAAAAAATGGTTCTATGAAAAGTTAGTAAAAGTAAATTATATTTTACCTTTTAAAACAGAGACAAACTTTATTCTTATAAAACTTTTAAACATGACATCAAAAGAATTTAAAAAAGAAATGTTAAAAAGAGATGTATTAATAAGGGATGCTTCAAACTTTGAAGGGTTAGATGATAGTTATATAAGAATAGCGGTTAAAACAAGAAAAAACAATACGAAGGTATTAAATACAATTATGGAGGTAATTAAATGTCAGGAATTTTAGTAGTAGGTCACGGGAGTAGAAGTAAAGAAGCCCAAGAGGGATTTGATAAAATTATAGGTATGCTTAAAGACATGTGTGAAGGGGATCAAATTGTAGGAGCGCATATGGAACTTTGTTCTCCAAGTATTGAAGAGGGTGTAGAGAGATTACTATTAGAAAATCCTAAAATTTCTACAATAAAAGTTGTTCCTTATTTTCTATATACAGGTATCCACATTAAAGAGGATATTCCAGAGATAATAGAAGAGTTAAAAAAGAAATATGCACATATAGATTTTAAATTTGGAAAACCTCTTGGAGCAGAGATTGAGATAGCAAAAATATTAAAGAAAAGAGTAAATGAATTATGCTAAATCGCGGCTTTGTAATAAGTGGTGGAAGTAGTAGTGTAGGGAAAACAACAGTAACTTTAGGACTAATGAATCTTTTTACTAATATTGCTCCTTTTAAAGTAGGTCCTGATTTTATAGATCCTTCATACCACAAAATTATTACAAAAGAACATAGCTATAATTTAGATATTTTCTTAATGGGTAAAGAAGGAGTAAAATATAGCTTTTTTACACATATGAAAGAGATGAATATAGTTGAAGGGGTTATGGGGTTATATGATGGAATAAATAATTCTCTAGATAACTATAGTACGGCACACTTAGCGAAAACATTAAACTTACCAGTTATATTAGTGGTTAATGGAAAGGGAAGAAGTTTATCTCTTGCAAGTGAAATATTAGGTTATAAAAATTTTGATAAAGATATAAATATTATAGGTGTAATACTAAATAGAATTAACAGTAACCAAAGATACCTTGATTTGAAAGATGGAATAGAAAAGCATACAGGAATAAAATGTATCGGTTATCTTCCTGAAAGAGAGGAATTCTCATTAGACAGTAGACATCTAGGACTTCTTCAAGCGCATGAAATAAAAGATCTTCAGGAAAAAATTGACTTGGCTTCTGAAGAACTGTCTAAAAGTTTAGATATGGAATTTATACTGAATAATACAGTATTAAAGTATTCAAATGACGAGATTGAAGAGGCTAAGAATCTTTTCTCTCCACAGAAAGACAAATATAAAGGTATAAAAATTGGAGTTGCAAAGGATGATGCTTTCACGTTTTATTATGAAGATAATTTAGAACTATTTAAAAAAATGGGAATGGAGATAAAATACTTCTCACCTGTAAATGACGAAACTATTCCAAGTGTAGATATGTTATATTTTGGTGGAGGATACCCTGAAAATTATCTAGAAAAATTAAGCTCAAATAAAACAATGATAAAATCAATTCATGATTTCTACGAATCAAATAAAGTTGTATTTGGAGAGTGTGGAGGATTTATTTATCTATCAAAGGGTATATATGATTCAAATAATGAATTTTATTCACTTTGTGGAATTGCAGATTGCCAAATGAAAATGTTTAATAAATTAGATATAAAAAGATTTGGTTATGCAAATGTAGAATTAAAAAATAGATATTTTGGTAAGGCTCATGAATTTCATTACTCGCAGATAGTAGAGACTGGAGAGATGAAAAAAGAATACAATGTTACTAAAGAGAGTGGGAAAAAATGGGTTTGTGGATACAGCGATAAGAATTTTCTAGCAGGATATCCTCATTTTCACTTTTTCCAAAGCTTAGATATTTTAGATGAAATATTAAAAGGGGTTTACCAAGAAAAAAAAGGAGAAAATAATGTTTGATTATATTAAAGTACCTGAAGATATAGAAACGAGAAGCTTTGAAATTATAGAGGAAGAGATGGGTGACTCTGTAAAAAAGTTTTCAAAAGAAGAGTTACCTATAGTAAAGAGAGTTATCCATACAACAGCGGATTTTGAATATTCAGATTTAATAGAGTTTCATAATGGTGCTATAGCAAAAGGGATGGAAGCTTTAAAAAATGGATTTAATATTTATTGTGATACAAATATGATAGTGAATGGTCTTAGTAGTAAAGCGCTTAAAAGTTTTGGAATAGAAGCTTATACTTTAGTTAGTGATGCAGAGGTTGCAACTATTGCAAAGAGTAGAGGAGTAACTAGATCAATAGCTGGAATGGAAAAAGCTTCTAAAGATAAAAAGACTAAAATTTTTATAATAGGAAATGCACCTACAGCACTATTTAGATTAAAAGAGTTAATAGAAAAAAATGAGATAGAAAAACCAGAATTAATAATAGGGGTTCCAGTAGGATTTGTAGGAGCAGCAGAATCTAAAACAATTTTTGCAGATACAGATATTCCATATATAACTGTAAAAGGAAGAAAAGGTGGAAGCACTGTTGCTGTATCGATTCTTCACGGTATCTTATATCAAATATACCAAAGGTGATATATTAATGATAAAAACAGATGAGTTAAAAAAAGGGGTTACAACAGGAAGTTGTGTAACAGCAGGAGTTAAAGCTGGATTAGAAGCTCTGTTCAATGATAATTATGAAAAGAATATTCAATTACAAGCTCTTAATTCAGAATGGATTAATTTAGAAGTTTTATCATTAAAAGAAAGCCAAGATGGAGTTAGGGTTTCAGTAAGAAAGTATTCTGGTGATGACCCAGATGTAACAAATAATATTGAAATTTGTGTTAGAGTTAAATTTATATCTCATGAACTTGAAAAAGAGTTAGATCCTGAAGATATAGAAAAAGGGTTTTTAAAAGAAAATGTATTTGTTACTGGTGGAAGGGGAGTTGGTATTTCAACTAAAGCGGGTCTTCAAGTCCCAATAGGTAAATACGCTATAAACCCTGGTCCATTAAAAATGATAAATAAGATAGTAGCCGATTTTAAGGAGAATGCGGTTTTAAAAACTGACGACTTTAATAAAGAAAACGGTAAAGAGCATATAGATTTTGAAAAAGGATACTTTATTATAAAGATTTTTGTACCTCAAGGTATAAAAAAATCAAAGCTTACTCTTAATTCAAAACTTGGTGTAATTGGGGGAATATCAATACTGGGATCAACTGGTATAGTAAAGCCCATGAGTGAAGATAGTTTAAAAGTCTCTCTATATACAGAGATGAAAGTAATAAGAGAGAGTAGCAATAGAGATTGGGTTGTTTTCTCCTTTGGAAACTATGGAGAAAAATTTTGCGAGTCAATAGGAATAAAAAAAGACATGGTTGTAATTATAAGTAATTATATAGGATTCATGTTAGAAGGAGCAGTTAAACTAGGATTTAAAAAAGTAATTTTAGTAGGTCATATAGGAAAAGCGGTTAAAATAGCAGGTGGAATTTTTAATACTCATAGTAAAGTAGCTGATGCTAGACTTGAGATAATGGGCGCTAATGCTTTTCTATTTAATGAGAGCAACGAGACTATTAGAAAAATTTTAGATTCTAATACTGTTGATGAAGCTTCTAAGTACATAGAGAACAAAGAATTCTTTAATTATTTATCTGAAAAAGTATCAAGTAAATCTAATGACCATGTGCATAAAGAATTAAAATGTGAAAGTCTAATCTTTGATTTTGATGGAAACATATTAGGGTATAGTAAAGAATTTTATACTTTAATAAATGAAATACTAAAACAGGGAGATGAGATCAATTTGCATGATTAATATAATTGGTTTAGGTCCAGGGGATATAGAGTTCTTAACTGAAAAAGGAAGAGCCACTATAGAAAAAAGTGAAATGGTAATTGGAAATCAAAGACATATAGATAGTGTTCTACCTATATCATCTAGTGGAGAAAATATTGTAATAAACAAGATATCTGAAATAAATGAGATATTAATGAAAGAGTTAATAGAAGTGAAAAAGAGTCTCTCCACTAAAGAAAAAAAAGATAAAGTAATATCAGTTGTTGTTTCGGGAGATACAGGATTTTATAGTCTACTAGATTATATAATGAGAAATTTACCTGAAGAGTTTCATAAGTATATTGAAGTAATACCAGGAATATCCTCTTTTCAATATCTATTTGGAAAACTTAAAAAATGTTGGCACGATTATTTGCTTGTAAGTGTCCATGGAAGAGAGAATGATTATATCTCTTATCTAAACTTTAGTAAAAAAGGAATTGTACTTCTAACAGATAAGACTAATAATTGGAAATCAATTTCAAAAAACTTAGTAGAGAATAATCTAAAAGATATTATAGTTACTGTAGGGGCTAATCTATCTTATAGTGATGAGAATATATTTTGTTTTAATTTAGAGGATTATGAAAAATGTGATTTTTCAACAGAAAGTCCTGCAGTTATTATTATAGAAAAAAGAGGTGGCAATAATGCACATATATGATTGTGATTTTATTACAGGGAAAGTCCCTATTACAAAACAAGAAGTAAGAGCTATCTCTATAGCTAAACTGCAACTTCGAGAAAATTCAATTTTACTCGATGTTGGAGCTGGAACAGGAAGTATATCTGTAGAGGCATCAGGATATATAAAAAATGGAAAAGTTTATTCTATTGAAAGAAATGAAGAGGGATGCAGCTTAATAGAAAAGAACTCAGAGAAATTTAATTGTAAAAATTTAGAGGTAATAAGAGGTAGCGCTCCTGGAGTTTTACCAAATATAAAATACGATAGGATGTTTATAGGAGGAAATGGTGGAGAGTTAAAAGAGATTCTTAAACACTTCATAAAGTTCTCCACAGAGGATTCTAAGTTAGTAATAAATATTATTGCTTTAGAGAGTTTGGCTTTAGCTAAATCATTATTAGAAGAACTAAAATTCAAAAATATAGAAATCTGTAATGTTAGTGTGAGTAGAGGGAAAAAATTAGGTGATTACACTCTTATGATGGGAGAAAACCCTATTTATATTATCACTGCTGAGAAGGGGGAGTAATGAGTACTTTATACGGAATAGGTGTTGGTGTTGGAGAATCGGAAATGTTAACACTAAAAGCTGTTAAAACTTTAGAGAAGATAGATGTTATTGTTCTTCCAGAAGCAAAGTTAGGAGAGGGAAGCGTTGCTTACTCAATAGTTAAAGACTATTTAAAAGATAGCACTGAAAAGTTATTTGTCGAATTTTCTATGAATAAGGATATTGAAGTTAGGAAAAAATCGAGAAAAGAAAATGTGGATAAAATAAGAGAATACTTAGATAAAAAAATGAATGTGGGTTTTGTAACAATAGGTGACCCTATGATATATAGTACATATGCTTACTTAATTAAAGAGTTAAAAGAAGATTATAATATAGAAACAGTTTCAGGTATTCCTACATTTATAGATATATCATCAAGAGTTAACTTACCACTTGTATATGGTGATGAGTCATTAAAAATAATATCTTTCAATGATAAAGTTGATATAGAGAAAGAGATAGAGAATTCAGATAACATTGTATTTATGAAAGTATCAAGAAATTTTGAAAAATTAAGAGATGCAATATATAAAACTAATAATGAAAATAATGTGGTACTTGTATCTAACTCTGGGAAAGATACACAAGAGATATATTACGATTTAAATAAAATAGATATTAATGCACTAAGTTACTTTACTACGTTAATACTAAAAAAAGGGGGAATTTAAAAGTGGCAAAAGTTTATTTTATAGGTGCAGGTCCAGGAGATCCAGATCTTATAACAGTTAAAGGAAAGAAGATAGTTGAGCAAGCAGACATTATTATATATGCAGGGTCACTTGTAAATCCAGAAATAATTGGATGCGCAAAAAAAGATGCAGTTATTTATAACAGTGCAAACATGTACTTAGAAGAGGTTATAAAAGTTATAGTTGAAGGATTTACAGCAGGAAAGTTAGTAGCAAGAGTACATACAGGGGACCCTTCAATTTATGGAGCTATAAGAGAACAAATGGATATACTAGATACTCATGATATAGGGTATGAAGTTATACCTGGTGTATCATCTTTCGTTGCATCAGCAGCAGCTATAAAAAAAGAGTTTACTCTTCCTGGAATTACTCAAACAGTAATTTGTACTAGACTTAGTGGAAGAACAGAAG
This sequence comes from Fusobacteriaceae bacterium, assembly GCA_051656905.1. Classification (GTDB taxonomy): domain Bacteria; phylum Fusobacteriota; class Fusobacteriia; order Fusobacteriales; family Fusobacteriaceae; genus JAGNZR01. The sequence goes on along the minus strand of JBOFJQ010000034.1, from coordinate 219,049 downwards.
TTCCTGTAAAAGAATCTCTTGAAAGCTTAGCAGCTCATAAAGCTTCAATGGCTATATTCTTATCAGTGCAAATGATAGATGAGGTAGTAGAAAAATTATCTGTTCACTATCCTATTACAACTCCTGTTGCAGTTATACAAAAGGCAACATGGGCAGATCAAAAGATAGTTATAGGTACTTTAGAAAATATATCAGAATTAGTAAAAAACTCGGATATTAAAAAGACTGCTCAAATTTTAGTAGGAGACTTTATTAGTGGCGAGTATGAAAAATCAAAACTATATGATAAGACATTTACTCATGAATTTAGAGATGGTATTTAAAAATGAAAATAGCTATTTGGTCTGTAACGAGAAATGGTGGAGAAAAAGCTATTAAAATATCTAAAGCTATAGGGGGAACAGTTTTTACCTTAAAGAAATTTGATATATCTGACACAAACCAATTTGAAAGTTTAAATGTAGCAGTGGGTGAGAATTTTAACTCATATGACTCTCATGTATTTATAATGTCTACAGGTATAGTAGTAAGAACAATCTCTAAATTTATAAAGGGAAAAGATTACGATCCTGCAGTTGTTGTAATAGATGAAAATATAACTTTTGCAATCTCACTTATTTCAGGGCATATTGGAGGAGCTAATCTATTTACAGAGAGTATTTCTGAAATATTAGGAATTACTCCAATAATAACAACTTCTTCCGATATTACTGGAAAGATTGCAATAGATGTTTTAGCTGAAAAGCTAAATTGTAGAATGAGAAATTTAGATGAAGCAAAGATATTAACATCACTTATTGTAGATAATAAGAAAGTTGAACTTTTTCTTCCAAGTAATGTAAAAATAAGCAATGAAAAATCAAATAATAATAATCTAAATAGTAAGGATAGTTTCTCTGCAAATGAGAAGAGTGGATCTCCTGAAGGGATAGTTATTATGTCAAATAGAGAAAAAATTGAAATAACACAACTATTTCCTAAAAATATAATTTTAGGTATAGGGTGTAGAAGAGGGGTACCAACATCTACTATTTTAAATGCTATAACAACAGCTTTAAATAAAGCTAATATCTCTAAAAAGAGCATAAAGCATATAGCTACAGTAGATTTAAAAAAAGATGAAGTAGGAATTATAGAGAGCTCTGATATTTTAGGTGTTGAAATGAAAATAGTTTCAAGAGCAGAAATTGAAGAGTGTCCGTTAATATTTAAAAGTTCAGAATTTGTTAAAGAGAAGATTGGAGTACCATCTGTCTCTGCACCAGTAGCGTATTTAACATCTGACCAAAAAGGGAAATTTTTACTAGAAAAGTTTATATTAGAAGGGGTAACAGTTTCAATATACGAGAACGCTATTAATTAAAGTGAATTAAAGGGAGATAGAATAATGACGAATGACAAGAAAATATATATAGTAGGTATAGGTCCAGGAAATTTAGAAGATATATCAAAAAGAGCTTATGATGTATTAAAAAATGTTGATGTAATCATAGGATACTCAACATATATAGATTTAGTGAAAGATGAGTTTAAAGGTAAAGAGATTGTATCATCAGGAATGAAGAAAGAGATTGAGAGATGCAAAGAGACACTTGATATATTCAGACAAGGAAAGAGTGTTGCACTTATTAGTAGTGGTGACTCAGGAATATATGGAATGGCAGGACCTATGCTTGAAATCTTAAATGAGGAAGATGTTCCTGTTGAAGTTATTCCAGGAATAACATCTTCTATTGCAGGAGCAGCACTTGCAGGGGCACCTATTATGCATGACTCAGCTACTATAAGTTTAAGTGACCTTATGACAGATTGGAATGTTATTGAAAAAAGATTAGACTGTGCTGCAGATTCAGATTTAATTATATCTCTTTATAATCCAAAAAGTAGAGGAAGAGATTGGCAAATAGAAAAAGCACAAGAAATAATGCTAAAATATAAAGGTGCAAATACTCCAGTAGCTATTCTTAAGAATATTGGAAGAGCTGGACAGAGTTATACATCATCAACTTTAGCTAATTTCTTAGAGCATGACATAGATATGTTTACTGTTTTAATAATAGGTAACTCTAAGACATATATAGATTCTCACGGGAAAATGATAACACCAAGAGGATACAAGATATGATTTGGATTGTAGGTGGAACTAGTGAGGCAACTGATTTTCTAAAATGTTTCACAGGTAATGATGTTAGTTCCAAATTTATTGTTACAGTTGTTAGTGACTATAGTAAAGAGCTTATAAAAGAGATAGACTCTAGAATAGAAGTGTTAACTGGTAGACTAGACTTACAGGGGATGGATGATTTCGTTAATTTAAGAAATATAGAAAAAATTATAGACTTGAGCCATCCCTATGCTCAAGAAGTATCGAAAAATGTTACAACTGTAGCTATGAAATATAAAATACCTTATTTTAGGTTTCATAGAGAGAGTTATAATGATAGTAAAGAGGAAACTAATCTTTATTCAACTGTTGAAGAGATAGTAGATGTAGTCAAGGATATAGAAGGTAATATTCTAGTAACACTTGGTGGAAATTGTATTGATAAATTTAAAAATATAAAAAATTTAAAAAACATTTACTTTAGAATACTTCCAGATAGTGAAGTAATCAGAAAATGTAACCAAATAGGAATTTTACCTAAAAATATCATTGCTCTTCAAGGTCCATTTTCTAAGGCTATGAATAAAGTAATGATAGAAGACTATAAGATAAAATATTTGATAACTAAAAATTCTGGAATAAATGGTGGAGAAAAAGAAAAAATAGATGCCTGCACAGAGCTGGGTTGTAAACTTATTTTTCTAAAAAGGCCTACTAGTGGGAGCTACGGAGAAATTTTTAACTCTTTTGATGAATTTATTAAAAGGATTTATAAAGAGATAGTGTAATATAGAATAGGGGTAAAGAATTAAACTAAAAAATAATACAGAGGTAAACAATAATGGACTTAAATAGGTTTTTAATACTAGGTATCACTTATGAAAAATTTAATCTTCAAGAGAGGGAGAGATTTATTCAAAATTCTCCACAAAAGATACTAGACACACTATATAACGAAAAAAAAATAAAAGGGTATGTTTTCTTACCTACGTGTCTTCGTGCTGAGATGTATATTGAACTTAATAATCATACAGATCAAGAAGAGATATATAATCGTTTTGAAGGAGTAGAGCTTTCAATAAATAAGATAGGTAGAGAAGCTGTATATTATTTCTTCCAGTTAGTATGTGGATTCCACTCTATTATAAAAGGGGAAGACCAGATACTATCTCAAATAAAAATGGCATTTTTAGACTCTCAAGAGTTTAAACATACTTCGAGAGTTATTAATATTGTATTTAATAAAGGGATTGCTTTAGGAAAAGAATTTAGAAATTTAAGTCAAATATCTACTAATGGACTATCTATAGAAGGGCTAAGCGTAATCTTTTTAGAAAAGACAATTGGTGAAAGCTTAATAGATAAAAATATATTAGTATTAGGTGTTGGGGAATTAGCAAAATCAATACTTAGAATTTTAAAGAAAATAGGATGTAAAAACTTAGCGATAACTAATAGAACAACTCATAAAGCAAAAGAGATGACAGAAAAATTTGGTTGTAAAATGGTTTCTTTTGAAAATAAGTATAGTGAGATAGCTAAAAGCGATATTATTATAGCTGCAACATCAGCACCACATTTTATAATTAAAGAAAGAGAGTTACAAGAGTCTTTATTGGAAAATAAAGAGTATGTATTCTTAGATTTAGCAGTTCCAAGAGATATAGAGCCATCAATTACAAGTGTTAAAAAAGATAATGAAAACTCAAATTTTGAAATAAAATTATTTAACTTAGATAATATATTAAAGCTATATAATAGAAATAAACAGAATAGAGAGCTACTTGTAAATGAATACCTATATTTATTAGATAATAAATTTGAAGAACTAAAAAAGAGTCTTAACTTTAAAGATAATATCATAAAAAAGAAAATTATTATTGGTACTAGAGGAAGTAAACTTGCCCTAGCCCAAAGTGAATATATAAAATCAGTTATAGAGACTACTTCTCCACATCTAGAGTGTGAAATAAAAGTCATAGTTACTAGTGGAGATAAAGATCTTAAAAGTCACTATAATAATAGCGACACATCTCTTAAGAGTTTCTTCACTAAAGAGATAGAGCATGAACTACTTGAAGGTAAAATAGATTTAGCAGTACACTCAATGAAAGATATGCCAAGTATCTCTCCACCAGGACTTATATGTGGGGCTATTCCTATAAGAGAGGATAATAGAGATGTAATAATATCTAATTCTGGTTTAAAGTTAGAAGAGTTACCTAAAGGTAGTATAATGGGAACAAGTTCACTAAGACGTACAATGGGAATTCAATCTTTAAGAGATGATATAGTTATAAAACCTATTCGTGGAAATATTCATACTAGAATTAAAAAGTTAAGAGATGGAGAGTATGACGCTATTGTTCTTGCAGCAGCAGGACTTAAAAGAGTTGGATTTGAAGATCTTATAACAGAGTATTTAGAAGAGGAAAAATTAGTTCCTGCACCTGCACAAGGAGCATTATATATTCAATGTAGAGAGAATGATTCAGAAGTACTAAATTATTTAAGAAAGATACATAGCCATGACATAGAAAAAGTAGTTATGATAGAGAGAGAGTTTTCTAAGATATTTGATGGTGGATGCCATGTTGCAATGGGATGCTCTGCTAAACTGCATAATGACAAGATAAGAATGGTTGGTAATTACTTCCATGAAGGTGTAGAGTATAAAGAGATAATAGAAGATGATGCAAATAAAGGAATAGAGATTGCACAAAATATGGCGATGAACATAAAAAGGAGAATATATGAAAAAAGGTAAAGTGTATTTTGTAGGAGCAGGACCAGGTTGCCTAGATCTTCTAACTCTAAAGGGTAAAAAATGTATAGAGATGGCAGACTGTATTATATATGATAGATTAATTGATCCAAAGATGTTATCTTTTGCAAGAAAAGATGTTGAGCTTATATATGTAGGTAAAGAGAGTACTAGTGGTGGAAAAATCCAAAAAGAGATTAATGAAACTATAGTTAAGAAATACTTAGAGAATAAGATAGTAGTAAGACTTAAAGGTGGAGACTCTTTTGTTTTTGGAAGAGGTGGAGAGGAAATTATAGAACTTAACAAAGTCAATGGCGATTTTGAATTGGTTCCAGGTATCACCTCAGCTATATCTGTACCAGAGTATGCAGGAATACCAGTCACTCATAGAGGAATATCAAATTCTTTTCATGTATTTACTGGACATTTATCAGAGGATAATGTAGAGTTAGATTATAAAACAATTGCTAAACTAGAAGGTAGTCTTATCTTTCTAATGGGAGTTAAGAATCTTAAAAAAATAACAGATTCACTTATATTAAATGGAAAGAACCCAAATACACCTGTTGGAATAATTGAATCAGGTACTACACAAAACCAAAGAGTTATAACAGGGACACTGAATACAATATGTGAAAAAGCTATTGAGAATAAGATAATTTCCCCTTCAATAACAATTGTTGGAGATGTAGTTAATCTAAGAGAGCAATTAAAATGGTTAGAAAACAAAGAGCTTCATGGGAAGAAGGTATTAGTTACTAGAGATTCTGCAAATAGTAATGAATTCTCAGAGGAACTTTTTAGACTTGGTGCTCAAGTTCATGAACTTCCTTTTATTGAGATAAAAAAGAATAGTATGAATTTAGATAATTTAAACGAGTATTCAGCAATACTATTTAACTCACCTAATGGTGTAAAATTCTTTATGGAAGAGATAAAGGATATAAGACCACTTGTAAACTTAAAAATAGGTGTGGTAGGAGAGAAAACAGAAGAGGAACTTTTAAAATATAAAATTAAACCAGATTTTATGCCAAAGAAATATACTATAGATGAGCTTGTAAAATACTCTTTAGATCATACTAAGGAAAATAGTAAGATTTTAATAGTTACTTCTAATATAAGTCCTTGTAACATCGAAAAATGGGAAAAAGAGTGTAATAGAAAATTTGATAAAATAATAGCATATAACACAGACTTAAAAATTAATGAGTTTGAAACAGTTAAAGAGCATATAGAGAAAGTAGATTATATTACATTTTTAAGTTCATCAGCTGTAGATGCATTTTATAAGAGTATAAATGGTGAAAGTGAACTTGTAAAAGATAAGAAAATAATCTCTATTGGAGAGGTAACTACAAAGACTATAAAAGACAAAGGAATGAATCTATACTTAGAGGCTGAAGAGTTTACAGCTAAAGGTGTAATTAATGCTATAAGAGGAGATAAGAATGTTTAAACGTGGAAGAAGAGTTAGAAGTTCAGAAAGTATCAGAGAATTATTTAGAGATGTAGATATAAATTTAAAAGAGTTAGTTTATCCTCTTTTTGTAAAAGATGGAAATGGTATTAAGGAGCTTATAACTTCAATGCCTAATCAATATAGATTTTCTATGGACACACTTGCTATAGAACTTGCAGAACTTGAAAAATTAGGAATAAAGAATCTTTTATTATTTGGTATTCCAAAGACAAAAGACTTAGTAGGAACTAGTGCATTCTCAGAAGATGGTATTGTACAACAAGCTGTTAGATTTATTAAAAAGAACTTTCCAAGTTTCTTAGTTGTAACAGATGTATGTATGTGTTCATATACTACTCATGGTCATTGTGGTGTTGTAGAAGGGGATGAAGTATTAAATGATGAATCTCTAGATATTCTTGCTAAAATAGCTTTATCACATGCACAAGCTGGAGCAGATATTGTTGCTCCTTCAGATATGATGGACGGAAGAATTTTAAGAATGAGAGAAGTTCTTGATCAAAATGGCTTTGTAAACTTACCTATAATGTCTTATGCAGTAAAATATGCTTCAAGTTATTATGGGCCTTTTAGAGATATAGCTGACTCTGCACCAAAAGGAGATAGAAAAACTTATCAACTTGATTTTAGAAACAGTAGTAACTATTTATCTGAAGCTGTAAATGATATAGAAGAGGGAGCAGACATAATAATGGTTAAACCAGGTCTTGCATACTTAGATGTAGTTAGAGCATTAAAAGATAGAATAGATGCACCTCTTGCTATATATAATGTTAGTGGAGAGTATTCAATGGTAAAAGCTGCTGCACAAAATGGTTGGATAGATGAAAAAGCTATTGTAATGGAAAATATGATGGCAATGAAGAGATCAGGAGCTTCTATAATAATCACATACCATGCTAAAGATATAGCTACATGGCAAAAAGGGGATAGAGATGAATAATACTGATAAAAAAACTATTGAAAATTCAAAATCAATTTATGCAGATGCTATTAAATTAATACCTGGTGGAGTAAACAGTCCTGTTAGAGCTTTCCAAAGTGTAAATAGAGATTTTCCTATATTTATAAAAAGTGCTAAAGGTTCTTATGTATATGATGAAGACAATAACAAATACATTGATCTAATTGGTTCATGGGGGCCAATGATACTAGGGCATGGAAATGAAGAACTTCTAACTGAAATAAGAAAGACAATAGAGAATGGAATATCTTATGGTCTTCCTAGTAAAGGAGAAGTTGAATTTGCTGAACTTATAAATCATTGTTTCCCATCTATGGAGATGATAAGACTTACAAGTTCTGGAACTGAATCAACTATGAGTGCTGTAAGACTAGCAAGAGCATATACAAAAAGAAATAAAATCCTTAAATTTAATGGATGTTACCATGGTCATAGTGACTCTTTACTTGTAAGTGCTGGGTCAGGATTACTTACTAGTAGTCTACAAGATAGTAATGGTATAACACTTGATAACTTAAAGGATACACTTAACTGTGAATTTGGAGATATTAAAGCCGTAAGAGATATACTTAATACAAAAGAGGTTGCTTGTTTAATAGTTGAGCCTATTCCTGCTAATATGGGACTTATAGTTCCTAAAAAAGAGTTTTTACAACAATTAAGAGATGTATGTACTGAGACATCAACTGTATTAATATTTGATGAGGTTATTTCAGGGTTTAGAGTTTCTTTAGGAGGAGCACAAGAGTATTATGGAATCAAACCTGATCTTACAACTCTTGGAAAAATAATTGGTGGAGGATTCCCTATTGGAGCCTTTGGAGGGAAAGCTGAAATAATGAGAATGCTTGCTCCTATTGGTGATGTTTACCATGCTGGAACTCTTTCTGGAAATCAAGTATCTGTCGCAGCAGGTTACACTACTGTAAACTACCTTAAAAATAATAAGGCAGAAGTATATAAAGATTTAGAAGCTAAGACTGTATATATGGCAGATGAGATAAGAAAAATAGCTACTAAGTATAGTATTCCAGTTGTTGTTAATTCAATAAACTCTCTATATACTATATTCTTTACTGAATCACAAGAGGTAAATGCATTACAAGATTCGGTAGATAGTTCTGAAGATAGATATATAACTTATTTTAATACTATGCTTGAAGAGGGAATTATAGTACCACCATCTAAATTTGAAGCTCACTTCCTATCGTATGTGCATACTAAAGAAGAGTTAGATAGAGTTCTTGTGGCTATTGATAAAGCATTTGATAAAATAAGTAGAAATGAGAAATAATATGGATAAAGACAACTTTGTGCCATTCTTTATAAATTTAAAAAATAAAAAGATATTAGTAATTGGTGCTGGTAAAATTGCATATAGAAAAGTAAAGTCTCTTTTACAATATGGTGGAGAAGTTACTGTTGTTACTAGAAATATAGAAAAAGAAGAATTTCATGAGCTGTTTAAAGAATCTAATATAACTGTGAAGATAGACTCTATGTCTTTAGATCCATCTATACTAAAGAAACAGCTTAAAGAAATAGGGATTGACAGTTGTTTTATGGTAGTTGCTGCAACTGACTGTAAGGAACTAAATAGTCTTATTTACCAGTATTGTGACGAAAGAAATATACTAGTTAATAATATTACATCGCAAGAGGAGATGAACACAAGATTTTGTAAACATTTTCAAGGTGAGAATTTTAAAATAGGAATTTCTGGTGGCGGAGACCCTAAGGTTGCAAAGGCTATTGAGGAAAAACTTATATCTTTTATTAATAAGGGTGAATAATATGGAGCTTTTTATACTTAGACACGGAGAGACAAAGTGGAATGAACTTAAAATTTTACAAGGAAGCCTTAATTCTGATCTTTTAGAAAGTACTATAGAAAAGACTTTAATATTAAAAGAAAGATTTAAAATAGAAAATTTAAAATTTGATATTATTTGTACCTCTTCAAGTCTAAGAACAATAGAAACAGCAAAGTTATTAGGCTATGATTCTAGTGAGATTATAATCAGAGAAGATTTTTGCGAACTTGGAATGGGGACAGTACAAGGAAAGACCTATGAAGAGTTTGCATCTCTCCACCCACAGGAATATCATAATTATTTTAATAATTCAAATAATTATAATCCTCTTGGATTTCAAGGGGAATCATTCGTTGAATTAAGCAAAAGAATAGAGAGAGGTATGAACGAGTTAAAAAGAGAGTTTTCTAATAAAAAAGTTCTTTTAATAACTCATGGAGTTACTATTCAAGGGATAATATCTTTTATTAATAATGGTTATGTAAATTTAGATGATTTTTCTAAAATTACCCCTCCTAATAATTTAGAGGTATATACCTTTTCTTTAATATAAAATGAGAGTGCTTATATGCGAGCACTCTCATTTTTTTTAGTTACAAAATATACATATAAATCTATTTTGTAGCTACTATTATTCTAAGTACATCTCCCATCATTACATTAGTACTTTCAACTTTAGAAAAATTTAATTTTCTTATGTTGCTTTCAGTTTCTCTCAAAAGAAAAGTCCCCATAAGAGGGTTGATTATCTTTTCTATTATTCCCATAAAGAAATTCCTAATTCTAGAGCTACTTTTCATATGCTCTAAAAATACTGCTTTTCCTCCAGGCTTTAATACTCTATATATTTCTGATAGGCCTTTTTCAGGGTTAGGAACAGTACAGAATACACAAGCTGAAAAAACTGAATCAAATGAATTATCTGAAAAATCCATATTTTCAATATTCATTTCTAGTAACTTAATATTATCCATATAGTTTTTAATAATCTTTTCTTCGCATAAAGCTAGCATTCCAGAAGAGAAGTCAATCCCTGTAACATTATGCTCTTTAGAATAAAATTTTAAACTTCCTCCACTACCAATTCCAACTTCTAAGATGTTTCCACTAAGAAGAGTTATACATTGTTTTTTTAACATACTCATCGGCATTCTTTCTTCAATCCAGTCATAGTATTTAGCTCTTTTTGAATATTTATCTTTTGTTTCTAACATTTTATCCTCGCTTATATAATTTATTAAACGTGTTTGAAAATAATATAAATAAAAATATATTTATATTTAGTATAGCAATTTATTGACATAAAAAAAAGTATAAGTTATAATCATATTAGAAAAAACTAATTTAGAAAAAAATAATATTCTTTTTCAAAGTGAGGTGGTAATATGAAAAAACAATTAGAGGTATTAAAGGCTCTAGCACACCCTGTTAGACTTAGTGTTATTTATGCCCTGAAAGATTCAAAGACACATTGTGTATGTGAATTACAGGAAATGGGAGACTCATCTCAATCAAGCCTTTCTCAGCACTTAAAAGTATTAAGAGATGCAGGTCTTGTAAAATCAGAAAAGATTGGTGGTTGGGTTCATTATAGTCTGCAAAATAGCGATGTTTTAAAAATATTAAAGGATATAGAGGAGATGGAGTTATGAATTTTGTAGAGTATTATTTACTTAAAATGGTATGGCTTAGTAATTGGGCTGAGTATCTTGTTGTAAATGTATTTGGTTTTCCAATGAACACTAAATTAGGTGGAGGGTTACAATTCTTTATATATGATACTATAAAGATATTCCTTCTCTTAGGAATTTTGATATTTAGTATTAGTTATATTCAAAGTTTTTTTCCACCAGAACGTACAAAAAAGATATTAGGAAGATTTAAAGGGTGGACAGGTAACTTACTAGGAGCTTTACTTGGAACAATTACTCCATTTTGTTCATGTTCAAGTATTCCATTATTTATAGGATTTACATCTGCAGGATTGCCTTTAGGTGTTACATTTTCATTCTTAATATCTTCTCCACTTGTAGATTTAGGATCTTTTCTACTTGTAAGTTCATTCTTTGGGTTTAAAATTGCAATTATATATGTTATAGTAGGTATTATTCTAGCTGTTTCAGGTGGACTTGTAATTGATAAAATGAAAATGGAGAAGTATGTCGAAGAATATGTTATGAGTATTGAAAATGTAGACATGGAGTTACAACAGTTATCACATGGAGATAGATGCTTATTCTCAAAGAACCAAGTAAAAGATATATTTAGAAAGGTATGGCTTCCTGTAGTCATAGGTGTAGGAATAGGAGCATTTATTCATAATGTTATCCCTGCTGAGATGGTGGAGAGAGTTCTTGGGAATAATAATCCTTTTGCAGTACTTATTGCTACAGTAATAGGGGTTCCTATGTATGCTGATATTTTTGGAACTTTGCCAATAGCAGAAGCATTATATCTAAAAGGTGTAGGGATAGGGACTATACTGGCTTTTATGATGTCTGTAACAGCTTTATCTTTCCCAGCAATGGTTATGCTTAGTAAAGTTATAAAACCAAAGCTACTAGCTCTATTTGTAGGTTATGTAACAGTTGGAATATTAATTATTGGTTATCTATTTAATTTTATTAATATATAAAGAATTAGGGAGGGTTTAAATGGAAATTAAAGTTTTAGGTGGATGTTGCAAAAATTGTGATGTGTTAATGGATTATGTAAAAGAGTCATTAACTGAACTAGGAAAAGAAGCAAAGGTAGAGAAAGTAACAGATTTTGTTCAACTTGCTAAATTGGGTGTAATGAAGACTCCAGGTATAGTAATAGATGGAAAAATAATTTTCTCTGGAAGAATGGCAGATAAAAAAGAGGTAAAAGAGATTATATCAAAACATTAAAATAAAGTAGGTAATATTTTGAGAAAATTAAATTTAATAAGAAAAATTTCTATGTTTTTACTTATATTGCTTATAGTCATTGTTTTTATAGATAAAAGTATTATGGAAGCTATATCTATAGACTATCCTGATTTTAAAGATACTAATATCTTAATAAAATACTTTAATGCAAAAGAATTAAATATTTTTTTTAAAAAGATAACCCTATTAGGAGAGTTAACAGGAGCAGGAATAGTTGGTTTCTTCATCCTTTTAATTAGTTTTTTTACCAATAAGAAAGAAGAATATTATAATCTTTTTTTGAAATATATTATTACTTTTTTTACTTCTGGAATGATAACTACAGTCTTAAAAGCAAGTATAGGAAGAGAAAGACCCTTTGTTATGTGGAATCCCCATCACTTTTATGGTGGAATAGAAATATTCACTAGTAATATTGTGCATAAAGATTCTTTTTTCAGTTTTCCTTCAGGGCATACAACAGCAGCTTTTGCTATTTTTGGAATTTTATATATGTTCACTAAGAAAAGGACTTATAAAATTATATTTATCCTTTTACCAATTTTAGTGGCTATAAGTAGAATCTACTTAGGAAAGCATTTTTTAAGTGATACATTAGCTGGAGGTGCCATTGGTTATTTTACTGCTGCCTTTATAAATAAGTACAATATCTATGATATTATTTCTAAATTTAATAAGAATAACAAATAAAAAAATCTTTAATTTATATTGAAAGTAATATTAAAAAAGGAGAGGGAACTTGAGCGGTTTCCTCTCCTTTTGGTATTATATATGACCACTCTTATTTTACTATAATTCTACAGATCCAATAGCTATCTCTCTAGTAACTAAGTTAGCTATTAATTTAACCCAATAAGTTTTAAAGTCTATATTAATAGTAACAATATCAACTTTATCGAAATCAACTTTTCCATCTTCACAGTGGTTAAGTTCAGTATAATCAAAGTCAGTTACACTTCCAACTTCAGTTTTTATTTTATTGATAAATTTATCCATACTATTATCTAGAAAAGCTTTATCACTAGCCATTTCTTCTATTGCAGCCTCTCTTAAGTATGATTCAAATTCATCAATTGTTTTTATAGATAATTTCTTCATAAAACCCCTTTAAAATCTATTTTCTCTTATTTATATATATTTTTAAATTAGTAATAATTCTTCAATGACTCTACACCTTTAATAAAGTATTCCCATACATTATTAATAGATTTTATACTTACATTTTCTTCAGGAGTATGTGCACCTTTTATATTAGGTCCGAAAGAGATTATATCTACTCCAGGTATTTTTTCAGAAAGAACTCCACACTCAAGTCCTGCATGGATAGCTTTTAATTCTATTTTCTTTCCAAATTCTTTTTCATATACTTCACAGAAAGCATCTCTTAGTTTAGATTCAGGATTATATTCCCAAGCTGGATAGTGACTATTATCATCACATTTAGCCCCTATGATATTAGCAAGAGATTTAACTTCTTCTATTATCTCTAGCTTTCTACTTTCAACAGAACCTCTTACAGCACTTCTAAATGTTACAGAAGACTCATTTTGAATAATAACTCCGATATTAAGAGAGCTTTCAACTAATCCAATAATGTCCATACTCCATGTTTTTATTCCATTAGGATGAAGAACTAATGCATTGATTACTTTATCTGTTGACTCTGCAGTCATATATTTAGTAACTACAGTCTCTTTAATATCAATTCTTACATCAGCATCAGTTACTCTATACTCATCTTTAAATATTGCATCCATCTTAGCAACGACTAATTTAATTTTATTTAAATCATAATTTTCAAAGCATACAGTAGCATCTGCTTCTCTAGGGATAGCATTATCTTTAGCTCCTCCAAACATTTCAACTAAATTGAATTTTTCAGTTTTTCTTAATTCATTCAATAATCTTCCTAACAGTTTATTAGAGTTACCTTTTTGAAGATGGATGTCAGCACCTGAATGTCCACCTTGTAACCCTCTTATTTGAAATTGAACAGCTTTTATCTCTTTAGCCGAATTGTTCCAAGTAACAGGAATCTCTAAATCTGTTCTAGCTCCTCCAGCACAACTAACGTAAATTTCTCCCTCTTCCTCTGTATCAAGGTTAATCATTAATTTTCCTTTTAAAAGAGAGCCATCTAAATTTAATGCTCCTGTCATTCCCATCTCTTCATCTGATGTAATTAAAACCTCTAGTGAAGGATGAGGTAAGTTTGAATCAAGTAATGCAAGAGCAAAAGCTACAGCAATACCATTGTCAGCTCCTAAAGTAGTTCCAGTTCCTTTTATTAAATCTCCAACAACTTGAAGTTTGATTCCTTCTACTGCGAAGTCATGTTTTATATCTTGATTCTTTTCACAAACCATATCCATGTGACCTTGTAAAATTAACGTAGGAACTTTTTCATATCCAGGAGTTGCAGGTTTTTTTATTATAACATTTAAGTGTTGATCTTGAATTACCTCCAAACCTTTTCCTTTTGCGAATTTTACCAAGTAGTCACTTATTTCCTTTTCATGCTTTGAAGCTCTGGGAATTCCACTTAACTCCTCAAAATAATGCATTACATTTTTTGGTTCTAAATTTGATAAAATATTCATAACTCCTCCTTTAAATATAATCACTAATCTATACTATAAATTGTGATATAAACTAAGTCTTCATTGCTTATTATACGGGGATTTATACGACTATCCTCTTACTTTAGATTATAACAAATTTATATTTTAGATGCAAAATTAAAAGAGAAATAATGTGGTTTTTATTTAAAAATAAGGTATAATATTATTAAAGTAAGAAAATTTTATATAAATAGTATGAATATAAAATAAAAAAACCTATATTTTTCCAAAATAATTTTTTATGGTCTTTTTTTATAAAAACCAAATCTTTGAAAAAACTTATCTAAAAAAAGTCTATAAATTAAAATTTTGGAAAATTATATAAAAATAAAAAATTAGGAGGTGAGTTCTATAGATATTTTAAAAAGAGAAAATACTCTCCCAGCCACAAGAAGAAAGAAAAAAGTTAAAGAAGAAAAGAAAAGTATCCTAGAAATGTATAAAAGTGAAAAGACTATTAAGGACTATCTGTTTTACCTTAAAGATTTTCTGAAGTATGTATATGAAGGAAATGACGATTTATCTATAGAAGAGATAGTTCCTCTTATGAATGAGATAGAAAAGGATGATGTAGATGATTACGTTTCCCATCTAGCGTCAGAGAGAGGCATGAAAAAGACTTCTATTAACAAGGTTATATCCTCTTTAAAATCTATGTATGCAGAACTAGAAAGAAACGGGTATGATAATCCTTGCAAACATCTTCAACTTTTTAGAACTGCCAGAGATTTAGAAAATGTCCTAAAACTCTCATATTCAGATATAAAAGAGATTTTAAAAGTTTATCCTGTAACTTCAGATAAGTCTTTCAGAAATACTTTAATACTACAAACTCTTTTTTATACAGGGATGCGTAGCCAAGAAATTATAGATCTTAAATTTAGACATATACTAAAAAGAGATGAAGAGTATATTATAAAACTCGAAAGAACAAAAAGTGGAAAAGAACAATACAAACCTATGCATAAGTTTTTAGAGGAAAAAATTATAAATTATAAAAAATTTGTAATGGAGCTATACAACATAAATTTAGAGGAAATTGAGGAGCAATATATCTTCCCTTCCTCTTTCGAAAAAAATACACAATTGAGCTATAGGGCACTTTATTCCCTGATTCAAGAGATGGGAAAGAAGATTGGAAAAGACATTAGTCCACATAATATCCGTCACGCTATAGCTACAGAGCTCTCTCTAAACGGTGCCGATATTTTAGAAATAAGAGATTTTTTAGGTCATTCAGACTCGAGAGTAACAGAGATATATATCAACGCAAAGTCGATTTTACAGAAGAGAGTGCTTGATAAAATACCTGTCCCTAACCTAGATTAGCATCATTGCAATACTTAAAATAAAGAAACTAATAAAATTAGTTTAAAAACATCAAAAGATAACTTTTTAGTGTCTACTAATCAGTTATCTTTTGCATTATAAGAGATAAAACATAAAAACAAGTAAAATCAGTGAAAAAATGAGATATAATTATTCGGGTTAATTATTATCAAATTAAACTAACAGCATATAATTAACATTATATGATACTTTATTAATTATATGTTTAAAGTAAAAATTATTTCAGTTAATTTGATGGTAGGGATATTTTTTTCAAGACTTAAACTTCAATAAAGAAATATTTACCCGAGGAAGATCTTTCATCTTTTTTTCCAACTGTGAACTTCTCTATAATTCCAAAAATTTTAAAGAAGAAGAAATATTATACAAATAAATTCTTAACCCAAAATTAAAATAAAAAAGATTAAAAAAAATAAAAATTTCAAGCAAATTATTCTAACTTATTTTTTTAAAAATAAAATATAGAATTTCAGAATTGAGATTTCTAGTTAAAAAATAATTAATGATTCAAGTACCATATATCAGAAACTGGAAAATTATGTTCTTAACTTCTTAAAAATAAAATTAATAATTATTTTTAGTGATATGTAATTTAACTTTTAAAGACATAAAAAAACGATACATTATTATATTTACGATTATATAAATAAGAAGCTTAAAAATGAAATAAAACGAAAAAATGGATAAAAATCATAAAAATATCAAAAAAAGACTTTAAAATAAAATTCTAGAAAAAATTATTGTTTCAAAAAGTAAAAACTAAAAAGTAACTATTTTTTCACTACCTTCCATTATTTTTTTTACCTAATTAAACCAAATTGTAAGCATCTTTATTTCCTATTTCGATCGCATAATTCAATAATTTTACGAACTAAAAATTATTTTTTATATCTTGTAATTTTATACATAAAAGCATTTTTTAAATATCATTCAATATTTACACATTTTAATAAAATTTTCTAAAAAAAAGCCGATTAGAAAAAACAATTATCTCCCCCTATTAAAAAGACCTTAAAACAAAATTATAGAAAAAATATATTCAATTCTTTTTTTGTTTTCTATAATTTTTTATTAAAGACTTTTTTTAAGATGATGTTTTAATTTAAAAATAAAGGGTTTATTTTTAACATTCTTTTGTAATAGATACAAATTTAAAACAAATTTTAATTTATATTGACTTACAGTTTTTTTTATGTTATTATATATAAGTCCATGAGAGATGGCACGGCATAACAATATAAAAGTTTCACTTCGTAAAATTAGATAAGGTCACCTGACGGTTGTCCACTTAGTTTAAAAATTTAGAGAGTCTTTGTAAGAAATGCCGTATTAAGTAGTGTTCACTGTTTTAGTGAATAGGCGTTTAAATAAGAGCTTTTTAGATTTTTAATAATTAGAACAACTTGACGTTTTGTAGACTTTATTTTAATTAAAATACTGAAATAAGGAACATTACAGAGTAGGCTGCGGATTTACACCGTCCGGCCTACTCTCTTTTTTTATAATTTTTTTAAAAAGAAAAAGATAATTATTCAAAATAATTATCTTTTTCTTTTTAACTAATGGCTGCATCCATGCTGATTGCAGCTATTACTCAATAAAAATTCTCTTAACTGCTTATTTTTTAACAATTCAATATTCTGAAGTACAGTTCCATTACTTACTTCATATACCTTTATTCCTTGATTATTTAATTTTACTAATGCACCCCCACCAATACCACCAACTAGAATAACATCAATTTGCTCTCCTCCAAGTGCTTTAAGAGGTTGACACATTCCATGAGCATGGTTTAAATCACCATTATTAATCACTTTCATTTCACTATTTTCTAAATCATAAATTAAAAAAAATGGTGCTGATCCAAAATGGTTATAAGCGATACTATTTTCTCCTCTGTTTTCTTCCACTGGAATACATACTCTCATATTTTTTCTCCTTGTTTAATTTATTTAGTGTCTTTTACAACATCTATTTTTTTTACTTTTGCATGAAACAGCACAATCCATAGGGATTTCTAATTCTATATTATGTTCTGTTGAATTATGATCTTTTTGCATTTGTTCTATAAATTTCATTATTTGATTAAAAAGAGATTCTTGCAAATCATAATATACATAATATCCCACCTTTTCACCTATGATGATACCAGCGTCTTTAAGTACCTTAATATGCTGAGATACTGCTGCTTCTGAAATTTCTAAATGCTTAGAAATCCCTTTAGCACATATCTTTCTCTTAGAAAGTAATACTAAGATTTTCAATCTTGTTTCATCAGCAAGCGCTTTAAAAATTAATGCAATTTCTTCCATAAATTACTCCTTTAATTCTAATTAAGCATTCACTTAATTAGATGATACTTTATAATTTTAATATTGTCAATATTTTTAGATATTTTTAAATAAAAAAAGGAGCTTTTAAAATAAATTTTAGAAGCTCCTTATATATTATTTCTTTCTTAAGTATTTTCTAGTATCTAGAGCAACTGCAACTACAATTATGCAACCTTTAATAATATATTGCCAATATGGATTTACACCTATATAAGTAAGTCCATAGTTAATAACCGTAAATATTATAACTCCAGTTACAACTCCTCCTACAGATCCTACCCCCCCTGAAAATGAAACTCCTCCAACAACACACGCTGCAATAGCATCTAGTTCATACATGTTTCCTATATTGTTAGTGGCAGATCCTACTCTTCCAGCTTCTAAAAAACCTCCAAGAGCATAAAACATTCCAGATAGAGCATAAACTTTAATTAAATTACTTTTAACATTTACACCTGATACAGCAGCTGCTTCAGGGTTTCCACCAATAGCAAATATATTTTTTCCAAAGACTGTTTTATTCCAAAGTACCCACATAACAGCTATAGCTATTAATGCGTAGAAGATAAGATAAGGAACTCTATGTGTCCCAAACATAAATACACCTTGAGTTAATACGCTATATTTTTCTGCAAATGATGATACTGGTTGTCCACCAACTGCATCAAAATATAATGAGTTAGCTCCGTAAACTATAATAGTCATTCCTAACGTTGCAATAAAAGGAGTAACATGGAAACATGAAATAATTATTCCATTTATTAGTCCTATAAGAGCACCTATTAAAACAACTAGCAATATAACAAATATTGTAGGAACATCTCCCAAACTTTTAAAAACTTTTGTGGAAGCTCCAGTCCTTTGTAATAATGTTGCAGCAATTAATGCTGCCATTCCAACTTGTCTACCTGCTGATAGATCTGTACCCTGAGTTACAATTAATCCTGCAACTCCTAACGCTATTATTGTTCTAACTGAAGATTGTGATAATATATTTGTAAAATTTCCAACTGACAAAAATGAAGGTTCTTTCCATACAATCACAAGTAATAGGAAAAAGAGAACTAAGTATAGTGCATTTTGCAGTAAGAAATTTTTTATATTTGTAGTATTCAAATTTGTACCTCCGTTATATTAATCATAAATATTTTGCTGAAAGTTCCATAATTTCTTGCTGAGTAGTATTTCTAGCATTAACAATTCCTGCAACTCTTCCATTACTCATTACTAGAATTCTATCTGCAGTCCCTAAAAGTTCAGGCATCTCAGAAGAGATAATAATAATACCTTTTCCTTTCACTGCTAACTCGTTCATAAGTTGATATATTTCAAATTTAGCTCCAACATCTATTCCTCTTGTAGGTTCATCAAGCATCAGAACTTCGGGCTCAGTCAATAAAGCTCTTCCCAAAATAACCTTTTGTTGATTTCCTCCAGAAAGGTTTCCTATTTGAGTTTTTTGAGTAGGTGTTTTTACCTTCATAGAATTAATAACCCACTTAGTATCATCAGCCATTCTATTATCATTTAATAGCTTTGCAGAAGATAGATATTTATCTAAGTATGATATTGTAGAATTAAATTTAATATCTAATTTTGCAAAAATCCCTGTAACTCTTCTCTCTTCTGTTATAAGCGCAAACTTATTTTTTATTGCATCAATTGGAGTAATGTTATTAATTACTTTTCCTTCTAGTTCAATACTTCCACTTTCTATCTCTCTCATTCCAAATATCGACTCAACAATTTCAGTTCTCTTAGCTCCAACAAGCCCTGCAATTCCTAAAATTTCACCCTTTCTTAAGTCAAAAGAAACATTCTTTATTCCAGGTTGAATTTTCCCTGTTAGATTAGTAACTTTTAGTAAAACATCTTTAGGAACGTTTGTCTTCTTAGGGAATCTATTTGTTAAATCTCTTCCTACCATCATATTAATAATCGATGCTGTTGTTAGATCCTTTGCAAAATTAGTAGATATCCACTCTCCATCTCTCATTATAGTAACTTCATCAGAGATAGCTAAAATCTCTTCCATCTTATGAGAAATATATACTATTCCACATCCTTTATCCCTAAGCTTATTTATTATCTGAAATAAATGTTTAACCTCTTTTTCTGTTAAAGATGATGTAGGCTCATCTAAAACAAGTATTTTAGATTTATAAGAAACCGCCTTTGCTATTTCTAACATTTGCATCTCTGAGACAGAAAGAGATTCTACTTTAGCTAAAGGATCCGTAGTAATATCTAATTCTTCAAATATAGCAACAGTATCTTCATACATTTTTTTCTCATCAACAAAGAACCCTTTCTTTGGATATCTTCCTAGCCAAATATTATCTACTACGCTTCTTTGTCTTACTTGATTCAATTCTTGATGTACCATTGCAACACCATTTTCAAGAGCTTCTTTTGCATTTTTAAAATGGATTTCTTTATTTTCTAAAAGAACTTTTCCACCGTCTTTATCATATATACCAAAAAGACATTTCATAAGTGTGGATTTTCCAGCTCCATTTTCTCCCATAAGAGCGTGAACAGAACCAGGCCTAACTTTTAAGTTTACATTATTTAACGCTTTAACACCTGGAAATGATTTTGTTATGCCAGTCATCTCTAAAAGATATTCGTTTTTATTGTTCAATGTCGCCATCTTTTCTCCTTTTGTAAAATGTGCACTTTAGAAAAAAAGGATGCTTTAAAGCACCCTTAATCTTTCCTATTTAAAGTTTGCTACGTTATCTTTATCTACTGCAACGTAAGGTACTCTAATAGCATTGTTGTCAATTAACTTCCACTCAGTTCCTTCTAAAGCTGGTTTACCTTGTGCAAGATTTTTTGCTATTTCTAAAGTTGCCTTAGCTTGGTTTTTTCCATCATTAAGAACTGTTCCAGCTAGCTCTCCTGACTCAATTTTAGATAAAGCTTCAGGAATAGCATCTACACCAAATACAGGAATAGAAGTCTTTCCAGCAGCTTTTAAAGCTTCTATTGCACCAAATGCCATAGCATCATTATTTGCAATAACTACTTCTATTTTATCTTTATTTGGACCAGAAATCCAAGCATCCATTTTATCTTTAGCTTGAGCAGTATCCCACATAGCAGTATCCATATTTAATTCTTCTGTTGCTATTCCTTTTGAGTTAAGTGTTTTTACAACCCATTCAGTTCTAGCTTCAGCATCTGGATGACCAGGCTCTCCTTTTAATAAAACGTATTGTATTTTCCCATCTTTATTTAAATCCCAGTCAGCATTAGCAGCCCATTTCTTAGCAACTAATTCTCCTTGAATAACTCCAGACTCTTTGGAATCAGTTCCTACAAAGTAAATTTTATCATAAGAATTCATTACTTCTGCATTAGGTTCTTTATTGTAAAAAATAACTGGTAAATTTTTAGCTTTTATTTTTTGTAAAACAGTCTCCGCAGCAGCAGGGTCAACTAAGTTAACTGCTAAAGCATCTACACCCTTTGATAAAAACACATCAATTTGCTCATTTTGAGCTGATTGGCTATTTTGAGAATCTACCATTGATAGTTTTAATCCCATATTTTTAGACATATCATCCATGCTTTTTCTTACAGTTGCAATGAAGTTATCATCATATTTATAGAATGTAACCCCAATATTAATTTCTTTATTTTCTACTTTTGCTTCAGCTTTTTTTTCTTCTGTTTTGTTTTCTCCACAAGCCACTAGAGAAATTAATAGTGTACTTAATAATAACAATTTAGATGTCTTTTTCATATCCTTTTTCCCCTTTAAATGTATTTTTAATATCTTAAAAGTTCGTTTTTAATACTATCTAAGTATAAAACATTCTATATGAAAAGTCAATTATTTTTAATTATATAAATTTTTAACCTTAGTCATTTATAAAATTCAAAAATCTTTCAAATCCTTTTTTACCTTTATCATTATCCTTATACACACCTGAATGCGACAGCACTTTCAAGAAAATTTTTCCTACAACTTCTTTCAATATTACATCTATATTTTCTTTATTTAAATCTTTATATTTTTCTTTTACTTCTATTGCTAAGTTAAGATGTTTATTAACATTTACATCTTCTTTTATTAGTCTTATATAATCTGGATCTAATAGATACTCTCCTAATAACTGAAGTTCGTCCTTCAATCTTCCAGGTAATATAGCAAGTCCCATAACTTCAATTAAACCTATATTTTCTTTTTTTATATTATGGACTTCTGTATGGGGATGGAATATTCCTAAAGGATGCTCTTCAGACACTCTATTGTTTCTTAACACTAAGTCAAGTTCAAAATTTTTCCCTCTTCTTCTCGCTATAGGTGTTATTGTATTATGAGGCTCATTATTGCTAGTTGATAATATTTCATTCTCAACATCACTATACCCTCTCCACTTATTTAATATTTTTTCAGCTAAATCTAATAATTCAAACTTATTCTCTGAATTAATTCTTATAACTGACATTGGCCATTTTACTATCCCTCCACTAACAGATGGGAATCCATAGAAGTCAAAATATTTTTCTATGTGAGCTTTTGCCATTGGAAAATCATGTCTTCCACCTTGAAAGTGATCATGTGATAATATTGAGCCTCCAACTATAGGTAAATCTGCATTAGATCCTACAAAATAATGTGGATACTGCTCAGTAAACTCTAATAGTTTCTCTATACTACTTCTTGATATTTTCATTGGAACGTGTTTACTTGAAAATATTATAGAATGCTCATTATAATATACATAGGGAGAATATTGAATAAACCATTCTTCATGAGACAACGTTAAAGGAATTAATCTTAAGTTCTGTCTAGCAGGATGGTTTAATGTACCAAAGTATCCCTCATTTTCTCTGCATAGTAAGCATTTTGGATATGATGATGATTTTATATTTTTAGCAGCAGCTATAGCCTTAGGATCTTTTTCAGGTTTAGAAAGATTTATTGTTAGTTCTAAATCTCCATAAGGTGTGTCACATATCCACTCTAAATTCTTATTTATTCTATCCATTCTTATATAATTAGAATCTTTTGAAAATTTATAATAATAATCCGTTGCTAACTTAGGAAATATAGAATATCTTTCTTCAAATTTCTTTATTACTTCAGAAGGACGTGGCAATAAACAATCCATTATAGCTGTATCTAACAAATCTCTAGAAGTAATACTATTCTCCTCTATAAGTTTTTGTTCTTCTGCCCAATCTAGAATATTATTTAATATTTCAGAAGGTGTATCTAACTCTTCTGTTGTTATCTCCTTATAGAAGTATTCTTGTAATTTAAGTACTCCCATTATAGAGTTTCTACTATATATAATATCTTCTTTTTCTATTAATTCTTTTTTTAACGCATAATTAAGTAATCTTTCTATTTCATAACAAATATCAGTCATATTATTACCCCTCTACTTTAAAACGATAAGTTGTTTTAGCCATGTATGGTTTCTCTCTAGTATATATACTTTTATCCCAATTATCCATATTTATATAGTTTGGCAAATCTTGAGTTTCTAAACAGAATCCTCCTCTTCTTATTGATTCTTTTCCTGAAGATAAGACTCCCTCATTACCTAAGTAATTACCTGAATAGAAAACTACTACCTTCTGATCTGTCTCTATCTCTAACACTCTTCCTGTTAATTGTTCTTTTACAAGCATTTCAATTTTTTTATTTTTATTAAGTATAAAAGGATGGTCATAACCTTTAGCTAGTATTAAGTCTTTAAATTTTTTATCTATATCTCTACCTATTGTTTTAATATTTCTAAAATCTAGAGGAGTATTTTCAACAGCTATAAAATTTCCTGTTAAAGCACTGCTTTCATCAAGTTCGGCATATTTATCACTATTTATGAAAAGTTCATGATTTAATACTCCTTGTGATACGTCTCCAGATAAATTAAAATAAGTATGATTAGTTAAATTAATTATTGTATCTCTATCAGTTATTCCTAAATAGTCTATAGTTAACTCATTACCTACCAGAGTGTATGTAACTTCAAATTTTATATTTCCTGGATACCCTTCTTCCCCATGAGGAGAGAAATAGGAAAGCTTTAGTTTATTATCTCTTTGTTCTGCATTCCAAACTCTTCTATTTAATCCATTTACTCCACCATGAAGATGATTTTCTCCATTATTAATATCTAATCTATACTGTATGTTATCTAATTTAAATAGCCCTTTTGTTATTCTTCCTGCATTCCTTCCAGTTATACAACCAAAATATGGGGATTTATTTTCATAATCTGCAATATTATCAAATCCTAAAACAATATTATTTCTTTTATTATTTTTATCACTTGATAATACATCAGTAATTATTCCACCATAATTTATAATCCCAATTTCTAGAAATTCATTTTTTAAGATATATTTAAAGACATCTTCTCCGTCTTTAGTTTTTCCAAAAAATATTTTATTCATATAAGCCTCCTACAAAACATCTATTTCTTTTGCTCCTGGTCCTATTTTTCCAATATAAAATGTTGCTTTTAAAGATGTTTTATCTGTGTATTCTTTGCTTACATTTTCTATAAATTTATCTATTTTATCATTTTGAACTATTGCAACAGTACATCCACCAAATCCAGCACCTGTCATTCTTGCACCGATTACCCCTTCTTGTCTCCATTGTGCAGCCACTAAAGAATCAAGCTCTTCACCTGTTACTTCATAGTCATCTCTTAAAGAGATATGTGACTCATTCATAAGTCTTCCAAAAGTTTGCATATCCTTATTATTAAGTGCTGTAACAGCTTCTAATGTTCTTACGTTTTCATAAACTGCGTGCTTTGCTCTCTTTCTATTTATATCATCTTTAATAAGATGTTTATTCTTTTCAAACTCTTCAATGGAAAGCTCCCCTAAAGATTTTACACTTAAAACTTTTTGTAATTCTGCCAAAGCTATTTCACATTGTTCTCTTCTCTCGTTATATTTAGAATCAGCTAATCCCCTTTTTTTATTTGTATTTATTATTACAATAGAATTATCTCCTAGTTCTAAGTTAACATACTCATATTTTAAAGTATTACAATCTAGAAGAATTGCAGAATTTTCTTTTCCCATTCCAATAGCAAATTGATCCATTATTCCACAATTAACACCTACAAAAATATTTTCTGCCCTTTGAGAAATCTTTATCATCTCTATCATGTCTATATCAATGTTATATAGTGTTTTAATTATAACTGCTGTTAAAATTTCTATTGACGCTGAAGAGGAAAGTCCTGCTCCATTAGGTATATTTCCTTCTATGACTAACTCAAGACCTCTATCAAATGAATAACCTAATTTCTTAAATTCCTGTATAACCCCTTTACAGTAATTTGCCCAGTTATGTTCTTTTTCATTTGAAAGATTATCTATAGAGAATTCCATGACATCATATTTTGAAAAATTATTAGAATATACTCTTATTAATTTATCATCTCTTAATCTGGCAATACCATATGTACCAAAACTTAAAGCACAAGGAAATACATGACCGCCATTATAGTCTGTATGCTCACCTATTAAATTAACTCTCCCTGGAGAAAAGAAGCATTTATAGTCTCCTGGACCATACTTATTTTCAAATATTTTTTTTAAATTATCTATCACTGAATATCCCCCCTAAATTATTAGATTAACATCATTATATACTAATTTAATTTGAAATTCTATATTATTATGTTAAGATATATATTAACCGATACATAAAAATTACAAACTAAGGAGGAAAATCATAATTGAAACTTATAATTGCAGAGAAGCCTAGCCTTGCAAAGAATATAGCTACGGCTCTTGGAATAAAGAAAAGAGAAGATGGTTATCTTGAAAATGATAAATATGTAGTTTCTTGGGCTTTCGGTCACTTATACTCATTAAAAAATGTGGATGATTATATTGGTAAAAAAACTTCATGGAAAGATGTACCACTTCCTTTTATACCAAATCCATTTGAATTTAAAATAAAAACTCAAAAGAATAAAGATACTGGAATAGAAGAAGCCGACAAAGGTGTAAAGAAACAAGTTGAAATTCTTAAAAAATTAGCAAGTAGAGCAGATATTACTGAAATTGTTAATGCAGGGGATGCTGATAGAGAAGGGCAGATAATAATTGATATTATTATAGACCACATTAAAGTTAAAAAGAATGTAACAAGACTTTGGCTACCTGAGCAAACTGAATCGACAATTCGTAAACAAGTGGAGAAATTAGAAGAAAATTCTAAATATTATACTTTAGCACAAGAAGGATATGCACGTACTTATATGGACTGGCTATTTGGTATAAATCTTACAAGATACGTTTCTACAAAGGTAAATAAACTATTACCCATAGGTAGAGTTTTAATTCCTGTTGTAAAGTATATCTACGATAGAGATCTTGAAATTAGAAATTTTGTAAAAACTAAATATTTTCAACTTGAAAGTAAATCTGAGAAAGATGGAGTTATTATTCCACTTATTTTAAAAAATAAAAAATTTAAAGATGATGAATTAGAAAAAGCTTTAGAACTTGCAAATACATTAAATCAGGAAAAAGCTGTTGTTAAATCAATAGATAAGAAAGAGATTAAAAAAAATCCAGGAAAACTATTTTCTCTTTCTAACTTACAAGGTTATCTTTCTAAAAAGCATAAGATAGACTTTACTACTTCATTAGAAGTTATACAAGGATTATATGAAGATGGACTGATAACTTATCCTAGAACCAATACAGAGTATCTTGCTGAAAATGAAAAAGATAAAGTAAAAGAGATAATAGCTACTTTAACTGATCACAACCTTATTTTTAAAGATACTAAGAAAATATTTGACGATTCCAAAATAGAGTCACATAGTGCTCTTATAATTACTGTAAAAAAGCCAGGAAACTTAAGTGGAAATAGAGCTACTGTATATAATACTATCTTAAATAGATTTTTATCTAACTTCTTAAATGAGGATACTATAACTGAAAAAGTGACAATGACTATAGTAGTAGGTGAAGAAGAATTTAAATTAAATGGCGAGGCAATTAAACAGGAAGGTTTCTATAAATATGAACCTGAAAAATTTGAAAATCAGCTACCTCAATTAATAAAAGATGAAGAGTTTGTGGTGGATTTTAACCCTATAGAGAAAGAGACTTCTCCACCTAAAAAAGTATCAGAAGAAGATTTAGCTAAATACTTAAAAAACCCTTTTAAAAAAGATGGAGATTCTGAAGATGAAGAGTATCAGGCTATACTACAAGGGGTGGAGATAGGAACAGAGGCAACAAGAACAGGTATAGTTGAGAATGCAAAAAAATATCAGTATATTAGCCAAAAAGGTTCTAACTACTCTATTGAGTCATTAGGAGAAAAACTAATTGAAATTCTAGAGCAATTGAAGATAAATATGTATAAGGAAAAATCAGTAGAATTTTCTAAATTACAGAAAAAAGTCTTTAAAGGTGAAGCAAAACTTGAAGAGCTTACAGATCTTACAACTAAAGAGATAAGTGAGATAATTTCAAATAACATTCAAATCCCTAAATTTGTCTCTGAATATAACGGACCTCCAAGAGAAGATACAAGAGTTATTCTTGGAAAATGCCCTAAGTGCGGTTCTAATATATATGAAGGGGGAAAAGCTTTTTACTGTGATGGTTATAAAAACGACCCTAGATGCAACAACTCTGTCTTTAAGAACAATAAACTTATTCCTAATATATCAACGGAAGATGCTCTTAACCTAATTGCAGGAAAAGAAGTTTTATTTAAAGATATTAAGTCATCTAAAGGTAATATATTTAGTGCTTACTTTACTCTTGTGGAAGAGGGGCAATATTGTAATTTAAAACTTAGTCGTTTTTTTGACGATAAAAAACCCCAGTAAAACTGATTGAAACATCCTTAAATTGGGGGAATGCTTACATTTTAAAATTTAGCGTATAATTATTGTTGGAATATATTTAACTATATAGTATAATGATACAAACTATTAAATAAATTTATCAACATATAAATATTAAATAGCTAAGGAGGTTAAATGCAAGTTCATGTAAAAAGTTTTGAAAAATTATCTTCAAGAGATATTTATGAAATTGGAAAATTACGTAGTGAAGTATTTGTAGTTGAGCAAAATTGTGCATATCTTGATTTAGATGGAAAAGATTACCACTGTATTCATTTTTTTACGCAGGAAAAAGGTGAAATTACTAGTTATCTAAGAGTATTACCACCAGGTTTATCTTATGATTCTCCATCTATTGGAAGAGTTGCAGTAAAATCTACATTTAGAGGTAAGAATCTAGCAAGAGAAAATATTGCAAGTGCTATTGAATATATTTTTCTAGTTATGAAATATGATACTATTACAATTGGAGCACAAAAATATTTAAAAAAATTTTATGAATCATTTGGATTTAAAAGAATATCAGATGATTACGATGAAGATGGTATCATGCATTTAGATATGCAACTTAAGAGTGGAGAGCAATCTTTTGAACTATAAGGTTTTAGACTATATTAGTTAAAAAAGTTTTCAAATAATTAAAACTGCAAACAGATATACAAATAAAAAGATGACTTAATCTTAGAAACTAAGTCATCTTTTTTTATAATAATTTATTTAAATATTTTATCATTTATTTACTTATACTAAACTTGCAACCATATTCAATACTTCCTCTGCATGGCCTGGAATACTAACTTTTCTCCACTCTTTCACTATTTCACCATTTAAATTTATTAAAAAAGTTGAACGTTCAATTCCTAAGTATTTTTTTCCAAACATACTTTTTTCTTTAAGAACACCATATAAATTACAAACTTCTCCTTCTTCATCACTTAGAAGAGGATATGTTAAATTAAATAGATTAGCAAACTTAATATGAGACTTTATAGTCCCCTTATTAAGACCTATTACTATAGTATTAAGTTTTTCAAATTCTCCAATTTTCTCCTGAAAATCTTTAGCTTCAACGATTCAGCCAGGAGTATTATCTTTTGGATAAAAGAATAATACTGTATTCTTACCTTTTAGTGTATCTAGTTCAATTTCTCCACCTAGATGAGATTTTAATTTAAAATTTATTGCTTCCATCTGTCTATTTACCTCCATTTTTTATAATTAGGATTATATTTATATTCTAATATATTTCCATGGGTATTAAAAGATATATTTTTCAATAACAGTTTTTAAACCATGATTTTCATTTGATGTTGTTATAAATTTTGCAATATTTTTAAGTTCTTCTTTTGCATTCTCTACAGCTACTGGAAGTCCAACTACTTGTAACATTGTAACATCATTATATGAATCTCCTACTGCAATTATTTCTCTAGGCTCTATACCTAAGTCTTTAGCCAGTCTTAATAATGTTTGTCCTTTATCTACATTTTTTTTCGTTACTTCTAAAAAGTATGGTTTAGATGTTGCGATAGAATATTTATCCCCATGCTTTTCTTTTAAAATATCCTGAACTTTATTTAGATATTTAGGCTCTTCTAGCATTATGCACTTAGGAGCAGATGTTTGTACACTATGTTTAAAAGAATCTACTTTCTTAAAACTCATTTTTGTAAGAGTAATCTCTACATCAACATATTCACTTTTAGTTTCAGAAACAATATCATCTCCTACATATGTAATTATCTCTACGCCATTTTCTTTACTAAAATTATATAAAGAGTGAATATCTTCTTGAAGTAAATTATCAGCAAATATTTCATTAAAATTTTTACATTCAACTATCATTGCTCCATTATATGTTATAATATAACTTCCGAACTTATCTAGTTGTAGCTCTTTTGCTAAATGTTTCATAGCAAATGTGGGTCTTCCAGAAGCTAAAATAAATTTTATTCCACTTTCCTGTGCTTTTATGATTGCTTGCTTATTCTCTTCTGATATAGTTCCTTCTGAAGTTAGTAAAGTATCGTCTAGATCAGTAACTATCATTTTATATTTCATGGTTATAGTATCTCCTTCTTTTGTTAACTTTAAGCATTATATAATAGTGCTATATGTGATATTATATAGTAACATCTATTTTTTAGATATCATTTTTTATTAAAATTATTCATAAAATTAGATCCGATTAAATTTTAACCTTTTTTTCTTTGGTTATGTGCTTTTTTAGAATGAATGAGTGATTGTAATTTACTTTTCGCTCTGTTAATGATATATTCAAAGTATAAAAAAAGAATTTAATATAAGGAGAATAATTAAAATGACTATAAATGTTTGTGTAGGAAGTGCTTGTCACATAAAAGGATCATATGAAGTTATAAAATGTCTTGAAAGATTGATTGAAAAAGAAAACCTTTCAGATAAGATAACGCTCAAAGCTAGCTTTTGCTTAGAGAAATGCACTAGTGCTGTTGCAGTAGTTATTGATGACAAAGAAGAAGTTTTATCATTTTCTCCTGAAAATACAGAAGAAAAATTTTACGAACTTATCAAAAGGGGGCTTTAAATGCAAACTATGAATTTCTCTGAAGCTAATTGTCGACATTGTTATAAATGTGTTAGAACTTGTAAAGTTAAAGCTATTAAAATAATAAATGACCAAGCACATATTGTTCCTGAAAAATGTGTTGCTTGTGGTCAATGTTTTACAAGTTGTCCACAAAATGCAAGAAATATAGAATCAGATTTAAATATGGTTTACAACTCTTTAAAAGAAGGGAAAAAGATTGCACTTAGCCTAGCTCCATCTTTTAGAGGTTTCTTTAAAAACTCAGGAAAGTTTATTTCAGCACTTAAAAAAGTAGGTTTCTTCATAGTTGAAGAGACTGCAATAGGAGCTGACATTGTAACTGGCCTTTACAAAAAAGAGATTATAACAAATGATAAAAAAAACTATATTACAACATGTTGTCCATCAGTGGTTATGCTTATTGAAAAATATTTTCCAGAAGTTATCGATAGTCTAATGCCTTTTGTTTCTCCAATGATTGCACATGGTCAACTTTTAAAAAAAGAAAATCCAGATATAATAACTGTATTTTTAGGACCTTGTATTGCAAAAAAATCTGAAGCATCAGCTAATTCCAATAAAGATATAATTGATGCTGTACTGACTTTCGATGAAATCCTATTATTATTTGAAAAAGAGGGAATAGATTACAATACTCTTCCAGACATGAAGCCTGATAAAAGCGGAAGTAAATTTGGTGGGAAGTATCCTCTTGTAGGAGGTATATTAGACAGTATCACTGATGACATTAGAAAAAAGGGTCTAACATTTATAAGAGTAGATGGCATTGATGAATGTAAAGAGATTTTTCAAGAGATTATAAATGGTAATATTGAAAATTGTTGTATTGAGACAAGTGCTTGTAAAAAAAGCTGTATTGGGGGACCAGGAGGTTCTACAGCTACAAATTCTACTTTTTCAAGACTTCAAAATATTATTGAATTCTTAAAAACTTTAGATCAAAGTAGAGGTGAAACAGAAGAAGGCTCTGAACTTAATTTTTCTAAGGCTAATATTCCTGAAAAAATTACAGAAGAGATGCCAACGGAGCAAGAAATTCGTGGTATACTAAGAGCTTTAGGGAAATATGAAATTATAGATGAGTTAAATTGTACAGGATGTGGATACGATACTTGTAGAGAAAATGCCATATCTATCTACCAAGGAATGTCTCATTTAGATATGTGTATTCACCATTTAAGAAATAAAGCAGAAAGGCTTTCTAATGAAATATTTGAAAATGCCCCTAATGCTATAATCCTTTTGGATAATAAACTTGACGTTATAGATGCAAATACTGCATTTAGTAGATATTTCGGTATTACTCCTACTGAGATAAAAGAAACTGGAATTGGTTCTATTCTTAATTTATCTAAACTTCAAAATCTTTTACTAAATAAAGAAGATATATTATGGGAAAAAATTCATTTCCCTGCTTATTCTCTTCATATGGGACTTAGCGTTACTTACATAGAAAATCAAGATGCCTTAATGATTATTCTTAAAGACTTAACAGAAGAGGTGGAGAGAAAAGAAAATTTAAATAACCTTACTGAGAATGCACTTAAAATTACTCAAGGAGTAATAGAAAAGCAGATGAGAGTTGCTCAAGAAATAGCAAGTTTATTAGGAGAAACAACTGCTGAGACAAAAGTTGCCCTTAATAAACTGAAAGATGTTTTTAGAGAAGAGGGAGGAGATCTATAATGGACTATTTTATAGATGTTTCCCATAAGAGTATCAATAAAAAAGGCGAAGAGCTTTGTGGTGATAATGTAGAAATTGTCAAAACTGAAAATGGTGTTATTATTGTATTATCTGATGGACTAGGTAGTGGAGTTAAAGCTAATATACTTGCAACCCTTACTTCAAAAATAGCAGTTACAATGCTTAAAGAGGGGGCTTCAATAGATGAGACAATATATACAATTGCTAATACTCTTCCTGAATGTAAGGTTAGAAATTTAGCATATTCTACTTTTACTATAATAAAAATGAATAATAATGGTGACTGTTCTATTGTAGAATATGATAATCCAGCATTTTTTCTTTTTAAAAAAGGGAAAGACTTCCTTGTAGAGAAAAAATCTAGAATAATAAATGGTAAAAAAATATTTGAATCTAATTTTATATTAGAACCAGATGATCTTCTTGCTGTTGTATCAGATGGAGCTGTCCATGCTGGTATCGGTCAAAGATTAAATTTAGGTTGGCGTTGGGATAGTATTAATGACTTTCTCCGAATTATCTCTTTAAAGAAGTTTGCTGGACAAGTTTGTACAGATCTATTAGGTATTTGTAATGAACTATATGCAGGTCAACCTGGTGACGATACAACTGTCCTTGCAGTTAAATTACAGTCATTAAAGCATTTAGATATATTTATAGGACCCCCAGGAAATCCTGAAAATGACAAATATCTATTTAATAATATTAGAACTGCAAAGGGAAAAATTATCCTTTCTGGAGGAACTACTGCTAATATAGTTGCAAAAGAATTTAGAGAGGATATTGATTTAGATTTAAAAGATTATTTAAGTTCAGAAGTTCCACCTATTGGATATTTAAAAGGTGTTGACTTGGTTACAGAGGGGCTTATAACAATTAACAAAACTATTAAATTATTAAAAGAAGTCTATAGTGAGAAATCTGAGCTATTGCCTGAAAATAATGGTGCCTATATAGTAGCAAGAATGCTTCTTTATGAAGCCACTCATGTTAATATTTGGGCAGGAACAGCAGTTAATTCAGCACATCAGAATCCTGATTTTCCAATAGATTTCAACATAAAACTAAATATGATATCAGAGTTAGAAGCTGTTCTTAAGAATCTGGGAAAAGTTGTACAATTAAGGTATCTCTAATATAATATTGGAGGATAACACATGGGAGCAAGAGAGCAAGCAGTAGCTAAAATATTAGTTGAGCTACAATGTAAAACATCATATAGAAGAAGGTTACATGCTTTAAATAAATCAGTAAGTAACTTTGATTTAAACAAGGATGAATTTAGAAACTTAAGGGATAAGACTGTGGAGCTAGCATTATCTGATAAAGTTTTTGATGTTAGAAAAGCCGCTATTGCAGTTTGTCAAAATAATAAATTAACAAAGTCAGGAATGCCTATCGCTTTAGGTAAAAAATTTATGCCTTATAAACCAAATGAGATAACAGATGTTTTCTTAAAAATAAAAAGAGATAACAATATGAAAGAGTTAAATCTTAAATTATTTAAAGAACAATTTCAATTAAATAATCCTGAAATGTTCGATGTTATGTCTTATGAAAAAAAGAAGCTTGATGCATGGATAATAAGTATTTTTACTTGTTTGCCTAGTAGATAGTATTATAATAATAAAAAGATGGTGAAGAAATACTAAATATGTATTCTCCACCATTTTTATTTATCTGTACTTACCTCTTTTTATGGTTATGTAGTAACTCTTTAGCTTTAGCTGATAGTGGTACCCCTAAATGCTTCTCATATATAGCGAGTACATCAGGATTTTCATGAGATTTTCTTATTTTAAGACATTTATCAATATTAGATAAAGCTTCCATTCTAGCTTTTATAATTTCATAATTCCCATGAGTATATGGCTGTCCTCCACCTCCAACGCAGCCACCTTTGCATGCCATTATCTCTATACCGTGTAAAAACTCCTCTCCACTGACTATCTTTTCAAGTAACTTTCTTGCTTCTCCTAATCCATGAGTTATTCCAATCCTAATCTTATTGCCTGCTATTTCTATTTCAGCTATTCTAGTACCTTTAATTCCTTCCATTGAAGTAAATTCAAGATTATCTAGTTCATTCCCTGTTATAAATTTATAGGTAGTACGGGTAGCTGCTTCTATAACTCCTCCTGTTCTTCCAAATATAATACCTGCTCCTGAATAACTTCCCATAGGAGAATCAAACTCTTTATCTTCTAAATTTTCAAAATCAATATCTGAAGACTTTATCATATGAGCAAGTTCTCTTGTTGTAATGGAATAGTCTGTATCTGGAATACCATCATAAATGAACTCTTCTCTTTGAGATTCATATTTTTTAGCAAGACAAGGCATTATAGATACAACCACTATATTTTTCTTATCTAAAGCCTTTTCAGGTCCCCAAATATTCTTGATAACAGATGAGCACATTTGCATTGGTGACTTAGCAGTGGATGGTACCTCTACCAAAGTAGGAAAATTATCCTCTAAAAAATTCATCCATGCAGGGCAACAAGAAGTAAGTAGCGGTAACTTTACCTCTTTATCTCCTTGAAAATGCTTTACTAACCTATTCTTTAGTTCACTTGCCTCTTCCATTATAGTCAAATCTGCGGCCCACGATGTATCAAATATATAATCAAATCCTAGCTTTTTAAGGGCTGCTACAATCTTCTTCTCTATATTTGTCCCTATTTTTATATTAAACTCTTCCCCAAGTGCAACTCTAACTGCTGGTGCTATTTGTGCAACTACAATTTTATCTTTATTTGCAATACTATTTATAACATCCCAAGTGTAGTCATGCTCTGTGAGAGCTCCTACAGGGCAGACTGCAACACACTGACCACAGAAAGTACAATAAGTCTCTGAAAGCTTTTTATTGAAGTATGTAGAGACTATTGAGCTACTTCCTCTATTGATTCCTGAAAGGATATTGCAACTTTGGACATTATTACACATAGTTTCACATCTTCTACACATTATACATTTATCCATATCTCTTATTATGGCAGCAGATCTATCTTCACTTAGACCTCTAAGCTCAGAATCATATCTTATCTCTTTTATCCTCATTTCATTAGAAAGCTTTTGCAATTCACAATCACCTGATTTTCTGCACACTAAGCAATCTTTAGGATGATTTGCTAAAATAAGTTCTAAAACATTTTTTCTAATTTTCATTATTTCAACACTATTTGTAATAACATTCATCCCTTCCCAAATTTTTGTAGAACATGATGGATAAAGCCCCTCTCTCCCGTCAACTTCCACAACACAAATACGGCACGAAGCACAATCATTAGTATAGATAGAGTCTATCTTTAAATGGCATAGATGAGGTATTCTTATATTATTTTTCTTAGCTGTCTCTAATATTGTATCTTTGCTATCTCCTTGAATCATAATACCATTTATAGTTACATTAATTTTTTTCATTATTACCACTCACCTTAATAGCACTAAATTTGCAATTTGCAAAACATAGCCCACATCTTATACATTTAGACTTGTCTATTATATAACCAGTCTTTCTCTCTCCACTAATCGCTTTTACAGGACACTGTCTAAAGCAAGTACCACACCCCACACAATCTTTTTCAATTATAGTATAGGTTATTAAATCTTTACATACTCTTGATTTGCAAAACTTGTCATTTATATGTTCTAAATATTCATCTTTAAATTTTCTTATACTAGACAGTACAGGGTTAGGAGCAGTTTTTCCTAGACCACATAGAGCCGCTCTCTTTATTGTTATAGAAAGCTCTTCAATTAAATCTAAAGTTTCTAAAGTTGCTCTTCCCTGCGTAACTTGCTCTACTAACTTATGTAACTTTGATGTGCCTATTCTACATGGGGTACATTTCCCACAAGATTCATCTTTTGTGAACTCTAAATAGAATTTAGCTATATTTACCATACAGTTGTCTTCATCCATAATAATCATTCCACCAGAACCCATCATTGTACCTTCATTAGAAAGAGTCTCATAGTCTATAGGTATATCTAAGTCATTTTCACATAGAGCCCCTCCAGAAGGTCCCCCTGTCTGAACAGCTTTAAATTTTTTATTATTTTTAATTCCTCCACCAACTTCAAAAATAATATCTCTTAATTTAGTTCCAAGAGGAACCTCTATTAAGCTGGGTCTTGCTATTTTCCCCACAAGGGAAAATACTTTAGTCCCTGAACTTTTTTCTGTTCCAATTGTATTAAACCATTCATAACCATTTAAAATTATTTTACCTATATTAGCAAATGTTTCTACATTGTTGACATTAGTTGGAGAGTCTAAATAACCTTTTTCCGCAGGATACGGTGGCTTACTTTTAGGTTCACCTCTTTTCCCCTCCATAGACTGAATAAGTGCTGTTTCTTCTCCACATACAAAAGCTCCTGCCCCATATTTTATCTCAATATCAAAATTAAAATCCGTTCCAAATATTTTCTCTCCTAGAATCCCTATATCTCTTGCTTGCTTAATAGCAACTTTTAAAGTTTCCACAGCAAGAGGATATTCAATCCTTATGTATATAATTCCTTTTGAAGCTCCAATTGCATATCCACAAATAGCCATTGCTTCCAGTACACAGTGGGGATCACTCTCCAATATAACTCTATCCATAAAGGCACCTGGATCACCTTCGTCAGCATTGCACACAACATATTTGGGGCTAGCTAAATTATTGGATATAATCTCCCATTTTTTACCTGTATAATATCCAGCGCCACCTCTTCCTCTAAGTTTAGATTTCTTAATTATATCTATTATTTCTTTTGGTTCATAGGTAGTAAGAGATTTATATAGTGCTTGATACCTACTGTAAAGTAAGCTTGACTTAATATCTAGAGGATCAATTACTCCACAGTTCTCTAAAACTACTTTTTTTTCTAATTTCTTAGGCTGAACAATTTGATACTTAAGTTCATCTATAAACGTGGAGTAGTCAATCTTTTTTTCTAACAACTCCGTTACTTTCAATATTATTTTTTTATCAACATTACCTAGCATGACTCTCTCTTTTGTAGGAAATACTACCTCAACAGTAGGTTCACAATAACAAAATCCCATGCAACCTGTTTTTATACTTTTTATTTTCTCACTATTTAACTTTTCAACTTCTTCAATTATAGCTTTTG
Organism: Fusobacteriaceae bacterium; assembly: GCA_051656905.1. Classification (GTDB taxonomy): domain Bacteria; phylum Fusobacteriota; class Fusobacteriia; order Fusobacteriales; family Fusobacteriaceae; genus JAGNZR01. The sequence continues at coordinate 181,405 of JBOFJQ010000034.1, read as the reverse complement.
ATCCTGCAGATATTGCACATGTTGAGTTAGCAATTCTAATTAGATATTTATCTGTATTACTATTTTCTTCTACTTCTATTATTCTTTTTAAATTTTCATAGGATAGCATACTTCACCTCACATATTTTACCTGCTCATATTATACCAATAATAATCTTATTTCCTATTCATATAATTATTTTTTTATATTAAATTTTAATTAATAGTATATTAAAATTATCTTTGACTTTCTATAGCTTTAAATAATATAATGAATACATTATGGTAATAAATTATTTACTTAAAAAGTACGGAGGATAAAATGACTGATTTTAATAAAATAGATGACTATATAAGACACATAGAAAATGGTACTATTCCCGATAAAATGGAGTTCAACGACTTCTTTATAGAATTTTTTCAACTGACACAGGTAATACCCCTTTCTAAATATATTAGAGGTAAGAACATGACAAGTAAGACTCCTAAAATAATGAACTCTAAAAAAGCTGGAGAAGTCTTATTATATTCTAATAATGACAATGAAGTATCAACTTTATTAAAAAGATCAGGATACAAGAAGCTTCCACAACTTAACTATTCTGCAATTATGGTTTTAAGAAAAGTAGATCTTTTTTCTAACTGGAAAAGATTACTAGCATTTTTTGAAGGGAAAGGTAGTATTCAAGAGATAAATGATTCATTAAGAGTAAAACTTTTACCTCAAGAGGTGGAGAAATTAGAAGAATTTATTAAAGATGAACTAAAGCTTAATGATAAAGAGTTAAACTCTTTAATTACTCTATATTCTAAAATTTCTAGAGATAAAAATTTAACTAAATCATTAAAGAGATTAATTAACCAATAGTCATATTATGCGCTACTACATCTCTATAATTATAAAAAACCTTTAAACATGTATAATTAATCTTATACGAGTTCAAAGGTTTTTCTTTTTTATTTTATTGATATTAGAAGTAAACTATCATTAATTTAATTGTTTCTAGAACTCCTCTAATATGAGTTCTTTCATAGTGATGAGAAGCATCTATCCCTGGACCAATACATGCGATTTTGACATCTGCCATTTGTAAAACTGCTGCACTACTATCAGAACCATATCTATTGTAGATATCCATTGCATACCCTATGCCATGTTTCTCTGCAAGTTCAACTAATTTTCTATTTATTCCTACATCATAAATAGTTTTAAAATCTTTCATTGCTATGGAAACTTTTTTCTCATCACTCATAGAGTCATTCGATACTATTCCAATGTCTAAAGATATAACTTCATGAACATCTTCTGGAATAACAGATATTCCATGCCCAATCTCTTCATAGTTAGAGAAATAAATATATAATTTATTATCTGGTATTTTCTTATTCTCTTTCATATACTTAAGATACCCAAATACTTGTGCAATACATAACTTGTCATCTAAGTAACGTGATTTAATATATCCACTATCTGTTATAACTGTTCTCGCCTCAAAAGATACACAGTCTCCTACTCTAATTCCTAGGTTAAATGTATCTTGATATTCAGCTACATCCTCATCTATTCTAACTTCCACTGTGTCAGTTCTTCTAACTATCTCTCTTGCATCATCTCCATATGTATGAGCTGATGCCTTTATAGGTAAAACACTTCCTTGATATTTTTTACCATGAAATGAATGAATAGTAACATTTTCAGCTTCTACTCCTGCCCATATAATACCACCCATATTTACAAGTTCTAATCTACCATTTGGTTTTATTTTTTTTACAATAGCCCCGATAGTGTCTACATGAACAGATATCATTTTTGCTTCATTATTATTTTTACCTTCAATCTCTGCTACAATAGCTCCTTTTTTGGTATATGTATACTTAACTCCATACTTATCTAACTCTTGTTCTACTCTCTTTGTAACATCATCTGTGAATCCAACTACACTTGGAATTGCAATTAACTCTTTTGTTAAATTTAAAACATACTCTAAATTTATATTTTCCATTATCTACTCCTTGTCTAAATTATAAAGCGAATGCATTGTTGTAGGGTTATACTTGAAATTTTTAACTTTTTTACTAATTCCAATATTTTCATTTTTATAAAATAAAGGAATCATAGGTAAATCTGTACTTAAAATAATTTGTGCTTTTTCATATGCTTCTTTTCTCTCATCAAGAGTTAAAGCTGTTCTTCCCTCTTCAATAAATTTGTCTACTTCAGGATTAACATAGAAAGCTCTATTTCCAGCTGCTCCTATAGATGACGAGTGAAATAATGGGAATAAAACAATATCAGCATCTAAAGTACCAGATACCCATCCACCTAAAAGCATCTCATGCTCTCCATTAGCAGATTTTTGTAAATAAGTACTCCACTCTAAAACCTCTATATCAACATCTATTCCAACCTCTTTAAGATTCGATTGAATAATCTGAGCTGTTTGTGTTCTTGTTACATTGTCATTAACCCATAGTTTTAATTTTAATCCATTATCTTTCCCTACAGATTTTAATAATTCTTTTGCTTTTTCAGGATTATATTCATAGTTTTTTACATCTTGATATGATCCAAAAACTTGTGGATTTACCATAGTGTTGGCAACTTTTCCAGTTCCTGCAAATATGGCATCAATAATTGATTGTTTGTTAATAGCATAATTTATTGCTTGTCTTACCTCTCTTGAACTTAATTTATCATTTTTGATATTTAAAGTTAAATTTTCAGTACTACTAGTAGGCTCTGAAATCAAAGTTAATTTACTATTGCCTTTAATTCCTTGATTATCAACTGCTGCCATTCCTACAGCTATATCCACCTCTCCTGTTTCAAGTGCAATTAATCTTGAGCTTCCCTCAGGTATAGATACAAATGTTAATTTGTTAATTTTAGATTTCCCTTTAAAATACTCTTTATTAGCAACTAATTCAATTTTATCTCTATTTTCCCAAGTTATAAACTTAAATGCTCCTGTACCAACTGGTGCATTACTAATTTCGTCATTCTTAGATATAACATCTTTCTCATTTAAGATAGATGTTAAAGGATGAGCTAAGGCAAACAGCAATGCTGCTGATGGTTTTTTTAATTTTAATATTACAGTGTAGTCATCTAGAATCTCAACTTTACTGATATCATCAACCATAACTTTACTTCCTGGTTTTTCTTTCATACGGTTAATACTGAAAGCAACATCTGATGCTTTTAGCTCTTCACCATTATGAAATTTAATACCTTTTTTCAATGTTATTTTTAACTCTTGTTCATTTAAATATTCATATTTTTCAGCTAATTCAGGAACTATATTCTTATTGTCATCCACTGCTAAAAGCGTATCAAAAATCTGTTTATCTATAAATAGACCTGGAATCTCATTATACATTTGTGGATCCAAACTTTTTGGATTTCCTGCCTGTGCTACTATAATATTTTTTCCACTTCCTATAGAATTCTTTTCCCCCCCACAACCTAAAAATGTTAATAATAAAGTAAGTAATAATAATAACTTTTTCATAATCCCCCTTTTGTATTACAGTGTTGTAATACTTTAATAGTATATTCTGTATTTTGTTGTAACCTATATTAAATTAAATAACTTGTTTTCCTTTAATGTAAACTCTCTCAGTTGTTCCTTGCAAGTCAAATGGATGTCTATCCCAGATAACTACGTCTGCATCTAATCCAACTTTTATCTGTCCTTTTAAATTATCTATCCCTAAAATTTCGGCAGGATTTTTAGTAATTGCATTAAGCGCTTCAACTTCTGGTAATCCCCCTTTCATTGCAAGTGCAGCACACATTACAAGTGCATATTGTGGAATAACATGATGATCTGTCATAATAGCAAATTTTACTCCTGCTTGGTGGAGAATATTAGGAGTCTCAAAACTCTTATTCATAAGCTCTATTTTTGAACGAGCTGAAAATGTTGGTCCTATTATTGCAGGAACATTTGCACTTTTTAAGAAATCTGAAATTAGATGTCCTTCTGTACAGTGCTCAATACTCACTAGTAAATCAAATTCTTTTGCTATTCTTATAGCTGTACATATGTCATCTGCTCTATGAGCATGAGCTTTTAAATGTACTTTCTTCTCGATTACAGGAATCATAGCTTCCATATTTAAATCTAATGGAAATTCCTCACCTTTACTTGAAGCAGAATTTTTCTTTATAATATAGTTTTTAGTATCTTGTATTGCTTTTCTAAGAAGATATGCAGTTCCCATTCTAGTCATAGGCATCTTTGCTTTCTCTCTTCCATGAAATCTTTTAGGATTTTCTCCAAAGGCACATTTCATTGCTGCATACTCTTGAATAATCATTTCGTCAATTATATTTCCACTAAGAGAAATTGTAGTAAATTGCCCTCCAATTACATTAGCACTTCCTGGTCCTGTACATACAGTTGTTACTCCACCTTTAATTGCCTCTATAAAAGAAATATTCATTGGGTTTATTGCATCTATTGCTCTCATGGCAGGAGTTACTGGATCAGTACCTTCATTATAGTCAGCACCTTCCCATCCCATACTTTCTTCCCCAATTCCAATATGTGAATGAGCATCAATAAATCCAGGGGTTATATATTTCCCCTCTGCATCTATAACTTCGTTGCAATTGGACGTAAGTTCATTTCCCACAGCAACTATTTTTCCATCTTTAATCTCAACATCTTTTTTTACAAATCCATTTTCTGATGCTATAAACACAAAACCATTTTTAATTAACATATAATCCCCCTAGCATTTTATATTTAAACTATAAATTATAAACTATAATTATATTAATGTGTATTATAGTACAATCCTATTTAAAAACAAAGAAAAAAATATAAAAAATGATAAAAAATTTTTATTATTTGCTTTTTTAATAAAAAAAAGGACAAGTTTTTATAAAAAAAACTTTTATCCTTTTTACTACTTATTCTATTTTTTTATATTTACTGGGAAGAATATCTACTATTATACTTACTATTTTGTATCTATATTTATATTATAAAATTTTTCCATATCTTTATTAACTAATACTGGATAGCTGTTTGAAACTTCGTAAGGAAGGTCTTTTATCTCTTTTTTCCCTGTTAATATATCCGATGCCATCTCACCTAATCTATAACCCAATTTTTCATAGTCTACACTTACACTAAGTAGTGCTCCTGTTGATATCTGTTCTTGATTATAACCTAGTGCAAGTACAGGTTTTTTTGTATCTTTAGCTCTTTTGAAAATCAGTGTTGATGCTGATACAACCATATTATCTGGAAGCATATATAAAACGTCTACCTTTTTAAGTAAAACTTCCAATGACGCTGGAATATCATTAAGCGCTGTTACCCCTGAAGTTACTATCTCAACACCTGTTCCTTTTAAATTTTCTTGTATTCTTGCAATATTTGACTCAGAATTTTTTTCACTAGTATTATAAATGATTCCTACTTTTTTAGTGTTAGGGAATAGTTTTAATGTTTCTTCTACTAATTTACCTGTGGGGATGGCATCTGCTACACCTGTTACATTTTTTCTATCTGAGATTCCAGTTGCTGAAGGATCAGATACTGCTCCAAAAAGAACAGGAATATTTTCAGTAGAATTTGCTACAGCTTGAACTGATGGAGTTGATATCGCTAATATTAAATCTTTCTTTTTAGAAGCAAAACCTTTTCCTATTAGTTGCTGTGTTAACATATCTCCTTGAGCATTTTCATAATCAATTTTATACTCAATTCCACTATCTTTTAGTCCTTTTTCAAATCCTACTCTTACAGAATCTAAAACCGAGTGTTCTACAATTTGAGTTGCTCCAATTTGATATGTCTTTGCATGAGATGGTATTGATATTAATGTAACTCCTAAAATTGCTCCTAATATATATTTTTTCATTTAATTTCCCCCTAGATATTTTTACTAAAATAGATTTGTTGTTACTTCTTACTTCTTACTTCTTACTATATGACGGCATGATTATTTAATAAATTTGACTTTTGACTTAGCTACTATTTTTACTACTCTTCGACTTGGATAGATTAATTATACTATTTACTTTCACTTCTTTATAGATAACTATTTTTTTATTTTTAAGTTCGGTTTTTATGAAATTAAAAAAGCAAAAAGTCTAGTTTTATCTAAGCTTTTTGCTTTTTTAATTTTGCTTTTAAGTTTTTTTATTGTTCGGTCTATCCTACAAAAAAATATTTTATTATTCATTTGCATAAAGTTTTAATATTTTACGCGCGTTTTCTATCATACTATTTCTCAAATTTATTGGTTCTATGATTTCTACTTCATTATAAAAAGATCCAAAATATAATTCAGCATTTTCAAGGGAAGTTTTAAAATAATAAATATGCCCTTCTTTTTTCTCTATTTTAGGACGATAATTTGTTAAACTCTTTAAAAGAGATTCACCTTTTGAAGTCATTTTAACTTTTATATCAACTCTATCTTTTAGAAAAGGATCAAAATCTTTTCTTACTTTTTCTATATATTTAATATCTTTTTTTTCTACTTTATCTTTAAGAAGAATAACTAATTCAAGTTCTTTTAATCTGATAGCTTCATACATATCTTTATTTTCATTAAAAAGAAATAAGAAGTTTTCATCCCCCTGATCATCTCTTTTTAAGAAAAAAGGATGTATAACATATATATTGTTATCATATTTTATTTTGACCTTTAATTCTTTTTTAATACCTTCTAACAATAAATTAACTTTATCTTCAAAGATAAAAAGTTCTCTTTGATACTTTATTTTTCCTGCATAAGATGAGAAAAGTTCTCTAAAAAATTCAGCTTCTATCTCTACTCTGTTTTCTTTTAATATGTCTAGATATATCTGTTCATTTGAAACCGTCAGATCAAATTGAACTATTTTACTTAATTCTTTATTTTCTCTATCTAGCTCTTTATCGAACTCTATTTCCCTATTATACTTTAGTTTATTCAATATATAGTTACATAATCGATTTTTATTTATTCCAAATTCTTCAGTATCCTTTTGAAGTAATTCCCACATATTTTCTGAAACAGTTACTCTTATTTTTTTCATGAATACTCCTAAATAATTAGTTTTATTTTAAGGATTAGAAATAGTAAGCTAATAACTCTTTTTTAGTTATGTTCTTTTTTTCTTCACCTATTATATCTAAAACTATTTTACCATTATTTAGCATAATAAGTCTATCTCCATAATCAATTGCATCTTGAAGTTCATGCGTTATCATTAATGTCGTAATATTATTATCTTTAACAATTTCCTGTGTTTTATCCATAATTATTTTAGAAATTTTTGGGTCAAGTGCCGCTGTATGCTCATCTAATAATAAAAGTTTAGGTTTAGATAAGACTGCCATTATAAGTGATAAACATTGTCTTTGCCCCCCAGAAAGATTCCCTACTTTTGTGTTTAAATGTTTTTCTAATCCTAAATCAAGATGTGATAAAAATTTAACATACTTTTCTTTTCTTGATTTATTTAACCCCCAAGTAAGATCAAATGTTTTTCCTTTGTTATCTGCCATAGATAGGTTTTCATATATCGTCATAGATGGAGATGTTCCCATACTAGGGTTTTGATATACTTTTGATATTATCTTATTTCTTTTATGTTTATCCAATTTAAGAATACTTTTTCCATCTAGTAAAATATCTCCATCAGAAACTTCTGTATTCCCTATAATAGAGTTAAAAAATGTTGTCTTACCAGCGCCATTTCCACCAATAATACTTACAAATTCTCCCTCTTTAACATCTAAATTAAGATCATCAAAAATTATCTTTTTCTCTCCTAAATCATTTACATAGTGCTTTTTTAAATTTTTTATCTGTAACATAATTATCTACCTATCCTTATTTTTCCTAAATTTTCTTTTATTCCTATTATTAAAACTATAATAATAGCTGTTAATATTTTTAAATCACTTGCTTGTAATCCTAAGTTAAGAGAAAGAACAATAATGACTCTATATAATATTGCCCCTATAATAATCATCACTAGTGGAGATAGCCATTTCAATCTATTACAAACTAATTCTCCTAGAATTATTGATGCTAATCCTATTATAATTATACCCACTCCCATTCCAACATCTGCGAATCCTTGGTATTGTGCAAATAATGCTCCTGATATTGCGATTAAAGAGTTTCCTAAAGCTAACCCTATTATTTTCAATGTTTTTTCATTTACTCCAAGAGATATAACTAAATTTTCATTATCACCTAAAGCCCTTAATATAAACCCAAATTTAGTTTTGAAGAAAAGAGTCATTCCAACAATTAAAAGTCCAACTATAAATAGCAGTGTCAATGTTATTTTACTTTCTACACTTGTATCTGAGAACATATGAGTTACACTAAAGAGATGAATATTTGATTTCCCCATAATTCGTAAATTTATACTATAAAGACCTGTCATAACTAAAATTCCTGAAAGCAAATTAGTTATTTTCAATTTTGTATGTAAAAGACCAGTTACTGCTCCTGCTATTGCGCCTCCTGCTGCTGCTGCTAAAATTGCCATTGTAGGAGAAACTCCTTTTACTAATAGTATAGCTGCTATTGCTCCACCTAATGGAAAAGTTCCATCTGCTGATAAATCTGGGAAATCTAAGATTCTATATGTGATATACACCCCTAAAACCATTACTCCTAATATTAAACTCTGTTCTAATATACTAAATAACATACTGTTCACTCCATTTTAATTTTATTTTTTTAATTATTTTATCTCGTAGTTTTATCTTAATTTCTATTAGAGATAAATTTATTTTTTTTAATTTATATTAATGCTTTATTAAATTTATAATTTAATTTTTTTCAATAATTTCTGGATTTATATTGTAAATCTTTGCCATTTCTTTATTTATAAGAGTTGGGTATTCTGTAGGAGAAACTATTGGTAAATTTTCAATTGATTCTCCTTTTATCATTTTTACAATCATCTCTCCAATTTTATTTCCAGTTTTTTTATAATTTACACCTACTCCAACAAGGGCTCCTAAACCAAGATGACTCTCTCCATCCATTGCAATTACTGGTATTTTTTTAGCTTTTGCTTTAGAAAAAATAACTGGTGCTGCAGAAGATGTTAAATTATCAGTTAAGGTATACAATACATCAACTTTAGAAAGTATAGAATCTACAGCTGAAGGAACTTCATTCATAGCTGTTATCCCTATAGATATAAGTTCTAATCCATTTTCACTACTCAATTTTTTTAATTTCTCTACATTTGATTCTGAATTTTTTTCACTTGTATTGTATATAACTCCTACTTTTTTTGCATTAGGCAAAAACTTTTTAGTTAAATCAACCATTAATTTAGGTGGTACTGCATCTGTAACTCCTGTTACATTTGTTTCATTCCCTAATCCTGCTGCTTTTGGATCTGTTACTGCTCCAAATAATATTGGTGTTGTTTTCGTAGCATTAAAAGCTGCTTGTGCTGTAGGTGTTGAGATTGCTACAATATAATCTTTATTATCCTTAGCGAACTTTTGCATTATAAGTTGCTGTACACTCATATCTCCCTGCGCTATTTGTGAATCAAATTCATAATCTATATTATTATTTTTAAGTGTTTCTTCTACTCCTATTCTTACAGCATCTAGTGCCGGATGTTCAACTATTTGTGAAGATCCAATTTTATATGTTTTTCCAAAAGCTGTTACTCCTAATATTAATACTCCTGCTAATAGTACATTAAATCTATTCTTCATTTTGTATCCTCCATTTATAATTTAAATATAATCAAGGCTCCGGATTTCCTTTTTCTATTTTTTGACTTAAAATTTGTAAAAAAAAAACTCTTGAGTGTTATCCCAAGAGTTTTAAAAAAACATAAAATGAATTATTGTTTGTTTATATTCAAGGATACAACTTCTTTATTTTTGCTACTACAAAGAGGTTTATATCCATATGAGATATAAACCTTATCTAAAGTAATAATAAAAATAATATGTAGCTGCTCCTTTAGTTATCATAATCCAATCATGCTCCTTCGTCAATTTTAATTTTTTTATTTATTGTTTCGTCAAATTTCACTTAGTATAGTCCTTTCGGATACTATTTGTCAAGCTTTTTTATTTTTTATTTTTCATTAAGTAATTTTTTTCCTTTATTATAATACTCTTCCATTATTTCTTGAGGAACCATATTTCCACCAGTTGCCCATACAAGATGAGTAGCATTTTCCATAGATTTTATTCCTCTAGACTCTGTATATTTTTTACCTTGTTCTGTTGCTTCTAAAAATTCAATTCCTTTGAATCCAGCAAGTGCACTTGGCTCTAAAGCTATATTTTCTAAATCTTTTAATTTAGTTAAATATTTATACATTCTTTCATCAGTTAAAGTATATGATCCACTAACAATATTCTCAACTATCTTTCCAACAAAACTTGAAGCTCTTCCTACTGCAAGTCCATCAGCTGCAGTTTTATTATCTATACCGAAATCTTGTACAGAAACTTTATCATGATATCCAGTTGATAAACCTAATACCATGCATGGAGAGTGTGTTGGTTCTGCAAAGAAGCAATGTGCATTTTCTCCAAATACAGATTTTAATCCAAATAACACTCCACCAGGTCCCCCACCTACACCACAAGGTAAGTATACAAATAAAGGATGCTCTTTATCTACTAATATTCCTTGCTTATCAAATTGCTCTTTTACACGAAGTGCTGCTACAGTATATCCTAAAAATAGCGTTTTTGAGTTTTCATCATCAACAAAGTGACAACTAGGATTCCCTTCTGCTTCTTTACGTCCTGCTTCTACAGCTTTGCTATAATCATCATCATATTCTACTACTGTAACGCCTTTGCTTCTTAGCATATCTTTCTTCCATTGTCTAGCATCTGCTGACATATGAACAGTAGTTTTAAATCCTAATTTTGCTCCCATTATTCCTATTGAAAGTCCAAGATTTCCAGTTGATCCAACAGCGATTGAATACTTAGAAAAAAGTTCTATAAACTCAGGATTTGCAAGGATGCTATAGTCATCCTCTTTTGTTAATTTTCCACTTTTAAAAGCTATGTCCTCTGCTAATTTTAAAACTTCGTAGATTCCACCTCTTGCTTTTATTGAACCAGAAATTGGAAGATGACTATCACACTTTAATACAATATTTCCCTTAACGGTCTGTTCCATTTCCTCATTAAGATATTCTTTAATTTTATCAAGAACAGCTATTGGAGATTCAATTATTCCTTTTCTTTCTCTTGTTTCTGGAAATACAGTTTGAATATATGATGCAAATCTCCCTAGTCTTTCAGCTGCATCTAAAATTTCCTCCATATTCACTTTTGATTTTTTTAATATTTCTTCACAATTTTCTAATTTATCATTTAACCAGAAAGTTTCTTTTAACCCTACTAGATCTTCTATGATTGAAAATTCATTTGTCCACTCTTTAATTGTTTTTCCTACTATTAAATTTTCCATTTCTTCCTCCACTAAATTATTAATTAACTTATTTAAGTGTAGCTTAACACAGTGCGACAGAATTTGTCAATTAAAAAATGAAGTATAGATTAACAAGATTAATTTACACTTCATTTTTTAATTTTTATATTACCTTTATTTTTTTATAAATATTATATATTTTACAATGATTTTTTAAAAACTTGGTGGAGTAATAGCAAAAATAACTTCAACTTCTTCATCTGAATTATTCATCCATCTATGCCCAGTAAGAGATGGTATTCTAATACTGTCACCTTTTTCCAATATATATGACGTTGTTCCAATAGTAATTTCTATTTTTCCTTTCATTACATATGCTACTTCTTCTCCTTTATGACTTTCTGGATGTTCGCTAGAAAAGTTTTTAGGAGGAATATACATCATGCAAAATTCTATTTCTCCCTTTGTAGTAGGTGTTAATAACTCATATCTAATATCACCATCATGCATATTTCCTATTGTTTTCCTCGAATTAAATCTAACTACAAGATTTTGAATTTCATTTTCATCCTCTTTAAAAAACATAAATAATGGCACATCTAAAGCTTTGGCTAATACTTTCAGTGTATTAATTGAAGGATTTACCAAATCACGTTCTATTTGACTTAACATAGATGGAGTTATTCCTGTTTTATCTCCCAATTCTTTCATTGTTAATTTTCTCATATTTCTATAATTCTGTAACTTCTTTCCTAATTCTAGTTCAAAAATATCTTTTTTCATCATTTTACCTTTCTTAAAATTATTTTTTATAGTATTCTACTATAGCTTACTGCATTTTAGCAAGAAATATTGATTATTTCTATTAATTCTTCTATTGTATTTCTTAAATATTTTCCTTTTAGATATTCCATTTTTATCTCTTCAAAGATTATATTTTTTATTTTATTTGGTCTTTCAATAAATACTTTACCACACATTTCAAAGTTCTCATTTAAAGGAACTATTACTGGAACTCTAAACTCTTCTAGCCCAAGAATAGATTTCAAGTATTTTTCTCCTCTACCTTTAGTTATTATGCTAATCTCTAATTTATCATTTAATTCACATATCTTTTTTAGTGCAGTAACATTTAATTGAAAGTCTGTGCACCATACTTCTCCTGATACTAGAAAATTGATTTTCTTATCAATTTTTTTTATTTTTTCTATCTCTTCAGAAGTTATTTCAACTCTTGAATAATTTTTAGGAAAACGATCTCTTTCTGTTTTTGTTCCTGTTCCTATAAAGCTTTCAAAGTTAATTCCTGCTAAATATAGTTCTTTTAAATTCATTTTTTCCTCCGTTTTTCAAATTATAAAAAAAGTTAATAAAAGCAGTATATCACAATTTCTACTCTTATTAACTTTTTTATTATTTATTTGATATTTTCTACTAATTTTTTTTATGTTCTTCCTTTACTTCTTCAATTAATTTTTTTAATTTTGCAGCTATATTTTGATATTCAAATTTTAAACTAAGAGCTTCTAATTCAGATTTTGATTTAGCATCTTCTAGATTTTTTCCAAATTTTGCTACTCTAACTTTTCCAATCATTTCAGCTTTTTCAACTAATAAACGAATATCATTTTTTAAATCTTTCGATTTTTCTTTTAAAATTTGGTAATTATATTTAACATTTAATGCTCCTAATTCTACTTTAGATTTCATATCATCTAACTTCTCATCTGTTTTTTCTTTTTTTATTTGAGCTCTCATCTCTAATTTTTGTGATAAGTCTTCTATATCTTTTTTTAACTCTTCGTTCTCTTTTTTTAATTCTTCCCATTCTTTATGAGTATAAAGACTTATTTTTTCACTTTTTTCTGTTATTTTATTATTGATTTCTTCTAGCTTTTCAGTTAATTTTTTTAAGTATTCATCCATAAATTAAGCCTCCATAAAATATATTTTTATAATATTATATTCTAAAAAAAAGAGAAATATCCTTTAATAAAACTAATTTAAAGATAAATTTAATAAGTTTGAATTAAATAAAATTTTTTTTATTTTTCCTAGTATATTATAGGACTTTTTATTTTTGATAAATTAATTATAATATAACTTATTATGCCACCTAAAACATAGCAAATTATGTCTTTAAAGTCAAAAGTTGACCCTATAACAATTTTTAAAACTTTATTATTTATACTAAGTATTTTTACTAAATTATAAAATTGTAGTATTTCAATAAAAATAGCAAATATGACAATTGCTGTAATATATTTTTTATAATTATTTTTAAAAAATATATTTAAAAATGAGTATATTAAAGGAATTACCAATATGTCACCAATATATGGCCTTATAATTTTATCTTTTACAAAAATCCCTATATATATTTCAATCAAAAAAATCAAGCAAAAGTATATGCAGTTTTTTAGTGTTATTTTCTTCATTTTCCCTCTCTTACTATTGATATTAAGAGTTATTCTGGCAACTCTTCTTTACTAATATCTATCCAAACTCCATTTGTCACTTTTTCTAAATAATCCGGAGTTATCTTAACTGCAGAATTAGGAGTACCTCCTGCTGGGTATACTGTCTCAAATTCCTTTAAAGATATATCAAGATAAATCTCCATTGAATTTTTTAATCCGAAGGGGCATACTCCTCCTATTGGGTGACCTGTTATCTCTTCAACTAAATCTAATGATAGCATTTTAGGCTTCTCTTTAAATGTTTCTTTAAATTTCTTATTATCAGTTTTAGCTTTTCCTTTACTTAATATTAATATTGTTTTTTCTTTTAATTGAAATGCCATTGTTTTTGCTATCATATTAGGCTCTACACCTAATGCTAATGCCGCACTATCTACCGTTGCTGTATCTTCATTAGTTTCTATCACACTTAGCTCTAATTTATTATCTCTAAAAAAATTTTTAACACTTTCTAAGCTCATCTATTCACATCTCCTTCTAGTAGCAATCCATTTTAGCTATATTTTCTATAGTATAATTGACTAATGCCTATTCATTCTTTATTATTTTAACTTTATTTATACCCCCTATTTTTAATTTTTCAATACCACCTTTACTGTAGTCAAGCATATAGTTATCTGATTTATCAAGCACTATATAGTAAATTTCTTTTTCATATTCCCTAGGCACTAAAAAGTTTATTACTGTTTCTTTTGATGCTAATTCAACCTCTTTTTCTGATAGTAATGTGGCTGCTTTATCAGCTATTCTCTCATCATAAGAGTATAAATAAACTTTTATTTTTTCTTTTTCCTCATTTTTTCTGACTATACTTACTTTTAAAACATTATTTTTTTCTGAATTTTCCGAATTTTCCCAGATAATTAAAAATAAAATAGATACTATAATTAATATAATTTTTTTCACTTTTACTTCCTTTTTCAATATTTTAAAATAAAAACTAAATCTAACAATTCTATAACTATAGCACACTTACAATTAATATTTTTATTAAAGTAATATTATATCTTTATTTCAATTTGTTATATATCTCTTCCACAGTTGGGGTTGGGACCCCTATTTTTTCCCCTAATACTATAATAGCGTTTATCAATGTCTCTTTCTCATTAAGTTTGCTTGGTGTCTGGTAATCTCTCCAAAATGAAGTATAAGAATCATAATGTGACTCTCTAGCTATCTTTACTGTATCTTCTATAACTGTCTCCGGTAGGGTTATCCCTTTTCCTTTAGCTAAAGAAACTAGTTCTTCTAAAATTTTAATAATCTTAGCATAAAGTTCTGGATTTTCTAATAGCTGACCAAAAGATTTATTTTCACTAGCTGTCATCATTGCAAAAGTGGAAATCAATAAAAATTTTTTCCAAATACTTATTTCTATATCCTTCTCTAAATATTCATAATTAATTTTGCACTTATCTAAAACTGAAAGAAGATCATCATTATTTATATTTTTTTCCATCTTTTCTTTCCCAAAAATTAACTTAGCATAACTTCCTTCATGCTTTATAATTCCTGGCTCTTTGATATAAGAAAAAATAAAAAAACATCCTGGAAGAATTATTCCTTTTTTTGTAATTAATCTTATTCTTTCATAAATATCTATTCCATTTAAAAGTGGAATAATTCTAGTGTTTTCTGTTAATTTATTTTCTATATTTTTAATTGAACTTTCTATATCATAACTTTTTGTACACATAAAAACAATATCTAGCTCTGGAAAATCTTCCGATTTATCTGTCACAATTTTTGGTATTATATTAAGTGTTTCTTTTTTACTTTCATATATTAGCCCATTTTCTATTATTTTTTTTAAGTGCTCACCTCTTGCTAATAAACATAAGTTTACACTCTTATCCTTAGATAATTGTGCTGCTAAATAGCCACCTACTCCTCCTACTCCTAAAATTGCAATATTCATAAGGCACCTCCATTTATATTATATATTCTTTAAAATATCAAACAATCTATTTTTACAATGATTATATCATAATTATTCTAATATACCTTTTAAAACATTAGTAAAACTAGTATATTTTTTCTTAATAAATGGAAAAAATATTGCTTTTATGTTATACTGTGAGGATAACATTTTTTTATGGTAATTTAATTTTATAATAAATTTTTTGTTACAATGAACAATATAATTTAAGGAGGACAACAATGTTAAAAAAAACACTTATTCTAATAGGAGTTATCATATTAGGCTTAAATGTAATGGCTAAAGAAATCATGCCCCCAGCATCAATTGTGGAAGAGCCAATCGTAGTAATAGCAGAAGATCCTAAAATTATAGAGGAAAAAAATACTGATCCTACGCATAAATATAGACTAGTTACTACTTTATTTACAAGACACCCTACTGATAATGATATTTATAATAATAATACTAATCTTATTGCTGGAGAATATTTTATAAGAGAAGATTTTGGTATAGGAGCTGGATATTTTGAAAATAGCTTCTACAATGATTCCTATATAGTAACTGCAAATAAATATTTCTTTCCTTTTGAAACTAGAAGGTTTACACTTGGTGTAGGTGCTGGAATTATAAAAGGATATGAAAAGAAGAATGAAATTAAAAACAGTGAAGGTGAAGTTATAAAAACATCAAAAATGGCTACTAATTTTGGTGGTGACTACATGCTTGGTGGTGCACTTTCTGCTGAATATTGGGTTACAGAAAATATAGGATTAGGCTTTATGTATGTTGGAGCTTATGTTGGAACTGTTTCAGTAAGATTTTAATTTTCGTTTGATTTATGTTTTAATATACTTAGTCTTGAATATAAAAAGCAGATATTTAGTACCCTTTTGCTAAAGTTTAGCAAGGGTACTATTTTATTTAAAATATTTCTGCTAAATTTTTAATATACACTTCTTTATCTTTCATGTCAATAACTAAAGAAATCGAAAGTTCTGATATAGTTGAATGGTAAAAATGAAAATTTCTATCAGCTAATATTTTAAAAATTTTTGCAGAAGCTCCTAAATTACCACCTATTCCAATGCCTATTAGTGAAACTTTAGCTATATCTCTCTTTTTAGATATCTCTATTTCTGGAAAGCTATCACTAATTTTTTCAATAGCTAAATCTAATCCCCTTTCATTTTCTAATGTTAAGAAAAATGATATTTTTCCTTTAGTGTCTCTCGTATTATTTTGAGATATCATACAAGGATTAACCCCATAATATTCTAATGTACTGAAAATAGTTGAAACACTTTTTGGGGAAATAAGATAATTTTCTATTTTCACCATTAAAATATCATTATTTACTGCAATTGCAATTGCAGATTTATTTTCTATAATTTCATCTTTTGAGCAAATATAACTACCAGTTAAAAATTTCAATGAATCTCCTACATATACCTTCATCCCATATTTTTTTCTATTTTTAATTGTTTCTCTATTAGTCTTCTTCACATTAAAACCTGACATTTCTCACCTCATAAAACTATTTTTCTTATTACTAAATTGGTACTATACTTTAATAATTCTTAACTTTAGCAATTCATTACTTTAGTAATATTATTAACGTTATTATTTTTATTATTTTTATTATTTCATTATTCAATTACTTCATACTTTGCTTCTAAAGTAACTAGATTATTATCAGTATTTAATCTCTTAATTACATTTTCAATTTGCTCCTCACTAGTTTTACTTGTAATTATAGTTATTATAGCTACGTTTTCTTCTAATGAATCCTGTAATACTTTTTCATATTCAACTCCATTTTCCGAAAATAGTTCCATTAACTTTAAAAATGAAGAGTTCCTATCTTTTAATAAAAATCTTAAATAATACTTTGAAAACACTTGAGATTTTAATGCTTTTTTTGTTTCGTGAATATAGTTATTAAATAAGCAACCATTTATACCTATTTTTTTATTTTTAGCAACACATATAATATCGCTTACAACACTTGTTGCTGTTGGTAGCTCTCCTGCACCAGGTCCATAAAACATTGTTTCTCCAACAGTAGCCCCCTTTACAAATACAGCATTATTTTCATTGTTTACCCCTGATAAAGGGTGTTTTTTAGGAATAAATACTGGTCCTACTCTTAAATTTACACTTCCTTCAATCTCTTCTGCTATTCCTAATAATTTTATTACATATTCTAGCTCATCAGCTTTCTGAAAATCCTTCAATTTTAAATTTCTAATTCCAACAGTAATGATATCCTTCAGTTCTACATTCATTCCAAATGAAAGTCTTGCAAGTATAGAAAGCTTTCTAGCAGCATCTATTCCATCTACATCATTTGTTGGATCAGATTCAGCAAATCCCAGGTTTTGAGCCTCTTCTAGTGCTTCTTCATAAGTTTTCTTTTCCTCTTTCATTTTAGTAAGCATATAATTTGTTGTACCATTTATTATCCCCATTATCTTTTGAATTTTATCTGCTGCAAGTCCATTAACAATAGTTCTTAAAATTGGTATCCCTCCTGCTACACTGGCTTCAAAATAAAGGTCGCAAGAATTTTGCTGTGCTACTAAAATTAATTCATCCCCATGTAGTGATATAAGATCTTTATTAGCTGTGATAACATGCTTACCACTTTTTAAAGCTCTCAATATATATTCTTTTGCTGTATCAACACTTCCCATTACTTCCACAACTATTGATATACTTTTGTCATCTAAAATTTCATCTACATTATCTGTTATTAAAAAATCATTAGAGCAATATTTCCTTTCTTTTTGCAAATCTCTAACTAATACTTTCTTAATTTTTATCTTATAACCAGTTATTTGGCTTATCTTATTACTGTGATCTTGCAGAATATGGACTACACCACTTCCAACTGTACCATATCCTAAAATTCCTACATTTAATATCTCTTCCATCCTAATTCTCCCTTTAAATTTTTTATATAAAAATATAACTATCTAATTTTTTTCATCTGCTATATATTTAATCCAATTACTATAAAAATTTTTTCTATGCTCTTTCCATGAAAAAACTATATTCTCCTCGCTATCATAATAATTTTTAGGTTTTTCTGTATTTTCATCTAATGAAAAATCCCTTAAATACTCCTTTTCCAATCTCTCCTTTTGGTATTCACCGTGACCTGTTATCAATATTTTTTTGCCTGTTTTTTCTGCTATCATGTATGGCCCGGTCTCTTTTGAGGTGGCTATTATCTCAAGAGCTGGAATACCCTTTATGTCCTCAACTTTGTTATAACTATTTCTAGAGTGAGGAGCCATAAAAGACTCCTCTAAAAATAAATTTTCTTTTATTATTTCATGATTATAAACTCCAAATAGTTTCTCTTCTAATAAATGTTTGTCTACATTATAAAAATGATAAAGTGCTGCTTGTGCTGCCCAGCATATATAAATCGTAGATTTCACCTCCTTCTCTAAATAGTCCATTACCTCTTTCAATTCTGCCCAATAGTCTACACGAGGGAACTCTATATACTCTAGAGGGGCACCTGTAATTATTGCTCCTCTATATTTTTTTTCTTTTATCTCTTTACAGGTTAAATAATTTTTAAGCTTGTCTAAAGTGCAATTCTTTAAATTGTGTGTTTCCATTCTTAAAAAATCTAAATTAATCCCTTTAAAAATTTCTCTAAAATTATTTTCCGTTTCTTCCTTATCTGGCATTAAATTAACAATAAGAATCATATTACACCTCTCTTGATTTGTTTAAGGCATTATCCAAATCTTCCAAAAGATCGTCTATATTTTCTAAGCCAACTGATATTCTAATTGTTTCTGGAAATATTCCTGACTTCTCCAATTGTTCTTTAGACATTTGAGAATGTGTAGTAGTTGCTGGGTGAATAATTAATGATTTAGCATCTGCTACATTAGCTAAGTGAGAAAATATCTTTAGGTTTTCTATAAATTTTCCTCCAGCTTCTCTTCCACCTTTTAATCCAAAGGTAAAAATAGAGCCTACTCCTCTAGGAAAATATTTTTTAGCCAACTCATAACTTTCATGAATTTCTAATTCTGGATAGCTTACCCAGCTTACTAATTTATGACTTGAAAGAAATTTTGCAACTTTACGTGCATTTTCCACATGTCTCTCCATTCTTAAAGATAAAGTTTCTATCCCTTGCAAGATTAAGAAAGCATTAAATGGACTTAAACATCCTCCTGTATCTCTCAATAACTTCGTTCTTGCTTTTAAGATAAAGGCTTGTGACCCAAGATCAGCATACTTTAATCCATGATAACCTGCATCTTCTATATTAAAATTTGGAAATCTTACATTATCTTTCCAATTAAATTTACCTCCATCTACTATAAGACCTGCTATAGTTGTTCCATGTCCCCCTAAGTATTTAGTTGCTGAATACACTACTACATCTGCACCATGTTCAAAAGGTTTATATAAATAACTTGTTGCAAAAGTGTTGTCTACAACAACTGGTATTCCATAACTATGTGCAACTTCTGTTATAGCATCTAAGTCTATTAATACTGCATTAGGATTTCCTATTGTTTCTAAAAAAATAACTTTAGTTTTTTCATTTATCAAACCTTTTAGCTCATCTAAGTTATTTGGATTAAAAAAAGTAGTTTTTATTCCATAATCAGGAAGAGTATTAGCAAAAAGATTAAATGAGCCACCATAAATGCTTCCAGAAGAAAGAATCTCATCACCACACTTAGCAATTGTTAAAATAGCATAAGTTATAGCTGTAGATCCAGAGGATACAGCTAAAGCTCCTACTCCTCCCTCAAGTAATGCAATTCTTTTTTCAAGAACATCATTTGTCGGATTTCCTATTCTTGTATATATATTCCCCTCTTGCTCTAATGAAAAAAGTTTTCTGGCATGCTCTGTACTGTCAAAGACATATGAAGAAGTCTGATATATAGGTACCGCCCTAGAATTAGTTGCCTTATCTACCGTCTGTCCACCGTGTAATTGTAATGTTTCAAATTTCATACTTACCATCTCCTTAATTAATTTTATATTTTAATATTTTATTTTAAATAAAAAAGCTCGAGATTCTTAATCCCGAGCTCCATTTTTTCTATGGTTCACTTGGGATTTCGTCATTTCAAACACAAAATGAGTCTGTTCCCAAGATTAAATTTCTTAATCTAGTTCTTCAAACTCTCCCAAAGCATCATCATCATCGTAGTAGTATTAAATTTATTATTTACTTTCATCTGATTCTCCTTTTTTACTTATTTGGGGTATACTATCATATTTTTTTTTTAATTACAATGACTTTTTTATTTTATTTTTTTATTTTTATAAAATTCCAACTATGTAAAAATAATTTTTTATATAGTTTTCTTTGTAAACATGGGTACTTTCTATAATTATATTCCCTTTAATCTTTTTATTATAAGACCTTAAAAAAAATTATTTTTTAATTTTCATAAAAAAATAATTTGCATTTCACATAATATTATGATAATATCCATCTTAATAAGAAAATTTAGGAGGAGCATTTATGAATATCAATATAACTTATAACGATTGTACCAATATTAATATTAACACTATGATGATGATGATGCTTTGGGAGAGTTTGTAATTCTAGATTAAGAAATTTAATCTTGGGAACAGACTCATTTTGTGTTTGAAATGACGAAATCCCAAGCAACCATAAAAATGGAACTCGGGATGAATGTCCCGAGTTTTTTTTATAAAAAAAAATATATATATAAAGGAGAAAATAACAATGAAAATAAAAGAAATATTAAAATCTAAAAAACCATCAATTTCATTTGAAGTGTTTCCACCAAATGAAAAATATCCATTAGAGGAAGTGTATAAAACAATAGATGAATTAGCAAAATTAAATCCTGACTTTATAAGTGTAACTTATGGAGCTGGAGGTGTTACAAGAGGTAGAACAGGAGAAATAGCTAGCAGAATAAAAAATATAAATAAGATAGAATCAATGGCTCATTTAACATGCCTAGGGGCAACTAAAGATGAAATTACTAATATTTTAGAAGAGTTAAAATCTAATAATATTAAAAATATATTAGCACTTAGAGGAGATTATCCTAAAAATAGTGAAAATACCGAAAAAGGTGATTTTAATTATGCAACAAACCTTGTAGAATATATAAGAAAAGATGATTTTTTTTCTATAGGTGCGGCGTATTATCCTGAAGGTCACCAAGATACTAACAATCTTTTAGATCTTTTTCATCTGAAAAATAAAGTAGATGCAGGAACTGACTTTTTAATATCACAAATATTTTTTGATAATAAATATTTTTATGACTTCCGTGATAATATAGAAAAACTGGATATAAAAGTCCCTTTGATTGCAGGAATTATTCCAGTTACAGATGCAAGACAAATAAAAAGAATCACTGAACTTTGTGGATGTTCTCTTCCAGAAAAGTTTAGAAAAATTTTAACTAGATATGAAAATAATCCCGAAGCATTAAAAGAGGCAGGAATAGCATATGCTGTGGAACAAATTATAGATTTGATTGCTTCAGATGTAGATGGAATTCATCTTTACACTATGAATAAGGTAGAAACAGTCAAAGAGATACTTAGTCGAATAAGTACAATTAGAAATTTAGATAAGAGGGAGAGAATAGATGGATAATCAGATATTTAAAGATTTGGAAAATAAAATATTAGTCTTAGATGGAGCTACTGGAACAGCTATTCAAAATTATAATTTGCAAGAGAATGATTTCAGAGGTGAAAAATTTAAAAGCCACTCTATTAATTTAAAAGGCTGCAATGAGATTCTTAACATTACAAAGCCTGAAGTCATAAAAGAGATTCATAGAAGGTATATAGAAAATGGAGCAGATATAATAGAAACCAATTCTTTTAACTGTAATAGCCTTTCTCTAGAAGATTATGGTATTCCTGAACTTAGCTATACTCTATCTAAGGAAGCTGCACTAATAGCTGTAAAATGTTCTAAAGACTTTAAAAATAAAACTGGAAAAACTATATATGTAGCTGGTTCAATCGGTCCAACAAGTAAAAGTTGCTGTATACCTTCTGGAGAGATTGCATATGAGAGAAACATAGATTTTGATACTTTAAAAACTGTTTATACAGAGCAGATACAAGGAGTTATTGATGGAGGTGTCGATATTTTGTTAATAGAGACAATCTTCGATGGTTTAAATGCTAAAGCTGCTCTTCTTGCTGCTGAAGAAATTATGGAAAAGCAAGGGATTATAATACCTATTATGATTTCTTTAACCGTTGATAAAAAAGGAAATCTGATATCTGGTCAAAATATAGAATCTCTTATAACAGCTATTGATAGGGACTCTATTATTTCTTATGGATTAAATTGTTCTTTTGGTGCAAAAGATTTAATTCCCATTATAAAAAAATTAGAAAATTTTACAAGAAAAAAAATATCACTTTACCCTAATGCAGGTCTTCCTAATGAAAATGGTGAGTATGAAGAAAGTGCTGAAGAGATGTTAGAACATCTAAAAGAGTTAATTGATACCAATAAGATTAATATATTAGGTGGTTGCTGTGGTACTACTTATCAACATATTAAAGTGATATCTGATTATGTAAAAAATAAAAATCCAAGAATATTACTTCCTAATTCCTTTAAAAACGAAGACAATGTTTTTCTTTCAGGAAATGAAGTCTTATATTCAACAAAGGCTTTAGAAAAGCCACTTACTATAATTGGTGAAAGAAATAATATGTCTGGTTCAAAAATATTTAAAAGATTAATTGAAGAAAAAAATTATATTAAAGCTATGGAAATTGCTAGAAAACAGATAAGTGCTGGAGCTAAAATAATCGATATAAATTTAGACGATAGTTTTTTAGATTCTAAAGAAGAAATGATAAATTTTTTAAGAATTTTACAAAATGATCCTCTAGCTTCAAAAATTCCTATAATGATTGATTCTTCTGACTTTACAGTTATAGAAGCAGCTCTTAAAAATATCTCAGGAAAGTCAATTGTAAATTCTTTAAGTTTAAAAGAAGGTGTTGAAACTTTTAAACTTAAAGCCAATATAATAAAGAAATATGGAGCTTCTCTTGTTGTAATGGCTTTTGATGAAAAAGGACAAGGTGTCACATTTGAAAGAAAAAAAGAAATTTGTGTAAGAGCAAAACATATTTTAAATGAGATAGGTTATAAGGATAAAGATATAATATTTGATCCTAATATATTAACAATTGGTACTGGAACTGTTGATGATAAATATAATGGATTAGCTTTTTTAGAAACTGTAAAATACTTAAGAAAAGCCTTCCCTCAATGTGGTATAACAGGTGGTCTGAGCAACGTTTCTTTTGCATTTAGAGGAAACACACCACTGAGAGCAGCTATTCATAAAATATTTTTAGAACTGGCTAATGAGGCTGGAATGGACATGGTTATTCTTAATCCTGAAGAAGAATCTCCTTCTCTTTCTAATAATGAACGACTACTAATTGAAAATTTAATATTTGGAAAAGAAGATTCCACTAGTGAGATTTTAAATATATCTTTTATAAAAAAAGATAAAAAAGAAGTATCGGTAAATACAACTCCTATTGAAAGAATAGAGGAAGCCCTTATTAATGGAGGAAGTACTACTTTTGAAAATGATTTAGAAGAAGTTTTAAAAATTTATTCACCACTGGATACTATTCAGAAAGTCCTTATGGAAGGTATGAACAAAGTAGGAAATTTATTTGAAAAAGGTGAATTATATCTTCCTCAAATTATACGATCAGCTTCTGTTATGGAAAAAGCTGTTTCTATTATAATGCCTCTTTTAGAAAAAAACCAAGTAACTACTTCAAGAGGTAAAATAATTATGGCAACTGTTGAAGGGGACGTTCACGATATTGGTAAAAATATTGTAGGAACAGTTCTAAAATGCAATGGATTTGAAATTATAGATTTAGGCGTTATGGCTTCTTGTGAAAAAATATTGAAAAAAGCATTAGAATTAAAACCTGATATTGTAACTTTAAGTGGGCTTATAACACCTTCATTAAAAGAAATGGAAAAAATTCTTATTGCATTTAGAGAGAATAACTTAAATATTCCTGTATTAATAGCAGGAGCTGCTGCTTCAAAACTACATACTGCAGTAAAATTAGACCCACATTATCCTGGAAATACTTTCTATGTAACTGATGCTTCAGGGACTATTCCAGTTGTTTCTGCTATTTGCTCAAATGAAAAAGACAAATTCCTTTTAGAAAAAACTAATGAATTAGATAATTTAAGGAAGCTTTACAACGATAACCAAAATAAGAAAGAAAATGAAAAGATTATAAAAAATAATAATGCAGAAAATAAATCAGATTCTTCATTACTATTTTTAAAAGATAATATTCTGAAACCTAAAGAATTAGGAAAACACTACTTAGAAATACCAATTTTCGACTTAAGAAAATATATAAATTGGGATATCCTTCTTCATATACTTAAAGTTAAGAATACTTCATTGGAAAGTAAAACTCTTGAGGATGCAAAAGAATTCTATAAGAAGATGGAAAAGGAAAATTACTTTGTAAAATGCTGTTTCGGATTTTTTAAATGTAAAAAGATATTAAATAAAGTGGAAATACATGGTGATGAAATACATTCAATACATATGCCTAGAGGAAGCTATAAGGAGTTATCTCTTTCACTTAGTGATTTTATTCAATCTGAAGATTATATTGGTGCTTTTGCAGCTTCCGTTTCAAATGAAAAAATAGATGAAATTGAAAATGAATATTTTAAAATATTAAGACAAATTATAGAAACAAGAGTTGTAGAGGCAGCATCAGAATATCTTCAGGAATATATAAATTTAAATTATTGGAAAGTAGATTTAAGACCTGCAATTGGTTATTCTACTCTCCCAGATCATTCAATTAAAAAAAATATTTTCCAACTAATAGATGGACACAAGACAGGTATAAAACTTACAAGTACTTATGCAATGAGTCCTCTAGCTTCAGTTTGTGGCCTATACATTTCTAACGAGAAAGGATTTTATTTTGATTTAAAAGATATTTAATAATAAAGAAAAGAAAAGCGAGTTATATTTTTATAACTTGCTTTTCTTTTCTTTATTATTTTTTAACTCTTATAATATTATAGGACTTTTTTTATCGTGGCAAATCTTTAGAATATTTTTCTCTTTTTATATAATAAAAAAAGTCTAAAAATGAAAATGACATTCACTTTTAGACTTTTTTATTATCTTAGTAATTTTTAATTAATCTGATTTTTATTTTTTCTAAATCATTTCTACAAAAGCTTCTAATCTAGTTCTTATTTGGCCACTGTCAGAAGTTGAATAGTCTGTTTCAATAGCCAAGAACGGAACTCCTAATGAGTTTACATGCTTTTGAATATTCTTAGTCTCTACTGCATATGTATGGCATGATTGAAGTATTATATCTATAACTCCCTCTATCTTGTAGTCTTCTATTAATTGCTTTAATAGCTCCTCACGTCCTTTATTTGGGGTCATTATCGAGCAAGGTATTGCAAGATACTTTTCAGCTAAAGCTTTCATTGGATCCATAGTCTCATCTACCAATCTCTCAGTATTTTTTGTTGCGCCACAGTTTTCATATATAACTGCAACTGCTCCCACCTCTTCCAATTGCTTTATTATCTTGTCAGCAACACCTCCAATTGGACATCCAGTAATTAGTATTCTCGGTCTATCCTTAGAAATATTCCCCTCTCCTCTTTCATGTAATTCTCTTAACTCTTTTGTTAAATCTCTTAATTTTTTATTTTGCTCTTTTTTATCAAAAGTATAAAGAACTCCATTTAATATATTAAACATGTCATAACCAGATATTGGTGGGGGAACTAATTTCCCTAAAGCATAGAAATCTTTTATTGCATTTCTCTCTTCATTACAATCTCTTATTGCTTGCTTTAAATTCTCTTCAGTCATTTTTGTAGAAAATTTTTCTTCTAATTTTTCTTTAAGTCTGTATAATTCTTTTTCCCACATTAATTTTGCATACTCATTTTCTTGGTTATGAGGTAGTTGCATTACATAAGTATCTTTAATTTCTCCAAGTAGTTCAAACATCTTCTTTTTCCCATCACATGTTGTTTCACCTATTACTAAATCTGAAAAATACATGTATGGACATTTATCAGTAATAGCAAATCCATAACTAGATTTTATTAAAGGGCATAAATTTTTAGGAAGATGCTTTTCGCTTGCAGGTATTGTTGCATCACTTACTGCACACAGTGTTACTGGATATGCTCCTATAGCATATATTAACTCTTTTGGTGTATATGTACAAAAAGTTCCTACTATGTTTTTACCTTGGTCCTTAAACTCTTTTACCGTAACAAAACCATTTTTTCTTGCTTCTACAAATTCTTCTAATATTGCGTTTATATCTATTTTCATAATTCCTCCAAAGTTCTAAATATAGCCTTTATATTTTTGCTACACTTAGCAAAGAAAGCATTTTATTTTTATTCGATATTTCTCTCTCTATTCCTTAACCTAAGAAACTTTATTACTCAAATACTTCAACGCATATATTAACCCCTTTTTTATATTAATATTTATTTTTACTATTTCTCTACAACAGCTATATTCTACAGTTTTTATGCACTTTTATCAAGTTAAAAGATTTTTTTTATATTGACTGATTTTTACTTAAATGTTACTATTTATTATTAACTATAAATAATCTAAAATTTAAAAAAAATTATTTACAACAGTATTTTGGAGGATATTATAAATGATCAAAATCGGTATTGATATAGGTTCTACAGCTACAAAGGTAGCAATATTAAATAATCATCAACTAGAAAAATTTTTTACTGTTCCAAGCGGCTGGAGTAGTGTTAATACATCGCTGGAAATAAAGGAGAACTTAGAAAAAGAAGGTTATGATTTTTCAACTTGTAAAGTTATTGCTACAGGATATGGTAGAGTATCAGTTCCCTTTGCAAATAAAACTATTACTGAAATTACGTGTCATACTAAGGGAGTAGAATTTCTTTCTCAAATTAGCGACATTACAATTATTGATGTAGGTGGACAAGATACTAAAGTTATAGAGATGACTAATGGAGTAGTAAATAACTTTCTTATGAATGATAAATGTTCTGCTGGTACTGGAAGATTTATTGAAGTTATGGCTAACAGTATGGGTGTTGATCTTACTAGACTTTATTCTTTAGCTGAAAAAGGTGAAGAAATCTCAATTTCATCTATGTGCACTGTCTTTGCTGAAAGTGAAGTTATAAGTTTTATTGGAAGCGGAGCTAAAAAAGAAGATATTGCTAATGGGGTTATCGCTTCTGTTATAAAAAAAGTTGCTGGATTAGCTAGTAGAGTTAATAAATCAGATAAATACTTCCTTTCTGGTGGTCTTTGTGAAAGCAAATATTTTATAGATGAACTTTCAAAAGAACTTAAATCTGAAGTTGTTTCTGATCCATTAGCTCGTTATGCTGGAGCTATTGGAGCAGCTTGCTTAGCAAAATAAAAAAACGGAGAATTTATTTTCTCCGTTTTTTATTACTACTATATTTTACAGTTTTTTATTTATAATAAAAATTATTTAGTCTTTAATAAATTTTCTATCTCTTGTAGCATTTTTATTACTTTATTTTTTTTATCCTTATCTAACTTTTCTTGAATCAAAGTATTTTTTATAAAAGATATTTTACTTATAACATCTACTTCTATTAATCCTTCGAATTCTTTTTTTTCATTTTCTTGCGTTGATTTTTCTATTACAACAGCTTCTTCTATTTTATCATCTTCTAGTTCCTTATTTAGCTGTTTTTCTTTTCTTTCTTTAGCACTTTCTTTTATCTCTTTTATTTTTTTTGTTGGTTCTGGATCCATTAAAATATCAAAAACAGTTTCTGTCTCATCTTTATTATCCAATCTTTTTATATCTTTAATAGCTCTATCTGGTAATCTATAAATATCTTTATTATCATATTTTAGTGCTAAATTTTTTCTATCTAAACAAAGATATACAAAATCTTTTTTATATCCTAATTTTTCATACCAAGAAACAAAGCTTCCATTTTTATAATTTGCAAAGCATTCTTGTGCTTTTTTAAATACATCGCCTAATTCTTGAATAGAATCACTAATTATTGATCCATAATGCGTTGCTTTCTGTTCTAATTCTTCTAATAATTCTCTTTCATTTTTAGAAAAATCACTATAATCAAATATCGATACTATTTTATTTTCTTTCTCTATTTTTACCTCTGTCTTTTTATAACTATTTAAAAGTGCCATTTTCTGTTTTTTACTCCCTCTTTTTCCTTCATTATTCTCTAACTATCTTTACTAAAAATTCCATTCCATTACTTCTTCTACTAAATCCATATAATCTTTACTTGCTGATGAACTAGAGTCAATTTCATAAATACTTTTTTTACTTAGACCTAATAAATTCAATTTTGAAGATGTTCTTATTAATGAGTTAGTTGTCTTAAAATTTTCTTTTAAGTGATCTGCTATCTCTTTAGACAATTTTTTTCTCATGTCTAATTTAGTTGGTAAAACAACAGTGTTTTTTATTTTGATATCTAACTCCTCTTCAGTTTGTTCTAATGTCTGAATTAATAAATTTAGTCCATCTAAAGCTAGCAACTCAGTTTCACATGGAATTATAACACCGTCTGATGCGTACAATGCATTCACCGTAAATAGATTCATTGCTGGTGGACAATCTATAATAATATAGTGATACTTCTCTTCAATTTTTTCTAAAGCTTTTTTTAGAAGTTTTTCTGCTCCAAATTTCGAATGCAACTGTCTTTCTGCTAAATTCAAAATAAGATTTGATGGAATAATATCAAATTCTTCTGTTTTCGTTATTACCTTATTTATATCCTTTCCATCTACTATTATATCTTTTATAGTA
This sequence comes from Fusobacteriaceae bacterium, assembly GCA_051656905.1. Lineage (GTDB taxonomy): Bacteria > Fusobacteriota > Fusobacteriia > Fusobacteriales > Fusobacteriaceae > JAGNZR01. The sequence goes on along the minus strand of JBOFJQ010000034.1, from coordinate 151,714 downwards.
AGTTTAGGTACTTCATCAAAAGTCATAAAAGTGAGAGAAGCTTGAGGATCCATATCAATAAGTAATATTTTTTTCCCTTTAGATGATAATCCTGCACCTAATGAATGTGAAGTTGTTGTTTTTCCTACTCCACCTTTAAAGTTTATTACACTTATAATTCTTGTTTCTATTTCTTCGTCATTCTCTTCTTTAGAAATTATCAATCTCTCTGTTGTAAAATCTAATATAACCTCATTATTCTCTTTTGTAATCCCTATTTTTTCTGCTACTTCTTTAGCAATAGTCAACCTATATAACTGACTGTTCCCTATCTTTTGCGATATAAAACAATTTTTTCCATTTTTATTAACGGTTACAATTATTTTTTGATTTTCAAATTTAAAATCTATATTTTTATTATCTTCATTCACTCCTAAAAGCTTTATAGCTTTTCCCGGAACATTTAATTGTGTAGTTGATATTGTCCCTTTTTTACTTAACACCACATTTGTTTTTTTCTTTAAAATCATTTTTTCCCCTTTAGTCTGATTTGTGTTTAACTATTCTAGATACCATTTTATCTGACTTTATATATTTTCGGTCATGACAGAAAATATAATTTTCTTCACTTATAAGTATACAGTATTTCCCCATTAAGTCAACGCAATTATAATTTTATAATATAAATTTGCAAAAGCCTTTAAGCTAACAACTATTAGCTTAAAGGCTTTTTATATCTATTTTGTCTTTTGTGAAAAATCTTCTTTAAATAAAATCAACATTTTTTTTAAAGAATTCAGCATTTCAGCTTTTATTTCAAGCCTTTCAACCCTTTTATTTACCTCATCATTTATTTTTTTTATTATTTTTTTACCTTTTTGCGTTATAAATATCTCTTTAGCCATTCTTCCATTTGTCTTTATCTCTTTTTTAAAAACTAATTCATTTTTTTCTAAATTAGTCATAAATTGATTTATTCTTTGAACAGACATGTTATATTCTTTAGATATTTTATATTGTGTCACCAAATTTTGACTAACATATATTAAAATACTATATTCTAAATAATTTATTGGAAAGGTACCTAAAATTTCTTTTGTTTCATTTTGAACTAGATTATTTAAACTTATTATACTTCTTACTACTCCTGAATTATTTATGTGATCAGCGATCATCTTCTCCCCCCTCATTAAAATCATTTATAATATATAACCTAAACTTACATATGGAACAATTTCTTCTCCTTGATCAGTTACCTCATAATTTATGCCCACTCTTCCACTAAAATCTTCTTTTTCTATCACTGTACTTATATTAAATTCTCCTGTATTTTTACCCTCATTACATCCTCTAATATCTACAGTATCGTCACTTACAGATTTTAGCTTCACTGATCTACCTTTGTATTGATTCCCTAACTCATTATAGTACATAACGTTTATTTCTGGTTTTATTTTATATCCTTTTCCAAGACTGAACATTGTATTTATTGTAAAACCAGTCCCTACTTCTACAGAGTTCCCATTTATTCCCTTTACCTCTAAAGCATAATCTCCTGTTTCTTTTACACTATCTTCTTCCATATACATGGTATTCAATTCCACTTTTGGTGATAAATTAAATTTATTAAATATATATTTCTTTTCTAATGATAGATTTACTCCGTAGTATCTACTTTCTAAATCTCCTTTCATATCTTCATAAACTGATGTTACTGATAATTTTCTTTCTAAATCTCCTTGTATCTTTCCTGCATATAAGTTAGCTGTACCTTTTATACTGTCTTTCTCATAGATGCCAAACATATTAAGTTGATAAGTATCATCTTTTCTCTTAGCACCATCGTCAAATTTTATATTTGTTTTTCCTACAGTCCCTAATACCCCAACTCTAGTTGTTTTGTTTATTTTCTTATCTACCCCTAGTGATACTGCTGAATATTTCATATCATTTTCTGAAAAATTTTCAGACTTCCTGTCCTCTATATCTAAGTGTGATGCATAACCTAAATAACTGTATTCCCCAACTTCTTTACCAGACTCTTTACTAAATAACTCTTCTTTCATTTTTTTATTATTCAATTTTACAATCTTATAGTTTTGCTCTGATAACGTTGGATAAATAGTCTCACCGAAAGTCTTTCTTACTGCTTTATTTAAATTATTTGTATTTGTTACCAACTTATATGCCTCATATAAATCTGTCCTTTCTTCCGTCTTTCCTATTTCAGTATAGTTATTTTCTAAGTATTGGGCAAATTTAGGATTTTCTACTATGTTATAGAAACTATTTCTATTCATCTTAATTCCATAATATCCATTACTATCTTGCTTTGTTAAAGCTACATCAAACATCGCTGAATTTGATTTCATATTCCCATACATGTTATCTGTTTTAAACATTTGATATGTATCATACTGATCTGCATACTCTGTAGAGTCATACACTGTTCCATCACCTCTTCTTACTTCTGGCGATCCCCATGCTAAAGCTCCACTAGCATAATAATCTCCTCTTATCGAAGCTGCTTTAACAGTTCCTCCTTCTCCTAGTATAAACTTACCTGAATCTAACATATCTAAAGAATTAAAGTTTCCACGCACTAAAAATAGTCCACTGTTAAGAAAATTTGCTCCATCTTCTAGCATTATACCTTGATTACCTTGTGAAGTCTTTGTTTGTGCTTCATTATTTATTCCATTATTTATGGTTAAATTATCTAAATATATTGTTCCTTCATTTTTTATAATTGAACCTACTCCTGATGCATAAAGTGCTGTACTGTTACTTGCTGACGATAGATAGATTTCCCCTTGAACATCATTTATTATTGTGGCTCCATTTTTGGCTACCATTCCTTTTTGGTTATTTCCATCCATAATAATGTCACCTTTATTAATTGCTGAAGAACCTGATCCATCTGCTGTCATTCCTACTCCATTATCTCCAGTGACATAAATTTTTCCAACATTATTATTAGTGATAGTCCCTCCATTTGCTGTTCCGGTTTTATTAGAACCACTATTTGAAATTACTCCATTATTTACTCCTGACGCTCCTGATCCATCTGCAAACATTCCATAATCTCCATCATTAGATATTGTTCCACTAGTATCATTTATTACACTTCCACTTCCAGTTGCATAAAGACCATAACTTCCGGTATTCTCTATCTTCCCTTTATTTGTTGCTGTTCCTTTTCTTGCATACACTCCATAGTTTCCTGTGTTTTTTACAGTTCCACTTATATCATTTAGTGCTGATCCTGATGTATCATTATAAATTCCATAATTAGAACCATTACTTATCAATCCTTTATTTGTTATTGGACCATTTGATGAATACATTCCACGTTCTCCACCATTTGAAATTATTCCATTAATTTCATTTATAATTCCACTGGGAGACTCTAATCTCATTCCATAGTCTCCTGTATTTATAATTGTTCCTTCATTTATTCCTAAGGATCCATAAACATTTCCACAAAATATTCCTATATTGCCTTTGTTAGCTATTGTTCCTTTATTAACAGCTGTTGATACTATATCAAGAACATGCATTCCATAGTTTCCTTCATTTTCAATTTTACCACCTACATCATTTATAAGAGTTGCCTTATAATTTCCGTGCATTCCATAGTTTGATTTATTAGCAATTAACCCTTTATTCGTCACTGTAGAACCACTACCATTTGAAGACATTCCATACTGTCCTCCATTTAAAATCTGTCCTGTTGTATCATTTACAAGAGTTGATGCTGACCCTATATATGTGTAAAACATTCCATGGTCTCCTGTATTTGAGATTATTCCTTTATTTGTAGCTGAGCCTCCTGGTGCATGCATTCCATAATTTCCTGTATTTGAGATTATCCCTTCATTTATTGCTGTTCCCCCATTTGAACTCATTCCTTTATCATTTGCATTTGATATTGTTCCTTTATTGATTACTATTCCCCTATTTGATGCGTACATCCCTTTGTCTAGAGGAGCTACTTTTGAGTTGTTGATTGCTGTACTTCCCGAATCTGTTGCTGTCATTCCATAGGTTCCACTGTGCGTTAGTGTCCCCTCATTTATTACTGTTCCTCCTGCTGTGGCTTGCATCTCTTTATTTAATGTACTTCTATTTATTGCTATTGACCCTGTTCCTTCGGCCCACATCCCTATTGGTCCTGTTGTTGAGATTGAGGCACCTACTTCATTTATTACTGTTCCTCCATTTGACGCATACATCCCTTTGTCTAATGGAGCTACTGTTGATTTATTTATCGCTGTACTTCCTAAATCTGTCGCTTCCATCCCGTAAGCTCCATTATGATTCAGAGTTCCTTCATTTATTACTGTTCCTCCTTGTAATGCCTGCATTTTTTTATTTAGTGTTCCTTTATTGATTGCTTCTGACCCTATTCCTTCTGCTAACATTCCAATTTCACCAGTTGTTAGAATTTGTCCTGAAGTATCATTTATTGTTATCCCTCCATTCAAGGCGTACATTCCATAATTTCCAGTATTGGAAATTATTCCTTTATTTGTACCTATACTTCCTGACCCTTTTGCTGTCATTCCATAATCTCCTACATTGGAAATTTTTCCTTCGTTCACTCCTGTTGATCCTAATCCCTCTACATACATTCCGTATAAATCTTTATTTTCTATGCTTCCTTTATTAGTGATTGTTCCTCCATTTGAAGAATGCATTCCATATTTCTTTGTATTTGAGATTATTCCATTAACTCCATTTATCGCACTTGATTCTGATACTGACATCCCATAGTCTCCACTATTCGAAATTGTTCCTTCATTCACTCCTGTTGAACTTAATCCCTCAACATACATTCCATATAAATCTTTATTTTCTATACTTCCTTTATTGGTGATTATCCCTCCGTTTGAAGAATGCATTCCATATTTCTTTGCATTTGAGATTATTCCACTAATTTCATTTATAGCATTAGATCCTGATACTGACATTCCATAATCTCCATTATTCGAGATTTCACCATTATTTATTACTAATGAACCTGATCCTTTTGCATACATCCCATAGTTTCCTTGATTAAATATTTTTCCAGATTTTTCATTTGTTGCTGTTGAGCCGTTATCTGCTTGAATCCCATAATTAGCAATATTTGAGATTATACCTTTATTTATAAGTATTGCTGCTGAACCAGTTATAGACATCCCATAATCAGCTGTATTATATATCTCACCTTTTTCCTCATTTATTATCGTTCCATTGTTACTATGCATTCCAGAATGATCTGTATTTCTTAATATACCTTCATTTATTCCTGTAGCTCCTCCAGTAATAAATATTGCATCACGCCCTTTATTTGCAATTTCTCCTTTTTCCCCATTTTTTACTAGTCCACCATTTGTTGCATACATCCCTTTGTGTCCTGTATTAGATATTTTTCCATTATTTATTCCTTGTGACCCTGCTCCAGTTATTTCTATAGCCATTTCACCAGATTTTTCTATTGTTGACCCTATTTCATTAATAACCTTGCCTCCATTTGATGCATACATTCCTTTATTTAATGTTACTGAAGACCTATTTATTGCTGTACTTCCTGCATTTGTTGCTGTTATTCCATATGTTTCATTATGAGTTAACATTCCTTCGTTTATTACTGTTCCACCTGCTATAGCTTGCATCTCTTTATTTAATGTACTTCTATTTATTGCTTTTGAACCTATTCCTTCTGCCCACATCCCTATTGGTCCTGTTGTTGCAATTGACGCCCCTACTTCATTTATTACTATTCCTCCATTTAATGCATACATCCCTTTGTCTAGAGGTGCTACTTTTGAATTGTTGATTGCTGTACTTCCTGAATCTGTTGCTATCATTCCATAGGTTCCACTGTGTGTTAGTGTTCCCTCATTAATTACTGTTCCACCTTGTGTGGCTTGCATTTCTTTATTTAATGTACTTCTATTTATTGCTATTGAGCCTGTTCCTTCGGCCCACATTCCTGTTGCATCTGTTGTTGTGATTGTGGCTCCTACTTCATTTATTACTATTCCTCCATTTAATGCATACATCCCTTTATCTAAAGTTACTGCTGATTGGTTTATTGCTGTACTTCCTGCATCTGTCGCTTCCATTCCATAAGCTCCATTATGGTTTAGAGTACCTTTATTGATTACTGTCCCACCTTTTAAGGCTTGCATTTTCCTATCTAATGTTCCTTCATTTATTGCTTCCGATCCTGTTCCTTCGGCTAACATTCCTATTTCACCAGTTGTTAGAATTTGTCCTGATACAGCGTTTGTTACCGTTCCTCCATTCAAGGCGTACATTCCATAATTTCCAGTATTTGAAATTGTTCCCTTATTTGTACCTATACTTCCTGAGCCTTCTGCTGTCATTCCATATTCTTTTGTACTATTTATTGTTCCACCTATTTCATTTAGTATGCTTCCTCCATTTAATGCGTGCATTCCATTTTCTATTGTTGTGTTTATCTCTCCTGTATTTATTGCGAATCCACCATCTGTTTCCATTCTTGATGCATCTATTAATTTCCCTTCATTCACTACTGTCCCTGCATTAGTTGAACTTATTATCTTCCCTAATGTTTCTGATTTATTTATCGCTATACTTCCTAATCCATCAGCTCCCATTCCATATATACCTGTATTTGAGATTATCGCTCCTAGGTCATTTATTACTGTTCCTCCATTGGATGAACGCATCCCATAGTTTCCTTCATTTGAAATCACACCTAAATTTGTTCCTTTACTTCCTATTCCATCAGCTCCCATTCCATAATCTTTGGTATTCTTTATTGTTCCTATTGCTTCATTTAGAATGCTTCCTCCATTTGATGCATACATTCCATTTTCTTCTGTTGAAGCTATTTCCCCTTTATTTATTGCAAATCCACCATCTGCTTCTAATCTTGATGAACCTATTAATTTTCCTTCATTCATTACTGTTCCTGAATTAGTTGAAATCATTATCTTCCCTAATGTTTCTGATTTATTTAATGCTGTACTTCCTGATCCGTCAGCTCCCATTCCATATATACCTGTATTTGAAATCGTTGCTCCTTGGTTATTTATTACTGATCCACCATTTGATGCATACATCCCATAGTTTCCTTCATTTGAGATTGTTCCTTTATTTATTCCTGAAGCTCCATCTGTATACATTCCATAATCTTTGGTATTCTTTATTACTCCACCTGTTTCATTTAGAATATTTCCTCCATTTGATGCATACATCCCGTAATTTCCACTATTGAAAATTGTTCCTTTATTTGTTCCTGATGCTCCTATATCTGTAACATATATTCCAAAATCACCATTATTAGAAATTTTTCCTGATGTGTCATTTATTATCTTTCCTGTTGACCTTGCATAGACACCATACATCCCTCCATTTTCTATAGATCCCTTATTTGTTGCTGTAGAACTTATTACACTAATTCCTGTACTCCCTGTATTTTTTATAATTCCATTAGTATCATTTATTCCTGTTGAATGACTTTTACCTTCTAAGGACATCCCAGTAGTTCCAGTATTAGAAATCAATCCCTTATTTATTACACTACCTCCACTACTTTTCGACGCAAACATTCCTAATCCACTTTTATTTGAAATTATTCCTTCATTAATAATCTGTCCGTCTGTATCTAAACGCATTGCTGCGCCTCCTGTATTTGAGATTGTTCCTTCATTTTTTGCTGTTGCATTACCTCCTACAGCATGCATTCCAGATTCACCTTCATTCTCAATTAATCCTTTATTTATACCTACTGCACCATTTCCAGTTATATACATTCCATATTTATCTTTATTTTTTATAACTCCATTTGTATCATTGATTGATGTTGTTCCTGCAGCGACATAGATTCCAGTTTGACCTGTGTTTGAAATTGTTCCTTGATTTATTGCTTTTCCACTTGATGCAGAGTACATCCCATTATTTCCTGTATTTGAGATTGTTCCTGTATTTGTTGCTATTGAATTAGTTCCTGTGGAATACATTCCATTTGAAGATTTATTTTTAATTACAGCTCCAGTTTCATTAATTATTTGTGATCCTGATGCTGCATACATTCCATGCTGTCCTCCATTTTCTATTGTTCCTTTATTGGTTGCTATAGAATTTGATCCCTCTACATACATTCCTTGTGTCCCTGTATTTTTTATAATTCCATTTACATCATTAGTTACTGTTGCTCCTGATGCTCCATACATTCCTTGATTTCCTGTATTTGAGATTTCTCCCTTGTTAAATCCATTACCTTCATTTATGTACATTCCTTGGTTTGAACCATTACTGATAACTCCTCCAATTTGATTAGTAGCTGCTGTATTTTTTCCACTAATTACTTTCATTCCTCCAGTTCCTGTATTACTTATTTTCCCTTCATTTGTTATGGAACCATCAAAATTTGCAACCATTCCATCGAGTCCTATATATGCAATTTCACCTTTATTAATTGCTATTCCACCATTTGATGCATACATCCCTTTGCCTAATGGAGCTACTTTTGATTTATTTATTGCTGTACTTCCTGTATCTGTTGCTGTCATTGCATATGTTCCATTATGTGCTAATATTCCTTCGTTTATTACTGTTCCACCTGCAGTGGCTTGCATCTCTTTATTTAACGTACTTCTATTTATTGCTTCTGATCCTGTTCCTTCGGCCCACATCCCTATTGGTCCTGTTGTTGAGATTGACGCCCCTACTTCATTTATTACTATTCCACCATTTGATGCATACATCCCTTTGTCTAATGGAGCTACTCTTGATTTGTTGATTGCTGTACTTCCTGCGTCTGTAGCTGTCATACCATATGTTCCACTATGTGTTAGAGTTCCCTCATTTATTACTGTTCCTCCTGCTGTAGCTTGCATCTCTTTGTTCAATGTACTTCTATTTGTTGCTACTGAATCTGTTCCTTCAGCCCACATTCCTATTGCACCTGCTGTTGTGATTGTAGCTCCTACTTCATTTATTACTATTCCACCATTTGATGCATACATCCCTTTTTCTAGTGGAGCTACTGTTGATTTATTTATTGCTGTACTTCCTGTGTCTGTAGCTGTCATACCATATGTTCCATTATGTGTTAGAGTTCCCTCATTTATTACCGTTCCTCCTGCTGTAGCTTGCATTTCTTTATTCAACACACTTTTATTTATCGCTACTGAATCTGTCCCTTCGGCCCACATTCCTGTTGCACCTGTTGTTGTGATTGTGGCTCCCACTTCATTTATTACTATTCCACCATTTGTCGCATACATCCCTTTTTCTAAAGATACTGCTGACTGATTTATTGCTGTACTTCCTGCATCTGTTGCTTTCATTCCATATGTATCATTATGTCTTAAAGTCCCTTTATTTATTACTGTTCCACCTTGTGTGGCTTGCATCTGTCTCTCTAATATACCTTCATTTATTGCAGTTGCTTTTACACCTTGTGCTAACATTCCTATTTCACCAGTTGTTAGAATTTCTCCTGTTACATCGTTAGTTACTGTTCCTTCATTTAGGGCATACATTCCGTAATTTCCGTAATTCGAGATTGTTCCTTTATTTATTCCTGTACTTCCTGCACCATCTGCTGTCATCCCATGATCTTTTGTTGTTGCAATTTTTCCTGAGGTTTCATTCAATATGTTTCCACCATTTGATGCATACATTCCGTGTTCTACTGTTGTGTTTATCTCTCCTCTATTTATTGCGAATCCACCATCCGATTCCATCTTTGAGGTATCTATTAACTTTCCGTCATTCACTACTGTTCCTGAATTTGTTGAAATCATTATTTTCCCTAATGTTTCTGATTTATTTATTGCTGTACTCCCTAATCCCTCTGCTCCTATTCCATATATACCATGATTTGAGATTGTCGCTCCTAGGTCATTTATTACCGTTCCTCCATTTGATGAATACATTCCATAATTTCCTTCATTTGAAATCACACCTAGATTTGTTCCATTACTTCCTGTCCCGTCAGCTGCCATCCCGTAATCTTTGGTATTCTTTATTATTCCACCTGTTTCATTTAGAATGTTTCCTCCATTTGAGGCATAAATCCCTTTTTCTTCTGTTGAAACTATTTCCCCTTTATTTATTGCAAATCCACCATCTGATTCTAATCTTGACGAACCTATTAGTTTTCCTTCATTCATTACTGTTCCTGCATTAGTTGAAATCATTATTTTTCCTAATGTTTCTGATTTATTTATTGCTGTACTTCCTGATCCATTGGCTCCCATTCCATATATACCTGTGTTTGAAATTATTGCTCCTTGATCATTTGTTACTGTACCCTCATTTTTTGCGTACATCCCATAATTTCCATTATTTGAGATTATTCCTTTATTTATTCCTGTGCTTCCTTTTCCATCGGCTGCCATACCATAATCTTTTGTTGTTGAAATTACTCCTTGCGTTTCATTTAGAATTTCTCCTCCATTAGTTGAATACATTCCATTTTCTTCTGTTGAAGCTATTTCTCCTCTATTTATTGCAAATCCACCATCTGCTTTCATTATCGAGGTATCGATTAACTTTCCTTCATTCACTGCTGTTCCTACATTAGTTGAAATCATTATTTTCCCTAATGTTCCTGATTTGTTTATAGCTATACTTCCTGATCCATTGGCTCCCATTCCATATATACCTATGTTTGAAATTGTTGCTCCTTGATCATTTGTTACTGTTCCCCCACCTGAAGCGTACATTCCGTAATTTCCTGTATTTGAAATTTCACCTAGATTTGTTCCTGTACTTCCTTTTCCATCAGCTGTCATTCCATAGTCTTTTGTATTTTTTATTGTTCCTGTTGCTTCATTTAATATGCTTCCTCCACCTGAAGCATACATTCCATAATCTCCAGTGTTAAAAATTGTCCCCTTATTTGTTCCTGTTGATCCTGCTCCTAATACATACATTCCGTAAGAATTTGTGTTTGAAATTATTCCTGCACTCTCATTTGTTGCAAAAGATCCAGAATTCACATACATTCCATACAAGCCTATATTTGAGATTTCTCCTTTGTTTGTTGCTGTTGTACCAGTTCCTGTTATATATATCCCTCTATTTCCAGCATTTTTTATAATCCCTGTATTTATCCCCATTGCATTTAATGTTATATCCATCCCAAAATCTCCATTATTTGAGATTTCACCTTCATTATATACAGAAGAACCTATTCCTGTTGAATACATACCACTTTGACTTTTATTTGAAATTATTCCTTTATTCATTGCCATCGCACCTAGCGAAGAACGCATACCTGGATTCCCTGTATTTGAAATTTTTCCTTCATTATAAGCAGAAGAACCTATTCCTGTTGCATTCATTCCATCTGTTCCTTTATTTGAAATTACTCCACTTTTTTCATTTTTTATCGTTGCCCCAAACGTTGCATACATTCCATTAGCTGATGTATTTTCTATTTTCCCTTTATTTATCCCTAATGAACCTGTCCCATTTACTTCTATTGTATTATTTGAACTTCCTTTTATTATTCCAGAAGTTTCATTTATTACTATTCCTCCATCTGTTCCATACATTGCACGTGAACCTGCATTATTAGCTGTTATTGTCCCCATATTTATTCCAGTTCCATTTTTTCCAACTTTTATCCCTGTCCCGCCAGTTACAGTTATTTCACCTATAACATTTCTTGCAATCGCTTCTGTATATATCCCTATAGAATTTTTACCTGTTATAGTTATTTGACCAAGATTATCAAATCTTCCTTTAGAGGGATTAACTTTCACTCCTATTCCACCATTGCTTACATCAATTTTCCCAATTATCTGGTTTGAGCTTCCTTTACTATTACTAGTAAGTTCTATTCCTATTCCTTCACTTACTTTTATTTCACCTCTATTTGTAACAATTCCCTCTCCATATATTCCTATAGAATCATTTCCATTAACTCTTATTATTCCCTTATCAGTATTTTCTACTATCCCTCGTTTCCCTTTACTTGAAATCCCCACTCCTGAATCCACTGTTATATCTGCATCTTGACGTATCAAGGTATTAGTTGTTCCAAATCCTACTTTTTTTATATCAGGTATAGATTCTTCGCAATAACCTAGGCTTCCTGTTATTAAAAAAAATACTAATAGAGACTCTGTCACTGAAACTCTCCCTTTACTAATGCTTTTTAATCTTCTTTTTATCATTTCATTATTTCCAATACTTCCCTTCATCTTTTCCCCCAATAAATTATCTTGCTTCCTATTCTATATAATAAAAACTAATCTGACTTAGTTCGTTATTTTCTCATTAATTTTTTTATTATTTATTTCGTTATTTAATTTGTTATTTAATTTTCAGATACTTCGTATTTTCGATTTGTTATGAAGAAAACTGTAAAAAGGTGTTTCTTCTTACAGTTTCTTCTATTTTTTATTTTTTTAACCTCTTAAAACTAGTTGTACGCTACTGTAATATCTGTATTTCCAACAAATTCAGCCTTATTTGATGCCCCTACTTTTATCCCTGTTTTTACTGTTCCTTCTAGATTATAAGTTGTTGTTACTTCACCTGCTGCATCTAACGTTAACTTTGTTTGCAACGTTGTTCCTGTCGTAGTCGCAGTCGACGAAAATTTAGATTGTAATACTATATCTTGTGTTCCTCCAACTTCATAAAGCGTTACATCTTTAGGAGCTATAACATTTACGTCAGCTGACAACATCCCTGTTACTAGTAAGTCTACAGTTGATAGAGCTACTGCTCCTCCCGCTGTAGTTATTGATCCTTGTAACTCTTTAGCACTAGATTCCAGTGTAAGTGGCTTTATTAATGTTGCATTTACGTCTAATGTTGTTGATACTGCTGAGTATGCTCCTGATGCAGTTACCATTGATAATAATATTAATAATTTTTTCACCTTTTATTCCTCCTTATTAGTTATATTGTGCGTCAATTGTAACTGTACCTTCATATAATCCAGCTGCTTCTTTTCCATTTAGTGCCATAGTGGCTTTTAGGTCAGTAGACATGGTATTTCCAGTAGTTCCATCTCCCAAATTCCCTTTAGATGTAATTGTCTGAACTCCACCTGTATTTGTTAATGCCCCCTCCACAATATTGCTAGTTATGTATAGGATATCTACAGTTTCCTTGCCACCCTTTACTGTTAATGTCCCCTTATCTGGAAAACTCATTTTTGCAGACTTTGCATTATTTCCTGAAATTTTTAAAGTCACATCATTTGTAGATGCATTTCCTCCATTTACAATTGGCACTGTACCAAATTGCATTGCTCTTGTATTAGTAGTTAAAATTACTTCTGACGCTGGATCCACTACTGTTAACGTCGCTTTTAAAAGTTGGTTAGTAGCTGAATACGCTGTTGAAACTGCTACTAAAGATAAAACTAATAACATTTTTTTCATTTTTAATCTCCTTTTTATTTTTATATAATAACCTTCTTAGGATTATTGATTAGATAATAAATCTGATATTTCATATAACTTCAAACTTTTTTCTTTCTCTGAAAACTTAATTTCTATTTTGTCTGAATTTACTATTGCAGGAAAAGATATATCTGTTGCTATTCCTGGGAATATTTTTATTGATTCTCTTTTTGATAAAACATTTTTATTTTTATCTAAAATATTAAGAACAACTGGGTACGAATAGTTTCCTGTATTTTTTATCTTTGCTTCGTACATATTAGTTGCTTTATTTAATCTAAATTTTTCAATTTCAACTTTTTCAAATTCATTTCCGGTTAGGACATAGATTCCCATACTTATATTTATTTTTATATTTAAGGTAGTTGTTATTGCTCCACTTTTCGCTTTAGATTCATATTTTTCATTTACTTTTGATGATAAACCTTTTATTAAAAGTGCTGCCTTATATTCTCCTTTTCCTAACATCTCTTCAGGTATATTTTCTACATTTACCCTTACCTCTTTACTTTTCCCTGGTTCTAATGAGAATCTTTTAGGAAATACTTTTATATATTTAGATACTTGAGATATCTCTCCAAAGTTGTCTTCCTTCTTAATCTCTATCTCAAAACTTTTTCTTTCTGTTGTTGTATTGTACACAGTAAATACTTTTATATTTTTTGACTTTTCTATTGGTATCGATAATGTTGCAGGATATATTGGAGTTTGTTCTCCTTCTGATCTTTCTGCAAAAGTAGTTACTGCTAATACTATTAATAGTAGCCCTATTAATATTTTTTTCATATTTATCTCCTTTCTATCTCTTTCTTTTTATAACCTATATATTTATTTTTCTCTAATTCTAAACTGGAATATAGTTGTTCCAAGCTAACGAAAAGTTGCTTATAATCTTGTTTCACAGTTAATACAAAGTTATTTTCATCTAGCTTTTCTACATCAAAAGTTATTTCACTCTCTTCAGTTTCCTTTAGTGCTAAATAATGTTTTGATTTATGTATTTTTATATTACTGTCACCTTTGTATATTAACTCCAGAGAATAAACCCCTACTGGAAGAGATTTTATTATCATATCATCTTTCCCAAACTCATATTTATGCTTCTCATGAGTCCGCATATTTTCAAATTCTATCTCCATCTCTCTTAGCATATCTACAACTTGCTCTCGATAAAAATTTTCTCCAAAGTTTATCTCTGTTGATATAGATACTACTGGCCTATATCCAAAATCTAACTGCTTTCGCCCTCCTGGATTAAGCTTTACTTTTTCATGTGAGTTCGTTGATACATAATAAGGAATGTTTTCATCATCACTAGTAATTCTTACATCTACTGGTGAATAGGTTTCTAATCCTCCTAATACAAACTCTCCATTTTCATCTGCAATTGTAGAGTTTCTATATGTCTCTATTTTAGATTTTTTTATTATTTTATCTATTCCTTCATCAAATTTTCCATTTCCATCCTTATCTAAATAAACCTTTCCTGCAACTGATCCTTTTCCCATGTTTTTAGCATAATCAAATTTAGGTTTTTGTGGCCCTATATATATATTTGTTTCCACTGTATTTTGGATTATCGGTTTATTATTATAATGTGATTTTTGTATATTTGTTGACATCTTAACTTTTCCACCTGGTGTATAACTAACCATTAGCCCTATCATTTCTTTTCTGTTACTACTGTCATTATTATAATTTAAATAGTAATCCCATTCCCCTGCATTATTTTTTCCGAGGCTAATTCCATAGGTATTTTCTTCACCAATATTTGAATATATAGAGATTGTATCTATATATTTATTAAGCATACTCCCACTAGGGGCACTATAGGAGATTCCTGGTGATATATAGTTTTCAGTTTCTCCTGTTGTTTTATTTTTGGTCTTATTCAATCCTAAACTTGTATAATACAAACCGTAACTTTTATATATAGTTCCATAATAAGTTCTATGTTTCTCATCGTTTGTATCTTCACGAGAGGAGGTTCCTACTTTTAAGTTATATCCTTTCATCTCTCTAAAATCATAATATAAATCATCATTTTTTTTAGTAAAAGACTGAAATCTTAAATCTAATTTTGTATAGTCTTCATTTTTATAATTTATTTGATCTTTTCCAAGAGTTAGTCCCAATGTATATTTTGACATTGAGTTTTCATCTCCATCGCTAGAATAGACTATACTATGATAAAGAGGAGCCTTTATGTATGGTATATCTAATATCCCTACCTCTCCAACTTTATAGAATGACTGTTTACTGTAATTATCATCATATAAATCAAAGCCCCCTACAATACCTGTAAAATCTTTTAATATTCCATATTTCACTTCTCCACCAAAGGTACTTTTACTTTCCTTCTTTTTTATTACTCCTGCATCTACTAAATAATCAAATTTCCCTTTTTCTAAGACACTTTCACTAGCTAATAAGGTTACTTCCTCCACTATCACTTGACCATCTGGAGTATATTTTTTTATTGTGTAATTCTTGCTTCCATTATATAAGTCAACGTTAAATGCATACTGCCCATCTATTACTGATTTAAAATCTTTTAATATACCATTTTCATATAATTCAACCACAGTACCTGTTGCAGCATAACCAGTTACTTGTTTTTGAGTTACTCTCATTTGGCTATCCCAACTATTTTCTGAACCTAATGTTATTCCTGTTATTGAACCACTATTATCTGATACACTATAGTTAGATTGTTTATATGTATTTCCAATTAGTAATCTTTTGTTATTCAAGATATTTCTTTCCCAATAAGCATAATCTAATTTTCCTTCTGCATCCCCGTTATTGTCATCTATTGTGGCATTTATACTTGTTGAGCCATATAATAGATTATTTGTGTATCTTATATACCCACTATTATTTTCGTTATTTCCATCTGTTCTCGTATATCCTATTCCCATTATTCCAGAGGTCCACATCTTCCATTCTTCCTCTTCATACTGTGAATCTTTATTGTTTTTCTTTTGAATTTTCAACCTTTCTCTACTATCTAAAATATTTTCTTCTCTCTCATAGGCAAGTTCCCAAGTTGGAGTGACTCTCATATTCATAGTTTTTCTATCAAAGAAATAATTTTTTAAACCTAAATTTTCATAATCATTTTCTAAATCATAATATTTTTCATTATCTATCTCTATAGTGTTTCCCATTTTGTTCTTATTTAAGTTTTTTCTTTCAATTACTTCTAAAAAACTTGCTTCTTTTACATATATTTTTCCATTATTTACTATTCCTTCAACATATTCTTCTTTCTTTTTTACATCTACTTTTATTAATACTTCCTCACCTTCATTGTATTCTCTTTGCATTCCTTCTGATTCTTCAAGAACTTTTTCTTCTTTAAAATATATTTTTTCATCTTTTCCAGAGAGTAATTTCTGTTCTTTTAAATTTTCATTGGACGTTTCTGAAAATGCCAGTGTTGTATTTTTAAATAGACATAGCATAATTAAAATTTTTAATAAATTCCTATTTAATTTTCCCATCTATACTTTCTCCACTTTTAGTTATATTCTAAAGTGAATTCTGCCATCCCTTCATATTTTCCAGGTACAGGAGCATTTCCACTTATAGTATAATTTATACTTTTTAATATCTCTTGACCTAAAGGTACTAGAAGATCTATCTGTCTCTCCGGTCCACTACCTTTATCTGTTTCTCCACCTATTACCGAAAAGTCTAATTTGACACCATATATTAGTCCTATAGCTTCTGAAGCTACAAGATTTATTGATTTTGGATATTTTATAGTAACAACTCCGTCAAAACCATTATCCACTTGCTTGTAACTTGTAATTCCCATTATTATTTCCCCATTTATATTTATGTCACGTTTCATAAAAGCCATATGAGATATCCCAGAACCTTTATAAGATAGAGTTGGCTCTAATATTGGAATAGTAGCTACAACTGGCACTATTGCTGTTGCTCCTAATTTTGATATTGCACTATAAGCTTTTACATTTAGAGCAATAGCACTAACCATAAAAAACATTATATGGATTTTCCGTATAAAAAATATTGCATTTTTTTTCTTATTTATCCTATTCACCACCAAAACTTTCCCCCTATTTATAGTCAACTTCTATTGTTACCGAACCTGTATATGCACCCCCTACTTGACCCCTCGGTATATTATCACTATCTATTATGCCTTTTAGTGCTGCACTTCCTGTTCCACTATCTTCTAATTTTAGTTCACTTATAATATTGCCAGAGCCATTTTCTATTTTATATGTTATTGGTATTTTGTTTCTTCCACTTACTAGTTTTTCACTTACTTCTTGCCCAACTGCACCATTTAAGCTAATTGTTACATCTGTTCCTCTTGCCCCTGTAATGCCTATCAATGATTCTTTTTCATATTTTCCAGTTAGAGGAATTACGTTTCCAAAATTTAAAGGCTGTGCATTTAGTGTTATTGCCTGATTTACTTCTATTGGACTATTTATTAATGCTGTAACTGGGCTATGAGATATTGCTGATATATTGTTAGTCACATTAACTGAGCCTTTTCCTACTTCTCCCCTTCCTGTTGTATATGTTAAGTCTCCTATAATTTCTACTGTGGCTACCCTATTTACATCATCTGCCTTATAATCGTCAATTTCTACATCTATCCAATTCTCTTCAGCATCTATATCTACACTTGCTGAGCTGGAATTAGTTACCGTCGCTCTGACATTACTAATCTTATATTCCCCTTTTAGATCATCGCTTATCTGATAATCACCTGACATGTAATACACTCCGTCAGCTTCGGCATTTTTATTATGTGAAAACGACATAAACGTAACACCTCGTAATGTTCCTGATATTGGTGTGTTCCCTATTAAAGTAGCTTCTGAAAACATAATCAAATTAGTTGTCACAGTTGCAGGCCCTATTGACATAACTCTTGTAACCAATTTTTCTCCACTAGGATTAGCTTCCGCTAGAATACTCACATTAAAAAGTATCACTACCATTTTTAAAAAAAATATTTTCCGCACAAAAAGATTTTTTATCTTTTCTAAAACACTCATTTCTCTCCCCTTTTTTTATTAACTTTTGAAAAAGTTTTTTTTAAGTTTTTTTATATAATAAAAAAAATATTTTCATAATTCCACTTTAATACTTTTTTAATTTTTATTTTTCCTAAATTGTAATTTTATATTTATTTTTTTATTTTTTTTATTTGACTAATCACTGAAATAGCTTTGCATTTAAGTTAAATTATAGTCAAATTTATTTATTATTCAAATAGTTAAAATTTTGTATTATAAAGTTTCCAATGATATATTTGCTATATATATCATGAAAACATTATAGATTTAATAATAAAAAAAAACTCCAAGTTACTGCAGCTCTACACAGTGACTCAAAGTTTTTTTATTATTAAGTTTTTTTCTTTTTTAAATTATTATTTTTTTATAATAAAAAAAATGAGATTTTTAAACTAAAGTAATTTTTTACCTTAACTTAAAAACCTCATTTCTTATTTTATCCTTGGCTTTTTAAATTATTTAAGAAAATTTTTAATGTTTTATTAAATATAATTAAATTTTCGTGATCAATATTTTTATTTTTAAAAATTTCTATTAAACCATTATTTATTTCATCTAACTGCTGTTCAATTTTTAAGTCAATAACTAATCTTTTTCCTACTCTTCCGTTTTTAATTTCATCAATTTTTTTAATATACCCATATCTTTCTAGCTTATTTATAATTTGATTTACTCTTTGAACAGAAATATGATATTTCTTGGATATCATATATTGCGTAATATCATTCTGAGAAATGTACATCAAAATACTGAACTCAGAATAGTTAATTGGCAATTTATCCAAAAAAAATTCAATTTCACTTTGTACTAAATTATTAAGACTTATTAAGTTTCTAAGGATACCCTCATTTTTTATTTGGTTAGCTAACATTTTTCCCCTCTTTTAGAATGTAGTTATCATTATACTTTCTTTTGAATTGAAACGCTATATTTTTTTATAAAATATAATTATTAAATTTTTATTAAATTTTTTATAGAATTTTTAGCTGATAAATTTTCAAGAAATACCTTTAAACTTTTATCAAAAGAATTTAGCAAATTAGCATCTATATCCTTCATTTCAAGTATTTTTACTACTTTATCATTTATTTTTTTTATTTTTTTTTGCCCTTGAGCAGTTATAATTATCTCCTTGGCTATTCGACCATTAATTTTCACCTCTTTTTTTGTAATAAATTCAATTTTTTCTAGAGTTGCAATAATTTGATTTATTCTTTGAACAGACATATTATACTCTTTTGCTATTTTATACTGTGTCACTATATTCTGACTAGCATATGTCAAAATGCTATACTCCAAATAATTTATTGGAAATTCACTTAAAACAATTTTTATTTCTTCCTGTATTAAATTATTTAAACTTATCATACTTCTCAAAATCCCTGCATTTTTTACCTGATTCGCTAGCATTATTTCTCCTTATTTTTCTATTATTCACCTCATATCTTCCTTTTTTTATTTCCTTTTTCAATAATCTTATTTTATTATAATATTATTCTCTAGTTATAATATTATTTTTATTTTATATTATAATCACAAAATAAATTTATCATATACTAAATCTTCTTTATTATTTTTTCATTTATTACATACATGATACTATGTAATTCAAAAAATTTAATAAAAAATAAAAAAATAGGCAAAAAGAAGCTTCCAATGCAGAACAATGCCTGGAATCTCTTTTTTACCTATTTTTTTATTTTTTTATTTTTCACTAATAAATTTATTTTTAATTAATAAATTTGTTGCCTTATCTCTATTAGATGTATTTACCAAAATTATTGGTCCTGTGCATCCCATTCCAGATTCAGCATAAATTCCTTCATTCATCAATAATAAAACTGCATCGTCTAAATCCATTACATCTAACCCTGAAATATCAGCAGTTACAACTTCTTTTTGTGGCAATGGCTTATCTGATTTTGTAGGAGCTACACTTCCCGGTCCTGAAACTTTAGAAGTCTTTAATCCATCTATAATCTCTTGAAACTTAGCACTCTTAAGTTTTTTATTTTCATTTTCTATTACTTTAGAAAGATTTCCTTTAGAAACTTCATAAGCATATTCAATTGCACCTTTAATTACAGCTGCACCTGAGGCTCTAGATATAATAAAAACAGTTCTATCATAACCAAATCCTATTCCAGGCCCATAACCATAACCTATTGCTTCATAACTACCACCTGTAGAATAAGAAGAGAATAGCTTCATTAAAATATTTCCTGTTAACGAGTCACAAACCATAACATCTGCAGACCCTGTTAATAGGTCATTTCCTCTCATAAATGATCCACCGTCTGCTCTTTGAGAAGTAGCAAGTTCCATATCGTAACCATTTTTTATAAGATTTTTTAACTCTCTTTCAACAGCTTTAGCACCATCAATATTTAAAATTCCAATTTTAGGTTTTTCTATTCCACATGACTTAGCTACAATATTTCCATAAATAGAATTTTTGATCATTGCTTCTATTTTATCAGTTGAAGATGTTCCCGTAGTTGTTGCAATAAATATTTCTTTTCCCAGAGCAGGAGATATTACTCTTCCTACTGTTGATACTCCTATTGGAAAATTATAATGCATTGTAACACACGCACTAATAGACTTGCTATCAAGTAATTCTTCCATTTTTTTATGTGCTTCTGATTCTGTTTCAACTTCATGAGTTTCAAACCCTGTACTATTTTTAGGCCCTATTATTACAATTTCAACTCCTGAAAGTTTACTAGCCAGTTTTGCTCCTGACAATACATTTTCTACTCCATGTTCACTTCCAAGAACTGTGACTCCTATTCTAATTTTTTCTGCAGAAATTTTTCCTTCGATGAAATCTGCAGCACTTAAAAAAGCTTCACCAACTAATCTTTTTATAGCCATACTACATCTTCCTCCAATTATTTATCTAATAGAAGAGCTGCATATTCTCTTAAAGAATTAGCAACAGCCTTTCTAACTTCTTCAGCTAAATTTCCTGCGTTAGTTTCTGTAACTCCATTATTTCTCTCAATAATTACAGATACTCCATCAAATAAGTTAGTCATTCTTCCTAAGAAAAGTGAACCTTTTCCTACAACCATTATTTTATTTAATGAACCTGTAGTTAAACCATCTTTAGCAAAACCTAAATATGGTACTCCTGAAGGGATATGCCCTTGTGTTGGAGCCCAACCAGGCATTCCATGATTTTCCATAAATTCATTTATTTGTTCTCTTCCTATATCTCCTCTTTTTACTCCAATAGCAGCAATCATCTTATAATTACCTTCAGGGACATCCCCAGCTCCTGCTGGTTTTGTTATATCAGGGTTTTGCATCTCTACCGAATATTTATCAATGTCAGTTACTTTTAAACCACCCTTTTCTAATGGATTAGAAATAAGAGCTGTCATAACAGCTTGAGGTGAAGAACCTGTTCCAACAGTATGTTTTCCTACTAAATCAGTTCTTATGATAGGTGATACCCCATCATTTTTAGAAATTAACACAGCAAATCCACCTACAAGATCTTCTAAAATAGGTAATCCTTTTTTAACATGATCTTTTCCATTCATTCCTAATTTAGCTGTCGCTCCACCTGCTACAATAACAACATTATTATATGTTCCAGCAGCTACAAGGGAAGCACCATTAATAAGAGCATGAGTAGGAGCAGCACAGAAACCTCTTAAGTCAGACCCAGTTGCATTTACAGCACCACATAGTTCAGCTATTGATTTTGCAAAGTTTCCTCCACCTCTTTGATTCATATCTCCACAAGCTTCTTCAGAACACTCTATTACATAATCAACTTCTGAAGGATCTAGTCCACATCTTAAAGTTAATTGTCTAAATGCTATTACTCCTGAAGCTTTTACTACTAAGTTTTCAAAAATAACATGTGCATTCAAGTTTACATCTATATCATGAGCTCTCTTAACACATCCAACTAGTACTTCATTATTATATATTACTTCGCAGTGCTCTAATTTTATTGCGTTTTCTATATCAGCTAAAGGTACACCTTTTATTTTTTTAAAATCCTCTTCTATAAAAAGCTCAGAATTTCTACATTTTTCTACCATTTGAGCTGCAAATTTTTCTTCTAAAAGTACCAAATCAAATACATCAGATATTTTAAGCATAGCTATAAATTCGTCTTGGGGAACTAACTCCCCTGTTTTTCCAATTCTTTTTCCAGGAACTTTAACATCCATCCATGTTTTTCCTAAAGCTTTTAATTCGTCTGGAGTAACATTTCCAATATAAGTTTGATTAGGTGGATATGACAATATATCCTCATAAGTTCTGTAATGATTTTTTATAACTTTCAAATATTCAGAATCAGGATTTATTAATTTCTCCATTGTCTGAGTAGTTCCGTTATGAAGTATCATATCAGGAGTGTGAATTAATGTGTATGCAGCATTCTTTAAAACAGCGTAGTTCATCTTTACAATTCCTCCTATTAATTTAAGAGAATTATCTTCTAAGCTCCCGAGAATAACACTTTACTCTCGGAGCTTATAGTGATAATTCTCCAAAATTTTATAATATTTTATTTTTCAAATACAGTTTGCTCTATAACTGGTGTTGTTAAAGCTACTAGTGCCTTTTCAACTATTTTTCTTCTTAATTTTTTCTCTTCCACTGGCTCTAAATTAGGATTTCCTAGTGGATATGGAATAGCTACAGCTGGAACAATTCTATTAGCTCCAACAGTTAATGAAATTGGTACTACTGTACAAATATGCACAACTGGAATTCCTGTAGCTTCAATTGCTTTTACCATCGTTGCTCCGCAACGAGTACAAGTTCCTCAAGTAGATGTTAATATAACTGCATCTACACCTTCAGAAATTAATTTCATTGCGAATTCACTAGCAAATGCTTTTGAATTTTTAACAGAAGTTCCATTACCAACTGTTGTATAGTAATAAGGGAAAATAGACCCTATAACTCCTTCTTTTTCTAAATCTTTTAATACATCTACAGGTAATACTCTATTTTGATCTGCATTTGCATAAACAGGATCATATCCTCCATGAGCAGTTTCTCCCATGTTATCAATCGAATACTCTCCATATTTAGAAGCTGAAGACGATTCTATTCTATCTGGATTTCCTTTTGGAACAATCCCTCCTGAAGTTACAAGAGCTATTTTAGCTTTTGATAAATCTAATATCTCTTTTCCTGGCGCTACTCTATCAAAGTTAGGCATAGGATACTCAGTTACAAATTCTTCTCCAGAAAGTTTTTTTACTAACATCTCTACAGCTCTAGTTGCTCCATTCTTTTCAGCGAAGTAATTTTTTCTTACACCTTTTGGAATGTAACAATCAACTTCTGGAGAACCTATTTCCATTTTTTTAGCCATTTTAAGTGCTAATGCCGCAATTTTAGGTAATGCATCTCTCATACCTACTGCTGAATCTTTTGTAGAAACAATGTAAATATCTTTTCTAAACATATCTACACCTGGATTTTCTATATACATTCCCGAGATAACTGGAATTTTTAATTCCTCTTGCACTGCTTTTGCAATAGTACCACACGCTACCCCGTATCTTCCTGCATTAAAGGCAGGTCCTGCTATAAATATATCGGGATTTTGCCCCTTTATCATCTCTAATATTTTAGGTAAAGCTATATCTAAATTTTCATTAAAGTATGAATCTCCACAAACAATCGTTGAGATTATTTCAGCTTCATCCTTCAACAGTCCTTGTAGTCCTTGACCAGGACCTACTACACCAACTCTAAGTTCAGGTTCGATGTGTGCCATCTCCTCTCCACCTACATTGGCAAAAAACTGATTTAAATAGTGAACTACTTTCAATTTTGCCATTTTTCCTCCTAATTTTAAGATCAACAAAATTTAAACAATAGATAACTGCTTCTGCTGACAAATTAATATTTGCAATGCTCTGTTCTTATTTTTTTCATTTCTTCAGAAATTCCATCAACATCTAGAACCATTTCCATCATACCAACTTGCTCATCGTATACAGTTGGATCAACCGATTCTTTAAACTCCTGCTCAAGAGCGTGATATGCTTTAAGTCCTAACTCTATACCAGCTAGTGCTCCTGCATAAGTCGGATCTCCAATTGTTACTGTTTCTGCTGCTAAACCTGCAGCTTCAGCTTCGGCAGCTCCGAAAACAACCACTATGTTTTCGCCACCATGCTCATCTACTAAATTTTTAATTCTTTTTTGATTTTCCAAATCCATCGCACCTGCTGCCGTTCAGACAAAGCATTCTGTAGCTGCGAATAATACTTCAACATTTCCAGCTGTTAATACACATTCTTTTATTGCTTCACCAGGAATACCATCTCTATCCCCAATGATAACAACTTTTTTATTATCAAAAATGTTCATTGTTTCCTCCTTAATATAATTTTTAATTTTTTTAATTTTTAACGACATTTTACTAATCGCGATTAATACTGACTAATAAAACTTCGCAGACAATTTATTAAATCCTAATTCGTTTGTTGCACCAGTGATAACTTGAATTTCAGCTTCTATAGACCCATCTGGTCTTAGAGATCCATCAAATCCACCTGCAATTTTGTCTGTATAATTTAAAGTTCCAATTACTTTATCCATTGGAGCTAAAACTATCACTTCATTTGCATTTCCACCTGTAACAACAGCATTTGCTGCAACATCTGCATCTGCAAGAGATTGAGAAGAACCATCTCTTCCTGCATACTCATCAGTTACTATTACAGTTTTTACACCTTCTGCTTCTATCTTTTTACAGTTCATTATAAGATCTGTATCTGGATTTCCAAAACCTTCTTGAGAAACTATTGCTCCATCTAAACCAAGTTGTTTACAAAGTTTAGCTGTCCAATCTGAAGATCTCATTTTATCAGCAAGGAATACATTTTCATTTGTTATAATAACCCCTAAGAAATTAATCTCTTTTCCATGTTTTTCATAAAGTGATTTTATAATTGGATTATTTAAATGATGATAAGTTGTATTTTTATCACAAGCTGATACACAATTTCCACTTACTATTGCTCCATCCATTATCTCTGTTGGATATAATAGAGTTGGAACTATTTTTTTTGCATCTACACCGTAAACATATGTATCATGTAATAACCCTTGAGTTTGTAACATATATACATATCCTACTTTTGGTAGTTCTGGATACTGGCTAGCTTGTTCAAAAAGTGGTTTAGTCTCATAAACCTCAACTGAATCAGGCTTTAAATTCTTAGATAATTCACCAAAATATGTAGCAACTTTGAAACCAGCCATTCTAGCAGCTGCTTCATACTCATATTGGTTTATCCCTTCAACAGGCTCTATAACAAGACAAACGTTATTTAATTTTGAAAAAGGTGTATATTCAGCACCTATTCCTTTCATATCAACAATTCCCTCTTGAAACCCAACAATCTTTCCACAAGTTACTACAGCAGTACCTTCTAAAACATGAGTAACTCCCTCACCAACAGTATCTACTTTAGCTATAACTCCTGGAAATATTCCTCCTCTTCCTGAAACCTTATATCTAGGTTGAACAACATCTTTTACAGGTGTAATTCTAATAGATTCTCCTGGTTTTGCAAGTTCGATTTTAACATTCGAAATCTTTTCATCTTCTAAAACAATCTTTCTTACTTCATCACTACTAATAAAAAGCGTTCCATTCTCAATTTTTGATTCAGAACAAAACTCAATATTTTTAATAACAATGTTTCCAATTTCTAAACGCAAATTAATCCTACCCCCTTTTTTAAATATCTATTTTAATAAAAATTAAAAACTTAAATAGTAAAATTAATGTGGTGACTCTTTCTTTAATTATTTAATTACAATACTTTTTTTATCATCTCTCTTATATTTTCTACTGTTGCTTCCTCTTTTGTTACTTCACAAACTTTTACTCCATTGTTGTAAACAGTAATTGTTGGTAACCCCATAATTTTTTCTCTAATTGCAAGTCTTCTTCCATTAGATGTATTAAACTTCATAAATTTAATTTTTCCTGAAAATTCATTTTGAAGTTCCTCAAGCTGCGGTAATAAAGCTTGGCATGGTACACACCCTGTTGAAAAATAATCAACTAATACTAACTCTTTACTTTCAATAACGTGTGCATCAAAATTGTCCTTGTCTAACTCAAACATGTTTAATTCCTCCTATATATAAAAAGTTTTGTAGATAAAATTTTATAATAAACTTTTTTTCAAAAATAAAGTTTATTTTCCAACAATAATTAGTAATTTGAAAATTTTATCAATTAATTACTAATTATTATTGAATAATTATATATTATTTAACTATATTACTAGTTATTGCTAATTTTCTATACTCAGTATTTACTATTCCTTATTCACTATTTCTAGTTTGAATTAGTCTTTAAAATGCTCAGAAATATATTTTTCAGCAGCTGTAGCAGCAATTGCTCCATCAGCCGTAGCAGTTACTACCTGTCTTAACAACTTAGGTCTTAAATCTCCTGCAGCATATACTCCTTGTACATTAGTTAACATATTTTCATCAGTGAAAATATATCCACACTCATCCATATTTACATGCCCTTTAAATAACTCTGTATTTGGATTAAATCCTACGAACATGAATATTCCAAATGTACCATCTTCTTCACTTGCATGATATTCATATTTTTCTCCAGTTTTATTGTTATACATAAGTGTGCTTTCTACTATTCCATCACCTTTAATTTCTAAAATTTCAGTATTGTAATGAATCTCTATCTTTGGATGATTCATAGCTTTCTCTAAAACTGTAAGTGCACATCTAACATGGTCTTTTCTTACTACTAGATTTACTTTTCTAGCAAATTTAGTAAGATATAATGCTTCTTCCACTGCAGTATATCCTCCACCTACACAAAAAACTTCTAAATCTGTAAAGAAATCTGCATCACATGTTGCACAATATGAAACTCCCTTTCCTGTAAATTCAGCTTCACCTGGGCATCCTAATTTTTTAGGCAGTGCACCTGTTGCTATTATAATTGACTTAGCTGAATAAGTTGTTCCATCTGTTGTTACTACGTTTTTTATATCTCCAGTAAAATCTACACTTTGAACTGTTGCACGTATTTTTTTAGCTCCGAAGTGCTCAGCTTGATTTATTAATCTTTTTACAAGTTCTGGACCTGTAGTTTCTATTGCTCCTTCATGATGAAGAGATCCTGGGTAGTTCGCAACCTCATCGGTAATAGCTATTTGACCACCTCCAAGTCCTCTTTCTATAACAAGAGTATTTAACTTTGATCTACCTGCATATAATGCTGCAGAAAGTCCAGCTGGTCCTGCTCCGATGATTATAATATCGTAAATATTTTTTTCCATGAAACCCTCCTAAATAATGTTGTAATAATATTTTAACAAAATTGATTGATACTTTCTAGTCCCGTTTTTAAAAGAGAGAAATCAATAAGCTGAAAATCATCTTTTATATCATCTGGGTACACAATTATTTTAGAGTCACTTAGCATTTTTTTTGTTATTGCTATACAGTTTTCAATTTTTTCTAAAGATGCTAAATCAACTGTTTCTTTTGCTTTATGAGATAAAATTATAGATTTATACATTGTTTCACTAGGTTTTATACTTCCTGTTAAGGGATGAGTTAATAATTCGTGTCCTAAATGCACATAATCTCTTGCTTGCAGAAGTATCTCTAACAAAGTTTTGTTCTGTAAATAATGGAAATTTCCTTCAAAAACAAGTGTGTTTTTCTGTGTTAAAGGATTATTTGATAAGATTAAAGTTTTCACTTCTTCACCTTCTTAATCATGATTTGTCTTTATTATATACTCAAACGTTTATAAAATCAATAGAATGTTTTATAAAAAATCATTTTATTTTAAAAGAGGACTTTTTTTTCATAACAGTACAAAGTGATAAAAAATTTTATATTTTTATTTCAATTAATCAAGAAAATGTGCTACCATGTGTTATCAATAAAAACCATAATTTAGAGAACTAGGAGGATTTTATGTTTGAAATTTTAGAAAAAAGATGGCTTTCTGAGAAAATTTGTTTAATGGAAGTTAAAGCAAAGGAACTATCGTATAGTGCAAAGCCTGGACATTTTGTTATTGTAAAAACTAATCAAAAGAGTGAAAGAGTACCTCTTACAATTTGTGATTTTAATCATGAGAGAAAAAGTATAACTCTCGTTTATCAAATTTTAGGAAAAAGTACTTTAGATATGTCTAAATTAGAAGTGGGCGAAAGATTTCAAGATATTTCAGGTCCTTTAGGTCACTATAGTGAATTAATAGATACTCCTATGGAGGAATTAAAAAAGAAAAAATTCTTATTCATTGGTGGAGGAGTTGGAATAGCTCCTGTATATCCTCAACTTAAATGGATGACAGAAAACAATCTAGATTATGATGTAATCCTAGGTGCAAGAGACCAGTCCCTTCTTATACTAGAAGATGAAATTAGAAAATTAACAGATAATGTATATGTATGTACAGATGATGGTTCTCTAGGTTTAAAAGGTAATGTTGTTAATATGATGACATATCTAGTTGAAGAATTAGGAAAAAATTATGATCAACTCATCTCTATCGGCCCACTTCCTATGATGAAATTCTCAACACTAAAAGCAAAAGAGTACAATTTACCAACTGTTGTAAGTTTAAATCCTCTAATGATTGATGGAACTGGAATGTGTGGAGCTTGCCGTGTTTCTATTGGAAAAGATATTAAATTTGCATGCGTTGACGGTCCTGAGTTTGATGGTTATTTAGTTGATTTTGATGAAGCTATGAGACGTCAAAATATGTATAAAACTGAAGAAGGAAAATCACTTTTAAGTGCTGAAGATGGCTACAAACAGCACGCTAAAGGTTGTGGATGTGGTCATGACTCTATTGATGAAAATATAGAGCAACCTTTCGACAAGAAAAAAGCTGTTCCTATGAGAGAGTACGAACCTGAAAAGAGAGTTAAAAACTTTTTAGAAGTTACATATGGATATAACATCGATGAAGCTTTAAAAGAATCTACTAGATGTCTAGAATGTAAAAATCCTAAATGTCGTGAAGGGTGTCCTGTTGGAATAGATATCCCTGGTTTTATTAAAGAAATAAAGACAAATAATTTAAAAGGTTCTGCTGAAGTTTTAGCTAAATACACATTACTTCCAGCTATTTGTGGTAGAGTATGCCCACAAGAAACACAATGTGAAGAAAAGTGTATAGTTGGAATAAAAGGTGAAGCTGTAAAAATTGGAAGACTTGAAAGATTTGTTGGAGATTGGATGTTAGATCATCACCCAGGTAGCGAAATTTCTGAAAAGAAAAGTCAAAAAGTTGCAGTTATAGGTAGTGGACCTTCAGGGTTAACAGCTGCATCTGAGCTTGCTAAAAAAGGATATTCTGTTACTGTATATGAAGCTCTTCATGAACTAGGTGGGGTTTTAACTTATGGTATTCCTGAATTTAGACTTCCAAAAGATAATATTGTTAGAAGAGAGATTGAAAATATTAAGAAACTTGGTGTTGAATTTGTTACAAATTATATCGTAGGAAAAACTTATACAATAGATGAATTATTCAGTAAAAAAGGATTTGATGCTATATTTATCGGTTCTGGAGCTGGATTACCTAAATTTATGAATATTCCTGGTGAGAATTTAAATGGTGTAACTTCTGCAAATGAATTTTTAACAAGAATCAATTTAATGAGAGCTCATGAAGCTGACTATGATACTCCTGTTAAATTAGGAAAGAAAGTTATTGTCGTTGGTGGGGGAAACGTTGCAATGGATGCAGCTAGAACTGCAGCTAGACTTGGTGTTGAGGTAACTGTTGTTTACAGAAGAAGACAAGAGGATTTACCTGCAAGATTAGAAGAGATTCATCATGCTATGGAAGAGGGAATTAAATTTAGATTTTTAACTAACCCACTTGAAGTATTAGGTGACGATCATGGAAATGTTGTTGGATTAAAATGTCTTAAAATGCACTTCTCTCAACCTGCTGATGGAGGAAGAGCTGAAGTTAAAGCTATAGAGGGAACAGACTTCTTTGTTCAAGCAGATACTGTAATTATGTCTTTAGGTACAACTTCAAATCCAATTATAACTAATAAATCTGGAATTGAACTTACAAAATACAATTATATTAAAGCTGGAGAAGGGACTACAAAAACTTCTAGAGAAGGAGTTTATGCTGGTGGAGATATAGTTACAGGTGCCGCTACAGTTATTCTTGCAATGGGTGCTGGAAAACAAGCAGCTGAAGAGATTGATGAATATTTAATTAACAAAAAAAAATAATTCTGAAATAAATTTACTAAATAGAATCATAAAGAAAGACCTTTCTTAATAACTTGAGCAATAGTTATTAGAAAGGTCTTTCTTTATGATTAATTTTTTATTATTTTATCATTCAATTATTTTATAGATTCAAATTCATCCATGTTTTTCTTAACTAATTTGCTTAATAATAATATTGCAATTAGGTTTGGAAGAACCATTAAACCATTAAACATATCTGCCAATTCCCATACTAACTCAACTTTCAATGCTGAACCTAGTATGATCATCAACATAACTATTACTCTATAAACATTTATAGCACTATTTTTTTCAAACAAATATCTTATATTTGCTTCTCCAAAGAAATACCACCCTATTATAGTAGAAAAAGCAAAGAAGAATAAACACACTGCTATAAATGGTCCACCAAAAGCTCCCATACTAGTTTGGAAAGCTAGTTGTGTTAATGTAATCCCTGTTGCACCTGTAATTCCTGAAGTTACAAGAACTAGTGCTGTTCCTGTTAATACTACAAAGGTATCAATAAATACTGTAACTATAGCTACTATTCCTTGTTCATTAGGATGTAGAACTTTAGCTACTGCATGGGCATGAGGTGTTGATCCCATCCCTGCCTCATTAGAGAAAAGTCCTCTTGATACTCCATATCTTATAGACTGCTTTATTGTTATTCCTAAAGCACCTCCTAAAGCGGCTTGTGGATTAAAAGCTGAATAAAATATAGTTGATATAGCACCTGGTAATTTATCTATGTTCATAACTAATATTATTAAACAAGCTAGAATATATAATCCCGCCATAATAGGAACTACTTTTTCTGTTACTGATGCTATTCTTCCTATTCCACCAAAGAATACAAATCCAGCACACAGCGCTACCATGATACCAATAATTACAGGACTTATTCCAAAAGCTTTATTAAAAGCTTCCCCTATTGAATTAGATTGTACAGCGCACCCCATAAATCCAAGAGCTACTATACATGCTACTGCAAAGAATATCGCTAAAGATTTAGCAATAATCTTATTTGAAAAAGCTTCTTCAATATAATATGCTGGTCCTCCAGAAATCTGATCCCCTACTCTCTTTTTAAATAATTGAGCACAAACTGCTTCTGCATATATTGTAGCCATTCCAAAGAATGCACTAATCCACATCCAAAATATTGCTCCAGGTCCCCCTGATACAATGGCAGTTGCTGCTCCTGCTAAGTTCCCTGTCCCTACTTGTGCTGCAATAGCCGTAGCTAAAGCCTGGAAAGACGACATTCCCTCTTTATTAGCTTCTTCACCATTCAGAGTAAAACTTCCTGTAATTCTCTTTATTCCATCTTTAAATTTTCTAATTTGAACAAATCTTAACAACAAAGTAAAATAAACTCCCGTTCCAACTAGAAGGATCATTAAAAAATTTCCCCACAAAAAACTGTTAATCTTGACTACTACTTCTAATAACTCATTCATACTTTAATTCCTCCTACTTTTTGTTTTAATAGTATCATTTTTTGTAAAATTTCACCTCCTAGTTTCTAATTTTTATATTTTTTACTACTTTATAAATTTATTCTAAATTTTTTTATTGAATTTTTAAATTATTTTTAAAAACTATATTTATAAGTAAAACTTTAATTACAAATTCATTCACTATTAAAACATTTTTTATATTTTTTATTTCTTTATTTACATATAACACTAAAAAAACACATTTTGTCTGATTTACAAAGTGTACACCTTTTTTTTTAAAATGTCAAATTATGTATTTGCTAATTTTTATACTTTTTTTTATTAGTTATTTTTATTTATAAAAAAGCTAACCATTTTTAATTTTGGTTAGCTTTTACTTTATTATAAAAACTTCATGTATTTATACAAATCTTATTAAAGTATGTCTTCTAAATTAATCTCTATTACTTCTCCTAAAGATAATTCTCCAAGTATTAATTTTCCAAAAGTTATTCTTCTTAAAAAGACTACCTCGTTACCTATAGCATGTAACATTTTCTTTACTTGATGAAATTTACCTTCCTGAATATTAAGGTGTATTAACTTAGAGTTTATAGTCTCTACAGTTGCTGGTTTAGTTACATAACCACCTATATCTACTCCATCTTCAAGAAGTTTTATCCCTTCGCTTGTAATTTCGTCTCTTAATTCAACGTGGTAAATTTTATCAACATGTTTTTTGGGAGAAACTAAGTCATGCGCAAGTTTCCCATTATTAGTAAAAAGTAGTAATCCCTCAGTATCTTTATCTAATCTTCCAACTGGAAAAAGATCTTTTTTTATAACCCAATCAGGAAGAAGTTCCATAACTGTTCTATCTCTTGAATCTTCTACTGCGGTAACATAACCTTGTTTCTTATTCAAAATATAATATCTAAATTCTTTAAAAATCAGTTTTTTTCCTTCATAACTAATCTCATCTGATTTTTCATCAATAGCTTTATTATTTTTTTTCTCTATTATACCATTGATTGTAATTTTTCCACAGTCAATAAATTCCTTAACCTCTTTTCTGCTTCCTATTCCACATTCTACTAAAAATTTATCTAAACGCATTATCTCTCCTAATTATATATATTTTATTCTTCAAGAATATGAATAGATTCTAAAACAAAACCAAATTCAAGATTCTCTCCAATTTTTGCAACTTTTTTTCCATAAGGATTATTTAAAGTTAGCTCAATTATTTCATCTCCATACTGCACTTCATACTCATGATTTTCTCCCATAAATATGCTTTTTACTACTTTAAGCGTTATATCTTTTTTATTAAAATCAACTGATTCAGGTCTTATTACAACCTTAACACTATCACCAATATTTTTATTTGAAACTTCATTTATCTCATAATGAGCACCTGCTATACTTAGGACCATAGAATCTGTTGTTTTACTTACTATTTCTCCTGTTAATATATTTGCTTTACCTATAAATTTAGCAACAAACTCACTATTTGGTTTTTGATATATTTCCATTGGAGTCCCTACTTGTGCAATTTCTCCGTCCTTCATTATTACAACTTTATCAGAAAGTGCCATAGCTTCAGCTTGATCATGAGTAACATAAATAGACGTTATCCCCACTTCTTGTTGTAACTTTCTTATTTCATCCCTCATATGCAATCTTAATTTAGCATCTAAATTTGATAAAGGCTCATCAAAAAGTAAAAGCCCTGAATTCATAATTAAAGCTCTTGCTAAAGATACCCTTTGCTGTTGCCCTCCTGACATTTGAGAAGGAACTCTATCTGCAAAGTTTTCCATCTTCATAAGTTTTAAAATGCTATCTACTCTTCTTGCTATCTCTTCCTTACTCTTCTTTTGAATTTTTAGACCATATGCTATATTTTCATATACATTCATATGAGGAAATAATGCATAGTTTTGAAAAACCATAGATATGTCTCGTTTATCAGGTGTTAAGTAAGCTATATCTTTGTCTTCTATAAGAATATGACCCTCTGTAGGAATCTCAAATCCTGCAATCATTCTAAGAGTTGTTGTTTTTCCACAACCTGAAGGACCTAGTAGACACACAAATTCTCCAGGTTCAATTGTAAGGGAAATGTTATTTACTGCATTAAGAGTTCTTCCCTTCGTTATAAATGTTTTTGTTAAATTTTTTATCTCTATTTTTTTAGACTTATTCATCGCTATACACTCCAACTATTATTTATTAGAACTGAAAATCTTCATTAAACCTCTTACTAATATCATAAATAAAGATACTATTACAATAAGTAAAGTACAGTAAGCTGAAGCTATTCCTATTCTTCCTTGATCAATATTATTCATTATTTCAGGGGTTAAAAGTTTCCATTTAGCAGAAATTAAAAACACCACTGTACTAACAAGAGTCATACTTCTTGCAAAAGAATACATTAGACCAGAGAAAAAAGCTTCTCTTATCATTGGTATTGTAACTTTGAAAAAAGTCTGATGACTATTAGCTCCCAATATAGTTGACGCTTCCTCAATAGATGGATCTATTTGATTAAGAGCACTCATTCCCGATCTTACACCTACTGGAAGACTTCTTATTATAAAGGCCATTATTATAATGAACCCTGTCCCTGTAAGGGGTGGAATCAAGCTAATATTTGTGAATGGTATAAAATATGTTTGATTATAACTAAGTGCATATCCAATACCTATTATTGTTCCTGGAATAGCTAAAGCCATTATAGTTGTAAACTCAATAAAAGTTTTCCCAATAAATTGTTTTCTAATTATTAAGAAAGCTATTACCATAGAGAATAAACTAGCTATAAAAGTAGCTATTATTGCTAACTGAGTAGTCGTTATTAAAGGAGCTATTCTATTTTTAAACCTAAATATTTCATTATAATGATTTAAAGTAAAATTGTTTTTAACTCCAAAAATTTCAGTAAAAGAACTTATAGGTATCAGTATATACATCCCTATTATAAAGAAACTTAGTATAGAAAGTGTAACATATGTTGATGTAACTACTTTTTTACTACTAATTAAATCTCTTTCTCTCGAAGCTTTTCCTGTTACAGTTATATAAGATTTTTTATTTGTATAATATCTTTGAATAGCAAATATTGTTATAGACATAGATAATAATATCATAGAAAGAGCACTTGCAACACCTAATTGATAATTACCTACACCTTCTTGGAATATTTTTACTGCAATAGTATTAAATTTTCCACCTATTACAAAAGGGTTTGCATAATCTGCTATTGACTGAATAAATACCAATAAAAAAGCATTTGCAAGTCCAGGAACCATAAGCGGTAAAGTAATAGTCATAAAAGTTTTAAATCTAGATGCGCCTAAAGCTCTTGCCGCCTCTTCCACTGATGGATCTATCATCTGAAGAAGTCCTACCAGCATCATATATGCAATAGGAAAAAAGCTCAATACTTGTACTAATACTAATCCATGAAATCCATAAATTTCAAAACCTTTTATCCCTAAAAGTTTACTTGTAATTATTCCCTGTCTTCCAAAAAGTAAAATTGCAGAAAGGGCTACTACAAATGGTGGTGATATTATAGGAAGTATTGCTATAAAGTCAAATACTTTCTTTCCAGAAACCTTAACATAAACCGCAATATAGGCAAAGAAAAAACCTATAACTAAAGAAATTAAAGATGTTACTGTCCCTAGAACTACCGTATTTACTATCGTTTCTACGTTTCCACTAGAAGTAAAAGACTCTACATAATTTCCTATACCAAACATTCCTTTTCCTACATTAAAACTTTCTAAAAGAATGTTATATATAGGAACTAAAACAAAAAATGAAACAACTATTAAAGAAAAAATAATTATAATTAATAGTACTGGATCATTAATAAGCTTTCTCATGTTTTTTATTTCGTGATTCAGCTTTATTTTTAACTCGTTACTCATGTGTTTCCTCCATTACTATCCCTTATTGCTTTGGAACATCTGCATTTGTCTCTTTAGTAAATCTTTTAACTAATCTTTTTTTGTTTTTTCCAGCCCAATCAAAATCATAGTTTATAAGTTTTGATCCAGCTACAACTTTAGCTTCATCTGGATTAACTGCATTTTTATTTGTTAAAAATTGGAATGACCCAACTGTTTTTCCTAACTCTTGTGTTTTACTTTTTAAAGCCCAATCAATAAATTTCTTTGCATTTTCTTGGTCAGGTGCTCCTTTTAATAAAGCAACTCCTCCTATTTCAAAACCTGTTCCTTCTGAAGGTGCTCCTAAAACTATGTCAGTATACCCCTCTTTTTGATATTTTATTCCATCATGAAGGAAAGTAATTCCTATTGTAGCTTCTCCTGTTCCAACCATTCTCCCTGGAGCAGTTCCTGATTTTGTATATTGTCTTACTTGACCATTAAATTTTTTCAAATATTCCATCGCTTGATCTTCACCCATAACTTGTACAAGTGTTGCAAGCATTGTATAAGCTGTTCCTGATGATCCTGGATGAGCAACAACAATTTCACCTTTATATTCTGGCTTCAATAAGTCTGCCCACGATGTTGGCATTTCCATTTTTTTCTCAGCTAATACTTTTTTATTTCCTACAAACCCTAAATATCCTACATAAATTCCTGTCCATAGACCGTTTGGATCTTTAAACTCACTATTTATATTTTTAGCTTCTGGTGATTCATATGCTTCAATTAATCCCTCTTCTCCAGCTGCAACCATACCATCTACTGGTCCACCATACCATACTGATGCTGTCATATTATTTTTTTCAGCTTTTAGTCTTGCAAGAGTTTCCCCACTACTTAATCTTACAAACTCTGTTTTTATTCCTGTTTCTTTTTCAAATTCTTGTGCTACAAGTGCAGCATGATCTTCTTGTAACCCTGCATAAAAAATAAGTTTTCCTGCATCTGCTTTCGCTTCTTCTTTCTTCTCTCCACAACCTATCAATCCTAATACAAGAGTTAACCCTAATAAAAATTTTTTCATTTCACTCCCCCAAAGTAATTTTTTTGTTAAAACAAACAATCATGTAGATTAATTGTAAATCATTTATTTAATTTAAGCAAATGTATTTTAAATATGGTTCCTATTCACAAAATAAAAATAACTAGTAAATTTCTAGATAAACCTAGAAAATACTAGCTATTTTTAATATAATATTTTTTTACCATTTTTTGATATAATTATTTTTTTTTACCATTTATTTTTATTATAATTAATCTTTTATCATTTAAAAACATTAATTGCTGTTAAAATTATAGGCATCTGAAAAATATCAATCAAAAATGCACCAGTTAAAGGTACAACTATATAAGGATTTGCTGTATATCCAAATCTTCCACTTACTTCTCCCATATTAATCATTGCGTTGCTCGTTGCTCCAAGACCAGATCCACACATTCCAGAAACCATTACAGCAGCATCATAATCTTTTCCAATTAATCTAAATACAATGAACTCAGTATATAGCCACATAAATAAGACTTGAGCCATAAGTATTATAAATATAGGTAGAGCAAGTGCTGTAAGCTCCCATAATTTTATTGATATTAGTGCCATAGATAAAAATATACTCAAAGATGAGTCACTTAAAATATTAATTAAATTTCTATCAATAGAAAAATAATTTTTCTTTGAATTTATATTATTAAAAACAATTGCAACAAACATTGCACCCACATATGATGGCAAAGCAATATTAAACTTATTTTTTATAAATAAACTGCAACTTATTCCAATCCCCATAATAATTGCAAGTATTGTAATATGGTTGACCAATGAATTAGCAGTTATCTCTCTCTTTTCTATATCTTCTTTAATTCCAACATCCTCTTTATTCAAAACTTCTTTTGGTTTTAAGTTATATTTTCTTATTAATTTAAAAGCTAAAGGTGATCCCAATAATCCCCCTGCAATTAGCCCAAAAGTTGCTGCTGATAATGCTATAGTAGAAGCCCCTGAAACCCCTAAAGATTCAACTGTTTTTCCAAAAGCCCCAGCTGAACCATGTCCACCTGACATAGATACAGAACCTGCTAATACTCCAAACAAAGCATTAATTCCTGTAATTTTAGCTAAGGAAACTCCTATCACTGTCTGCATCAAAGTCATAATTCCACTTAATATCCAGAATATTACTAATAGCTTCCCACCTTTTTTCAACGCTGAAATAGATGACCCTAGCCCTATTGTTGTAAAAAACAATACCATAAAAGGATCTTGAAGAGTTGTATTATATTCTATTGTACCAATTTTAAAACTTCTCAATAATAGATGAATACCTGCAAAAAGTATCCCTCCAATTACAGGTGCTGGAATTCCAAATTTTTCAATACCTTTCACCCTACTTTTAATAATTTTTCCAAAATAAAGTGATATTAACCCCATAGCTAGTGTACCAATCATGTCAAAAGATAAATCCATAACTTCCCCCTTTATTTAATGAATAAAACTTATTTGTTGTATTTTACACTTTTTTTATTCTCTTTGCTACTTTTTTATCTTTTATTTAAACATTTTTACCATATTTATATTTTTTTCTTTGGATTTCTTGACACATTCACCCTTGTATAGTAAAGTCTATATTATTCAACAAAATAATTTATAATATTATTAAATAAGATAATAGATATTAAATAAACTATCTATATATCTATCTAAAAAAGGAGCTGATGAAATGAAATTTACCTTTAATCACTACAATATCAATGTTTTGGACTTAGATAAGAGTCTTACTTTCTACAAAGAAGCTTTAGGTCTTAGTGAAGTTAGAAGAAAAGAAGCTACTGATGGAAGCTTTACTCTTATATATTTAAGCGATGAATCAAAAACATTCTTTCTAGAACTAACTTGGCTAAAAGATAGAGACACTCCTTACGATTTAGGAGATGAAGAGTTTCACTTAGCTCTTACAGCTGAAGATTACGAGAAGGCACATGAACTACATAAACAAATGAATTGTATCTGTTATGAAAATAAGGAAATGGGAATTTACTTTATCAATGATCCTGATGGATACTGGATAGAAATTATCCCGTGTAGAAGATAATGGGTACTTTAAATTATGAATATATTTACCACAGTTGTTTTCTTGTAGAACTTGAGAGTTATATTTTAATCTTCGACTACTACAAAAACCCTGAGGATAAAAAAGATTATTTAAATGAAGTTCTTGCCTCTAAAAAAAAATATAATAAAAAAATATTAGTTTTTTCATCTCATTCACATTATGATCATTTTAATCCTGAAATCTTAGAGTGGAGTAAAAAATATTGTAATATTTCATATGTATTAAGCAGTGATATTTATGAAAATAACTCTATAATCTTAGGAGATAACTATTTTGTTGCTAAGGAAAACGAAAAAATATCTTTTAATTCCAACGTAGAAATTTTTTCCTTTGGATCTACTGATTTAGGTGTATCTTTTCTAGTGAAAATAGATAACATACTTGTTTTCCATGCTGGAGACCTTAATTGGTGGAACTGGGGTGAAGAAGATACTGAAGAGGAAGCTTTAGAGATGGAAAATAATTTCAAAGCGATAATTAATAACATTGAAAATGTAACTAAAAAATTAGGAAATATTGACATCGCTTTTTTCCCAGTTGATCCTAGACTTGGTATTCATTCTAAAGATGGAGCGGATTATTTCATCAAAATACTTAATCCTAAAAGTTTAGTACCAATGCATTTCGAATAAATAAAAAAAGCTGTAAACAGATACCTTTTATGGAATCTACTTTACAGCTTTTTATTTGAAATATTTTTATAATTAGATTAATATCTTATTTTTGCTTATCTTTCCCCTCATCAAAAAGAGTTGAAAATGTCATTAAATTTTGTAAATTACTTGGAACTATTATTTTCGTTGCTTGTCCATCTGCCACTTTCTCAAAAGTTTCTAATGCTTTTATTGAAAGAACAGCTTGATTTGGTTTTGATTCTCTTAAAAGAACAATAGCTTCTGCTTTTGCTTTTTGTACAGATAATATTGCTTCTGCTTCTCCTTCTGCCTCTCTTATAGCCACTTCTTTTTGAGCTTCTGCTCTTAATATAGAAGATTGCTTTTCCCCTTCTGCTTTTAAAATTTGAGATTCTTTTTCACCTTGAGCTACAAGAATTTTTGATTCTTTCTCTCCCTCTGCACGTAAAATAGATTCTCTTCTTTCTCTTTCTGCCTTCATCTGTTTTTCCATTGCATCTTGAATCTCTCTTGGGGGAATTATATTTTTAAGCTCTACTCTATTTACTTTTATTCCCCATGGATCAGTAGCTTCATCTAAAATAGCTCTCATTTTTGTATTAATTACATCTCTTGAAGTAAGTGTTGAATCAAGCTCCATATCTCCAATTATATTTCTTAATGTTGTTGCAGTAAGATTTTCTATTGCATTTAATGGATTTTCTACCCCATAAGTATATAATTTAGGATCTGTTATCTGAAAATAAATTACTGAATCTATCTGCATTGTAACATTATCCTTTGTTATAACTGGTTGTGGTGGAAAATCTATAACTTGCTCTTTCAATGAAACTATTTTTGAAACTCTATCAACAAAAGGAATTAAAATATGTAATCCTACGCTCCAAGTTCCTAAATA
The DNA here is from genome assembly GCA_051656905.1 of Fusobacteriaceae bacterium. Classification (GTDB taxonomy): domain Bacteria; phylum Fusobacteriota; class Fusobacteriia; order Fusobacteriales; family Fusobacteriaceae; genus JAGNZR01. Next base: position 110,925 of record JBOFJQ010000034.1, on the reverse strand, counting down.
TGCCCCTAATCTCTCAACCACACAAGCTCTTGACTGTGGAATAATTCTTACGTGAACAGAAATAATAGCAATAATTATTATTATAATAGCAAATACACTAAACATAAATCCTCCTATCTAATTTGTTTTTTTACAATTAACCTATTTCCTTCAATACCTATAACTTTAACTACATCATCTACCTTTAGATAATCTGCCTTCAGATCACCTTCAACTTTTACAATCCAATATTTTCCATCAAGATATACTCTGCAATTTAAACTATCATCAATCTCTGTTATTTTTACTATTTTCCCTACAATTCTTTCAAACTCTTCTCCATTTTTATAAAATTTATTTTTACTAAATTTTTTTAAAAGAACCATTGAAGATATTGAAATCACTATAAAAATAGTTATTTCTAAGATTAGTGATGAATCAAAAAGTGAATATATTAAAGCAAATATAGACCCTACAGCAAACCAAATAGAAACTAGTCCTGGCATTATTAGTTCTATTATAAAAAAAATAACAGCTAATAATCCCCATAAAATGGTTGTATTCATGAAATATCACCTACCTTTTATACAGTATATCAGATTTTTTTAATTTTTTATAGTTTTATAACGTATTATACAATTTTATACTGTTATATCCTTTACCCATTTCATACTAATATATCTTCTAACAGAAAAGAATAACTTAATCACTTCTTCCATATTAACAAGTCCTACTAATATATATATTGGAATTCTAAAGTATAATCCGATAAATGATGTTGGTATAGCATATAAATATAATGGTAATACGTCTAAATAAAATGCTATTTTAGTATCTCCGCCAGCTCTTAAAACACCAATAAGAATTGTCCAGTTTAATAATTTAAAGAATATTACCATTACATAAACTCTCAGTGTCCAATAAGCCATATTGTATATCTCTGGTGATAAGACATATAATGATAAAACTGGTGTTACTAACATTTGTATCACTACTACACAAATTATAGAAAAGATTATTGCCAATTTTACAGATCTTTGAGAATGTAGTATTGCAAGCTTCTTTTTTCCACTACCTAGACTTTTCCCAATTATAACAGAAGTTGCATTAGAAACTCCCATAAATATTATTGCTGCTATTGAAAAAACAATATCTGCTATCTGGATTGATGCTGCCTCTCCTGTTCCCAGTCTTGAATATGCAATAGATAGAGCTACTGTTCCACAAACCCAAAATACCTCAGTTAAAAATATAGGAACTGCAAGTTTTATTATCTCTCCTAATAACATTTTTGAAATACCTAAATATTTTTTTAATTTATCCTTTATTCCATAATCATAAATATATATTAAGTATATAACCATAATTGCTTGTACTGCTCTCGCTATAATTGTTGCTATTGCAGCTCCCTTTTCATTCATAGGAGAAAACCCGAAATTTCCGTATATTAGTGCATAATTTAGAAAAGCATTTAATGCTACTCCTACAGCTGAGGCAAGCATTGGTACTTTTGTCTTTCCTATACATCTTAAAGAAAAAGAAAGAGAAAAACCAATTGCAGAAAATATATATGAAATTGATGATATTCTTAAATATGATACCCCTATATTAAAAGCTACTTTATCAACTGTAAACATTGAAATTATTTCTTTTGCAAAAACAGAAGCAAATATCGCAATAATTGATGACAATCCCACTGCAAAAAACATCATGCTTCCCATTATTTTTTTTATAGTTCCAAACTCTTTCTTTCCATAATATTGCGAAATAAATACTCCCATTCCACCACATATACCAAAAAGACATATGTCCTGAATCTTATATACGTTATTAGCAAATCCTACTCCCGCTATATATTCGGCTCCTAGTCTTCCCATCATAACATTGTCTACAAAGTTTAATGAGGATGTAAGAAACTGTTGTATTACCAGTGGTAGCCCTATTCCTAAAAAACTTTTATAAAATTCTCTCTTACTTCTCATCCCTTTCATTTTTTAATACCTCAACTTTATTTATTTTTATATATACTTAACAATATACCATATTTAAATTATAAAAAATAGTTTTCATTCCTTAAAATACTATATATTTATCAAATAAATTCTCATATTATTTTTACTTATAGAATATTTTCATTATAAATGATATTATATTTAGGTACTCTATTTTACAATAACAAGGAGATACTACTATGTTGCCAATTTTATATAAAGATATAAAAAATAAAATAAAAAATGAAACCGTTTTTATTATTGCTACATTAGGCGCTATAATAACATCATTTTTCATAAAACCTAATCCAGAAAATATCAATGTACATGTTCTTTTAATTTTATTTAATTTAATGATAGTTGTTGAAATATATAAAAAAGAAAAAATATTGGATTATATAGCTATAAGTTTTCTTAGAAAATATGATAACCAAAGGATTATTTCTGTTGTTTTACTGCTTCTTGTCTTTTTTTCAAGTATGCTCTTAACAAATGATGTAGCACTTATTACTTTTGTTCCACTTACTATAATAATAGCTAAAAAATCTAATTTTTCTCCACTACGACTCATTATATTAGAAACCCTATGTGCAAATATTGGAGGAGCAATGACTCCTATGGGAAATCCTCAAAATTTATATATTTTCTCTAAGTTTTCTCTTTCTGCATCTGATTTTTTTAAAGTCGCAGGACCTGTTTCAACTATAGGGGTAATCTTAGTTTTAATTTTTAATCTGTCCACTCCTGATAAAAAATTAAAATTCTCTTTAATTAAACCTAATATAACATTAAATACTAATTCAATTATAGCTACTATAATATTTTGTTCTGTTATAATTTCACTTTTTTTTAGACTAGATATAAAACTTATAACTATCGTAACAATACTTTATTTAAGTATAAAACAATACAAAACTTTATTTAGCATCGATTGGTTTCTACTTGCAACTTTCATAAGTTTTTTTATTCTAATTGGAAACTTGTCTGAAATGAATATTATAAAAAGTTCTATGAAAAATCTACTTTCTACGCCACACAAGATATATATAACTTCAATTATATCTAGCCAATTTATTAGTAATGTTCCTGCCACTATTTTAATAGCTGAATTTACTAACAATTGGAAACCCATATTGATTGGTGCTAATATTGGAGGATTTGGAACTCTTATTTCATCACTTGCTAGTGTTATATCTTACAAACTTTATATCAACGATTTCCCATTCCAAAAAAATATTTATTTAAAAGATTTTACAATTATTAATTTTATTTTTTTAGGATTTTTGGGGACTTTATTCTATTTTTTCATTTAGTAAATTTAAATAAAAATTTTATTTTCATAATATTTCATTAGTATTATAACTCTCAGTTTCAACACTTTCTTTTTAGATAGTATATTACTAAAAAGTGCATACTTGTTTATTATCTTTCAAAACTATATAATAGTTTTAGGTTAAAAAAACACTATTAGTAATGAAAATTATATTTATTAAATTTTAAGGAGACGTTATTTATGAAAACTGAATTTTTAAATGCAATGAACTTTAGACACGCTTGTAAAATATTTGACTCTACAAAAAAAATATCTTCAGATGATTTTAATTACATTTTAGAAATAGGTAGACTTTCTCCTAGTTCTTTCGGACTTGAACCTTGGAAATTTTTAGTAGTTCAAAATCCAGAAAAAAGAGAAAAATTAAAGGAATTCACATGGGGAGCACAAAATCAACTTCCAACATGTAGCCATTTTTTAGTAATTTTAGCAAGAAAATCTTATTTTACAAAGTACAATACACAATATGTAGAAAGCATAATTAAAGATATACAAAAAGCACCAAATGATATTTATGAGTTAAAAACTCAATTTTTGAAAAATTTTCAAGAAAATGACTTTTCTCTTTTAAAAAGTGAAGAAAAAATATCAGATTGGGCAATGAAACAAACTTATATAGCAAGTGCAAACATGATGACAGGTGCCGCAATGATTGGAATCGATTCTTGCCCTATGGAAGGATTTACTGTAGATAAAATAAACAATATTCTTAAAGAGGATTTTGGAGTAGATACTGAAAAATTCACAGTTTCTCTAATGCTAGCTTTTGGATACCGTATAAATCCACAACCTGTAAAAACTAGACAAAATCTAGATGCTATTGTTGAATGGCACTAAGATTCAATATTTAAAAACATATATAAAAGGAGTAATTCATGATTAGAGTTGTTGTTCCAGTAAAAATTAAAGAAAATATGAAAGAAGAGTGCTTAAAGACTTTAGCACCTCTTATCCAAGAGAGCAGAAAGGAAAAAGGGTGTCTTGAGTATAATTTTATAGAAACGGATACTGAAAATTTTTTCTACTTTGTAGAACTATGGAAAGACAAAGAAGCATTTCAATTTCATACTAAAACACCACACTTTTTAAAATATTTTCCAATTATTGGTGAGTTTAGAGAATATGAAGCTCCTGCTGAAATTTATGAAACAAAGTAAAATTAAAAGGGCATCCATTAGGATGCCCTTTTAATTTATAAATAAACGCTTACTTAAATTCCTTTTTTAGCATAAAAAATTCCGGCAAGTATTATGAAAATTCCTAAAACTTCTTGGAACATAAGATGCTCTCCAAATATTAAGTATGAATATATTGCTGCTGCAACTGGTTGAATAAGCATAAGTACTGATGATAAAACTATATCTATTTTACCAACACAATAGCTTAAAAGTCCTTGTCCAAATATTTGAGAACAAACTGTTAATGCAATTAAAGGTAGAAGTTCAGTAAAGCTATGTGGATACTGAATCCCTTCTGCAAATAACATAGCTATAAGCAAGACTATCGCTCCACCAAAGGCACTGATAAACATAATTGTAGGAGCTTGCATTCTTTTTCTTAAATCAGAAACTGCCAGTAAAAAAAATGCATAAAATATTGATGCTAAAAAAGCTAAACTATCCCCTCTGAAATTTTCGGGACTAGGCTCTAATTTTCCTAGCATAAGAATTATAAGACCTACAACTGTTATTCCTAATCCCATCAAAAACATTTTTGACACTTTTTTCTTATATAAAAAATAAGAAACAGGAATAATTGTAAAAGGAACAAAGTTTGATAGTAAATTAGCATTTGCCATTGTTGTTAAATAAAGTGATCTATTCCATACGATAAGATCTAATCCAAAAAATCCTCCACCACACAAAAGTAAAAGTAAATCTCTTCGTTCTAGTCTTACTAATCCTAAATCTTTTTTTACTAAAGGGTACAGTATTAGTATTGATAGTAAAATTCTATAAAATCCTGTAGCTATTGGTGGCAATGCACTTAATTTAACAAAAATTCCACCTGTAGCAAGAAAACAACTTGCTAAAAAATTTAACCCTATATAACCTAATTGGTTTTTACTACTACTCATCTCTCCCCCCGTTTTACACTTATATAATTTTCGTAGTCCAATCCTCTACATTCCAAACTTCTGTTGCTACATCCATATAAAAATCTGGTTCATGGCTTACTATTAAAACTGTTCCTGCAAACTCTCTAATAGCTCTTTTTAATTCCTCTTTTGCATCTATATCTAAGTGATTTGTAGGCTCATCTAGCACTAAGAAGTTAATCTCTCTATTCATTATTTTTGCAAGTCTTACTTTAGCATTTTCTCCTCCAGATAGAACTCTCATCTGGCTTGTAATATGGTCATTTGTTAATCCACATCTTGCAAGTGCCGCTCTTGCTTCTGCATTGCTAAGTCCTGGGAACTCATTCCAAAACTCATTCAATGCTGGAGTTGTTGTACTCTCTTCTTCCTGTTTAAAGTATCCAATCTCTAAAAATTGTCCATGCTCTATATCTCCAGATAATGGCTGAATTCTCCTTAAAATTGTATTAAGTAAAGTTGATTTTCCTAACCCGTTTACACCTTTTATTGCAATCTTTTGATTACGTTCTATAGTGAAATTAAGTGCTCTTGTTAAAGGATCATCATATCCAATAATTAAATCCTTTACTGTAACTATCTCTCTTGATGGAGTTCTTGCTGTTTTAAATCCAAAAATTGGTTTTGGTTTTTCTTTTGTTATCTCTATAACTTCCATTCTATCAAGTTTCTTTTGTCTATCTTTTGCCATATTTGTAGTAGCAACACGAGCTTTATTACGAGAAATAAAGTCTTCCAAGTGAGCTATTTCTTTCTGTTGTTTTTTATAAGCCATTTCTACTTGACGTTTTTTTAACTCATACATTTCTAAATAATAGTGATAATCTCCACTATACCTAGTTAATACTGCATTTTCAATATGATAAATAACATTTGTAACATCATTTAAAAATGGAATATCATGAGATACTAAAATAAATGCATTTTCATAACTTTGTAAGAAGTTTTTTAACCAAATAATATGATCTTCGTCTAGAAAGTTAGTTGGCTCATCTAAAATTAGAATCATAGGATTTTCAAGCAGAACTTTAGCAAGTAAAATCTTTGCTCTTTGTCCCCCTGATAGCTCAGAAACGTCTTTATCTAAACCTATGTCCATAAGACCTAACCCTGCTGCATAAGTTTCAATTTTAGTGTCTAAGTCATAGAAGTCTGAACTCTCTAAGATACTTTGAATCTCTCCAATCTCTTCAAGTAATGTCTCCATTTCCTCTGGGGTACAATCACCCATTTTTTCATATAATGCCATTACCTCTTGCTCAAGTTCAAACATGTGAGCAAAAGCTGTTCTTAATATATCTCTTATTGATTTTCCTTTTTCCAGTGTACTATACTGATCTAAATAACCTGTAGTTATATGATTACACCAACTTACTTTTCCTTCATCAGGCATAAGTTTTCCTGTAATTATATTTAAGAAGGTTGATTTTCCCTCTCCGTTAGCTCCAACAAGACCTACATGTTCCCCCTTTAACAGACGAAAAGATGCATCCTCTAATATTACTCTTGATCCAAATCCGTGACTTACATTACTAACATCTAAAATACTCATTTATTCTTTACTCCTATATATTAATATTATTTTTTTTCTTTGAACAATAGAACTATTTTAGCATAAAATCAAGATTAATCCTATATCTTAATTACTAGATTATTTTTTTTATTTAATTTATTTTTTATAAAATATCTTTTCTATTTTAAATTAAATTTTTTCATAAAAAAAACACCTCAAAAAGCTCTTTAGTAAGATACTTTTATAGGTGTAATTTTTAATTATTATTAACTATCTTTCACTATCCATTAATTCTGCTTTAGCCTTATCCATCTTATTCTTTAACTCTTTTAATCTTTTTTGACCTAAATCAACCTCTTTCTTAAAGTTAGCTTCAACCTCTACAGTTCTTCCATAAGCTTTACGGAACTCTGCATGACTTTCTAACATCATTTCATGTTGCTTTAAGTAACTTAAGTAATTATTCTCTGTATTTTTAAAAGTTTGTTTTTTTGTTAATCTTTTCATAATTCTCTCCTTAATATTTAAAAAATTTCATTTTTATATTTTACATGCACCAAAATTAATAGAATCTCACTCTTTCTATAATTTTAATAATAAATACTTTTAATAATATTTTACCTTATAACGCTATTTTTTTACAAGTTTTTTTTATTATATAGTATAAATCCAAAATTTTTATTTTTTTATTATTAAAAATACATATTATTAACTCTTTTTCTTATTGTTTTTTATTTTTTTATGAAGTACAGTCAATTAATCAAATTTTTTTATATTAAATATATATTTATTGTCTCAATTCCCATTCAATATAATTCTCATATCATTAAATATTTTCATTTCTTTTATATTAGTTAAGAATATTTTTTCCAATCATATTCTTAATTTTGCAAAACTTATCGGATAATTTTATTAAAAATTTCATAACATAGGCTAAAACTAGCTAAGGAGAGCATCTATGAAAGGCAAACTAGAAAAAGAACAAAAAAAAAATTTAACAAAAAATTTTAATCTTACATCATTATTTTTATTTTTTTTAGTTTCCGAACTGACTTTATTTGCAAATGATATTGTTATAAAAAAATCATTTGCTACTTCAAGTATTAAAAAAAATCTTATTAATACTGAGTATAATGGAATAGAAAATTCAAATCTTGATACTTCTATTTCAAATTCTAAGAATATTAATATCAATATTCTTTTTACTGGAAATATCGATATAAATCCTCCTGCTTCTTTTATAAACTCAGTAAATAGTGGTAATGGTATTTATGCGTATGAAAAATATTCAGTAAATGGTGTTTATGCACATGGAAATATTATTAATGATGGGAATATTTCTACAATGTTATCTTTGAAAAGTGGAGATAAGAATACTCCTTTTCCTATAAATGCAGATGTTAATTCTTCTATATCTGCCAATGGTATTTTTTCAACTGGAAATATATCTAATAAAGGTAATATTTCTACTATTTTAGCTTTAGATTCTGGAGATGCTGTTTCCTCTGCACATGCAACTTCTTTTCTATCTGCCAATGCTATTTACTCCTCTTCAGCTGTCGTAAATGACGGGGATATTTCTACTAATTTAATCTTTAATGGAAATAAGTCATCTATAGAATCAGATGCTAATTCTCTTGATTCTGGAAATGGTATTTATGCTCTAAAAGCCGTGAAAAACACTGGAAATATTTCTACTAATTTAGCCTTAAATGCTGGAAATACAAATGCTGAGGCAATGTCCTCTGGTAATGGCATTTATTCTAACGAAGAGGTTTCTAATGATGGAAATATCTCTACCAATTTATTTTTAAATGCAGGTAATACAACTATTTCTACACGAGCTAATGCCATTGCATCCTCATCAAGCAACGGTATTTATGCAGTTAAGGAGGTTTCTAATGATGGAAATATCTCTACTAATTTACTTTTAAATGCAGGGACTTCTTCTGGAGATGCACACGCATTTATATCTAAATCTGGTAATGGTATTTTTACATTGAAAAACATCTCTAACTCCGGAAATATTTCTGCTATTTCTATTCTAAAAGGAGGGAAATCTAATATTCCTACTTCATCTTTTACTAATGCCTTATCTAGTAATAATGGGGTATATACTTACGGAGATTTCTATAACAATGGAAATGTTTCATCTATTTTAGATTTAGGTAGTGGTAGTTCTCACTCTACAGCTATTTGTTCTGGTAATGGAGCATATGTACTTGGAAGTGTTACTAACACTGGGGTAATAAGTGGCTATTTGGCTTTTGATTCAAATAAATATATAAAAAATGTTTTTTCAGGAAATGGTGTCTCTAATAGTGAGTACATAAATAATTATGGGGTTATAAAAGGATCTCAAAATGCTATTGGCTCTCCTATATATAATAATGGCCCCATTAGTACTGTTAATAATTATGGGATACTTGGTGGTGAAAAAATAATTAATAATGTAAATCCAAATATTTTTTTAAATTATGGTACTACTATAGTATTTAAAGACTCTTTAAAGGATAGCGCTATCATTGACTCTATCACATCCTCAAAGGATACCAATTACGCTATTAGTAAGATGAATCAATCCTTAAACATCTTAAATGCTGAGGTTTCATCTATTGGTAATAACCAAATTGACAGTTTTATAGAAATTAAGAATCTTAATAATATTTATAAAAACTATATCATTAATGGGGCTGGAAATTCTACAGGTGCCTTGACTCTTGCAAATAATTCTAGTCTAACTTTGAATAACTCGATTATTAATGCATATAAAACTTCTGTGACTCTTAACAACAATTCATCTTTAGTTGCAAAGGATACTATTTTTAATGGTGGAGGACTTAAAGGAAATGATTCAATTATTGTTTCTGAAAAAGACAAAACATCTATATTCCTAGAGGGATTATCTGTTGTTAATGGAAATATTCTTCTTAAAGGAAATGACTCATTAATTGCTATTGATAACTCTGTAAAACTTAACGGGGACATAAACTCTTTAAAATCTAGTTCTGGCAATAAAATCCAATTAGGAAAATCTTCAAGTAATAGCACTTTAAATATATCTAAAAATATAGATAATTTTGATAAAGTAGATATAATTGGTAAGGTTAACCTCCTTAGTGGTTCTTCAATAAATAGAGGAGATATTAATCTAAATAATGGTAAATTAAATATTATGTTAGATACTCAAAAAAAAGATTCGAAAGGCAAATTAATTGGTCATGCGCTATATAATCATATTGGAAAAATTACAAAAGATCAAAAATCATCTTTACCTTCAGCACAAATTGATAGTGATTATAATTCTAGTCTTATCTTTTATTCAAACTCTATAAATACACAAGAAATTATCTCTATGAATAAAACAGATATTTCTAATCTTTCTAATAATGATATAGGCACTAACTCTCTTATACATACTGCAAACAAACGTTCTGATGGAGATGTTGAAATCGATATTAAACCTTGGAAAGATCTTGACTATAAAAATGAAAGTAAAAGTGATTCAATAAATTCTGAAAAATCAGAAAAAATATATGATAATATTGCCAACTCTAAGCAAATTGGTCTTTTTTTTCTAACAACAGATTTAAGAGATGGAAGAACAGATTCTTTATCTCAATTATCATCTTTATTCGATCAAATATATAACAACAGTCCTTATTCTTATGGTGGATTAATGTCAAAATACAGTATCGATATGTTTAGAGAGGGAGTTTATTCCTCTTCACATATTATGCCTAAAGCAAAAGAATACATATCAACACACCAAGTTCTATACTCATATAACAAATATAGCGAAGAAAATTACTCTAGTTATTCAAATACTAGTGGGCTACTAGGAACAGTTGAATATGGAATAAATTCTAATAATTCTTTAGGATTTTCAATAGGTGGAGCAACTCAAAACTTAACTATGGATTACAATTCAGATTTAAAAAGTAAATTGATGTATTTGGGATTATTCTACAAGAGTAACATTAATAATTTCAAATTTACTTCAGGATTAGGGTATCAGTATAGCATGTACGAATCAAAAAGGAATATATCAAACAAATATCAATCATTTGAAAATGAAGGAGAATTTAATACTAACTCCTTTAATATCTATGAACAGGTAAAATATACTTTAGTAGATAATAAGAAATTTAAAATCGAACCTAAAGTAAAGTTAAATTATACGTATGTAAATCAGGAAGCAATAAGTGAAGATAATTCATCCCTTGCAATAAATATCGATCAAATTAACTATGATTATTTTGATTTTGAAGTTGGAGTAGATTTTTCAAAAGAAATTTCTATGACAAATGGACTAATCAGAGGTGTTACGAACATAGCATATATAAACAGTCAAGGAACCTCTGATAAAAGTTTAATAGGAACTATGAAGAATTCTACAAATAATTTTGATATTCAATGTCAGACTTTTGCTGAAAACAATGCTAAAATTGGAATGGGAATAGAAATTGAAAATAATAATGGCATGATATATTCTTTAGGAACTGATGTTATTTTTTCCTCGAAAAATCAAAAAAATATTAATTTAAGAGTTGGATTAGGTTATAGTTTTTAAATTTAACAGAAAGTATTTCAAATAATTATAAAGAAAAGAATTCACTTACTAAATCAGAACCAATAGAAAAAAGAGTCTATTTTTAGTAGACTCTTTTTTCTATGTTTATTTATTAAAAAAACTCTTTACTTTTTTGATAATTTTAGTAATTTTGCTATCTAAAGTATTTGAACTAGAACAATTCCCTAAATCTTTCAATTTTAATTTTAAAGATTTTTTTATTTTAGAATTAGAACAAATTCCACACATTTTAGCTTTGCATGTATCGCAATTTCTTGAGATTTCATTTAATTTCTCTTGAATTTCTTTTATATTTTTCACACTATCCTCTTGCATATTCCCCTCTCTAAAAAGCTATTATACGTATAGTGGGAATCTATTACAAAGAGCATTAACCTCTTTTGCAACTTCATGAAGTCTAGCCTCATTATCAATATTATCTACAACTCTAATTATGAAATTAGCAATTTCTCTCATTTCATCTTCTTTCATACCTCTTGTTGTCATAGCAGGAGTTCCAAGTCTAATTCCACTTGTAACCATTGGAGACTCAGTGTCGTAAGGTATTCCATTTTTATTTACAGTTATTTCAGCTACACCTAAAGCTTTCTCAACAACTTTACCTGTTAACCCTTTAGCTTTTACATCAACCAAGAACATGTGGTTGTCTGTTCCGCCACTTATTATTCTTAATCCACCTTTTTCTAACTCTGCAGCTAGTGCTTTTGCATTCTTAACTACTTGCTTTTGGTATTCTACAAATGAAGGTGCTAAAGCCTCTTTAAATGCTACTGCTTTTGCAGCTATTATATGCATTAATGGTCCACCTTGAATTCCAGGGAATATAGTTTTATTTACTTTATCCATAACTTCTTTATTATTAGATAAAATCATTCCACCTCTTGGTCCTCTTAATGTCTTATGAGTTGTTGTTGTTACAACATCAGCATATGGAAGTGGTGATGGATGTATTCCAGCTGCTACAAGTCCAGCTATATGAGCCATATCTACAAAAAGTAAAGCTCCTACTGAGTCTGCAATCTCTCTAAATCTTTTAAAATCTATTGTTCTACTGTAAGCACTTGCTCCAGCAACTATCATTTTTGGTTTTTCTCTTAATGCTATTTCAGCTATTAAATCATAATCTAATTCTTCTTTTTCCTTTGTTACTGAATAAGCAACAAATTCATAATCTTGACCTGAGAAATTAAGTCTCATTCCGTGAGTTAAGTGTCCACCACATGATAAGTCCATCCCCATTACTTTGTCGCCCTTAGACAATAAAGCTCTATAAGCTGCCATATTAGCAGAAGAACCACAATGTGCTTGTACATTTACATATTCACAATTAAAAAGTTGCTTAGCTCTTTCAATTGCCATTTTTTCAGCTACGTCTACAAATTCGCATCCACCATAATATCTTCTATCAGGGTATCCCTCTGCATATTTATTAGTCATTACAGAACCTGCAGCTTCTAAAACAGCTTTAGAAACAAAGTTTTCTGAAGCTATAAGTTCTATTCCATTATTTTGTCTATTTTTTTCATTTTGAATAGCTTCAAACATCTCTTTATCTTGAAGTAGTATATTCTTTAATTCCATTAGCCTCACTCCCTATTATTTTTAATAAATGATAACACAATTTTGTCTTATAGTCCATTGATTAATTAAGCTATTTTACCTTTTTCAAGATTTAAATGTATTTTTACAAACTGTTTCTATGTATCACCTTATTCTAGTGTTTTTTATAGATACAATAGTATTTAAATTGAAATTAAATTAAATTAAATTAAATTAAATTAAATTAAATAGATATTATAATATATTTTCTTTAGCATCTATTTTTTTATTCTTATTATATTTGAGATTACCCTCCATATCTTCACCACTAATAACACCATTACTATAAATATATTCTTCTATAAGGTGTACCACTAAATTTATTTTTTTTCTTTGTTCCTCCGAAAAAATTATATTATCCTTATATTTTAAAAAATACTTATAATTACTTAATTTAATGGATTCTGGTTCTCTTTTTATTTGTTCTAATGCTCTCTCCACTTGCACCATGAAACTATCTATTACTAGATTAATCAATAACTCTTTCTTGTTATTATCAAGTTCATTTTTATTAGTGGACTCACCATTATTCTCTCTTATTAAATTTTTAGCCAATAATTGATTGCTATTCATATTTACTTGATGTTTTGCTAATTTTTCTATCTGATTTTTTGTAATAGAATCACCATTTTCATAATATGAACCACTAAATTGTATAATTATAAAAACTAAAATACTACTCACTGTTGCCACTAATGTCTGCTTATTTTTTATTTTTTTCTCCTTTATCAAAAAATTGATATTATTTTATTTTTTATTAGTTAAAAATTTGCCATATACTATAAAAATTTTATTTTTTTCATCTTCTAATTTTTTTATGTCTATCTTCAGCCTTTTAGTTGAGAAATTATTTTTATTAAATATAGATATTCTCTTTTTATTTGTTTCTATTTCTAAATCTAAATTTGCTATTGCAACTTGCAGCATATATTGTTTTTTCTCTGTAGATTCACCATCTATTATCCACTTATTCTCTTCCCTTTTATATATATAGTTATCAATGGGGGCATTAATCACTCTACCTTCAAATATAAATTGGGTTTGAGGGTCTATATTAATAATCTGATTGCCTATTAATACTTGATTCTCTCCTAGCTTAATACTACCACTCTCAACCTTTTCTCTCTCTGTAGCTTCTCTTACTAAATCTAATTTTTCATCATAAGTTATATAATGGGGTAAAAAATCACCACAATATTCAATAGCATTCTCACTATATTTTTTTTTATAGTCTTCTACTGGAGTAACTGAAATTTCAAAGATATTAGAAATCCCTTTTTTAGCGTATTCTTTATTCAAATAAATATATTTTTTTCTCATAATATTTTCCCCTTAAAAATTGTTAAAATAATGAGAGGCTCAAGCAATAACCACTTAAGCCTCTCTTAATTACTTCGACTATTCCTATTGCATAATTAAACTGCTTTTAATTTTTCTAAAGAATAAGTGTATTTAATTTCAATATTTCCTAGCTCTTCCATTGTCTTAGCATCATTAATTAATTTTTCAAACTTATATTTATTTTCATAGATCTGAAGGATTAATGCACTGTTCTCTAAAATCATAGTATCCATCTCTTCAATAGATAATTTTCTTAAAACATTGTCTCCACATTTAAAAGGATTCTCAATTATTTTTTTCTCTAAAAAATCCCTATATATTTGCTGATTTTCTCTATCACTAGATGAACAATCAATTAAAAATCCTAAATTTGGAGATTTTATAGTATGTCTCTCTTCCCTTTCGTTTTCGGCCATTTTACTATTTTGCTTAAATAAGTATTGTTTTTTCTTTTCAATATCTACTTCTGCTTCAATCCACTTAAAATTAACATTATCCCATTCAGGAGTTGCTATATTAAAAGGAATCATAGGTTTTCTTTTTATCTTATTATTCAGGTCAATATATTCACATTCTAGTAATGAATAGTGCCCTTTTTCATGCTGCTCTTGGTACGTAGATTCTCTTACAGAGTTTGTTTCTTCTAAATACGTAATAAAATGTGGTAAATTATGTCCGTGATATTCCACACTATCTAAAAGTCCTCTTTCTGAAAAATAGTTTTCAAAATTTTCTATTTTTTTATCTGATACCTCATATATTAAAGAGATTCCTTTTTTTGCACTTTCTTTACTTATATATATATATTTCATGTTCCCTCCTTAATTAAATTATTCTTTTCCAAATATGAACTGTATAAAATGGGGGTTCTGCATTAAAAGAAACTCCTTCTCCTGTATGATTTACTGTAACTGATGGTTGTGCTTCACCTGTATTATCTCCTCCTGATCTTGTACTAAGATATGCATAATTATCCCAATCCGATTTACCTATCCCTAATTGATTAGGTGAACCTGAAGGACGCCATGACGATGAAGTCTCCTTCTCTCCTATTCCTAGATGATAATGTTCCTGTTGAGAATGAACATGTGAACCTTGTGATGCAATATGAGTATGTGAAGGCATATGTTTTACTTCTAGTTTTATCTCCTTATTTCCACCTATAACCCCTGTTTTTTCATTTCCTGAAGTCCCTCTTAAATATCTTCCTTGTATTTTTTCCCAAGAAGTTCCCCAAAATAGTTCTGCAGGATTTGTATCTTGAGTTAAGAATATAAGTCCACCCACAGGAACAGTTGCTTGAATTACTCCATCATTAGGATTTATAATAATTCCATTTCCCTGTTTTACTCCTCCTATTGTTGAACTTGTAGGAGGCTTTAATTCTATATTATCTGAATTTATAGCTATTCCTGAATTTGCTGAAACTATATTTAAAGTTCTTTTTTCTGATAAGTCCCCTCCCCCTACAAGTCCATTTCCTGCAATAATTTCAACACTCTTATCTGTTTTATCATTAAGTGAAAAAGGACTTTTAGATGCTTTACTAAATTCACCGTTGGAAATCCCTAGCCATTGTTTATTATCTCTTCTATCTACATATATTCTATCACTTTCTATAAGATCAGAATCACTCTCAAGGTACCCTCCCCAAGTAGCACCTAGACCTGCATCCATAAGATTCTCTATAATTCCAAAGTTATCTGAAATATTTTCGATAATTGCTGGATCTGAACTTTCTGGTTTTAAAAAATTACGTTTACTTATTTGCATTTTTTCCTCCTTTCTATATTTCTAAATTAATCCAATCACCGTTCTTTTTAACATCCTTCCAAGTTCCTAAAAGATGAGCATAACTCCATTTTTTACTATTTTCTACATCCACTATTAAATGTGCAGGCTTAACTATTGACATAAGAGTTCTTAAATGGTTTGTCATAGTATCGTCAAGATATACCCAAAAAGTTATTTTTTCTCCAGGAATATTTACTAGAAGTGAAAAACTTATACTCCCCATTAATTTTGATATTTTTTCTAGATTTTTTTTAGTAAAATCATTGAAAACAGAAAAATATTTGGCTTTAACAATGTTTTTTCTTTGAGATAAGTTAATTGATAAATCACTTAATATTCCAAGTTCTTTTTCCCAAGTTTTTATCTGCTGCATATTACATAAATCAATATTAAAGAAAGAGTTAAGTTGATAAAAGTTAAACTCTGAATTTTTTAAACTTAATTCAGCCATCTTTGCAATATAATCAAACTCATCGCTACACTCAGATTCATAATATGGAATATTTTCTTTCATATCAAAATAGAATTTTTTTATACTAGAATAGCTGTCTACTCTATCTTCAACACGAGTTTTTTCAAAATATGTAGCATATATAGATTTTGTAGATAGAATTGCTAAATCATTTGTCATTAATTTTTCAATATAAGTATATTTTTCCATAAGTTTACACCACTATTTGTATAATCAAATTATCTTTAGAAATCCTATAATCTTCAAAGTTTTTAACCTCTCTAGCCTGATTAGCTCTAATCCAGTAAATCATATCCCCATCTTCCTCTTTATCATAAATTGCAATATGTGTAATAACTCCATAATTAGATTGTGCTGTATCAAATATAATATTTTCTGAATTAGAAACTTGATTCGTACCAATGATCTCTAACTTAGAAGGTTTTCTAAAATAACCTTTCTCTTTTATCTCATTTTCTTCCTTAGGTTCCCCAGTATGGAGACCTACATAAGTATTCTCAAATTGTGAAAGAATCTCATTCATCTTTTTTATAGTAAATGGCATATTTATACCTCCGTTATTGTTATTATTCCAACTTTTGGAATTTCATAATTTTCTAGTACTACATCAGTATTCTTATTGTTCATTGTTACATTTTTTAAATATTTTATTCCTGTAGCTGTATTAACTAAACTAATTAAATCCATTATAGAAACTAAATTATCGCTGTTAAAAGACAACTCTTTAAAGTAATTATCTATAATTTCAAAAAGTTCATTTTTTAATATTTCTACAGTATAATCAAAAGCTAATATACAATTAATTTCAATATTTACACTATTTTCTGTTGGAATTTCAGTAGTAAGCTCTGCAAAATCACTTATTTTATCCTCTATATAATCATGTAGTTCTTGCCTTTTACTTTCAGAAATAACATTAAATTTATCGTCAAGTGCTAATAATTTTAACGTACCTGCTCCTTTCCAATTTGCAATACAACGTGCTTTTCCTACTCCTAAAAATTCTTCTGCCCATTGGCAAATATTGCTTGCATTTCCATTCCTCTTAGGTTTTTTCATGAAATCAATCAATCTTTCTCTATATTCTTCTAAAGTTTCTGCATTAGTTCCAGTCATAATTATCTTGTCTTGATTTACTTGAACTTCATTTATAGAGCAAGTATCTAGTACATTAACTTCCTGATTTCCAACAGATCCAATTTCTGTGCAAATGATCTTAACTTCAATTGGAGTTGCTTCAAGAACTTCTGTTTCTTCTGTTATATATTTTACTCCAGAAATTGAACTGCTAATCTCTGTTCCTTGTGGGATTTCTAAGTCTTTAGGTCCTGATAACTTAATTTTTCCAGTTGCGTAGTTCTCTAAAATAATTGGGAGTCCCATTTGTTCACCTATTATTGGTAAAATATCTTCATTACAAGAATGAATAAAGATATTTTTTGATATATCAACTGCATATTTTTTTAGATAATCTTCCTCTAATGCATACATGGCAGCAGTGTCGTAATAGAAACTTCCAATTTCAACATCTTCACCATTATTTTTCGGAATATTTAACATGTTTTCTATATTTTTTAAAATTTCTTCTGTCATTTTTCACCTCCTAAGTTAATTGTAGTTGCCCCTGGAAACTATCCTCATCTACTAAAATAATTGTATAACTAAGAATACAACTGGTATTTTCTTGGTAAATCTTTATATTTTCAACTCTCACTATTTCTGGATGAAGAGTAAACACCCTTTTGCACTCTTTATTTAGAAGCATTACTCTAAAATCATCTTCAAATCCTGATGTCATAATAGTGTGAAAATCACTTCCATACTCAGTCCCTTCATATATTTGCCAAATCCCTCTAGACGTTAATACTATTTTTTCAATCCACTTTTGTATAGAGGAAAACTTATCAATTTTTATAAATTTATTTTTCTCATCTCTTATAAATTTTTGATCTTTAAAATCATAATAATACTGAGGGTTTAATTTAACTTTAACCTCTTCATCTGTTTCAAAATCTAAATTTTTATTTTCATTTATACTTTGAATAAATGATGGATCAGTTATTACATTTGGAAATAACTCTATCAAAACTGCTCACCTCCTTAAAACTTTTTAAATTTATCCATTACATAAAAAAATCTATTATCTGAATCTATTTGTACTATAACTTTATCCCCTTTTTTTAAAGGTTCCATTCTACAAATAAGTTTAGCATTTCCCTTTCCACGAATACTTCCATTTGTAGCATAAATATTACCAGCTCCACTCAAAGATACATGTGTATGAATATGAGGAGTTCCTGGAGGACCAGCTGCTGGTTCCGTTGGCTTTGTATTTTTTAAAGAAAATTTTGTAAAATCAAAATCTATCTCATCTAAATCAAGTTTCAATTCTTCTATATCCATCTCTCTCTCATTCCCTTTCAAAAGAGTATTCGCAAAGAAAATATTTTCCTTAATATTAAAACCTAAGATTCTTATACAAGGATTTTCTGGTGGTGGAACGATTATTTCCCCGATTACAGTATCACTATATGATGAGGTTGAAGTTTTCTTTAAAATATTTGCTAATTTCTCATACGAATTTATCAATTTATTTTTTCACCTCTTCTAACATTAAAATTGTTTTAATTGTTGAATTATCGTCACATTTTCTTTTATTATCTGACTTTATTGTTACAGCAATAACTTCATAAATGGAATTAATTTTTAAAAATGAATCTTTTATTTTTATTAAATCAAAAATCTTAACTTTATCCGCCATCCCAATAAAAGAAACCTCTATTTTCCCCTTTAATTTTGCTGTTTCATTTAATTCTTCCCTTGCTTTTTCTTCATTTCCTATATGAACATTATAGAGAGCACCAAATTTTTTAGCACTTTTTGTATTAAATATCTCTTTAAAATTTTTATTAGCTATTTTGTAATCTTCAGGATAAACAATAGAAATGTTTTTTAATTCTACAATATCCCCTAACTCCTTATAATTAAATGTATAATCTCCTAATTTTTCCTCTATATTCATAATAGAAACTACTCTATTATTTAAAAATTTCCATTTTGGAATTATACATATTTTTGCACTTATATTTGGTGCATATAAAGCTGCAATATTTTTTCTTTCTAGATATAGATATTTATCCCCATTTTTTGATTTTTTTAATAAATCATTAACTATTTCAACTAAATTCCTTTTTAAATATAAAGCTGTTACTTTTGTAAATAAATCTGTTTTATCCGAATCTGTAGTCATTTTTATTCCAAATTTACCAAGCATCTCTTCTATAGCTAAAACATATGATTTTTTTTCAAAATATTCTGATGTTATCGCTGTTTCAAGATACCATTCAAGAGAGTAACCTCTTAATTTTAATTTATGAATATTTTCTTTTTCTACACTGACAATAGGTCCATAAAAAATAGTTTCACAACTAATATCTTTGAATGTATTTCTTCGAATTTTTTTTACAACAATTATATCTCCAACTTTGGGAACCTTAATATCATCTAAGGATTCTGGTAAAATCATTTCACTTTCTAAGATTGCTTTATAGTTATTTTTAGTTTGAAAAATAGATAAATCAACTGTATAATCCGTAATCTTAAATTCTATATTATTTTCATTTAAGAAACTTGTTTCAATTATTATATTCATAATCTCATTTCTCCATTTTTATCTATCATATATTTTCAATATTGATGAACTCTTCTAAAGTTATATTTAATTTCACACAATTTCCTTCTGTTTTATAACTTAACTCTGAAACTATAGCTCTAAAATCTTCACTAGTACCTATAGGAGTGTTTGTTATTACTACTAAATAAGGTTTCCCACTAGCTTGCATCTCTCTAAAAAATTCTATAACTTTCCATTTATTAATATAATATCTTAGAAAATCATAATGAAATTCAGTGTTATCTGGAAGAATGCATTGAAAAGATATCTTTCTAGGTAAGATTTTTGCTAACACATTAATATCTCCATATTTTAATGTAGATGTTTTTCTATTTTCTTGATTTTGGACTATTTTATAACTTTCAGGAGGTAAAGGTAATTTTAGAGCTTCTTTTCCATTCTCTGAATAAATATAAAAATTTTGTACAAGTAATAGTCTATCCTCAACTTGAAAACTTTCTTCTTCATTAAATGAAGATTGATTAGCTTCCAAATCTAGTTTTGTTTTAATTTTATTATATTTAAATGATATTTTTTTATCATTAGGCTCATAAAAATCTATAGTTAAATCTTTTACACTCATCTTTGCCCTCCTAAGTATCCTTCAAGGGAACTAACTATTTGAGAGACTAATTTATTTACATCTGCTTCCTCACGAACTGTTGCATTTATTGTTATAGGAATATTATTTTTTACATTACTCTCAACCTTATTCGTTTCAACTTGTATATTTTTTTTGTTTTGAGCTAATTCATTATAGTTTGATGGCTCTATTTTTTCCCTATTCTCTATATCTGTTTTTGATGCTTCTAATAGTGATTTTTCTCCTAAGGATTTACTTTTATTTAATAAATTATTTCCTTCTATTAATCTACTTTCATTTATTGTTTTATTTATTTCTATCCTATTAGGCTTTTCATAAAACATATTTTTATCTACTTTTGCTAGTGCTATTCTATGAACTGAATCTTTTCTTATCTTAGTTAAAAAAATTTCTTCAATTTTTTCATAATTCCTTGTCATAAATACATTTTCCGTAGCTTTACCTTTTACTAACTCAAAATTTATTTTACTAAAAAAATTCTCATTATTAGTTACGGATAAATAATTTTCATTTTTAGCATCTTTTAATATATTTTTAGGTAATAATCTTTTTATATTAGAGATATTTATTTTTTCATTTACTAATTTTCTTAAAGGATATTGTCCTAATGAAATTTCGTTTAATTGTTCTAAATTATTCATTTTCATATTTTCATTTTTTCTTTCTAAAACTAAGATTCCTTTCTTTACTTTAAATAAATTGGTTAACGCTATTATTTGATCATAATATCTTTTCTCTCTACTAAACTCATTTTTCAAAATTTGATTACCATGAAAAAGATTATTTTTTGTTATGATTTCTGGTATCAAAAAATTCCCCATTTAAATACTCCCCTCCTTATTTTAAAATTAAGAAAATATTCTATTTTCTATTTTATATAAATATTATGTACTCTCTGACTAAAAAATATTTAGCAAAAGAATGATTAGAACAAAGAGTACATTTTTATTTTTTTAATCAGCCATATTTTTCTTTATACTTTCAATAAAAAACAGTTTAACTAATTGTGATGAGTTTAAAAGCTCCTCTACTCCCTTAGGTGTATATCCCTTGGATATTGCCCAAGAAATCAAAGAAATTTCTGGATCCTCTTCTATTAATTTTCCAAACCCAACTGCATTTCAACACTTTTATCCCTCATGCTTCTTTTAATTAAAATGTCTGCAATATCAAGTATTTCTTTTTCTGTAAATAGAATTTCAGCAAGCTCTTTACTGGAATATACTCCAAACTTCATTTGCATATCTAAATCACACAAATTAGGATTCACTAGTTTGTCACATACTATTTTTAGACTATCAATATATAAAGAATTAGGATTGTTTTTTGTTATTTCCATATCTTCAATCATTCTAACTTGATAAAAATAGTCAATTTCTTCAATTTCAATAAGACCATTTAATCTTTTAAGTTCAACCTCTATCTTCTTAGGTTTTAGAATTCTCTCACTACTTGTTAATTTATTTTTTAAAAAATCATTTATAGTTAATTTTTCTTTTCTTTTCTCTTTCACTTTTTCTCCTTTTTTCTTTATTACTTAATAATCTAAATTTAATTTAATAACTAGGAAAACTTTTTCTCTGTGCTTTAGCTTTCTCTTCTTTATTGGAATTAATTTCTGAGTAAATTTTACCTTCTTTCTGTTCAAGAGGATTGCTTATTTTATGTATAGGAATAATCTTCGAATCATCAAATACAAAATCGTATGTTTCAGAAGCAAAATTATTAAATGTCCAACTCACTATTGGATTTTCTCCTGTAAAATAGCACTTAGGAAGTATAAATTCTGTTCTCTCTTTCAACCTATTGCTATTGGGATCATCTTGGATAAATCTCATACTAAAAGGCGCATCTATTCCCATCTTTAAAGATAATTTTTCATCTATAAATCTATCCCAGACTTTCATTATTTTAAAATTTCCTACTCCCTGAGTATTTTTAATTCTAGTCTGAATAACATTGCTTCCACTCATACAAAAATTTTCTCTATTAATCACTACTTTTATGTTACAAAGTAAAATTTCAGCAACTTCTCTATTATTAATAATAATTTTTCCGTAAGCCCCACCCTGTGGTCTCAGATAGTTTTGAGGTCTAACGCTATCCTGGAAACTATCTGATTTTCCCGCTCCATTCATCTATTCACCTTCTTTTTATTAAATTAACATAAAATAATATTAACTATGCTATACTCTTATTTTTGTAATCTAGAGTTTAAATTAACTAATTCTTTATCATTAAATACAAAATTATATTTTTCTGAAACACACTCATTAGAGCTCCAGTTCATTATTGGTAACTCTCCTGTAAAGAAACAACTTGGTATTAAATACTCTGTTCTCTCCCCTTTATGATCTGGGTCTTCAGTTGATACTCTAATACTGAAAGGTAAATCTTCATCAGCTAGTAGTGACAATTTTTCTTCTAAAAATCTATCGTAAACTTTATTTAATGTAAAACTTCCAACACCTTTTTTACTTTTTATTTTAGTTTGCATAGATGTCGTTCCATTCATCGGTATCTCTTCTCTTGTTATAATTACTGTTGCACAGAAATCTTTAATTTCAGCAACCTCTTTTCCATTAATTGATATTTTTCCAAAGCTTCCATTTAATACGTCTCTTCCATTCATTATTAATATTCCTCCCTATTTTTATTCGAAATCTACTGCAGCAGTTATTACAAATGATATATCTTCCATAACACCATTAATCTGAACTTTTCCTTTTATATATACATTTGTCCCTGTATCTACACTTTCAAGTTGTGCTAAGTTAAGAGATCTAATATACTCTTGATCCTTTCCAGCTTTTATTAAAATATTTTTATGTTCTTCTAAATCAAGTTCAAAGAATCCATTTTCTATTGGATCATTTATATCTGATATTCTAGATGAAATATATACATTACAAGCTGCAGAAAATGCATTTTTATTCTTAGCATTATTTTGATAATTACCTACCCAATATGTCTGCCAAGAATTTTTTATATCTTTTACAACAGAATCCATTACTACTATTCTTTGGTTTTGAATAAATCTCTCATCATATAGATCTCCTAAAGTTGTTAAAGAGTTAATATCTCTAGCATAAACCCATCTCTTATTCACTTTTATAATAGTCATAATTCCATTTCCTAAAATTTCCTCTACATTTTTTAATCTTTTTGCTGAAGAAACCTTTGCTACTGGCTTATATGTAAGGGACTGAGTAAAGGGGCAAGAAGCTCTTTGGGCCATTACAGATGGTAATAAAGTTTTTACTGAAATAGACTTTCCACTTTCATCTAGTAATTCTTCTGCGGTAAATTGAATAAAAAATGTTTCATTATAATCATTACTAATTTTCCCTTCTAAAATCCACTTAATTGGATGTAATTTTTTTCTTAAATCTCTTACTGTAGTTACTATATTTGCTATTTCTATTTCATCTGCCTCTGGATAAACACCATAATCAATATTCTCATTTTCAATTAAAATAAATTTATCTTCATCTAGTTTTTCAGGAGTAAAAACTCCATCTACTTCTACTAAATTAAGTTTTAAAATCCATAAAGAATTTACAGGATATTTAAAAACATCTAATATCATATTGTAATTTTCTTCTGTATAATCTTCTCTTTTTACTTCATTCAAAGTAAAGTACTGTGCAAATTCTTCACTTTTTTCAACATTTTCCTCTCTTATTATTAAAAGACAATTAGAATTTGATAAAGTATTAATTCCTGGTACCCCTTGCTTAATCCATGTAAAGTTAAATTGTGGCTCTTTTGTTTCTAACATTATATTTCCCCCTATTTTCTAAAAATTTAAATTTAAATCATTCATAAACTCTCTCTTCTCTTCACCTTCGTAATAATCTACATTTAGAACTTTTGTAATATCATAAGTCATACTTATACAAGCTGTTCTCAAACCACTATTCTTAGTAACAATTGAAAAATCATCATAATTTATAACTTTTCCTATTTGAAAGAAGTTATTATCTTCCACAGTCTCAATAGTTTCTAAAAATTTAACTATTTCACTTTTAAAATCAAGTAAACTATTTTCTTTTTCAATTCTGGTAATTGAATAATAAAACTTAACTTCCAATGAATCCCTTTCTACTCCATATTTTTCATTTGACAGTATCACTGCTATTGAATTATTCTCA
Source organism: Fusobacteriaceae bacterium (assembly GCA_051656905.1). GTDB lineage: Bacteria > Fusobacteriota > Fusobacteriia > Fusobacteriales > Fusobacteriaceae > JAGNZR01. Next base: position 85,780 of record JBOFJQ010000034.1, on the reverse strand, counting down.
AATTTGAAAAAATTTGTATCTTCGATTATATCAATTTTAAAATTAGGATTTTTACTACGTAACAGCTCTATTAACTTATTTAATATTCTTATGACCCCCATTTTATTTTTTCACCTCCTTTCCTTATCTTTAGAGAAATAAACTTTTTATATTTGAAAGATATACTTCTCACTAATAGATGAAGGTCTACTATTTTTTGTGACTTTTTAGATAGTGACTATATAATTTAACTTAATTTTTACTGAAATCATTAGCTTTTATTTTTTTTAATTTTTAAAATATTTTTTATTTTTACTTTCTAAAATTTAAAGTTCATTAATATTAATATAAAAAACTACTAATTCTTTACTTATTAATTTTTGATATTAATAGTGATGTTTGAATTAATTTTTTTTCATACCTATATTTAAGTTGTTTTGCTGTTTCTGCTTTAATATTCATGAGTAAAGCTATATCTGAATATGTTTTTCCTGATCTCCAGTAGTTATATGCTAAAGACTCCCTTTTACTTGGTAATTGGATCTCCCCCTCCAATATTTTTCTAAAAGCTTCTGCATACTTTTTTTTTATTTTAAAAATTTCTGACTCCTCTCTATTTTTAAAAATGTTTTTGTCGCTTGAAAATAAATCCATATTATTCATAATTCTCCCCTTATTATTTATCTTACTTTTCTTCTTCTACTCTTTTCTCAATTTTTATTCTCTTTTGTAGCTTTTTATAACTGAATTTCACTATCTATAAAACAAAAAAAAGTATACCAAAATAAGTAGACTTTCCTTATATTTTTATTGAAAATACAGCATCTTTATAGTAAAAAAATTTACTATAAGCAACATTTAAAAACAAAAAAAGATAAGAATTCCAAACTAATATAAGTAAGTCTACAATTAGTTTAAAATTCTTATCTTTTTTTTACCTTTTTTATTATTTTACATACTAAACTGATAAAATGGAGGTGCTTTCCATTCAATTACTTTTTCGCCATTAAGATATTTTCCTTTTTCTCTTAAAGCTTCATCTACATCATATAATTCATACGGACCCTTTAAGACTCCATCTTCATATGTTAAAATTTCTAGTAAATCTCCTCTATGGGGATCAAAATTTTTCCATTCTCCTATTTTTTTACCATCTTTAAAATTCCCACTAGATATAACATACTCTCCTACTCTAAAATCATCATTTATTTCGAAATCATCTCCATTATCCATAAATGTTCCAAAAGAAAATAGTTCATAATATCCATCTTTAACTATATCCTCTAAACTATTTATTACACGTTCTTTTGAATAACCATAAAATATTTCTTTTATCCCTAAATCTTTTTTAACTGCATCTAGTGACGTTAAAGTATTACTTTGCATATTCTTCTCTTGATAATTTTCAAATCTTATGAAAATATTCTTCCCATTTTCATCTTTTATTGAATAAAGATTTAATTCATTATTTTCTAGCTTCATATTTTCAAGATTTAAGCTTTTAAATTTACTTAGTCCTTTTCTATTTTCATAATATTCATAGCCGTTAGCCCCAATTTTTTTATCATATATACTATATTCTCTCTTAAAATGTGCTAAATTTATTGCAGTTTTTAATATGCCATCTGAATAATTCCTTATTTGAGAGACATCTCCATTTTTTTCATAATAAACTTTTTTTATGACTTTACTCTGCTCTCCATAGTATTTACTCCATTTTTTATATAGAACATCTTTATGTCTATAATAACCATCCTCTTGCTCTAACACTCCGTTTTTATAATACCTACTTACTGGAAAATACCTTTTAAAACTCTCTGACCATTGAAAAGACTTCCACTGCCCCTCTTTAAAATTGTTATTATACATTCCATTTTCTTGTTCAGAATAATACTTACCTTCTCTTATTACACGTCCATCCTCTATCTTACCCTGGAACATCTCTAGCAATTGCATCTCAATTCCCATAGGATCTAAGTAAAAAATCAAATAATAATCTCCGTATTTTTTCAAGCAGGCTCCTACTAAACTATCCTTCATTAAGTATCCTTCATTATTTATAAATCCAATAAAATCAGCTTTTTCTGGTTCTATCTTTAAATCTTTTAATTTTCTTTTTAAACTAAAATCTTTATAATCTTCTAACCTTAATTCATATTGAAAATAAAATCCTTTGCTATAATACTCCTCTTCACCAACTCTTTTTTTTACATTCCAATAATCTACATCGCTCCATACAATTTTATAGTATGGATAATATTTTTTTAATTCATCTTTTGCTAAACTAGCATTAAAATTTTTGATTTCACTAATCTTTTTATTTATTTCTTTACTAGTTTTTTCATCAAAAGTCTTTATAGAGTATAACTCTTCCATTCCACTATCTAAGATTAAACAGAATCCCTCTAAATAGTTTTTCTCATTTTCTTTAGAAATAATAAAAACCTCTTTAGTTTCATCTCCATTTATATCATATAAAAAAACACTTTTAATCTCTCTTTTTAGACTATATTTAGTCAAAAATACTTCATCGACTCCATCTTTAGCAAAAATAACATCGTAATTTTTCCCAACTTTATTATAACTTAACGTCCCTTTTATCTGCTTTTCATTATTTAAAATTAAATTTAATTTTTCATGAATTGGAGTATCTTTTCCAAATACTAAAAAATTATTTAAAATAAAAATTAATATTAAAATCTGCATATTCTTTATAAAATTCACCTTAATCTCCTTTAAAATCTTTAAATTTAAGTAACTATACTATTTAGAAATAGAATTTATTTGTGATATTATAATATTAGTTATCCCATTTTTTTGATATTCTATTCTAAAAACAATATTTTTCTCTCTGTAATTAATTGTATCATTATTTTTTAAAAAATAAATTTTAGTTAAAAACTTTATCGACATTAACTCTAAATTTAAATCAAGATTTCTATTACTTAAATCTCTTATACACTTTAAAACTTCTCTATGTAGATCAAATAGAGATACAAATTTTTTCCTTACATCAATAAGAACAGATTCATTAGGTATCTCCTTTTCTTGAAGAAGAGCTATTAACTTCTCATCCATATCATCCTTATAATTAGCCAAAACAATATTAATTTTATCTTCTATATACTCGTTTCCATATATATTAAGGGCTTTTTCTAACTCTTGATATACACTTTGAAAATCTTTAACATAATCTTTTATTCTAGACATGTGAATATTCAATCTATTTTTTTCATTTTTTGACTCTTTAACAGAAAATTTTACTCCATAAATCTTAGCAGTCTTATATTCCAAATTTTTTAATTTTTCAAAAGTTATGTTTTTCTTTACAACTCTTTGAATATCCTCAATAGCAGGCAATAATATTTTTTTCTCAATATCATAAAATCTTGTGTAAGACTCTTCTGGCAATGAAAAAAGCTCCCTTAAACTAGCCATTTCAACTACAAATTCATTATTGTCCGCTTTTAATATCTTTTGATATAGCTTATGAGTATTTTTTTCTTTAAATAGTAAAATATGGTTTAGTTTTAAACGATTATATACTGATCCCTCTTTTAAACTATAAGAATATTCATTAGAGACTTCTATATCATAAACATTTTCAAAACAATAAAAGCCATTTATTATAGGTATATAGCCTACCAAAGATTCATTATAGTAAAACATTAAATTTTTATCTTTTAATTTTATTAAGTCTCTCTCTAAATTTTCATCTTTCTTTATAAGAGCTCTTCCTTCATTTAAATTATCATTTATTTTAATTATTAAATCTTTTTCTTTCTTACTAAGATTTTTATTAAACTCTATACTTATTTTACTCATATCACTATTTTTTAAAAACTTTAAAAAAAATTCACTCATTTGCTCCCTCATTAAAAAATTTTTTTTAGACGATTTATTATTCATTTTTTTTTCGTCATAACTACTTTTATCATGTTTTTTAAGTGTTAGCAAGTTTTTTATAACTTATTTAAACGAAAAAACACTAAATTAGTTCAATTTGACATTTTTTTAGATAAGTTATAGATTATTATCATAATAATACAGAAAAATTTTAAGGGGGTAATTTTTATGGATTTAGAAACTATAGCAATGGGACTTATAGGAAATGCAGGTGAAGGTAAAAGTTTAGCTTTTGAAGCTCTTGCTCTTGCTAAAAAGAAGGATTTTGAAAATGCTAGAAAAAAATTGCAAGAAGCTCAAAGTAAAATGTATGAAGCTCATCATATCCAAACTGAATTAATAGTTAAAGAGGCTGATGGAGATAAAATAGAGATGAATCTTATCCTTATTCATGCTCAAGATCATTTAATGAATGCTCTTTTAGCAAAGGAACTTATTGCTGAAATGATTGAACTTTATGAAAAAATATAAATAACATTGAACTTGTAGGAGGTCTATAAATGAGTAAATGGGGTATGATTGCAACTTGGCGTATGGCTTTCGAAGGAGTAGAAGAGGGAATCAAACTTCTAGAAAGTGGTAGTAATTCAGGTGATGCTGTAGAAGTTGCAGTAAGAATCACAGAAAATAATCCTTATTATAAATCCGTAGGGTTTGGTGGATTACCAAATGAGCATTGTATAGTTGAGCTAGATGCTGCTTATATGAATGGTGATACGCTTGCTATTGGTGCTGTAGCAAGTATTAGGGATTTTGCAAATCCTATATCTATAGCAAGAAGACTTAGTAAAGAACGTTTCAATTCTTTCTTAGTGGGAAACGGAGCTGAAAACTTTGCTCAGAAAGAGGGGTTTGAAAGAAAAAATATGCTTACTCCAAGAGCAAAAAAAATGTATGAAAAAAAATTAGAAGAGATTAAAGAAAAGAATCTATCCCCTTACGACGGTCACGATACAGTCTGCGTTCTTGGTTTAGATCTTAATGGAACTATTACTGCTGGAACATCTACAAGTGGGCTTTTCATGAAAAAATCTGGTAGAGTTGGAGATTCTCCATTATCTGGTTCAGGGTTTTATGCTGATTCTGAAATTGGTGCTGCTGCTGCTACTGGTCTTGGTGAAGATATAATGAAAGGGTGTTGCTCTTATGAAACTGTAAGGCTTATGGAAGAAGGTTTATCCCCTCAAGAGTCAGCTCAGAAAGTAGTATTTGATTTTTCAAAAAAACTTAAAAGAAAATATGGAAAAGTTGGTGCTATTTCTATAGTTGCTATAGATAAAAATGGTAACTGGGGTGTTGGAACAAACTGTGAATTCACATTTGTTGCTGGAAATAACACTTTGTCTGATAAAATTTATATAGCTAATCCAAATGAAAATTCAGTTGATATTAAAGAAGTATCGCAAGAATGGTTAACAGCTTATGAAGCAAGAATTAAAAAACCTCTTCATGATTTATAAAATAAAAAAATAAAATTTTAGGAGTGATTAAATGAAAAAAGTTATCTTATTATGTAGTTTTGGTATGTCTACAAGCCTTCTTGTAACAAAGATGAGAAAAGTTGCAGAAGAGCACAAACTTCCTGTTCAAATCGATGCATTTTCTTATTCAGAAGCAGATAAAATTGTAGAAAAGAATAAACCTGATTGTATATTATTAGGGCCGCAAATCAAGTATATGTTTGAAGAGATAAAAGGGAAATATGAGCCTTTAGGGATTCCAGTAGATATAATTGATACTGTTGACTATGGGTCTATGAATGGAGAGAAAGTTTTAAAACAAGTTGTAAGATTAATTAAAGGGAGATAATAACTATGAATAAAGTCATGAGTTCTTTAGAAAAAATATTAATGCCACTTGCAGAAAAAATTGGAAAAAATAAATATTTAATAGCCGTAAGAGATGGATTTTTAATCTCTTCGCCACTTCTAATAATAGGATCATTATTTCTTTTAATAGCTAATTTTCCTATTCCTGGTTGGCAAGATTTTTGGGCACAATTCTTTGGTCCTAACTGGGCTGATAATCTATCACATCCCGTTACAGCAACATTTGATGTTATGACTATATTAGCTGTCATTGGAATTGGATATAGTTATGGTAAACAGGAAGAGGTTGATGCAATTTCTGCTTCATCAGTTGCTCTTGTTGCTTTCTTTATTTTGACTCCTTTCATTATAAATTATACTCCGAAAGGAAGTGAAGATGTATATCTTGTAAAAGGAATTCCTTTAGTTTGGATGGGAACGAAGGGTGTTTTTGTTGGAATGATTACATCAATTCTATCTGTTAAACTTTTCGCTTCAATAGTTAAAAAAGGATGGGTTATAAAGATGCCTGAAGGTGTGCCACCTACAGTTGCAAAATCTTTTGCTGCAATTATCCCCTCTGGAATTGTTATTCTCGTTGTGTTTATTGTAAAATTAATTTTTGAAATGACAAGTTTTGGAGATGTACATACACTTATTTATCAGTTTCTTCAACAACCTCTTTTAAGAATTGGAAATACACTACCTGCAATGGTTATCGCTTATATCTTCCTTCACGTATTCTGGTTCTTTGGAATTAATGGTTCTAGTGTTGTTGGAGCAGTTTTCAATCCTATTTTAAAAGTACTATCTGCAGAAAATCTTGAAGCTTTTCAAAAGGGTTTACCTATGCCTAATATAATTACAGGACAGTTCCAAGATATGTTTGCAACATTTGGTGGTGCTGGAAGTACCCTTTCTCTTATTGTAGCAATGCTTATATTCTGTAAGAGTAAACGTATTAAGAATCTAGGGGGGCTTTCTCTTTTACCTGGAGTATTTGGTATTAATGAACCTATTATCTACGGACTTCCTATGATGTTAAATCCATTAATGCTAATTCCATTTGCAATAATACCTACAATTAATATTATTATTTCATACTATGCTATGCTTTGGGGATTTGTTCCTTTTACAAATGGTGTACAAATTCCTTGGACAACTCCTATTCTATTTTCTGGTTTCTTAACAACTGGAATAAATGGAGCAATACTGCAACTATTACTTTTTATCCTAGGAATTTTTCTGTATATGCCTTTTATTAAGGTTATGGATAATCAATATTTAATTGAAGAAAAAAATGCTAAAGAAAACACTAAGGAAGATGATGATGACCTTTCTTTCGATTCACTTGAATTTTAATATTTAGGAGGAAAATAATGACTAAAATAATGATGATTCTTAACCAAATCCAAGCAGGGTTAGGAGGAGAAGAAAATTGTAACATGGAACCTGGTGGAAAAAAAGGACCTATGGGACCTGGATTAATGATGGAACCCTTCCTCAAAAGTTCTAATTGTGAAATAATTGCTACTCTCTATTGTGGTGATCAACTCTTTTTAGATAATAAAGAGGAGCTAACAAAAAAAATGGCTGCTATGTCAAAAAAAGTTGATCCAGATGTGATTATCTGTGGTCCAGCTTTTAATTATGAAAAATTTGGAGAGATGGCTGGTTATCTTGCAAAAGAGATTAAACTTCTCACAGATATACCAACACTTGCAGCAATGAGTGAAGAAAACATTGCAAAAGATAAATATAAAAGCAGCATTTTTATTGTTAAAACTCCTAAAAAAGGTGGTATTGGTCTTAATGAATCATTAAATAAAATGGTAATCCTTGCCAAACATATTGCTAATAAAGAGGAGATTAAAAATCCTGAAGATTTTGGTTGTTTCTTATGATAAGAGATTTACTTTCTCTTGAAGAGATAAAAATTTTAGAATATATAGATAATGATAAAGAAAATCTTTTAAAATCACTGAAAAGAATAGTTTCTTTCAATAGTATAAAAGAAACTCCTATTTATATTGAAAAAACTTTATTTCCTTATGGAAAAATTTTAGGTGATTGTTTAAATGATACTTTATCCCTATGTAACGAACTAGGGTTTGAAACTAAAAATATCCAAAATTATATAGGGTATGCAAAGTATCCATCTATGCAATCTAATAATAATACAAAAGATGAATATATTGCTGCTCTAGGCCATTTAGATATTGTTCCTGCTGGTGATGGATGGAAATTCCCTCCATTTAGTTGTGAAATTTCAGAAGGTAATATTTATGGAAGAGGGACCTTAGATAATAAAGGTCCTATCCTTGCTAGTCTTTATGCTCTAAAAGCAATTAAAGATGCTAAAATCCCATTAGAGAGAGAAATTAGAATAATATTTGGTTGTGATGAAGAAAATGGTTTTTCTGATATTCCTCACTATTTAGCTGAAGAAAAACCTCCCTTTGCAGGATTTACTCCAGATTGCAAATTTCCTGTTGTTTATGGTGAAAATGGTTCTATCAGATTAGGTATTGAATTTTTAAAAAGTAAATCTGCCCTATATGAATTAAAATCTATTAAAGGTAACTTTTCTAAAGCTCACGTCCCTGATTATGCTGAAATTGATATTTTAGATAAGGATGGAAATTTTTTAAAGTATAAAGCTTTTGGAAAAAAAGCTCCCAGTAATAATCCATATCTTGGAAAAAATGCAATTATTGAAGTTTTATCTTTAATTCCACAGGATATTTTAGACAATCTAGATTTTAGCGAAGAGATAAAATTAATCTTAAAATATTTTTCTGATTGCTATGGAAAAGGGTTGAACATTGATTATAGCTCAGAAAAGACTGGGGCTCTTCTTATGAATTTTTATGATTTAACATTAAATTTAAACGAAAAAAAATTAATACTGAAAACTTCAATTAGATATCCTATAGACATTATTTTTCAAGTAGAAAGCTGTGAATTAAATACCGATCAGAGAGTTATTAGTATCAATAAAATAAAAGAACAATTACCTAAAACAAATATTTTTATAGAAAATTTTATGCCTTCTGTATTTCAAGATAAAGATTCAGAAATGGTTAAAATTATGAGTTCTGCTTATTCCCATATAACTGGTCTTAATAGTGATCCCGTTACAACAACTGGAGGTACATATGCCAAGGTTTTTCCTAATATACTGGCATTTGGCCCATCTTTTCCTGGCGAAAAGGGGATAGCTCATAACAATGATGAATATATTAATATTGACTCTTTAGTAAATATTTGTAAAATATACGCCCTTGCTCTTTACCGATTATCTCAAAGCTAGTTCTCACTTATTTCTAGGAAACTATTGAGTATATTGATATTAAACAGTTGCAAAAATTGATATTTTATGAGAAAATAAATAGCTAATATTTAAATAGAACCTTAGGAGGAAAAATGTTAAAAAAAGAATTTGTAGAATTATTTCAAAAAAAAGCTGGAACTAAAACTAAAGCTGAAGCAGAAAGAGCTGTAGAAGCTTTTTTAAATACATTAGAAGAGGCTTTAGAAGAAAACCATGATGTATCTTTTATCGGTTTTGGAAAATTTGAAGTTATAGAAAGAGCTGAAAGATTAGGAAGAAATCCTAAGACAGGTGAGGACATCATAATAGATGCTAAAAAAGTTGTTAAGTTTAAAGCTGGAAAAGCTCTTGCTGATAAAGTTTCAAAAAACTAAAAATTGAAAAACTAAAATATATAATAAATAAAAAAATCTGAGAAGAAACAATTCTTCTCAGATTTTTTTATAGTAAATACCCCTCTTTTTCCATATCTTCTTTAGGTATAAATTTCATTGATGCTGAATTAATACAATATCTTAAACCACCGTTAGGTCCATCATTAAAAACATGACCTAGATGTGTATTTCCTGTTTTACTTCTTACTTCTGTTCTTATCATCTTATGTGAGTAATCTTTTACTTCTATTATTTCATCCTCATCATAAGCTTTACTAAAAGATGGCCAACCACAACTACACTCAAACTTAGAATCAGAAGTAAACAATATTTTACCTGTTAGGATATCTACATATATCCCTTCTCTAAAATTATCATAATACTCATTCTTGAAAGGAGATTCAGTTCCATTCTTTAAAGCTACTACTTTTTGAATCTCTGTTAACTCTTCATTTTTGTAATTTTTCATATTTTTCTCCTTATAATATGTATATACATCATATCCTTAGTATAATATACTCGAAAATTTTGTATTCAGCAAGCAAATTTACTTTTTTTAGTTTTTTTATATAAAAAAAAAGGAAAACCAAAAATTTTTTTATATATATCTGTATCATAATAATGTGATGCGTGAACACAGACATGTGAAATCACAATATGTTGTATCAATAATTAAAAATTTTTTTATAATTTGGGAGGATGATTTTTATGAACAAAAAATTATTATTATTAGCAGCGGTATCAGTTTTAAGTTTAAATGCTTTCGCAAAAGAAATTGTTGCACCACCAGTTGTAGTTGAAGAGCCAGTTGTAATTGCTACACCTGAACCTGCTCCAGTTGTTGAAACACCTAAATGGGTTTTATCTCCAAGAATTGGTATGGATCCTTGGTCTGAGTATACTAACCAAGATTCTGATGGTATTGGATATGAAGGTGGACTTGAGCTTTTAAGAGAAGTTTATCCTGATACATATTTAGGTATAGGAGCTATGTACCAAGTACATGCTGATGGAAAAGATGGTGGAGAGTACGATTCAGTTCCAGTTTATGCAACAGCTAAATACAGATTCTGGCAAGAAAATGATTTTGGATTATATGCTAAAGGTAACTTAGGATATTCATTCAACTTTAATGAGGAAGACTTTGATAAAAATGGATTCAAATCTTCTAGTAAAGTTCATGATGGTATGTATTGGGCAGCTGGATTAGGTGCTGAGTATAGAGACTTCTTCTTAGATGTTATGTACCAACAAAACATGGCTACATCTAGAGCAGATGGGCAAAGTAGAGATGACAACAACTACAATAGAGTTACTGTAGGTGCTGGTTATAACTTCAATTTCTAATCTTTTAGATTCTAAATTAAGTAACAATAATTAAAGAAAAGCTTCAAGTGAATGTAATTTATATTACATGAACTCGAAGCTTTTTTATTTATTTTTTATTTTAATTAAAGTGTTTCAGCTATATCCATAACTTTTTTCTTGAAATCATTCATATCATTTTTAGATTTTTTTTCATCATATGTTTTCAATTTTTTATCTTCAACTATTATTTTTCCATTAATAATTACTGTTTCAACGTTACTTGCATTAGCCGAATAGACTAAAGCTGAATAAGGATCATACATAGGAATCATATTTACTGAGTCAGTCTCTACTATTACTATATCCGCAAGTTTTCCAATTTCTAAAGATCCAATTTTATCCGCCATATGCAAAGCTTTTGCCCCACCTATTGTAGCCATTTCCACTGCTATATTTGCTGGAAGAGCAGATCTATCTTTACTATCAAGTTTATGCATCTTAGCAACATATCCCATTTGACCTATGATATCCAGTGTATTTCCACTCATAGGTCCATCTGTTCCTAATCCTACCCTTAGACCTTTATTATACATTTTTAGAGCTGGCGATATCCCTTTTGCTGATTTTATATTAGCAACCATATTATGAGCTATTCCTACATCATTTCTTTTTAAAATATCTATGTCCTCATCGTTTACAAAGATAAGGTGTGCTGCTACAAATCTTTTATTCAATACCCCTATTGATTCTAAATATTTTACTGGAGACATGCTATATTTTTCTTTAAAATATTCAGTTTCTTTATCAGTTTCAGCCACGTGCATAAGAACAGGTACATTATATTTTTCAGATAGTTCCGATATTATTTTTAAGTGCTCTGTATCATTTGTTTGTGGAGCATGAGGAGCAAAGGCTGGTGTTATTAACTCATCATTTTTATATGTTTGTATAAATTTTTCTGCATATTCAATTCCACCAAAGGGTTTTGGTGCATCAGCAACAGGAAATTTTATAACTGTTTCACCTAAAACCCCTCTCATTCCTATTTTTTTTACTGCTTTTGCCACTTCGTCTTCAAAATAATACATATCTGTCATAGTTGTAACTCCAGATTTAACCATTTCTATACTTCCATGAATTGCTCCTGTATACACCATTTCTCTAGAAACCATTTTCTTTTCTAGAGGAAATATATATCTTGAAAGTCTATCTGGAACATCGTCTGCTAGACTTCTAAAGACGCTCATAGAAGCATGGGTATGAGTATTTATCATTCCTGGCATTATTATCCCTTTTTTTGCATCAATTATTTTTTTAGCTGAATACTTTTTTGCTAACTCTTTACTACCAATATCAATAATTTTATTATCTTTTATAACTATAACTCCATTAGAAATTATCTCTTTACTCCCATTCATGGTTAAGATTATTCCATTTTTTAATAATATATCAGCTTTCTCTCTGGCAAAAGTTCCTACTACCCCTATAACTAAGACTACCACGATTAATAAAAACAATACTTTTCTCACTTCATCCCCACCTATTTTATTTATTAGTTGCTATTAAATTTTTAATTTTTATTAACAACTATAGTTAACATTATTCAAAACATAATTATATAGAAGAAGTCTTTTAACTTTATTTTACTATCATAAATTTTTTTTAATGGATTTTCACTTTCCTCAAGACATTTTTCCATCTCTCCAATATTTCATATACTTATTATATAAAATATACTACTAAAGGTAAATCAAATTTATTTCCTTAAAATATAGTTATAATCTTAAGATCTAATAGTAAAGAAATATCATTATTGATACTTTAATTTTATTAATCTATACTTAACTATAAAATAAAATTAAAAGGGGGATTTGCTTGAAAAAAATATTAATAATACTAAGTCTAATTCTTTTATTTCTTAATTGTGGAAAAAAAGAAGAAAATATAAAAAAATATTATCCTAATGGACGACTATATTTAACAGGTACTTATATAGATGGTCAAAAAGAGGGAACTTGGAAATATTATTATGAAGAAGGGCAAATTAAATCTGAAGAAAACTACGTAAATAATGCTATTCATGGTCTATGGAAATATTACTATAAAAATGGACAAATATTATTTAAAGAAAACTATAAAAATAATAAATTACATGGAGAAATGATGTATTATTATACCACTGGTAATATTAAGGCTAAAAAAATCTATAAAGAAGGAAAATCAAATGGAATCTGGAGACATTATTCTGAAAATGGTAGAGTAACTTCTCTAGAAGTTTGGTCTGAAGGAGAAAAAATATCTTGATTTTTTTAAGTAATTTTATTAATAAAGAAAAAGAGCTATTTCTATTGGAATAGCTCTTTTTCTTTATTATATTTTATTTACTTAATTATAATCTATTTTTTAATTTACTTTTTTCAAATTTCTATAAAAAATAGCAATTTCATCTTGCTCGTTATCTTGAGATTTTGATATAAACTCAAATGTTTTAAGTCCTGATTTCTCATCTTTAGATTGAACATTATTTAAATTATCTCCACTATTTGCAGAATTATTTAGAGTATTTGCAAATAAATCTATAACTTTATTTGGAGCTAACCAATTAATAGTAATAGTATACGTTATTGGTAATTTATCTCCATTTTTCTTCACGGAAACAATTTCAAACTCTTGATATTTCTTAGTCACTTTATTACTTAAAAAAGTTTCTATTGATTTACCTGATAAATCTGTTTTATCCCAAGAAAAATTTGTTACTTCGTTATACTGAAGACTATATTTTTTATCTGAAATTTTTTCAATAACTATTTCTAATAAATTTTTTCCACTATCTAATATTTTTTCATTTTGGTATACGCCTTCAATCTTAGGCGTAGATACAGAAGTCCAACACCCTACTAGAATAAACAATAAAACAATGCTTAAAAGCAAAGAAATTTTTTTCATAATTTACCTCCTAATAATACTATTTTATCTATTATTCTTTTATAATTATAAAAATCCTCTTTTAATAAGTTATAAAAGAATCATTATTACACTATTAGTCAATAAATAATAGTATTGTAAAAAAATAATTTCAACGGTATAATATTATTATACTACATAACATTATATTCTTATAGGAGGAAAAAATGAGAAAATTACCACTTACTTTAATTGGAGCACTTGCTATATCTACTCTATGTTTTGCCGGAATAAACGATAAAAAAGAACATACAATTGAAAATATAATGGCTAAGAATCTTTCATCATTCAAAGATGGAGCTGCAACTGTTCAAGTTAAAGATTTAGATGTTGATGTTGATGGATTTAAAACAAAAGTAGAAGTTGAATTATACGAAGGGTCAGAGAACACTTCTCCAGCTGCATTACAAGCTTATGCTAAAGACTTAGCCGATACTGTAAGAAAAGAATTAGCTAATGAAAATAAAGTACTAATTAAAATTGAAGTAGATAGAGATGGGTTTTTAGGAGATAAAACATTACTTAAAAGTGATTTTTAATTTCTAAACAATATCTTTACAAATTATAAAAGCATCGCTCAACACTATTAGATTTCCTAATGGAAAATCCTATTTAGTTTATAGTGATGCTTTTTTATATAATTATATCTTTACTTTTTTTCTTTCCATTCTATATTGTTAAAAGCGTATTCTGAATTAAATGTATTTTTATACACATTTAGTACTTTTCCTATATAATCTTCAGTTTCTTTGTATGGAGGTACTCCCCCATACTTTTTTACTGCCCCCTCTCCTGCGTTATACATAGCTAGTGCAAGACTTATATCTCCATCATTATTCATTAAACATCTTGCTAATTCTCTTATTCCTACTTTTAAATTAACTGATATATTCATACCAACCTCTGATTTTCTAAAATGAACAGGCATTACTTGCATTAACCCTATTGCTCCTTTCGATGAAATAGTTTGGAAATTAAAATCGCTCTCAATTTTAATAACTGATACAACAAGTTTTGGATCTACTGAATATTTCTCTGAAAATCTAACCACATCTCTATAGATATATTCCGCCTCTTTTTGTCCTGTAACCTCTTTATTGATATATCTATAAACTTCATCACTTGCAATAGACCCTGCATACAAAATTAAATTTAAAATAAATACTACTATTACCTTCACAACTCCCCCCTTTTTCTAAAATTTCATATGAAAACATTCTACCAGTTTTAACTTTTTCTAAATGCTTATTTTGGACTATCCTCCATTTTTTTATTAATTTTTTTAAATTACTACCTTGATTATATTCTATAGTTACATATTCATATATTCTTTTACAAAAATAAAAACAGGGACTTCTTTTCTCAAAATCCCTGTTTTTAGCAGTCATCCTATTATTTTAAAATATTTGCAATAATATTAATAATTTAATTTAGCTTATATACTATTCATCAATCTGGAGAGAACTTGTTTTTTTCCACTTTCTAATTTTAACTCTAAAATTTTTAAAAGGAGCAACTGTGTTTATATGAATCCATTTCCAAACTGGCCACCTAGATGGTGTTGACGATGCCCATTGTCTTTTATCTTGTTTATATAGTTCTTCATCATTAATAGAATCAACCCATTTGACGAATATATTAACTCTATTACCAAACAGTTCTATAAGTTCTTTTAATGAATAATTATTATATTGATTATAAAAATCTTGATATAATTCACCTAATTTATTCCATTTATATTTTTCAGTTGGAGTAATAACTTTTCTTCCACTTTTCTCCTGCAACTCCCATTGCAAAACTAAATTTAACCATCCTAATTGATAGGCTATCATTTGTGCAGGTGTCTTATCCACTCCATCAACTAAAATATTTTTGTTTTCTTCTTTAATAATTTTAAATTCATCAATAAATAATTTTGCAGTTTCTTGAATTTCTTTTATTAAATCTGATTTAGTTTCATATGTTTTCATTAAATCACCCCTATCTTTAAGTAGCTAAATAATTAAATTCTCTATATTATAAAATGGATTATTAATAGAACTACTTACCATAAATTTTTATATTATATCAAGAATCATATTTTTAATTTAATCTAACCAATTTGCTAATGCAGCTTTTACACTTCTAGTCATTTCTGCCATAAAATCAGAAGTTATTTTTCTCTTATACATGTGAATAGCTTCATTTTTGCATCCTGGCAAATACCTATTATTTTCATTATTCCCTTGTTTTTTATTAAGTTCATCAAATTCTTGATTTGAAATACTTCTATATTTATCTTTAAAAACAATTAATTCTTTTGGATATCTTTCAGTTTTAACCCTATTCTTCTGTTGCTCAGTAGGATAACCAAAACATAGCATAGTTATTGGGAAAGTATATTTAGGAAGATTTAAAAGTTCTTTATGGATTTCATAATTTTCCATAATATCACCTATATAACAGCTGCCTAATCCTAATATTTCTCCTGCAACAACAGCATTTTGAGCAGCAATTAAAGCATCGTTAATTGCAAGCATAAGATCTCCCTCACTTGGTTTATACATTTTTAAATTATTTTCTTTATTATATTCTTCAACACCTGAAGCTTTTAAGTAATCCATCCATCTTTGAAAGTCTGCTAAAAACAGCAAAACTAATGGAGCTTTCCCAATAAAAGCTTGATTATCACATGTCACTGAAAGTTTATTTTTTAATTCTTGATTATCAATCTCTATAATAGAATACATCATCATATTTCCAGCTGTTAGAGCTCTTAATGTAGCATTTAATAACTCATTTTTTATATCTAAAGAAATTTTCTTATCTTCAAATGAACGTACTGATTTTCTATCTAGTAAATATCTTAAATCTTTCATATCCCACCATCCTTAAAATAATCTTTATTTATACACTACTTCAAATTGAAAACATTTATAGTTAAATTCATTTTCTTTTAAACTCTCGTCATCAGATATTTTTAAATATTGCTAGTACAAAAAAACTAACTATCTCAATACACTTTTCAGTTTCTAAAACTTTAAATTCTAAAATAAATTTTAGCTTATCTCTTTTTATTTCTTCTGAAGTTGTTTTAAAAACCATAATACCTTCTTCTTCTAAATAGCTTTGCACCTCTATATAAGAATCGATATAATCTAATGAAGGTTTAATAAACTCCATAAGTTCCCCCTTTTATTCTATTGTTGAATTCTCAAGTATAATAATTCTTTTTTTATCGCAATCTAATTCTATATTAATTCCATAAGGCAATATTCCATTGGGAGAAGCATGCCCTGCCTTATACATCATTAAATGGTTAACAGTAGTATCTGAATATCCCATAAATATTTTAGGGTTATTTTTTATAATATTAAAATCAATGTATGGTAATATCCTAATTGTATCATCTCCACCTATTGCACAAAAAATTCCAGAAATAGTTTCATCTAAAAATGTATTCATTAAATCTTGAGCTCTTAATTTTGGATTTTCTGCTATAAATTTACTTCCTTTAAGTGCGTGGGGCATACATAAAACTTTAAGTCCAAAATCTTTTTCTAATCGTTCTTTAGCTATATAAAATTTATGAATAAAATCAGAATCCCCTAATCCCCCCCAAGAAAGACTTACAATAGCTATTTTATCTCCACGTTTTAATCTTTTTGGTTTTATCATTCTTTCCCCCAATATACTATAAAAATATTAAAACTCTATTAATGTAACCTTTTTATTTGTTGCATCTAATTCTATTTGAGATCCTATAGGTAGAGTGAACATAGGATGTGTATGTGAGCAATCAAATTCAGCTAATACTGGAATGCTCAATTCTTGAACTACTTCTTGAAAAATTTCATAATATTTTCTTCCAGTCCTTTGATTATCAAACTGCTCATGCTTACCTATAATTACTCCTGCAACTTTATCGAATACTCCATTTATTTTTAAAAAAGAAAAGTTTCTTTCAGCTATACTAGCAGTTTTTAAGGAATCTTCAATAAATAAAATATCTCCATCCTTAATTTCTGGCATATAAGGACTTCCCCAAATCCCCATAATTGTTGAAAGATTTCCCCCTATTACTCTCCCTTTTACTTTTCCCTCTTTTAAAGTTATTAAATTATTTTCTATTAAAACTTTAGAACCTTTTTGGTCTTCCCATTTAATCATTTCATCTGTACAGTATTTGGGCTCTATATATAAATAAGGAAGTTTTAATTTTTTATTGAATATATCTCTAAAATATAAGAAAGTTTCATCTACAAATGGGGGAAATTCTCCAAAACTTGCTACAAGTGCAGGTCCATAAAAAGTTGTAATTCCTGTTTGAGCATAAATCGCTAAAAGGATTGCTGTTACATCAGAATAACCTATAATAATCTTTGGATTTTTTTTGAAAGTATCGTAATCTATATATGGCAAAAGAGAATTTGAATTTAATCCTCCTATAGTAGACATAATACATTTTACTTCTGGATTTCTAATAAGTGTATTTAGCTCTTCAACTCTCTCAATTATTGAACCAGACCTATAAAAATCTTGTTTTCCTGTTCTACTCCCTTCTATTATAAATAGTCCTTTGTTTTCTAAATACTGTTTTGCCCTTTCAAATCTTTTTGGTGACATTGCTGTAATAGGGCTTGATGGAGAAAAAATTCCAACTTTATCCCCTGTATTTAATGTAAATTTCATCTTTTTACCTCCTATATTGAGTCCGCTATTCTTTATAAAAAATTATAGCATACCTTTTTTTCAATACCTACCAAAATACGTTAGAAAAATCATTTCATAAATAACTTTAAATTCCCTTTAATTCTTTTAAAAAATAAATTTGCTTTTAGCTTAAAATTAACAAAACAAATCTCTCACCATTAAGGAGTTAATCTATATCTATCCCTAGGAAATAGAGTAGCTTCTCTAACATTATTCAAACCAAGAAATAATGAAATCAATCTCTCTAAACCTATTGCTAGACCACCATGAGGAGGCATACCAAATTTAAATGTAGATGTATAACTCTCAAATTTTTCAGGATCCAAACCTTTATACTTAATATTTTCAATTAACTTATCGTAAATATGTATTCTTTTACCACCACTTGTTATTTCCATTCCTCTAAATAATAAGTCAAAGCTGTGAGTTTCTTCTTCACCACAAGGCATAGTATACATTGGGCGTTTAGTTCTTGGATAATGTGTGATAAAAATAAAATCCGAATCATACTTTTCTTTAGCATATGCTCCCAATAACCGTTCTCCCTCAGGGTCTAAGTCACTTTCTAAATTATCTTTTTCATAATATTTTTTTAATATTTCTATCGCCTCTCTCAACTTTATTTTAGGTATAGTTGTCGGTACTTTGATTGGTTCAATATTTAATAATTTGTAGTACTTCTCCCCTTTGGATAAAAGTCTCTCTAATATATATTTAAGAAGATTTTCTTCCAAATCCATTATATCATTCTCGTCTTCGATGAACCCCATCTCTAAATCTAAACTAATAAATTCATTAAGATGCCTAGCTGTCTTATGTTGTTCGGCCCTATATGCATGACCTACTTCAAATACACGTTCATACCCTGAGGCTACCATCATTTGTTTATAAAATTGAGGACTTTGAGCTAAATACGCTTTAGTATCAAAATATTCTAACTGAAAAACTTCAGTTCCGCCTTCAGCACCTTCAGCAACAATTTTAGGAGTATATATCTCAGTAAAATCATTTTTTATAAGGAACTCTCTAAAACTCTCAACTATTAGATTTTGAATTTTAAAAATAGCATTAATTTTTTCATGCCTTAAGCTTAGTACTCGATTATTCAACATGGTATCAATATTTATTTCAAGTTCAGCTTTATTAATTTCAATAGGTAACTCATCTTTTACATAATTCAAAACACGGATTTCAGAAATCTGAATTTCAAATGGCTGTAAATCATTTTTACTTTCTACAACTTTTCCTAAAAGTGAGACAACCGTTTCAGATTTAAGTTCATATTTTAAAAGTTCATTTCCATATATGCACTGAACTAATCCAGTCCTATCTCTTAAAATTATGAAAGAAAATGATTTCAACTTTCGAATCCGATGTATCCATCCTTCAATTTTTACTTCTTTACCAATTTCTAATTCAAGTTCTCGTACTAATTTTCTTTTCATTTTACTCAACTCCCTTATTTTAAAAATAAAAAAACCTGTAGAGTTTATCTACAGGCATAAGATACTTTATTCCTGAACACAAACCCATTTACAATTTACTTACGCAAAAATGGATTCGTATTCTAATTCTTTTTAAGAACTAATACCAATCCTAGGTTTATCGTGATCATAATCTG
Source organism: Fusobacteriaceae bacterium (assembly GCA_051656905.1). Lineage (GTDB taxonomy): Bacteria > Fusobacteriota > Fusobacteriia > Fusobacteriales > Fusobacteriaceae > JAGNZR01. The sequence continues at coordinate 65,794 of JBOFJQ010000034.1, read as the reverse complement.
AAGTTATATTGATTTGTCTAAAAACATTCATAATAAGTCCTCCAAAAGAATTTTAAAATTAATATTGTTATAACAATACTCTTCTTTTCCCAATTTGTCAATAAATAAAATAAAAATGAGAGATTCTTAGTAGAACCCCTCATTTTTCAAAATTTTATTAATATTTTTAAATTTTTACAACAATTGAAGACAACGTTACCCTAGCTTCTCATCGCCAGCGGCATTAAAATATATCTATAATTCTCTGTTCCATATTCATTAATTTCAAACATTGATTGTGAATTATTTCCTTTGATAACTATATTTTTATTTACCATTGATACGAAGTCTAAAATAAATTTAGAGTTAAGAGAACTTGTAAAATCTTCCCCTTCTTTTATCATATCTAATTTCTCTGTTAATTTTGCTTTTCCTGAACTTGTTTTAATTTCAACTTTTTTATTTTTAAACTCAAATATTGCTCCAAATTTAACTTCAGAACTAGTTTTTGATATTGAAATAACTTTTTTTAATGAAGATTTTAATTGATTGTTATTAAATTCCATAATTTTTGAATATGATGAATTTTTTAATATCGCTTCATAATCTGGGTAGCTAAGTTCTATTAATCTTGTTGAAAAATATGTCCCATCCCACGTGAAAATAGCGTGATTTTCGTATAATGAAAGATTTATATTCTTCTCTTCCCCTTCTGGAAGTAATTTTTGAAGAGCTGACATACTTTCAAGAGGCAATGAAATAGCTTTTTCTAATACATTGTCACACTTATCTGTGTAACATATAAGTCTAAAAGAATCAGTTGCAACATAGTCTATATATTCTTTTTTTATATTTAATCTAACAACACTAATTGCTATATTATCAGTATTTGTTGAAGCTGCAAACTTAACTTTTTCAACGTTACTTTTTAATGATGTTGCAGAAAAAGTTGTTACCTTCTCACCAGTATGTTTTCCTAATACAGGATAATTTTCTCCTGAAAGAACTAAGAATTCTGCTGAATGAATATATAAAATATCCCCTTCTAATCTAAACTCAATCTCTTCCACATCTAAAAGTTTTATGTACTCTAAAATTAAAGTTGGTTTAATAACTACTGTTCCACCTTTTATTACTTTAGTTTCTACAACTTTTATTAAATCATTTTCTAAATTTGTTGCCACAAATGTTAGTTTATTGTCTTTAGCCTCAATGAAAATCCCAGATAAAACCGGTCTTACTGAGTTATCTTTTAAAATTATTGTGAAGTCTGATAATAAGCTTATCATATCTTTTTTATTGATAAAAAAATTCAATCCTTCTCCTCCTAAATTATATATTGTATTAACCATTATACTATATATACAAAGTCTATTCAATATATCTATTTTCTATTTTTATATATTTTTATTTTTTAATACTTATTCTATGTTATTCTTTAGTATTTTTTCTGAATTTAAAGCTAATCTCTCATCGTTTTCATAAATTTTTAAGACAAACTTTAAATCGTTTATAAAAATAGACGTGTGATTTGTATCTGCAGCTATTCTTTCAAGTCTTATAATAGCCTTTAAAATACGGTATAAATCTGTAGAAAATTCCATTCCATACCCCATAGCTAATTTAAAAATTGCCATTATTTTTTTTGACAAATTGATTGTTCCTAAAGATTTATCTAAAATTCTACTAAAATTTAAACGGAATTTATCATATAAAATTATTTTTGTATTTTCAGATGCTTCTGTTGATGATAATTTTAAGAAAAATTCAAAAGCTTCTTCTGTTTTTCCTTCCCCTAGTTTTAATAAAAAATAGAAAAAGTTTTTTCTAAAATCATCTCCAATTTCTGACAGTGAATTACAATCTATAAAAAATACTTCCCCAGTATCACCAATTAAAATGTTACCTTGGTGTGCCTCTGAATGGAATTTTCCAATAATAAACATATAAAAAAAGTGATATTTTATAATATTTATAACATTCTTATATTTCATTTTTATCTCTTTAAGGAGCTCTTTTGCAGATTCAGTATGATGATAATGAGAAATAATATACTCATCTGTGGAATACTCTGAATAGAATTTTGAAAATTTCAAATTAGATAACTCATACTTCTCACTATATTCTTTTCTTATATTATCTAAATAGTTTGTTGTTTCCATTTCTGCTATTAAATCTAATTTTTCTAAAGATACTCTTCTTATTTCATCTACTATATTTTTCAGGTCATACTTTTCACTTAACTTAGGGAAGAAAAAAGATATTATTTTTGCACTTTTCTTTAAACGCTCTAATTGTTTCAATAAGATTGCTTTACCTTTTAAATCTCTAAATTTTATTACTACATCTTCCCCATTTTTTAATGTTCCTGTATAAACTTGTGACACGAAATTACATCTATATGGTTCATTATCAAAAAACTCAAATAATGGAAGAGGGCTACTCTCCCTTCTTACTAAAGTTAACATTCTTTTAGGTTCAACCGTCACTGCTGCAGAGTGAATGTTCATTAAAAAATAACAATTTTCCTCTGAAAGTATATCTATTCTTGTTGAATAAAATTGAATAATTCTAACTCCAAGAATCCCCATCTTTTGGATTTTTTTCATTTTGGGAAATTTATTTTTATTAAAAGCGAATAATAATTTTAAAAGATTTATGGTTAACATGACAACTCCTAAAAAAATAGATGCATAAATTATCTATAATTTATTTTTTTTATTTTCTATTTATTAATTTCAATAATCTATAGTATAATATAATTAAAATAAATAGTCAAAAGGAATTAGAATATGGAAAAAATTATAAGTGCAGAAAATAATCAATTTAAACTTTTAAAAAAACTTAAACAAAAAAAATATAGAGAGGAATACGAATTATATTTTGCTGAAGGAGTAAAATTTTTAGATTTTGATATTATCCCTGAATATATAATAGTAAGAGAGGATTTTTTAGATAATATAGAACTTAAAATTTCCAATATAAATTGTAAAAAACTTTTATTACCTCAACAATTATTTAATCAGCTTACATCACAAGAAAACTCTCAAGGTCTTATTTTAGTTTATAAAATAAAATACTCTAAATTAGAAGATTTTAACTCTAATATTGTTATTCTAGATAAGGTAGCTGATCCTGGAAACTTAGGAACTATCCTTAGAGTATGTGATGCAGCTGGATTTAAAGATATCATTCTTGTAAAAGGGTGCGTAGATATCTACAATGAAAAAGTTGTTAGAAGCTCAATGGGATCTATTTTTGGAGTTAATTTTATCTACCTAGATGAGTCTGAAATTTTTAAATTTTTAAAAGAAAATAACTATCAAACTTTTGTTACTGCCCTTGATAAAACATCTATTGAATATACAAGTGTTAAATTAACAGAAAAAAATGCCTTTGTTTTTGGAAACGAAGGAGTTGGCGTTTGTAAAGAATTTTTAGATTTCTCAGATGAAAAAGTTATTATTCCTATTTATGGTATTGCAGAATCTTTAAATGTTGCAATGGCTAGTGGTATATTTTTATATAAAATGAGGGAACTTATTAATAATAAATAAGCAATGAATAAGCAATAAAAAATAGAAGGTGAGTAAATTCTACTTATCTTCTATTTTTTTTATTATTTTTACTCTAGTTCCAGAATACAAACTACCTTTTAGACTATCTATTTTTTAAGCTATTTTTAGATATAGTTTCTAACATAAAACTTGGAACTTCTCTCTTTCTCCATGTCATTTTCATCTCTGTATACTTTTTTTTATAATATTTTCTATACTCCTCAATGGCATCTTCTAATCCAAGTATTTTGATCTCATCTGCAACTACAGTGTAAAGTCCCGTTGCCTCTAATCTATCAAATTTAGGTTTAATTAATCCTTTGGCGACATCATAGCTTTTATGATTATTTTTACTATCATATCTGTACTTATATTCGTTATTTAACTCTTCAACTATCTCCATTAGCATGTCCCAATGAGCTCCAGACTCACAAACCCACTTTACACTTGGGTGATTAGCATGTGTTAGTTTATAGGGAGCTTTTATCCCTTTCAAGTGAGATACAGAACATAAAATCTGCACACCTTCTAGTAGCATTTTTACAACATGCTTATCTGCATAAGCTTTTGCATTTTCTTTAGCATCACTACACAGAATAAAAATATTCATAAATACTCTCCTTTACTATTCATATGCCATATTTATTCTCACTTATTTTTGTTCTCTATTTTTATTTTTATTTTTATTTTTATTTTTTTCTTCTTTCTTCTATTTTACTTTCTAATTCATAAGCTATTTTTTCAAAATCAACCTTTTGTCTAAAATCCCCTAATTTAATTTTAGGTTTATTTTTCCCGTGAAAATCTGTTCCACAAGTAATCAGTAAATTATTTTGTTCTGCTACATTCTTAAAAAATTCAATATCTTCATCTTTATGATATGTACTGTAAACTTCTATTCCGTCTATTCCAGCTTTAATTAGCTCATGTATTAAATTTTTATCTGATTTTAAATTATTCCCAGGATGTGCCAATACTGCAACTCCACCAGCATCTCTAATTATTTTTATTGCATGGGTAAAATCCAAAAACTTCATTGGAGTGTATGCTACTTTACCTTGTGCAAAAAAGTCCCAATAAAAATGGACAAAAGGCATATCATCTTTTTCTCCACCTGGCAGATAAGGTTGCAACAACTTATTTTTCTGATTATTTTCTTCTTCTAAAATTACTTCACCAATTAGCTCTCCTGTAACTATTTGACCATCAGCCAATTTCATAATTTTATCCCTGTCAATTTCAAAATCTGTTGAACTTTGCAGTAATCTTATTTTTTCTTCTGAATTAGCAATTTCTTGTCTGAAAACATCATCGTGAATTTCATCAAAAATAGGAAGAGACGAATCAAATCCATAGCCTAACAAGTGCAAATTTAGTCCGTTATGTGTACAATCTAGTTCAACACCAGATATAACTTTGACCCCTTTTTTTTCTCCATATTCCATAGCTTTTGCTACACCTTTTACACTATTGTGATCTGTAATTGCAATTTTTAATGTAGCATTTGTTTGAGCTAAATTTATAATTTCTTCAACTGAAAGTTCTCCATCATCACTGTGAATAGAATGCATATGTAAGTCTATTTTCATAATTCTCTCCTATATTCTATTTTTTATTGTAAAGTATTATTCTATTAATTTTTATATAATCATTTTAGCATTATTTATTTTTTTATAAAAACACTATTTATTTTTTATAAAAAATTATTTTTTTTAATAAAAGTATTACTTACTCATGGTAACCCAATTAAATAAAAATAAGAAAAGGAAAGAATTTTTTTCTAATTCTTCCCTTTTTCTTATTAGCATAACCAGTTGTAGAATAAATCATGAAATTCTTTTACATATTAGAGGTAATACAATCTTAACATATTTTTATTTGTGTCACTATAATGAATTTCTTTGATAATTAAACTTTATTATATGTAAAATATTTAATATATTATTTTCTATAATGATTTTATTTTTTTTATCCCATCAATCATAGTTGGTAAGATTTCCATGGCATTTCCCACTATAGATATATTTGCTACCTCAAAAATTGGTGCATCTTCATCTTTATTAATCGCTACAATATAATCTGATCCTGTAATTCCTGATACATGTTGAACTGCTCCTGATATTCCACAAGCTATATAAAGTTTAGGAGAAACAATTTTTCCTGATTGTCCTATTTGGTGTGCACGCGATATCCAATTCGCCTCTATTGCTGGTCTTGTTGCTCCCATTACTCCACCTAATACTTTGCATAACTCTTCCAATAGTTTGAAGTTTTCTTCTGAACCCATTCCTCTTCCACCAGCAACAATTACTTCTGCTGATTCTAAATCTATGCTTTCAGAAATTTCTTTAACAACATCTAAAACTTTATTTTTAATATCTTTTTCTTTTAATTTTATTATTTCTGGTATTATTTCACCTTTCTTTTCTAGATTCATTTCAATTTTTTTAAATGCTCCTGAACGAATAGTTATAATTTGTGGTGTACTTTCATCTAAAATCATGTCAGCTAACACTGTTCCACCATATACACTAGCTGTAAAAACCATTCCTTCTTTTTCATCTCTTTTTATATCTATACAATCATTAACACAACCGCTATTAAATTTTTGAGAGATTACTCCAGCTAACTCTTTTCCATATTGAGTAGATCCTAATAATAGCATTTGTGGATTATATTTATTTATTACTTGCTCCATTACTTCTTCATAAACATCAAGGTCGTATTTAGATGTTTTTTCCGAATCTAATGTTATCACTTTGTCCGAACCATAAGCAATAGCTTCAATGGCTAACTTTTCTATCCCTTTGCCTATTACTACTCCTACTATCTCTCCTCCATTTTCATCGACTATTTTTCTAGCGGCTCCTAATGATTCTAGGCTTACTTTTAATATTTTTCCATCTTTTATCTCTATAAAAACTAATATATTTTTATTTGAACTCATGTAAATCCCCCCTTAAAAAACCTTAGATTCTGCCATTATTCCAACAGCTTTTATTGCAGAATCAACACATGTTTCTTCTTGTATTTTTATTCCTGACTGTTTTTTACAAGGTTCATAAAATCTTAGCATTTTTACATGAGAATTTATTACTCCTACTTTTCCTAAATCAATCCCCTCTATGCTTTTTGAATCTATTATTCCAATTTCCATTTTTCTTGCTGCCATCTTGCTTTTTATTGTAGGATATCTAGGTTCATAGTTTGGCTTTGTTACTGTTACAACACAAGGAATACTTGTCTCCACTACATTATATCCATCTTCTGTCTCTTGTTTTGTCTCAATAGAATCCTTTTTTAAGTTTATTTCAATTATATTAGAGCTAAGAACTCTCTCTAAATTTTGTGATAATTGAGCCCCAACTTGTCCAGAAGTAATATCAGTACTCTCTTTACCACAAAATATTACATCAAACTTCTTTCCTAAATCTTGTTCAAGTTTCAGTATAGTTTTAGATAAAATATAGCTTACTCCTAGAATATCTGAATTATTAAATTTTTCATCACTTACCAAGTAACCTTTATTTGCACCTACAGAAAAGCAACTTTTTATAGCATCTTTTGCCCCGTCATCCCCTAATGATATAACAGTGATCTCTCCACCATTTTCCTCTTTAAATCTTGTAGCCATTTCAAGTGCATAAGTATCAAAAGCATTTACTATCATATCAACATTTTCTAGATTAGGCTGATTACTCTCTTTTTTTACTTTTATCTCTACAGAATCATCTGGAACTTGCTTCACACAAACTAGTATATCCATATATAATTCCTCCCTATTTTATTATTTTTATCTTCCAATAATGCTACTAGCTATAACAATTCTTTGAATTTCATTTGTTCCTTCAAAAATTTGGAATATTTTAGCATCTCTTAAAAGTTTTTCTACTGGATACTCTCTACTATATCCATACCCTCCAAAAATTTGTATTCCCTCAGATGCAACTTCCATAGCTATATCTCCTGCATAGCATTTTGCAATAGCTGATTCTTTTGTATGAGGCAATCCTTTTTCCATCAAAGTTACAGCATGAGCTACCATTTGACGTGCTGTCTCTGTTTTTATCTCCATGTCTGCTATTTTAAATTGAAGACCTTGATTTTTTATTATAGGTTTATCAAATTGTACTCTCTCTTTAGAATATTGTATCCCTTCATTAATAGCTCTTTGAGCAATTCCAGTTGCAATACATCCCATCCATGCTCTAGCGTTATCTAAAGTTTTCATAGCAATAGAGAATCCTCTGTTTTCCTCTCCAACTAAGCATGAAGCTGGAATTCTGCAATCTTCAAAAACTATATCGCAAGTATTTGATGTTCTAATCCCTAGTTTATCTTCGTGATTACCTGTACTAACACCTGGAGTTCCAGCTTCTATAAAGAACATTGATATACCTTTTAGTCCTTTACTTTTATCTGTCATTGCAGTTACACAGTAGAAAGATGCCACTCCTGCATTTGTGATAAAACATTTTCTTCCATTTAAAATATAGTCATCTCCATCTCTAACAGCTACTGTTCTTCCAGCTCCTGCATCTGATCCTGCTGATGGTTCTGTTAAAGCAAAACATCCAAAACCACCATTAACTATTATTTCACAAGCTCTTTTTTTCTGTGCTTCATTTCCTGCTATTAAAATTGGTTTTAATCCTAAACCACTAGTTGAAATAGTTGTTGCAAATCCCGCATCAGCAATAGCTATTTGTTCTATTAAAGCTGCTACAGATACATTATCTAGTCCCATTCCTCCATAGACTTCTGGAACCTCTAACATATGTAACTGCATTGCTATTGCTTTATCATAAATTTCTTTTGGCCATTCTCCACTTTTATCATACTCTTTACACTGTTCTTTAACTTCCTTGTCACAAAAATCTTTAACTGCCTCAAGTAAATCTTTTGCATCTTCTGAAATCATATAAGCCATTTTTTTCCTCCAATTTTATTTTTATATTTATTTTTATATTTTTATTTAAATCAAAGCTTTTTATTCTAAGTTAATTTATGATTTTAAAAATTATAATTTATAGCACACCTTTCCTGGATTCAATATCATATTTGGATCAAAAGCTTTTTTTATATTTTCCATAAGTCTCATGTTCACATCACCTAAAGATCTCTTTAAATATTCAACTTTTCCATGACCAATTCCATGTTCTCCTGAAATTTGACCTCCAAATTCAATCGCTTTATTATATGCTTTATCCATAAATTTAGATGCTCTTCTTTTAAACTCTTCCTCTTCAAGATCATTACTGCATACATAAATATGTAAATTACCATCACCAGCATGTCCAAAACTTTTAATTGCAAGTCCTATTTCATCCTCAATAGAACGAATATATTCTAAATATTCTGCTATTTTATTTATTGGAACTACTACATCACACTCATCTAATAGTTTTGTGTCAGCTTCTATTGCTTCAAGGAAAGAACCTCTTGCTGCCCAAGCCTCTTTTTTCAATGTAGGTGTATCTGCAACTAGAACATCTAAAGCTCCAGCTTCCAAAACAATCTCAGATGCTCTTTCTATAATCTCTTCTAATTGATCTTTATTATCCCCATCAAAAGTTACTAATAAATAAGCACCTATATCTATTCCCTCTATTTTTTTAGGAAAAACACTCTTTCCAAGATAAGCTTCTGAAGATAAAACTATCTCTTTCTCCATAAATTCAACAGCTTGTGGCTGTAAGTTCCCCATCATAATTTTAGGAACTGTAGCTATACATTCACTTAAATCTGCGTAAGGTATAATCAAACTTATAACTTCTTTTGGTTGAGGAAGTAGTTTTAAAGTTAATTCAGTTATTATTCCAAGAGTCCCCTCAGCTCCAACCATTAAATTTAACATACTATATCCTGAACTAGTCTTTGATACTGAAGCCCCAAACTCTGTTATCTCCCCTGTAGGCAGCACTACTTTCATAGCACGAACATAATCTCTTGTAGCTCCATACTTGACTGCACGCATCCCTCCTGCATTTGTAGATACATTTCCTCCTAGAGTAGCAAATTTTTCTCCAGGATCAGGAGGATATAGTAACCCTTTTTTAGTTGCATCTTCTGCCAGTTCATTAAGTAAAACTCCCGGTTGAACTTTTACAACTAAGTTATCTAAGTCATAATCCAATATTTTATTCATTTTAGTAGTTGATATAACCACTCCACCACTAATTGGAACTGCTCCACCTACAAGACCTGTTCCTGCCCCTCTTGGTGTTACTGAAATTAAGTTTTCATTACATATTTTCATAATTTCTGATATCTCTTCAGTTGTTAAAGCCTCTATTAAAATTTCTGGATTTACCTTTCCATAAATTGGCATCTCATCATGTGAAAAATCATTATTAATTTCATTACCAACAAAAACTCTTTTTGGAGCTATTTGCTTTAGTTTCTCAATAATTTCAACTGTAACCTCTTTATATCTCGACATTTTATTCTCCTTAAACTACTTTTTTTACAAAATCTTTTGCATAGTCATTTTTTATTCCCATAATCTCTTCTTTAAATATTCTGCTATCCATCTCTTTTAAATCTTTAGCTATTAAAGGTTTAAAATTCATAAGATCTAATATATCATTTTGTAAATCGATACCTGGAGCAATTTCTACTAGAGTTAATCCCTCTTCTCTTAATTCAAATACAGCTCTTTCTGTTACATATAGTACTGGCTGTCTAGCTTTTCTTGCATAATTTCCTGAGAATGTTATCTGCTCTACTGTGTCGATAAACTTTTTGGAAGCTCCCTCTTTTAATATATTAAGTTTTCCTTCACTTACTTCTATCTCTAATCCTTTAGTTGTAAAAGTTCCGCAGAAAACTACTTTTTTAGCATTTTGACTAATACTTATAAATCCTCCACAACCTGCAATTCTTGTTCCAAACTTACTAACATTTAAATTTCCATCTTTATCTGCCTGTGCAAGTCCTAAAAAAACTGTATCTAACCCTCCACCATCATAAAAATCAAATTGGTAAGTCTGGTCTAACACTGCATCAGCATTTATAGATGTCCCAAAACGAATTCCTGATTGAGGTATTCCTCCTACAAGACCTGACTCTACAGTCAGTACCATATGGTCACTTATATCTTCCTCTTTCGCTATAGTTGACACATATTCTGGAACTCCTATACCTAAGTTTCCAACAATCCCTTTTCTTATTTCCATAGCAGCTCTTCTTGCAATAATTTTTTTTGCTCCCATAGGCATAAGCTCTGAATGTGAATTTTTACTTAAACGCACTGCCCCACATAATTCAGGCTCATATTCAATTCCATAAACTTGCTCTTTTAGACTAGGGTCGTCAACTTCAACTACATAATCTACATATATTCCTGGAATTTTAACCAGTTTTGGATCTAAACTTCCATTCTCTACTATCTTATCTACTTGAACTATAACTTTTCCACCACAGTTATGAACTGCTTGAGCAATTGATATACACTCTGTTGTAGCTGCTTCTCTCTCTAGAGATATATTTCCTCTCTCATCCGACAAGCTTCCTTTTATTAAAGCTATATCAAAATGAATAGGTTTGTAAAATAATCTCTCCTGTCCCTTTATATTAATTACCTCTACAATGTCTTCTGTTGTTATTTTATTTAACTTTCCTCCGTCTATTCTTGGATCTGCAAATGTATTTAATCCAACATGTGTAAATGTACCTATTTTTTTACCTGCAACATCTCTTAGCATGTGGCATAAAGCACCTTGTGGTACGTTGTAACCTTGTATTTTATTTTCTACTATTAAATTTACAAGTTTAGGTGCCTTATTAAAGTGACCTGCAATTACTTTTCCTAAAAGTCCTTCATGAGAAAGATGATTAACTGCTTTACAATCACCGTCACCTTGCCCTGCAGTATAAAAAAGTGTTAAATTTCTTGGGGAATTATTTTCTAAAAATCTTTGTTCTAATGCAACTTCTAGTCCTTCTGGATTAGCACATCCCACGAAACCAGAAGTTACCACTACGTCATTATCTTTTATTTCTTTTACCGCTTCATTTAAAGATACAAACTTTGGATTCATATTCTCCTCCCTATTAAAAATTTTTTAATCTTTCATTTTTTAAATTTTATATTTCTAGTTTCCACTTTCAAGTAGCTGTGGTTTATGCATAAAGAGTACAGTGTTCAATCTAATATTACAAATGAATAAAAATGAATATTTATGAATGTAAGAGAACTCGAAATTCAACAAATAAAAAATAGTGAAAAATTAATTCTTCACTATTCTCATCTATTTCTATTTATTTTTTACTATTTATTTTTTACTTTTTATGGTTTTTTAATTATTTCTTATATTTTTTTAATTTTCATCTATCTCTATAATTTGAAATATAAGGTTTTTATGCTTTTCCCAAGAGGCTTCAATCTCCTCAACAGAGTATTTTTTACATAGCGTTGATTTTTTTAATTCATTAAATATAAAATTAATATCTCTTATCATACTACTATTATTTATTACTGAAAAAAAATCCTCTTGTTTTTTATGAAGGTTATATAAATTTTTTAAGAAAACATTATTTTCATTACAACATAACGATACTCTAAATTCTAGGTAGTCCATATCCATCTTATAGTCGTCAATAACATAAAAATTAATTTTACTATTCTTTTGAATAATATTAATAAAGTAAGAATAATGTTCTTTTATCTCTGCAAGACTCATTTCATACTCTACATTCATAAAAAATATTCTTCTTTCTTGGAAATATTTTAATATTGATGATTTCAAAACAAAAAAATTAATATTTGATTTTTCAAACATCTCTTTCCAAGTTACCATTAATTTCTTCATATTTACTATGTCACTACTTGAATATCCGTCTTTTTCTGCATACTGCATAATATTTTTTATAATAGTTGGTGGTAGAAAAAATTCAAACCCATCCACTATTAAAAAATTAAAATTGTCTCCACTATAAAAATTTGTTCTAAATGCTTTTTTTACAAGAGATTCTGAATTTTTAAAAGTTAATATTTTATTGTCTAAATTCATGCATTTAACGATTGTATTATAAGATTTTAAAACCTTACTTTTATCTTTTGTAAAGACAACAGTTTCAAAATGTCCCTCATTGTTCATTGAATAAATAAAAGAAATTTTATTTTTTATGACTATTGAATTCAAGTTTTTAACTTCTTTTATATTATATAATTCTATATTTAAATTCACAAACTTATTTAAAAGAAAAAATACAGTCTTTAGATAATTATATTTTTCATCTTTTAACTCATTTAAAGATATGGCTATGGATACATTAATATTTATATTTTCAGGCTTGAGTTTAGATAATAATGAAAGGATGAATATACTCTCTGGGGTATTTAAATCGGTACTAATGTAGACATTAATCTCTTCATTTGATCCGATTATTTCGTTTTTTATATTCTCTTCTAAAGCATTTCTAATACTTTCAGGTTCTATAAAAAACATATTTTCTTTCTCTTCTACATCATCTGAAGAGTTGTCATAAGATAATTTTAAAAGATCATAAATCCTATCCTCTAAAAATTTTTTATCTTCTATAAATTCCTTTTTTTTCGGGACTTCTATTTTGAACTCATTAAAAAAAATAGTAGTCTTCTTCGTATCAATTATCTCCTTTCCAATCAAAGAAGCAATTTGTTTATTTATTTCACCGATAGATTTCGTTGCTGGTAATTTTGTTCCACTACACCATTTGCTTATATAAGAAACATCATAACCTAGATGATTCCCTAATATTAAAAATTTTGTATTCGAGAAAGAAAGTAAATTTCTTAGAACATTTCCATAATTATTTTTATCCATTTATTTGACTCCTCAATTCATGAAAATTTTATTTTTTTCTGATCATAGTGTTCTTTTTTTTTCAAAAATATACTCGTATGATATACTCTATTTCCCATCATGTCAAGAATGTTCATCATTTTTCATCTTTATTCATTATGATTTTTTTCTTTTTCGAGTTATTATTCAAGTGTTCTAAAGTATCAGGTTATGATCCATAGCATTACATAATCTATAAAAAAAATAACTTATTAAAATTTTTTAGGAGGATTTTTTATGAAACCAATTAGAATGCATCATGTTGGAATTGTTTTACCTACCATGGAGAAAGCATATTCTTATATGGAAAAAATGGGGCTAGAAGTTGACTATACAGGATATGTAGAAGCTTACCAAGCTGATCTAATCTTTACTAAGTATTCACCTAATAGTAGTCCTATCGAATTTATAATTCCAAGATCTGGAGTTCTTACTGAATTTAATAATGGTAAAGGAGGGATTGCTCATATCGCTTTTGAAGTGGATGATGTTGAAAAAGTTAGAGAAGAGTTTGAAAGTAAAGGTTTAGCTATGCTTGAAGGAAAAGCTGTCACTGGAACTGATGACATTATAGTTAATTTTGTAAGACCTAAACATTCAGAAGGTATTCTTACTGAATTTGTACAAACAATAGGGCCAATAAAAAGATAACTATAAGTAGCTAATTATTTAAATATCTCAACTAATCAACAAAATAATAAATAAGTAAAAAATATTGGAATAAGTTAAAAATAAGAATTAATTTATTAAGATTAGTTTTTTAGGAGGAATTATGTGTTTTTATACAGCTGGAGTTGATATAGGTTCTTCTTCTTCTAAAGCAGTTATTTTAAAAAATGGAAAAGAGATAATAGCCACAGAAGTTTTACAATTTGGAATTGGAAGCAACTCTTCTAAAAATATTTTAAGTAAAATTTTAGAAAATTCTAATTTGGACTTATCTGATATTGAAAAGTTAGTTGTAACAGGATATGGTCGTTTTACTTTTCAAGGTGCTGATAAGCAAATTAGTGAAATTAGTTGCCATGCAAAAGGAGTAAGCTTCTTAATCCCAGATACAAAAACAATTATTGACATTGGAGGACAAGATGTTAAAGCTATGAGTTTGAATGAAAGAGGAGATATTAAACAATTTTTCATGAATGACAAATGTGCCGCTGGTACAGGAAGATTTATTACAGTTATGTCTAAAATTTTAGAAGTCCCTTTAGAAGAGATGGAAATTTACGATTCTAAATCTACTGAACCTGCTACTGTAAGTAGCACTTGTACTGTCTTTGCTGAGTCAGAAGTTATTTCTCAGCTATCTAAAGGTGTAAAACCAGAAGATATTATTGCTGGAGTTCATAATTCCGTTGCTCATAAAGTTGGTAGTCTTGCAAACAGAACTTCTCTTGAAGGCAAAATTGTTTTCTGTGGGGGAGTAGCACAAAATCATGGAGTTGTTCGTGCATTAAATGAAACTTTAAAAAAAGAGATAATCGTCGCTCCTAACCCTCAAACTACAGGTGCACTAGGAGCTGCAATATTCGCTTATGAAGAACTATTAAAAATAAGGAGAGTTGATTAATTATGAATGAAAATTTAGATGTTAAAACTATGAGTTCAAAAGAATTATTAGCGTATTATCAAGAAAAATTAGACGAAGAAGCTAGGGTTGCGAAAAAAGAAAAACGTTTAGTTTGTTGGTCTGCTTCAGTGGCTCCACCAGAATTTTGTGTAGCTATGGATATAGCAATGGTTTATCCAGAAACACATGCAGCAGGTATTGGAGCTAGAAAAGGTGCTCTTGACATGTTAGAAGTTGCAGACCAAAAAGGATATTCCCTTGATATCTGCTCTTATGCTAGAGTTAATCTAGGTTATATGGAGCTATTAAAAGAACAAGCTCTAACTGGTAATACTCCTGAAAAATTAGCTAATTCTCCAGCAGCAAAAGTGCCTTTACCTGACCTTGTAATTACATGTAACAATATCTGTAATACTTTACTTAAATGGTATGAAAATTTAGCTAAAGAACTTAATATTCCGTGTATCATAATTGATGTTCCTTTTAACCATACAATGCCTATTCCTGAATATTCTAAAGAGTATATTGCAGGACAATTTAAAGAAGCTATATCTCAACTAGAAGATATTACAGGTAAGCAATTTGACTATGATAAATTCTTAGAAGTTCAAAAACAAACTCAACGTTCTGTTGAACAATGGAATAGAGTTGCTAAAATGTCTTCATATAAACCTTCTCCACTAAATTGTTTTGATTTATTTAACTATATGGCATTAATAGTATGTGCAAGAAGTAGAGATTATGCAGAAATTACATTTAGAAAATTTGCAGAGGAAATTCAATACAATCTTGATAATGGAATTTATGCTTTTAAAGGCGCTGAAAAGAAAAGAGTTACTTGGGAAGGAATTGCTGTTTGGCCTCACTTAGGACATACTTTTAAATCACTTAAAAATATTGGTGTAATTATGACTGGTTCTGCTTATCCTGGTCTTTGGAACTTAGAGTATACTCCTGGTGATATGCTTTCAATGGCTGAAGCTTATACTAGAATCTATATTAATACTTGCCTTGAAAACAGAGCTAAAGTTTTAACTGATGTTGTCACTACTGGAAAATCAGATGGAGTTCTATATCATCTAAATAGAAGTTGTAAACTTATGAGTTTCCTTAATGCTGATACTGCTGAGATAATACAACAAAAGACAGGTTTACCATTTACTAGTTTTGACGGTGACCAGACTGATCCTAGAAATTTTGCACCTGCTCAATTTGATACTCGTATTCAAGCTTTAGATGAAATAATGGATAAAAAAAATTAATCGGAGGTAAATACCATGGAAGCTAATTTAAAAAAATATACAGATCTATTTGAATATATTATACAAAACCCTAAAGAGGCAATTGAAAATCACAAAAAATCTACTGGAAAAGGTGCAGTTGGTGTTTTACCTATCTATGCTCCTGAGGAATTAATAGATGCTGCAGGATATTTACCTGTAGGAATCTGGGGAGGAGAAAAAGCTATATCAAAAGCTAGAAGTCATTTTCCACCATTTGCGTGCTCAATAGTTCAAGCTATAAAAGAATTTGAATTAGAAGGAGCTTATGACATTTTAGATGCTGTAATTATGTCTGTTCCTTGTGATACTTTAAAATGCTATAGTCAAAAATGGACTGGAAAAGCTACCCCAATAATTTTCACTCATCCTCAAAATAGAAAATTAGAAGTAGCAAATCAATTTTTAGTTGAAGAGTATAAAATAATTCGTAAAAAACTTGAAACTATATTAAAAACTACAATCACTGATGAAGCTATAAATAAAAGTATAGAAATCTATAATGAAAACAGAAAAATAATGAGAGAATTTTCTGACCTTGCTGCTAAGTATCCTCAAGTTATTACTCCTGCTATTAGACATAACGTAATTGCATCTAGATGGTGTATATCTAAAAAAATGCATACTCAATACGTTAAAGACTTTATTAGTGAGATAAAAAGATTAAAAATAGAGCCTTGGACTGGAAAAAAAGTTATTTTAACTGGTATTATGGCATCTTCAAAAGAGCTTCTTGAAATATTTAGACAGGAAAATTTTGCAGTAGTTGCAGATGATTTAGCTCAAGAGTCTCGTCAATTCAGAATAAATGTTCCTTGTGGTAATGATCCTCTTTATCGTTTAGCTAAATGGTGGCAAGATTTTGATGGATGTTCTGTTGCAACAGATGCAAAAAAAATAAGAGGGCAAATGCTGATAGATATGTACAAAAAATATGAAGCCGATGCAATTATAGTTTGTATGATGAAATTCTGTGATCCAGAAGAATTTGATTATCCTATCTATTATGCTGAACTGAATAACGCTAATATTCCTAATGTATTAATTGAAATAGATCTTGAATCAACATCATTTGAACAAATTAAAACAAAGCTTCAAACTTTTAATGAAATTCTTTAGAATAAATTAAAAACAAGTGGTCTTAGTTCTATCCCACTCCAGGACTAAGACCACTTGTTTTTTACATTTTATTTTTTGTAATTTTTTTCTAGAATATGATATAATTACTCTATATTATTTGTTTAGGAGGTTACTACATGAATGTCTACGAAGTTTTAGCAAATTTAAATATTAATTATCGTGAGTATTCTCATGAGGCTATTTTTACAGTTGAAGGATCAAAAAATGTTGACGAACTAATACCTGGCTTCCACTGCAAAAACCTTTTTTTAAAAAATAAACAGACTAAAGATTATTATTTAATAATAGTTGGACAAGATAAAAAAATAAATTTAAAAGAATTAGGATTAAGACTTGGTATTAAGAGAATAACTTTTGGATTAGAAGATGAGCTTATGAATTGTCTCAAATTGACTAGTGGATCTGTAGGACCTTTTGGTCTTATAAACGATATAAATAAAGTTACTAAAGTTGTTGTAGATTCTGAAATACAAAATGTTAAGAGTGTTAATTTTCATCCTAATATAAATACTAAAACACTAAATATAACACCCTCAGATTTAAATAAATTCTTGGAATGGAGCGGAAATAGCTACCTCTATTTAGAAATTTAATATTAAATTTGATTTATCACTAATAAATACTAAAAATAAATATAATATTTGGAGGTTATTTTATGAATATTCTAGCAGTATTAGGGAGCCCTAGAACCAATGGTAATACAGAGGCTATTTTAAATACTTTTTTAAAAGGATCAAAAGATAGCAACTTATCACCACAAATAAAAAGTGTAAATGTAGCTAAAATGAATATAAAACCATGTGTAGCATGTGAAAAATGTGCTCCTAAAGGTAGTAGATGCGTAATTAAAGATGACATGCAAGGTTTATTTAACGAAATATTAAAAGCAGATACTATAATTATTGCTTCTCCTGTATATTGGTGGAATATAACAGCACAAATGAAGACTTTCATTGATAGATTTTATGGATTAGATTATGAACTATTTGAAAATAAAAATATGATTTTCTTAAGTACCCACGGAGGAGATGTTGATGACTCTGGAGTAAAAATAGCAGAAAATAGTTTTAGAGATATGTGTAAATTTATAAAAATGAACTTTTTATACAGATATAGTGTTTCAAGCTCTAAACTCTCTGGACCAGAAAAAGAAGCAATTTTTAATGAAGTTTATAACTTAGGAAAGAATTTAAAATAAGAAAAACACCACCAGAATTTGGTGGTGTTTTTTTATCTTTTTACCTTTTTATCTTTTTATCTGAAAATTTCAATTATTTTATCTTGATAAAAATTTTCCATCTCTTTTTTAGGAATATTTAAATATTTTTTTAAGTCCATCTCTTTTGGGTTTTCTTTTAAATACTCTAAAAGCGAACTTGTAAAAACTAATCTTCCATCTGTATCAACATTTATTTTTGTAACTATTGATTTAGAAGCTTTCTTTAATTCTGAATCAGGGATTCCTATTGCATCTTTTATCTGTCCACCGTAAGTTCTAAACTTTTCAACATATTTCTGTGGAACAGAAGAAGATCCATGAAGAACAATTGGAAATTCTCCTATCTCTTTTCTTATTTCTTCTAAGATGTCCAATCTTAATTCAGGTTTACTTCCAGGTTTAAATTTATGAGCACCATGAGCTGTTCCTATTGCTATTGCTAATGAATCTACTCCTGTTTTCTTAACAAACTCTACTACCTCTTTAGGATTAGTAAATTTTTCACTTTCAGATGAAAT
Organism: Fusobacteriaceae bacterium; assembly: GCA_051656905.1. Classification (GTDB taxonomy): domain Bacteria; phylum Fusobacteriota; class Fusobacteriia; order Fusobacteriales; family Fusobacteriaceae; genus JAGNZR01. Next base: position 46,704 of record JBOFJQ010000034.1, on the reverse strand, counting down.
TTCATCTTCGATTCCTGATAGAACTCCTAGTTCACCTTCTACACTTGCATCATATAATTTAGATAATTCAACTATTTCTTTAGTTTTTCTTATGTTCTCATTAAATTCTTCGCTAGATGCATCAATCATAACAGATGAAAAACCATATTCTAAGCAATCTTTAATTAAATTATAATCTTTTCCATGGTCTAGGTTAAGAGCTACTGATATGTCACTTCCAAGATTACGTATATCTAATATAGCTCCTTTTACCATAAGAGGAAGTGTCTCTTTTCCTATATAATCTCTTGCTGATTCTGAAATCTGTAATATTACGTCTGAATTTGCTTTTGAACATGCATTTAAAATAGCTTTTAACTGCTCTAAATTTGCAAAATTAAATGCAGGTACTGAATATCCATTTTCATTTGCTTTTTTAAACATCTCTCTTGTATTAACTAATCCTAAATCTTGAAATCTGTACTTTCCCATTTTTCCATCCTTTTATATACTTCATTTATTTCTGGTATTGATTCTCTTCCACCAATCTTTTCAACAGATAAAGATGCACAAGCAGAAGAAAATTTTATTGATTTAATAAAATCGAAATTTTGACTTAGTGAAAAAACAAATGCTCCATGGAAGATATCTCCTGCTCCAGTTGTATCAATTGCTTTTGTTTTAAATGCAGGATAGTTGTATAAATCATTTCCTTTTCTATATATACAACCTTTTTCTCCTAAAGTCATAATCACATTTTTTTTGTTCAACTCTTCTAATTTTAAAAATACTTCTAAATAGTTTTCTGGTAGCAATTCTTTCTTTTTACAATACTCTCTTGCAAAATCTTCCGAACAAATTAAATAGTCTACTTTACTGCCTAATTCCACAGTTTCTTCTTTATAACTTCCTGCATCTAATACAGTTATTGCATCTGGAAATTCTTTTAAAGTCATTCTTGCAAGCTCAATTTCATGCCCATCAAATAAAACAATATTTGGTTTCTCTGAATAATCAATTTTATAATTTTCTGGTATAATATTTTTATTTCTATGATTTAGTATTGTTCTACTCCCTGTAGAAGTATTAGCTATGATTGTACTATATGGAGTTGTAAAATTATCCTCTATCAATGAATTTTTTAAATCAACACCAACCGATAACAATTCATTAACTATTAATTTCCCATAAATATCATTTCCTAAAGTTGTTATATAAGATGTTTCCTCTCCATATTTTCCTAAAAGATAAGAAGCATTTCCTGTAGGTCCTCCTCCCATTATCTTTGTTTCATCTACCTTATATTTTCTATTTTCAATTGGGTACTCATTTAAAATGTATGTTATATCGCAAGCGGAGTGCCCAACACATAATATTTTCTTCATTTTAATACTCTTCCTTCGCATTAAATACTGCTGTAGTTTTATGTAAAACTGAATTGATTATGATAAATAGTGCTAATAGTGCAATTAAGACAAATATTCCTGTAAATTTGAAATTTTCTCCTACTTTTCCTACAATTATTCCTAAAACACCAAAATCAATATCTCCAAACGTTGTGTTTTGGAAACCTATTCCTCCTAATACCGGTAATAATAATGCTGGTAAGAATGATAAAAGTAATCCATTAACAAAAGAACCTACTATAGCACCTTTTTTTCCACCTGTTGCATTTCCATAAATACCTGCTGTAGCACCACAGAAGAAGTGTGGAACTAATCCTGGTATAATTAGAACAGCACCCATATATCCAAGTGTTACCATTCCAATAAGTCCTCCTATGAAAGAAGATAAGAATCCTATTATTACTGCATTTGGAGCATAAGTAAAGAATACTGCACAATCAACTGCTGGTATAGAATTAGGTATAACTTTTTGTGATATTCCTTGGAATGCAGGTATAAGTTCTGCTAAAATCATTCTAACACCGTTATAAACTATTGTTACCCCTACTGCAAAACTTAATGCTGAAATAATTGCAAAAACTATATAATTTTTTCCACCTGATAAAATTTCAACATACTCTGGTCCCGCTGCTATTGTTGCAATTATATAAAATACTAACATTGTTATTCCTGTTGAAATAGTTGTATCTCTAAGAAAGTTTAATTTCTCAGGAATTTTTATATTTTCAGTACTATCTTTCGGATCTCCAATTTTTTCCCCAATAAAAGCTGCAACATAATAACCTAATGATCCAAAATGACCCATGGCAATTCCATCATCATCTGTTACTAAATCAGTATATCTCTGACCTATAGCTGGAGAGATTGCTGACCACATTCCTAATATTAATCCTCCCACGATTACAAGAGTAATTCCTTTAAACCCAATAGTTGCAAGAACTGCTGAAAACATACAAGCTAAAAAGAAACTATGGTGTCCTGTTAAAAATATATATTTAAATTTTGTAAATCTTGCAATTAAAACATTTACTATTAGTCCTGTCACTAAAATAAACATTGTTTCTTTTCCTAAAAGCTTTTGTGCAATAGAAACTATAGCTTCATTATTAGGAACAACCCCTGTTATCTGAAAACCTTTCTCTATCATCTTTCCTAAATAATCTAAATTTTTAACAATAAAATCTGCTCCTGCACCTAACATTATGAATCCTAATATTGGCTTTAAAGTTCCCGTTATCAGCTTATTAAGTGGTTTTTTTAACGCTACTAATCCTATAAAAGATATTAATCCTAATAAAAATGCTGGATTTGTTAAAATATCATTTCCTATTACCTGTATCAACTTCATCATAGTTAATCTCTCCTCTATTATTTTTTAGCTATTTCTAATATTATGTCTAATACATCTTCTTTAATTTTCTTTTTATTTGTATAACTTCTAATTGGTGCTACTCTTAAAGTAGAAATTTGATCTGCTAACTCTTTGATTGTAACAACTAAATCAACATCTTTTCCTGCTATGGAATTAAAATCACATGAACTTACAGAAGCACTAATTCCTTCCTCATTGCAAATCTCTTCTAACTTAATTGCGCACATTAAGCTACTTCCTATTCCATTCCCACATACTGTTAATATTTTTATCATTATTACTTCCCCCTTTATTTAAATTAAATTTAATACTTCTATTTCATTTTTTACTTCCATTAACTTACTAATCAATTCTTCATCATCTATTAAGTTAGATAATTTTTTTATAATCTCAATATGTGAATTACTATCTTTTGAAGCTAACATAAAAACTAAATAGACTTTTTCATCTGAAAAATCAACTCCTTCTTTTATAACTAGAAGGGATAACCCTGTTTCTTTTACACCATCTTCAGGTCTAGCGTGAGGCATTGCTACGTTATCAGTTAAAACAATATAGTTTCCTAATGTTTCAATATTTTTTATAGCAGCGTCTATATACCTTTCTTCTATGACTCCATTCTTTAATAGAATCTCCCCTGATTTTTTTACCGCTTCCCTCCAATCCTTAACACTTTCTACAATACAAATATTATTTTCTAAAATACTTTTCATAGAACCAACCTTTTTGATGTTTTTATTATAACTAAATTATAAAGAAAAATTTTACTTATTAAAAGATACAACTTTTTTCAAATTAATAAAAAAAAAGCTTCCTACAAAGGAAACCTTTTTTTCAATATATTTATAAATTCATAGTCCTTTTTTAATAATTTAATATCTTTTAAAAAACTATCTTCATTTGCAAGTTCTACTAGTTGCATAAAAGTTTCTAAATGCTCTTCATTATTCTTAGAAGAAAACATTATAATTACAGATACTTCTTCTTTAGTAGGCATAATTATAGGTTTCTTCAATGTCATTAAAGAAAATCCTGTCTCATTAACATCCCCTTCCGTTCTTGCATGTGGAAACAATACTCCTGGTGCTAGAATCATATAAGTTCCAAACTCTTCAATAGCTCTTATAGAGTTTTGAATATAGCTTTCCTTTATTGTATTGGACTTTAGCAAAATACTACCAACTTTTTTAATTGAGTCCTTCCAGTCCACTAACTCTTCGTTCAATAATATTCTTTCTGGCTTTATGTAGTCAAAAATTGTATTTTTTTTATGAAAAATATCATCTATAAGAAATTCATCAAAACTATCTTTCAAATTTAAAAGTAATTGTTTTTCATCTAATTCTTTGCAACTTTCTGATATTATTCTCATTAAGCTATTTAAAGATATTTTTTTTGAGTTTTTAAAAATTCCAAATTCTTCAATTTTTTTCTGATCATCTCTTGTTAATATTGTATTTAATTTTATAATTGGTTTATCTATTATATTGTCTTCAATATCTACAGTTGATAAAACTAGATCATAATCAGCCCTTCCCCTCTGCTTTTCAATAAGATATTTAGGAATTATATCCATAATTTCAATATCATAAGTCTGTTTTAACTGTTGAGCTAACAGTTTAGAAGTTCCATACCCTAATCCACATACTAAAATTACTTTAATTTTTTTATTTCTTATTTTATTTCTATCAATTGCGGCTTTAAAATGTATAACTAAAAATGATATTTCATCATCTGTAAATTTTATATCCATGCTATATTCAAGTTTTTCAAGAATACTTTTAGTAATATTAAAATAATTAGGATAACTTTCTATTACTTCTTTATATACAGAGTTTTCTAACTCTATTTTATTTTTTATTCTATATATTGTTGGCTTTATATGATTCAATAGACCTTCTAATAAAATTTTATCTTTAAGAATATCTTCCTCAATATAATTATTAAAATCCATTATCATTTTTTTTACAACCATCTCAATTTCAACCCAGTTATCATAATATGAATAATTTAAATTATATGTGTTACTTCCTAAAAAATAATCTGTCATTTTTAAATATTCAAATTCGCATAATTCAATTTCATAATATTCTTCTAAAATAGAGGAAGCTTTTTTTATACACTTATACTCTTTAGTGTCTGATAAAAATTTCTCATTTTTTATACTAATAATTTTTTTCCCTATTGAATTCATGTATAAACTTATTTTTATATAATTAGAAATTATTTGATATGCCTCATCAGAAATAATTATTCCCATTAATTTTTGGCAATAATTTATAAATCTTTTTATTCCGTCATCACTAATTTTTTCGAAGATACTCTCTTTTATTTTTTCTTTTAAGTATTTTGAATTACCTTTTATAACAATATTAATTAATTTTAAAAGAGCTCCCCTAATGCTCTCCTCTTCACCAATTAACTCCAATCCTTTCTTAGGTTTAATTATTAATTGTATATTATAACTCTCTAAAAATGACTTTATTTCTTTTAAATGACTTTTTATAGTTGTCAAACTAACATCTAGTTCTTCTGCTAATTTCTTTTGATTAATTTCTCTTTCTAAAAGTGTCTTCAGTATCAAAGAATATTTTCTTTCTTCAGAAGATAAAGCATATGTATCTTCTACTTCTAATAGTTCAATTATTTTATTCCAAATACTAGATTTTAATATACCTTTTTCAATCTCTATTTTTTCATAATTATTTTGTAAAAGATATTCATTCATTTTTTCTATTTCATATCTTATATTTCGCTGAGAAATATTGAACTTTTCACTTATTTCTTTTAAAGTTATCTCTTCATTATTCTTTACATAATTAAAAACTTCTATTAATTTATATGATTTCATATTTCTCCACCCCATTTTATGGTATTATATCATATTTTACTTTTTTATAAATAAAGAAAATGGTCTTAGATTTACTAAAAAACTAAGACCATTTTCTATTTCATTTGTTCATTTATTTCCTGAAACATTATTTCTGCTATTTTTATAGCTTCTTCTACATCACTTTTTTCAGGCATAAACTCATCAATTGCTATATACCTAAATTCTGTCGCATAAGGAGTTAATATAAAACAGTATTCTTCATACTTATTAAATTTCTTATCATAATTACTACATAACTTGTTTAATCTAGATAAATCATGAGAATGAACTAATTTTTCTTCTTTTAATACTAAATAAGCCTTCAATATTTTTTCAGCACATTGTTGTGCATGATACACAGATACATCATATATTTCTTCTCTAAATAATATCTTTGAACTTTTTAAATCATTACTTGCTCTAAGCAGAAATTGTTCATACTCTTTCATAAAGTTTTACCCCCTCATTATAAATTTTATATTCTAACGTCGGGATTATATCTTTTCTTTTTATAAATTGTTCGCTAGTCTCTATTAATAAATCTTTTGAAATTTCCATCTCACTTAATACCTTATGACCATATCTAGCTTTCACATAACTTTTTTCATTTTTATATTTATCAGTTACTATAAGTAAATCTAAGTCACTATTTTCATTTGGATTTCCCCATGCATATGATCCAAAAATGTATATGAATTTAGGCTCATAAGTTTCTATTAATTTATTTTTTATTATTTCTAATTTTTTTAAATTAATCATATGCCACCTTTCCTTTTTATATTTTATTACTTATAATTTAATTATACATTATTCCATCTAAATAAACTAGTAATAAGTAAAAGTATAAAACCTTGTATTGCAAAACTTAATAGTCAATATAATTAATTCTAATTTCTTGACTTCCACTCTATATCGTGATACCCTTTTTTAAAGTTATTTTTTACAACTATATTTTTACTTTTTTTTATTTTAGTACTAAGGGGGAAAAATGTTAAAAAAATTTATTGGTTACTATAAACCATACAAAAAACTATTCTTTTTAGATATTTTAGCAGCTTCTATTGCTTCGGCATGTGATTTAATTTATCCATTATTAAGTAGAATTGCAGTTAATAATTATATTCCAAATCATGATTTTAATGGAATCACATACTTAGCAATAATTCTTTTTGGAATATATATAATCAAGTTTTTCTGTAACTACTTTATGAATTATTGGGGTCATGTTGTTGGGGTTAGAATGCAGGGTGACATGAGAAAAGACATATATAAGAAACTTCAAAATTTTCCAATAAAATTTTTCGATAATACACAAACTGGGAGTATTATGTCGAGAATTGTTAATGATTTACAAGAAGTATCAGAACTAGCTCATCACGGACCTGAAGATTTGCTTATTTCACTAATTATGATTCTAGGTTCATTCTTTCTACTTTTAAATATAAATATTCCGCTTACTCTTATTATCTTCTCTGTTGTCCCTATTGCAATTTGGTTTACAATTAATAGAAAAAATAAAATGGGGGAAGCTTTTTTCGAAACTCGTAAAAAAATTGGAGACATCAATGCCACTTTACAAAATAGTATTACTGGAATAAGAGTTTCTAAAGCTTTTGTTAATAAAGAGGAGGAATTAGAAAAATTTAAAAAGAACAATAGTGAATTTAAAGTTGCAAGAGAAGGAGCATATAAAGTTATGGCTGAATATGTTTCTGGAATGACATTTTTTATTGATCTTTTAGATTATTTTGTTTTAGTTTTTGGAGCACTTTTTGTATATAATGGTCAAATTAATTTTGGTGACTTCTTAGCTTATCTGCTTTATATTAGAATTTTTAGCCAACCAATTAAAAAACTTGTAAATTTTGTTGAACAATATCAAAATGGAATGAGTGGATTTAAAAGATTTGTTGAATTGATTGATGAAGATATTGAAAAAGATTCTCCAAATGCCAAAGAACTTTCAGATGTTAAAGGTGAAATAGAGTTTTCTAATGTTTTCTTTAGTCATGATAAAAAAAATATTTTAAAAGATTTTTCACTTAAAATAGAGAGTGGAAAAACTTTAGCACTTGTTGGACCATCTGGTGGTGGAAAAACTACAATTTGTAATTTAATACCAAGATTTTATGATATAGATAGTGGTAATTTAACAATTGATGGTTCTGATATTTATAGTATTAAACTTGATTCTTTAAGAAAAAATATTGGAATTGTTCAGCAAGATCCATTCCTTTTTACAGGAACTATCCGTGAGAATTTAATTGTTGGAAAAGCTGATGCAACTGATGATGAAATTTTTCAAGCTGCTAAAAAAGCAAATATTCATGATTTTATTCTATCGCTTCCTGATGGATATGAATCTGAGGTTGGAGAAAGAGGAGTAAAGCTTTCTGGCGGCCAAAAACAGAGAATTGCTATTTGTAGAATTTTCTTAAAGAACCCTCCAATTCTAATTTTAGATGAGGCAACTTCAGCTCTAGATAATATTACGGAGCAATTAATTCAAGAATCTTTAGATGAACTTTCTAAAAATCGTACAACTATAGTTGTTGCTCATAGACTTTCAACTATAAAAAATGCTGATACGATTGTTGTTTTGAATGACGTTGGGATAGTAGAAACAGGGACTCACAGTGAACTTATTGAGAAGAAAGGATTTTATTATAATTTACATTTAGGAATTTTAGAATAAAAATAAAAAAACTGGCTTTAATACTGTATTTCTCAGTGTTAAAGCCAGTTTTTTTATTTTATTTATTATTCTGTTACAGTAGCTTTTTCATATGGCCAAGTTTTCATTCCCTCTTTAGCATTTAAGATATCTGTGAATCCATTATTTGCTAACAGCGCTGCTGCTTTTTGAGATCTTCCTCCAACAGCACAGAAAGTTATATATTTAGCATTTTTATCAAGTTCATTCATTCTTGCTTCTAAGTCACCTAAAGGAATATTTTTAGATCCTAAGATGTATCCGTCAGCTTTTAATTCCTCTGGTTTTCTTACATCTAAAAGAACATTTACCTCTTCTAAAGATATTGTTTTATAATTTCCTTCTACAGCATTTGTAGCTGTATAAACCTTCTTCATTAAATCATTCTTTTTTCTTATTACTACAAATACCGAAATTAATACTACAACAAATACAAATAGTGCTAACATCTGATTTTTTGACATTTGTTCCTCCAAAATATTATAATTTTATTATACATATTAAATGCAGTCATCTAACTATAGCTCTTTTCAAATATTTTATCAAAAATTTTTATAATATTAACTTACTCCTGACAAACTTTTCCATTTACTTTTAACCATTTTGCTAAATATACAAATGGAGTATCACATATACTCGTTATTAAAAATATAACATATGTTGATATGCAAATATCTATAAGAGTTTTCATATCATAAGTTCCATAAAAAGCTAAAAATGTAAATAGTACTGCATTTACAAATTGAGAAACCAGTGTAGAACCATTATTTCTAATCCATAACCCCCCATTTTTGTTCCCAAAAATCTTTTCTGTTAAATCCCACCATTTATGGTAAAGAAATATATCTAATCTCTGAACAATTGCATATACAGCTAAACCTGCAAATATTACTCTTGGAGTTGACGAGAATATTGTTTTTATACTTGAAAATGCCCAATCTTCTGAACTAGGAGTATATCTTAGCCAAAATTGAGTTACTATTATAAAAAACAAAGAAGTTATAATACCAACTTTTACAGCTTCGTTAGCTTTCTCTTTCCCTTCAAGTTCACTTAAAATATCTGTAACTACAAAAGTTGTTGCAAACATTATATTACCTAAAGTTTGGCTCATACCAAACGCTTCCACCATGATTAAAACTTCTATATTTGCTGCAATTGTAGCAAATACTGTCCAATACATTAGTCCCTTAGCTCCTAAATATTTATAGAACAAAACTACTGAACTATATAAAAAAATTAAATTTAAAACTAATAACATCTCATTACTCATATGCTATTTCACACCTTCCTATCCCTATTTTTATTTTATAATTTTTTAAAATAAAAAGAACAGAGAGCCCCCTGTTCTAATGATAAAAATGTATGTATGAAAATACATTCCTAGTTTTAGTTAGATGGGAGGGCATCCATGTGATTACTCACAATTTAATTGTTCTTTTTATTTTTCATTTTACAGTTTATCTTATCATGAATCAAATAATTTTTGAAGAAAATTTTTATTATAAGTATAAATTCTATATGAAAATAAATAGAGGTCTTCCATTGGAGGACCTCTATTTGCTTTATATTTTTTTATATACTCACACATATAATTATAATACTACAATAATATATTTTCTTCTGTTTCATAATCAAATATATGGCATTTATCCATATTTATATAGAATTTACACTCATCACCATATTCTACTTTAGGCATATTTCCACTTACAGTTCTTGAAGTATACTGATTTTTATCTATGCTAAAATAGATATACTCCTCATTTCCCATTTGTTCTACTACATTTATTTTTCCTACTATTTCTTGGAAAATATTCTCTTTTTTCTTTTCTCTAACTACATCTTCTGGTCTTATTCCAAACCATACTTTATCTCCAATTTTATCTTTTATTTTTTCTAATTTTTCTTTTGAAAGGCTTAAAACTATATTATCATCTAACTTTATTCCTGACTCTACAATCTCTCCTTCCATTATATTCATAGCTGGCGAACCTATAAATCCTGCAACAAATTTATTTTTAGGATAATTATATAAGTTTAATGGTGTATCAACCTGCATTATCTTCCCATAATTTAAAACACAGATTCTATCTCCCATAGTCATAGCTTCAACCTGATCATGAGTTACATAAATCATTGTAGCTGTTTGCCCTTCCTGCTTTAATTCCTTATGAAGTTGAGTTATTCTTACTCTCATCGAAACTCTAAGCTTGGCATCTAAATTAGATAAAGGCTCATCAAATAGAAATACTTCTGGTTTTCTTACTATTGCCCTTCCAACTGCAACCCTTTGTCTTTGACCTCCAGACATCTCTTTTGGCTTTCTATCTAATAAATCTGTTATTTCTAATTTTTCTGCTGCCTCTCTAACTCTAGTATCTATTTCGTTCTTAGGTACCTTTGCCATTTTTAATCCAAAGGCCATATTTTCATATACTGTCATATGTGGATATAGTGCATAGTTTTGAAAAACCATTGCTATTCCCCTATCTTTAGGTGGAAGCTCATTTACAACCTTATCTCCAATTATAATCTCTCCACCAGTTATCTCTTCAAGCCCTGCTATCATTCGCAGTGTTGTTGATTTGGCACACCCTGATGGTCCTACAAAAACCATAAATTCACCATCATTTATATGAAGATCTATCCCATGAACTGCTTTAAAGCCATTAGCATATTGTTTCTCTACTTTCTTTAATATTACCTCTGCCATATATTTGTTCTCCTTCTTATTTTTCTATTTTTTATTCCTTTACAGCTCCTGCAACAATTCCTGATAGTATATGCTTTTTAAACATTAAAAACATTATAATATTTGGTACCATAACTATTATAATAGCTGCACTTAATTTAGCCCATGATCCACTCCGTCCTATATAATTCATCAAAACTGTTGTTAATGTAACATTTTCTGCACTTGGCATATATAGGTAAGGAATATACATATCATTTAGAACATCTACACATTTTAAAATAGCTAAAGTGGCTATTGCGGGAACGATTATTGGTAAAATTACACTAAAATATATACCAAAATATGAGCATCCATCTATCCTTGCACTCTCATCTAAAGATTTTGGAATTTGATCTATAAATTGTTTAAAAACATAAATTTGTAATATGTCTGTAGATATATAAATTACCAAAGGAGCGAATAATGTATCGTATAGTCCTAACTTTGAGATAACTCCAAATCTTGTAATTTCAGCCACAAAACTTGGCACTAGCATCCCTAATGTAAATAAAAGAAAATACATTTTTTTCAATTTAAATTCAAATCTACTAAGACTATATGCAACCATACTACTAAGAATAGAATTAAGTATCACACTTAAAACAGCTAATATTGTTGAATTTTTAAATGCAATTAGTATATTACTAGATTTTATTACTTCTTTATAATTATCTAAAATAAAAGAAGTTGGAAGACTCAAATGCTTTCCTAAAGCTATTTCAGAAGAGCTTTTAAAGGATGATAAAAGCATAATAATTAGAGGAAGCAAAACTATACATGCTATTATACAAAACAGAATATGATTTAAAATATAAAATGTTCCTTTTTTTCTTTTCATTATTCTATCACAGCCTTATTTTTTCTAAAATTGATTTTCTTTTTTCTTTATCAAATATTATATTCTGTAAAAGTGAAATTAAAAGAATCAATATAATCATAATTATTGCCATAGCACAGGCTAATCCAAAATTATTAAATTCAAAAGCCGTTTTAACTATATTTAGTGCAAATGTACTACTGGTATTCCCTGGCCCACCACTTGTCATAACAAAAGGTATATCGAATACCATTAGTGCTCCCCTTACATTTAAAAATAGCACTATTGATATTATCGCCTTCATATTAGGAATTATTATCTTATAAAACTGTACAAATATATTAGCACCATCAACCTCTGCTGCTTCAAGCATATCTTTTGAGATTGATTGGAATCCTGCTAAAAATAAAATAACATGAACCCCTGTAAAACGCCATAGAGAAACTATTGCCAAAGAATAATTTACAATTTTAGGATTGCTTAACCATTGTACTTTATCTATGTTAAATAATTGTAATATCATATTTAAAGTCCCCTCTTCAGAACTGAACAAAAAAGAGAACATATAAGCTATTGCAACACCATTTATTATATAAGGCATAAATACAATTGATTTAAAAAATTCTTTTTTTTCTATGTATTTATCTAATAATACCGCTATATATACTTCTAAAGGAATAAATATAAGATGCAGAATAAAGTATATTCCATTATTTGAAAAAGCTTTTAAAATATCTTTTCTTGTAAAAAGTTGCTTATAATTACTAAACCCTGCATAAGTTGCTGAATCTATTCCATTCCAATTTTGAAAACTTCCTATTATTAATTTTAAAAAAGGATATACAGTAAAAAGAAGCAACAATATTGTTGGTATTGCTAAGAAAGAAAAAAGTAAGATTTTTTTTTGCAATGCATCTTTCATTTTTACCCCCTATTTCTGACTCTCTTTAGCTTCTTTCCATTTTTTATTATACTCTTCCATATATTCGTTAAAGTTTACTCCTTGCATCATCTCTTGTCCCATTCTTTTTACATCGAAAGATATAAAGTTTGCTATTTTTTTGAAATTTGAATCTCCACCTTTTTGTAAAATTATTTCAGGATTATCAATTTCAGAAATTGCTTTTGAAAATATACTTTCACCTTTAATATCACTTACTGCTGATAATACATTCATTTCTTCTATAGTTTTTTTATAATATTCACTGCCAAATAGCCAATCTAAAAACTTTTGTGCTTCTTCGCTATTTTTACTATCTTTAGATATTCCTAAAAATAACTCTGCAGTAACTAAATATTTTAAAGTTTCATTTTTATTATTTCTAGTTGGAAGAATAAATACTCCTAAATCTTCCTCACCATTATTACCAAATTCTTTTAAATAATCTGAATAGAACCATTGTCCTGCTGTTAACATTGCTGCTTTTTTAGAAATCAGCATATCTCTTGCTTGAGTAAATCCATACCCTAGAGGATCTCCAGAATATTTGCCTTTATAATATTGATCTATCTTTTTATATGCTTCATAAAAAGGTTTTCCTTCTGAGAAAGGTGAATCATCATTTCCCATTTTTGTCCAAATATCTTTACCATCTTTTTCTAAGAAAGGCATAAATTCATTATAAGGGTAAGTTGACCACGAATCTTTTCCACCTAATGCCATTGGAATATATTTTCCACTTTGCTTTATTTTTTCTTGAATCTCAATAAATTCCCCCCATGTTGTAGGAACTTTTAATCCTAATTCATTAAAAACACTTTTTCTGTAATATACAAACTCATTAAATCCATAAAAAGGAACCCCATATATATTTCCTTCAATAGCATATTCTTTGGCAAATCTATTTAATTTTGCTGCCTTTGAATCTGTTAACGGTTTTAAAACATTTTTAAAATCATTTATTGTTATTACTCTTGTAACAAATAAGTCAGGTAGCTTATTTGCTGAATTTCTAATTTTCATTGTATTATCATATTCTGTAGCAGGCAAAACCTCTACCTTTAAATCCTTATCTGGAAATTCTTTTTTATATGCCTCTACCAGTTTTTTCACATTATTTTCATCTTTGTAATACTCTCCAAAAAGTACTAAGCTTAGTGCGTTATTTTTTGTAGAAGCTTTTTCTTCTTTCCCACAACTAATAAAAAAAATCCCTATTAATAAACAAGTAAAAAATTTCATCATATTTTTCATATTTTCTCCTCTAAATTGTTAGCTTAGATATAAGTGTTTCTTTGAAAACGACATTTTTTCATTGATTTTTTCTAGTTCAAAAATTATTATTTCATTTTTCCCTTCTTTTAAAATTTCCTTCGGAACATATAGTGTTAGTTGCGGTCCAATATTCCAGTACCTTCCTATATTAAATCCATTTATAAAAATAACACCTTTCCCCCATCCTGTAGTATCTATAAAAGTATCCCCTAATTCATCAACTATAAATTCCCCACTTAATAACGTTGGATTGTTTTCTTTTATTTGCAATTCTCCTATATCTTTCATATGAATTTTTTCAATATTTTTTAGAGGTATTGACCACATATCCCAATTATATTGAAATTGATTATCAATTAAAACTCCTTCAGTAATTCCTTTTTTGTCTTTTAAATATGGTCCGTAATTTACTCTACCTTGATTTTCTATAAAAACTTTTAGATTATTTTCTCTGTTTTTAAACATAACTTGTAGTTTTTGTCGTAAATTTCTGTCTACCACACCTTGATAATCATCATTTATATATACCATTCCTCTGTCTCTAACTTCTTTAATTGTTAAATTCCCCTGAAGATTTTCACCCTTTACAGTTGTTTCATAAAGGATAAATCCATAATCTTGTCCCAATTCTTCCATTGTTTTACAATTTTTATCATGAATTTTTTTCCCAAATAACTCTAAATTATCGAAAAGAGTAATACCTTTATTAAATTTAACTTCCTCATATATTTTTTTTTCTGAATTTGGAGTTTCATATTTATTATCATTTAAATATTTGATTTTTATTCTATTATTTTTAACAAAATCTTCTACCATCTCTTTGACTTTATAATATTTCTCTCCCTTGTCCCCATCTTCCGTTAACAAAGAATCATAATCATAACTTGTTACTGTAGGCATGTATTTTTCCCAGTCATGATTCGCTCCATTATAAAATCCAAAATTTGTTCCACCATGAAACATATAAAAATTTACTGAAATTTCTTTTTCTAACATATATTTAAACTCTTCTAACATTGAATCTGAATCTCTAGTATGATGATTTTCACCCCAGTGATCAAACCAACCAATCCAAAATTCCATAACCATTTTGGCTTTATCTCTCTGATATTCGTCTAATTTTTCAAAGGCTTCTTGAGTATTGCTTCCAAAATTTATAGTTTTCCATAAACTATTATTTGTTCCCCCATTTAACATTAAAGTTGTTGGTCCATCTGATGTTAATAAAAGTACATCAACGCCCCTCTTCTTTAAGCTATTCTCTAAATAATTTATATACTCTAAATCATTACCATAGCTTCCATATTCATTTTCAACTTGCATGGCTATTACTGGTCCACCATTTGTTATTAGATATGGCATTAATTTAGGGATTAGAACATCATAATATCTATCAATAAAACTAATAAATTTTTTATCCATACATCTTAGATTTAAATCATATTTCAATATCCAATAAGGTAATCCACCAAATTCCCACTCTGCACAAATATAAGGGGATGGTCGTATTATCACATATAGTCCTATTTTTTTTGCTAATTCTATAAATTTTTCAATATCTGCAATTCCTGAAAAAACATATTTTTGCTCTTCTGGTTCATGAACATTCCAAGCTATATAAGTCTCAACACAGTTAAAACCTGCCTCTTTAATTTTTTTCAATCTATCTTCCCATTGTTCAGGTAAAACTCTAAAATAATGCATTGCACCACTTAATATTAGAGTCTCCTCTCCATCTATTTTTATAGGTATATTTGAAATATCTAATTTATTTTTCATATTCGCCTCTCTGATTATGTTAAATTTTTTTTATTATTATTTTATCCCTTTAATCCTGCTGTTGCTATTCCACTTATAAATTTCTTTTGGAAAATTATAAAGAGTATAACCATAGGTATTAAGGACCACACAACACCAGCCATAACTAGTGGATACTGAGTTACTGCTCTAGTTGTTAACTGAGATAAACCTGCTGATATGGTCATTTTTTCTATTGTTGAATTTACAATTAATGGCCAAAGAAGTGCTTTCCAGCTCCATAAAGCTGTTAAAATTCCATGGGCTGTTAGTGCTGGAGTTATAAGGGGAAAGATTACTTTTGTAAAAACTTGCCATTGATTAGCTCCATCAATTATTGCAGCTTCTTCTAATTCCCTTGGTAATTTCTCAATAAATTGCTTCAGTAAAAAAGTTCCGTAAGCACTAAATAAACCTGGTATTATAAGGGCTGGTATTGTATTCAATAATCCCATTTTACTAATAATTTTATATTGAGGTATAAGATATAGTTGTGTAGGAATCATTAAAATGGATAATACTATTAAAAAAATAATATTCTTAAAAGGAAAGTTAAACCTTCCAAAACCATAAGCTGCAAGCGAACAAAAAAACATTTGCCCTATAACAATGAATATCGTTGCAATAGTTGTATTCAAATAAAACTCTTTAAAAGGGAGCAATATCAATACCTCGTAATAATTCTTCCATTGCGGAACTTTTGGAAAAATTTGAGGTGGAACAAGCAAACTTTCACCTAAAGTTTTTATCGATGTTAAAACCATCCATATAAAAGGAGCTACTGTTAAAATTATAAAAATCCATAATCCTAAATGAATTAATATTTTTTCTGATTTTTTCAATTCCATGACTCCTCCTAATAATCTGTTAATTTTTTTTGTAATTTAAGTTGAAATATAGTAAAAATTATAATAATTAAAAATACTATTATCGTTATTGCTGAAGCATAACCTCTCTCATTAAATACAAAAGCATATTTGTAGAATGATACTATTATGCTACTCATCTCTTTTTCAATTCCAGAGTTATTAGGAAAAAGCATAAATATTATATCGAATATTTGAAATCCAGTTATAAAAGAAGTTATTGACACGAAAAATAAAGTTGGAGACAATAAAGGCAATGTTATTTTGAAAAGCTTCCCCAATTTTCCTACACCATCAACTTCTGCTGCTTCATATAATTCTATTGGAATATTTTGCAACCCTGCAAGTAAAATTATCATATTATATCCCAAACTATTCCACACCAATATAACAATAATAACCCAGAAAGCTATCTTAGGATCTTCTAGCCACTTTACTGGAGCAACTCCATTTTCTATTAAAATTCCATTTATTAAACCAAAATCCTTGTCAAATATCCATTGCCAAATCATAGCAGTAGCTGTTGGAATAGTTATCATAGGTAAAAAAAGTACTGTTCTATAGAACGTTGCTCCTTTTATCTTATTATTTAATAGAATAGCCATTATTAGTGATAAAATTACTGCAATAGGAACATGTAAAAGATATTTAAATGTATTTATTATAGATTTCCAAAAAAACTGATCATCAAGCAATCTTCTATAATTAGCCAAACCTACAAATGAAGTTTTTCCAAAAGCTGAATAGTCTGTAAAACTATTATAAAAATTTTCAAGAAAAGGATACAAGTAAAAAATACCTAATCCTATCATCAACGGGGCTATAAAAGCATACCCACAAAGCATGTTTTTTGTTTTTATATTCATATTTTCCCCTTTATTTATTCTATTTTTTATCTTTTTTCAGAAGCAATAGCTTCATTCATTTTCGCCTCTATTATCTTCATTCCTTTTTCTGGTTTTACTTCATTTTCTAATATTTTTATTATTTCTTCTGTTTGTAAAGAAATCCATTTACTAGAATTATATGTTCCTGGTAAAGGTTGTGAATTTTTTAAAGCTTTAACAAATGGACTTGCATCAAAAGCAGTATAGTATTCATTCCATAAGTGCTGAGCTGATTCTAAAGCTGGAATTACATCTCCATTTTTAGCAACTTTTTCTGACACTTCTTCTGATGTTAAAAATTTGATTAATTTCCACGCTGCTTCTTTATTTTTTGATTCTTTTGTCATTGAATATGCTACACCATGAGATACTGTAGCTTTTTGTGATATTTCTGGCATCTCTACAACCCCAAATTTTCCTTTTACAATTTCATTTTCCGAAACAGGCTTTACATACCATGCTCCTCCATAAATTATTGCTACTTTTCCTGATTGGAACATATTCATTCCCTTCATTGATGCTAATGTTTTTGCATCTGGTAAAAGTCCTTCATCTATTAACTTTTTATATAGTTTTATCGCTTCTAAATTTTCACTCTGATAATACCCTGATTTTCCTTCAGCATCTAAAATTGATCCTCCTGATTGTAAAATAAGGTTATAATATCCTTCTTGGTCATCTAAAGGGATATTTAAAGGATATACTCCTGGAACTTTCTCCTTGATTATTTTAGCAATTTTTACCATGTCTTCCCATTTCCAGTCATTTGTTGGGTATGGTAATCCCGCTTTATCAAAAATCTCTTTATTATAAAATACTGCTGTTGAGTCAATATCTTTAGGGATTCCATAAACTTTATCATTTATCGTGTAAGCCTTTGTTAATGTCTCATTATAGCCATCTAGCTTGAAATTATCTTTTTTTATATAAGAAGTTAAATCTTCTAAAATTTCAAAATTTGAATATTTTTTTATATTTAATAAGTTCATCCATACAACATCTGGGGCTACTTTTTCTGAAGCTGAAGCTTCTAACTTAGTCCAATATTCTTTGAATGGCGTTAATTGAATTTTTACATCTATATTTGGGTTTTGTTTTTTAAAATCTTCTAATACCTCTTTCAAAAACTTTTCTTGAGATACATCCCATATCCCTAAAGAGACTTCAGCTTTACCTGAACTAGTTTTTTCTTCTTTCCCACAACTTATTAGTACTACTGTTAAAATTAAAAATAAGATATACTTTATTATTTTTTTCATAATACCACCCTTTTAGTTTTAAATTTTTGTCTGATTATTTTCAAAATACTCTATAATTTCTTGAGACAATTTAGGAATCTCTCTCACACAAATATCATTTCTTAAAGATAATGTTCCATAGTATCCTACTGCAACTGCATTTCTCGCTGCTACAGGAGAAGTATTAACTGGTGCTCCATATTTTACAAAATTTATAAAACTTTTGATAATTTCTGGGTCTGATCCCCCGTGAGTCCCTACCTTTTCTCTTAATTTATATACTGCATCTGGTTCTCCATAAGAATCTGTTCTTGTATTGAAGAGATGTATTTCACATTTTCCATGATCCCCTATATTTTCTATTCTACCTTTAGTCCCTATAATCGTGTAATTTCTCACAGAATCTGGTGTATAATGTGATTGTAAATATGAAGCCTGAACCCCATTATCTAATTGCATCATAATCATAGAATGATCTTCCACATCTATTTTTTTAGATAGTCCTTCTTGATTTAAAGGTGGCCAAAACTCTTTATTGAAAGATACTTTTCTTATTTCACCTTCTGCTTGTCTATTTTTTTCGCATCTGTTATATACTGATAATTTACCCATTCCTACTACCTTCTCAGTATATCCTCCAGCTAGCCAATGTATTACATCTATATCATGAGCACCTTTTTGAAGTAATAACCCTGTGATTTTCTCTCTTTCTGAATGCCAATCTTTATAATAAGCATCTCCACCATATGAGACAAAATGTCTGCACCAAATCGACTGTACTTCCCCTATATCTCCTCGTTCTATTAATTCCTTCATCTTTAAAATAGAATCAAAGTATCTCATATTATGTCCTAGAAATAATTTCTTTCCAGTCTCCATCGCTACTTTTAATATCTCATCACATTCTTCTACTGTTATCCCCATAGGTTTCTCTAAAAATACATGCTTCCCTGCTCTAAGTGCTGCTATCGTCTGCTCATAATGGCAATAATCAGGTGAAATTATAAATACTGTATTTATATCATCTCTTTTTAAAAGCTCATGGTAATCTTCTGTTAGAAATTTTATACCTCCATAATAATCATTGAATTCTTCTAATGTTTTTCTACAAGGATCCATCGCCCCTATTATTTCTACATTCTCAATATTCCTTGCATAATCTCCTAACTTTGCTCTCCAACCACCAGCACCAATAAAACCTATTTTTACCTTCATAAGTCACCTCTCACCTTATTATCGTTATGTTGTTCGTACCAATTTAAACGATTATAGCTTACATTTTTTTGTTTGTCAACGTTTTACTTAAACTATATTTTTAAATCATAAAGCTCTATTTTAAATCATTTATTTTGTTTTGAGCACTTTTTTAAGCTTGACTTTTCCAAAAAAAATTGTATAATTCAAGTTGTACGGACAACATTACTTTATACCAAGGAGAATATTTATGATATTAACTATCACACTTAATACTGCTGTAGATATACGGTATACCATCGAGAATTTTTCTCTACTTACTGTTAACAGAGTTAACTGTTTTGAAAAAACCCCTGGTGGAAAAGGACTTAATGTGTCTAAGGTCTTAAAAATATTAAATACCCCTATCTTAGCAAGTGGATTTCTAGGTGGTTCAAATGGTCTATTCATTGAAAAAGAGTTAAGTAAACTTAATATTTTTCATGATTTCTTTAAAATAAAAGATGAAACCAGAAATTGTATTGCTATTTTAGATAGTAAAAACTCTACTGAAATTTTAGAGCCCGGTCCTACTATAACTTCTCAAGAGTGGACTAATTTTTTAGAATTTTACGAAAAACTTCTTCTAAAATCAGAGTATATCTCTATTTCTGGAAGCTTACCAAGGGGGCTTAATGGAAAACATTATAGAGAATTAATCGAAATTGCTAATAGCAAACAAAAAAAAGTTTTTTTTGATTCTAGTGGGGAAAATTTTATAGAGGGAATTAAAGGAAAACCTTTTTTTATAAAACCAAATTTTGATGAAATAGAATATCTTTTAGGGGAAAAATTAAATTCTTGGACTGATATTTTAAACTTTAAAAATGAGCTTTCTAATTTAAATATTGAAAATATTTTAATAACTTTAGGAAAAGATGGTGCCCTATTTCTTCATAACAATAACTTTTATAAAGTTACTATTCCTCAAGTTGAAATAAAGAACTGTGTTGGATCAGGAGATTCAACTGTTGCAGGCTTTATTTATTCAGTAAAAAATAAATTTAGCATTGATGAAGCTTTAAAATATTCCCTTGCTTGTGGAACATCAAATGCAATGGAAGATACCACAGGAAAAGTTGATTTAAATACTATAAATAACTTAAAAAAGTTTATAACTATTATAAAAATTTAATTTTTATAAACTAAAACTTAATTTTTTAAAGGAGATCTTATGAAATTTTATTTAGGAGTTGATGGAGGGGGGACTAAAACTTCTTTTTATCTTAGTAATGAATTAGGAGTTATTCAAGATTACTTTGAAACAACTACTTGCCATATTAATCAAGTTGGGGTCCAAGGAATAAAAGATGTTTTTAACTCTTTCTTAAATAAGCATACAGATAAACAAATATCTTATGCTGTTTTAGGTATTCCTGGCTATGGAGAAGTTGATTCGTGGGATCATGAAATTGAACAATGTAGAATAGAGTGTTTTGGAAAAAACTCTATGTGTGCCAATGATGTTAAAGTTGGTTGGGCAGGAAGTCTTCTTTGCCAACCTGGAATTAATTTAGTTGCTGGAACTGGTTCTATTGCTTATGGTGAAAATGATCTTGGTGAAAGTGCTAGAACTAGTGGATGGGGACATCTTTTAGGTGACGAAGGTTCTGCATTCTGGATAGGAAAAAAGGGACTTGAAATCTTTACAAAAGAAGCTGATGGACGCTTAGAAAAAACTCCTCTTTATTATATATTTAAAAATAATTTAAATTTAATAGATGATAAAGAGTTAATCGATTTTATTTATAATAAAATAAATTTTTCTAGAACCGAAATTGCTAATTTTTCAAAATATGTGTATGAAGCTGCAAAAGAAAATGATTTTCATGCATTAGAAATTTTTAATGATGCTGGTAAAGAAATTTCTTATATGGTTCTTGGAATTTTAAATAATATAAAGTTTACAGATAAAATAAATATCTCTTATTCTGGAGGTGTTTTCAAAAGTGAAGACTTTATACTTAATCCAATTATACACTATTTAGACAGTTTTAACATTTCATATGTTCTTTCTAAACCTCAATTAGAACCAGGCTTAGGTGCTGTTCTATACGGATTAAAAAAAGATGGTGTGAAAATTACGGATGAAATTATAGAAAATTTCAAGACATGGAGGAAAAAATGAGTATATTAGGATTTACAGATGATTTTTTAGTAAAAAAAGAAGGATATATTACTGCTAAAGAAATCCAACAACAACCGAACCTTTGGTTAGAAACAATCTCTATTTTAGAAAATAATTTAGAAAAAATAAAATTATTTTTAGAAGGGTCTAATTTAAAAAATTGCAAAATTATTTTTACTGGAGCTGGTACATCAGAATTCATTGGGAACACACTAGTTCCATATTTAAGAAAAAAAACTAATTTAGATATAGAATCTAGGGCAACTACTGATATAGTATCAAATCCTAAAATGTATCTACCTAAAGATAAAGATATTATTTTAGTATCTTTTGCAAGATCTGGTAACTCACCTGAAAGTGTTGCAACTGTTGAAATAGCAAATCAGGTCTCAGATAGAGTAAAACATATTTTTATTACGTGTAACGCTCAAGGTAAATTAGCAAAAATGGAACTCAATAATAAACTTCTCATTAATATGCCTGAGCTTTCTAATGACTTAGGATTTGCAATGACAGGAAGTTTTTCTTGCATGCTGCTTGCAGGTTATACAATTTTTAACTTAAATGAATTTTTAGACATAAAAAAAGAGGTTGTAACTTTAACAAATATTTCTACTAAAAATATTTCTACTCTTAATAATATTATTAAAGAAATATCACTTTTAGATTTCGAAAGAGTTGTAGTTCTTGGATCAGGCTCTTTAAGTGGACTTGCTCAAGAAATCAGTTTAAAAATTTTAGAATTGTGTGCTGGTAATATAGCTTCTATCTCGAATACTCCTTTAGGTTTTAGACACGGACCTAAATCAATTATAAACAATAAAAGTCTTATAATTCTTTTAATGTCACAGGATGAATATTCCCTTAAATATGATTTAGACCTTCTCAACGAATTAAAAAATGATAGCAAAGCTCTCAAAATTATAACTGTTAACAACTTTGATGATAGTAACAACTCAATTTTAACAGCTTTTTCATCTGAAAATGATATTTTAACTTCGCTTAGTTATCTTATCCCTTGCCAAATGTTAGCATTTTTTAAATCTTTAGAACAAAATATAACACCTGACAATCCTTGCCCAACAGGTGAGGTTAATAGGGTAGTAAAAGGAGTGATTATACATGACTACAAATAAATCTTTAATCTTAAAACAGTACTTACAAAAAGCAATCGATGAAAAATTTGCTATTCCTGCAATTAACACCACTAATATGGAAACAACGCAAGCCATTGTTGCAGCAGCAAAAGAAATGAACGCTCCTGTTATTTTACAAATAACAGAAAGTGCAATTAAATATGCTGATTTTGACTATATTGAAGCTATATTTAAAATTGCTAATAAAGAGCCTAATATTTTTGTTCACCTAGATCACGGCTCTTCTGTTGAAATGACTAAAAAATGTATTGAGAGCAATGCTTTTAGCTCTGTTATGATCGATAAATCAAAGAAATCTTTTGATGAAAACTGCCAAATATCTAATGAAATAAAAAGTTATGCAGGTTATAAACTTGTAGAAGCAGAATTAGGTGTCGTTGGTGGTAAAGAGGAAGATATTATTGCTGAAGGTTCTATTTATACTAACCCTCAAGATGCTAAAAAATTTGTAGAAAAATCTAATGTTGATCTTCTTGCTATTGCAGTTGGTACAGCTCATGGAGTTTATAAAGATACTCCGAAACTAAATTATGAGATTATTACACAAATAAGAGAGCTTTTACCTAATACTCCACTTGTATTACACGGTTCTTCTGGTCTAACAAACGAACAACTACAAAAATCTATAGCTCATGGTATTAATAAAGTTAATTTAGATACTGAATTAAAACAAGAGTTTATAAAAGGATTTATGGGGTATTTAAATGAAAATCCTAATGATTATGATTTAAGAAAAATTTTAGGAGCAGCTAGACTTGCAAAAAAAGAATTAGTAAAAGAAAAGATACTTGTCCTTGGAGCACAGAACAAATTTTAGGTTAAAACTGTTGTATTAAACAATTTTTATTGATAAAATAAAGTAAAGTAGATTTTAAAGAGAGGTTTCACATGAGTAAAATTGATAAAAATAGTAGAATTCCAATCTATTATCAATTAGTTGATATTATATCTGAAGAGATATCTAAAGGTATTTATAAAGAGAATGATCAACTGATTACTGAAAGAGAATATTGTGAGAAATATAACGTTAGCCGTGCCACTGTTAGACAAGCTATCGGTATTCTTGAAAGAGATGGAATAATATATAAAATACAGGGAAAAGGAACTTTTATTGCTCCTGCAAAAATAGAGCAGCCTCTTGAACAATTTTATAGCTTCGGAGATATTATTAGTAAATCTGGTTTAAAACCATCTTCTAAAATTCTATTATTCGAGTGTATTGATGCAACTAATAACATAAAAAAGATTATGAAACTAAATGATAATGAGCAAGTATATAAACTTGTACGTTTAAGATTAGCAAATAATGAACCTATTCTTTTTGAAACAACTTTTTTGCCTCAAAAAAGGTTTCCCAACTTAAGAAAAGAATCTGTTGAAGAATATGGACTGTATAGCACTTTAAAATCTGATTATAATGCAATATTAGATTATGCTACAGAAACATTTTCGGCTACTTCATTAGATGAAACTATTGCTAACTATCTTTCTGAAGAAAAAGGAAGCTCGTCGATTAAATTTGAGAGATTAACTTTTGAAAAAGATAAAATAATTGAATTCACAACATCAACATCTAAAGGTAGTAAATTTAAATTCACAACTATTCTAAACGTATTTGATAGTCAAAACAAATTATAATTCAATAAAAAATCCTCCCTTTAGCAATGATTAATTGCATAAAGGAGGATTTTTTTAATGCTCTTTTTTAACACTATTTTTTGTCTATTTTTCTATAAAATCCCTGCATACTTTCCAACTATTGAAATTACTAAAGTAAACATAATTAAATGAATCGCTTTCTTACCTCTTTTTAGCATTCCATACATAATCAAAGTATATATTAATGGAAGTAAATTAGGCATTACCAAATCAATAACCTCTTTCTGAACCGAAATATTAAGTTCCCCAGTATTAATTGTAAGTGCTGTTGAGAAATTAACAAAAGAAGCTATTAATGCCCCTACAACTGTAAGTCCTAAAATAATAGATGCTCTAGTAACTGATTCAGTCCCCTCTTTCAATTTAGAAATTGCCCCAATTCCCATTTTATACGCATAATGAATCAGACCATATCTTAATCCAAATTGAGTTATATTAAATATTAATAAGAAAAGTATTGGCCCAAATATTGACCCTTCCATAGCTAGAGAGCTTCCTATACTTGCTGAAATAGGCAGTAACGTAAACCAAAACAGAGCATCTCCTATTCCTCCCAGTGGACCCATTAAAGCTATCTTAACAGCTCTGATAGTCTCTCTGTTCTCTTTGTTTTCTTCCATTGCAATTACTATTCCTTGTACAAAACTTACAAGGAAAGGATGGACATTAAAAAACTCCATATGCAATTTCATTGATGATGATAAATCTTCTTTATTTTTATGTATTTTTTTTAATGCTGGGATAATACTATATAACCATCCACAAGCTTGCATTCTCTCATAATTAAATGATGCTTGTAAAAATAAAGATCGCCATGCTAAAGTATTTAAATCTTTCTTTGTAATTACTTTTTCTTTATCTAAATCTTGCCATTCTTTATTAGATTCCATCCTCTTCATCCTCCTCTAAAGTTGCTACTTTTATATTTTTTAATCTAGATTCTAACTTCATATTTTGTAAAGCATCATATACTGCTATACATATTGCAAGAGCAGCAATAGCTAAAACTGGTAATTTCAAGTAAGTTGCTAAAATAAATCCTAGAGCTAAATAAATTGCAAATTCTTTTTTATACATAATTTTTATCAACATTGCAAAACCTATTGCCGGCATCATACCACCAGCTATTTTGAATCCTGCTATTAATTTTTCTGGTAATATTTCTGCCATTTTAGATGCTGATTCAGCTCCAAAATATACTGGCAAAAATGTAATAATGAAATAGAAACAAAATAAAATAAGCATTCCTAAATAATTAATTCTTTCTATTCCAGAAGTATCTGCATTTTCTGCATATATATCAGCTCTATGCATTACAGGTGAAAACATTGTAAATAATAACGTTATACAAGCTTGTACTGCAACTGCAAAAGGAATAGCAATTCCTACAGCTGTTGCTGGTGGTTGTTTTGTTAATATGGCAAATACCGTTCCGATTATTCCTCCAATTACAACATTAGGTGGTTGAGCTCCCCCTACAGGAACTGCACCTAACCAAATTAATTCAAAGGTTGCTCCTGCTATTAAACCAGTTTTAACATCTCCTAAAATAAATCCTACTATTACTCCAGTTACAAGTGGTCTATGAAAATGTGTTAATCCATTAAATAAATCTACACCTGCTATTCCTGCCAATAATGATATCATTATTGCTTCCATCAACATTTTTTTACCCCCTTATTCCTTTTTAAATTAATTATAGTATTAATCCTAACAAATCTTCTTTCATTTCAGAAGGAACTCTTTGAATTTCAATCTTAATTCCCTTTGCTGAAATTTTCTTAAAAACTTCTATATCATCATCACTTACACAAACAGATTTTGAAATCTGTTTTTTTCCTGGTACCATATGAATATTTCCAATATTTATATGACTAATAGGAACTCCTCCTTCAATTAGCTTTAATGCATCTTGTGGGCTCTCAATTATCAGAGCTATTATCTGTTTAGAAGATGCCTTATGAATAACATCTATCGTTTTTTGTATACTGAAATATCTAGTCTGTACACCTTGAGGAGTAGCCATATCCATTAAATTTTGTCTCATTTCATTCTCACATACTTCATCATTAGGTACTACTAACAAATTAGCTCCCACGTGATTAACCCAAGCTGTTGCTACTTGTCCATGAATCAATCTGTTATCAATCCTTACTAATACAATATTTGGTGTTCCCATTTCTCCTCCCTTTATTAAATTCCATCTTCTGAAATATTAATATTTACTATTTTTTTTATTTTAAAAGCTTCTATCTCTTCCTTGGCTGATATAATTATTTTTTCTAAAGCTCCTTTTAAATCCACACTCTCTCGTATATCTAATGCTTCTATAATCATAGGCATATTACATCCGCCAATTACCTCTATATTTTTTATTTCATTACTAATTGTAGATGAAATATTAAATGGGGTACCTCCTTTGATATCTGTCAGAATTAACGTTCCTTTCTTATTGCCCATTTTATTTATAGATTTTTTCATCTTTTCTTCAAGAATTTTAGTACTTTTTCCCTCTTCAAAATTAAAAAAATCTATCTTAGGTTGTTTTCCTAAGACCATTTCCACAGTTTTTTTCATCCCATATCCAAATTTTCCATGACCTACAACTATGATTCTAAACATTTTTCCTCCTTGTCTTTTTATTGTTAACTCAAATTTTAAATTAACAAAATTTAAGTCATTTTTTAAAAAGTACGGTTGTCCGTACATCTTCTTTATAAGATATACCTTAACTTAAAATTTGTCAACTTTTTTATCTATTTGTTGATAAATAATACACTAAAAATATTTATACATAAAAAAATGATTTTTTTATATAAATAAGCTATAATAATTGTAAATTTAGTAAATTTATAGAATTTAATCAAAAGGAGAGTTATGAAGATATTTAGCCAAGGATGTTCTTTAGATTGTTATGACCTTTGTAAATTTATAATTTATAAAGAAAATGGAAAAGTTGTAAAAATTGCAGGAGATAGGTTTAATAATTTTACAGATGGTTTCATTTGTAAAAAAGGGCTAGCTCACATTGAAAGACTCTATCACAAAGATAGATTGACTAAACCTCTTTTAAAAATTGGAGACAATTTCAAAGAGATAGATTGGGATGAAGCTTTAAATATAATTTCTGAAAAGTTACAAGTATACAGAAAAGAATTTTCATCTAACTCAATTATTCATTATGCTGAATCTGGAGCTGGTGGAGTATTGAAAGGTATTGAGGATATATTTTTTAATTTTTATGGTGGTGTGACTACTACAATTGGAAGTACTTGCTGGGGAGCAGGATCTGCTGCCACTGATTTTGATTTTGGAACTAAAAAAACTAGTTCCATAGAAGATTTAAAAAATGCCAAAACTATAATTTTTTGGGGTAGAAATCCTTACAATACTTCAATTCACCTTTTTAAGAAGACTTTAGATGCTAAAAAATCTGGTTCTTTTGTTGTAACAATAGATCCTAGAAAAAATGAAAGTTCAAATATATCAAATCTTCATATAGACCTTTCTCCTTCTACAGATGGGGCACTTGCTATGGCAATTACTAAATTTATCATAGATGAAAATCTTCTAGATTATGATTTTATAGAAAAATATACCTTAGGTGCAAATGAATATATTGAATACTTAAAATCTTTAGATATGAATTTTCTTTTAAGTGAATGTAATATTAGTTTAGAAACTATAAAAAAATTAGCAACTCTCTTTATTCAAAAGAAAGTTGCTATTTATATTGGATATGGAATGCAAAAATACTCTAATGGTGGTAACTCTATTAGAGCTATAAATGCACTTATGGCACTTACTGGAAATATTGGTGAAGAAGGGTGTGGCTCTTTTTATGCAAATAGATGCTATTCTACAATTTTGAATCTAGACCCTTTTAACAGTGAAAAACATGCTGAAAATAGACGTGTATTTGAGGTATCAAATTTTATAAATTACGTGAATAGTTCTGTTGATTCAGAAGTGAATCCTGTAAAGTCAATTTTTATAACTAAATGTAATCCTCTTAATCAGTTTCCAAATTTAAATAAAACTATTGAAGCTTTTAAAAAAATTGAATTTAAAGTTTGCTTTGATATGTTCATGACAGAAACAGCTAAACATTGTGATCTAGTAATCCCTGTTACAAATACTTTAGAAAGTGAAGACATTATTTATTCATCTATGCACAACCCAGTACTTTTATATAATGAGAAGGTCGTTGAACCTATAAACCCCCTTTTAGATGAGTTTTATTTTTTTAGAAAACTTGCTGATATTATGAAAATAACAGAGTATCCACAAGTAGATAAAAAAGAGTATCTTAATTCAATATTAACTCCCCTTGACATTACTATTGAAGTCTTAAAAGAAAAAGAATTATTATTTACAGGGAATGATATAGCTTGGAAAGATAAGAATTTTTCAACACCTTCAGGAAAAATTGAAATTTATAGTAAAAAAGCTATGGAATCTGGAAATTCTCCATATCCTGTATATATTGCAAGTGAAAAACCAAATACAGAGTTTCCTATAAGACTTATATCAGCACATTATAAAGATTCTATTTTTTCTCAACATTTCATAGATGTTCAAGGTAAATCTGATATCTTTGTTTCTAAAAATATTTTTGAAAAATTCTGTAATAGAGAATTTGTTGAAGTTGAATCTATTTTTGGTAAAATACAGTGTCAAATAAAGTGTGATAATAATTTGAAAGACAATCTTGCTTATGTATACATAGGGTGGCATCATAGACATGGAAACCCTAATTTTCTCTGCTCTAACGGTTCCTCTGAGATGGGTGGACAGATAACTTATAACAATACATTTGTAAGAATAATTTAATCATTTTGATGCTCTTTATAGTGGGGGTTTTTCTCTAATATTATGTATATATACGTTGTATATTAATACATAATATTTCATATTTTATATTTATATTGACATTTTGCATTTATAGAGTTATCCTTGAACAAAGTGTTTCAAATAAACAATGAGATATGAAATAGTTCTTGAAAAAAAAAGAGGTATTTTTTTTTATTTAATACCTACCGTTCTATGAAACTACTATGAAAAAAACATCACTAACTTATCAAAGTATACATAGAAGCCTACTGAGTTATCTAATTTGTATCCGTAATAATTTATTTATGTTGTTTTTCCTATCTAAAGATTTATTCAACACTAAAAAAAATTTTTAAGGAGAATAAAATGAACACATTAACATCTTTTTTAAAGTTAAGTCCGGTTTTATTAATGGCAGTACTTATGTTCTTAGGTTATAACGCACTTATAGTTGCACCTATAGCCACATGTTATGCAGCTTTTATCGCTATGACAGTAGATAAAAGAAAAGTTGAAGATCTTATGACTTCTGCAATAGATAATGCTAAAGAGATGCAAATAGCATTTTTTATTCTTATGGCAGCTTATGCAATGGCAGAAACTTTCATGTCAACAGGAGTTGGAGCAGCAATAATAAATATTTCACTTAATATAGGCCTTACAGCGCGAACTGTTGCTGTTGTTGGGGTAACTGTTGCATCTATACTTTCTATTGCAACAGGAACTAGCTGGGGGACATTCGCAGCTTGTGCTCCTATCTTCCTTTGGTTAAACCATATAGTTGGAGGAAATGTTCTTCTTACTACTGCAGCAATTGCAGGTGGAGCATGTTTTGGAGATAACATTGGACTTATTTCAGACACAACTATTGTAAGTTCTGGAATTCAAGGTGTAGAAGTTATGAAAAGAATTCGTCATCAAGGATTTTGGTCTCTACTTGTTCTAGTACTTGGAATTTCATCTTTCTACATTGCAGGTGTTGTTCTAGATCTTCCAACAGTTCAAGGAAATGCAGCTGAAGCTATTAACCAAATTCCAGCAGATGTATGGACAAAACTAGCTGAGCAAAGAGAATCAGCAGTTACTCTTTTAAAACAAGTAAAAAGTGGAGTTCCACTATATATGGTTATACCTTTAATCATTGTTTTTATCTCTGCATTCAGAGGTATGGCTACTCTTTTATGCCTTTTCTTAGGAATAATCTCAGCACTTATTCTTGGTATCATTGCTGGAACAGTTCCAAGTATAAAAGAATTTATGGATATGATAATGGGTGGATTTGCAAGTGCAGGTTCATGGGTTATAGTTATGATGATGTGGATTGCTGCCTTTGGTGGAATAATGAAACTAATGGATGCATTCAAACCTTTTTCAAACCTTGTAATTAAACTGTCTAAAAATGTAAGACAATTAATGTTTTATAATGGAGTGCTTTCTATTGTTGGAAATGCAGGTCTAGCTGATGAAATGGCACAAATAGTTACAATAGGACCTATCATTAGAACTATTGTTGAAGAAAATGTTGAAGGTTCTCCTGCAGATATAGAGACTCTTAGACTTAGAAACGCTACATTTAGTGATGCTCTTGGAGTATTTGGATCTCAATTAATTCCATGGCACGTTTATATTGGATTCTATGTTGGTATTGCTAGTGCAGTTTATCCTTTACATGTGTTCCATCCTATAGATATTATAAAATATAACTTTGTTGCATTTATTGCAGTTTTCTCTATCTTACTACTTACTCTTACTGGATTTGACAGATTTATTCCAAGATTTGCTCTTCCAACTGAGCCACAAGTATCTTTAAGAAAAAAAGAGATTAAATAATACAAAAGAGTATAACATAACAAAATAAGCAAGAAGAGGGAAATACCTAATTGAAAAATAGGACTTCCCTCTTCTTTTTAAATACCATCATTTTTTTACATTTGATTATTTCATAAAATATGGTAAAATAATAGTGAAATTTGCAATCTATTATGCCTAGACAATATAATTAAAAGGAGATATCTAATATGAAAACTTTAAGAAAAACATTACTTTTACTTATGATAATGTTATTTACATTTTCACTGACTTCTGAAGTATTTGCCAAGGGAAAACCAGTATCGAAAGAGAGTAAAGCCAAAGACTCAAAAGAAAAAAAGAATGATAAAGATGAAGATAAGGAAAAATACGACAATGATGGTCCAGGAAATAATGGAATAGGTCACGCTTACGGCCATGACAAAGACAAAAAAAATAATAATGATAATAAAGATTGGAGTGATAAAGACGATGAAGAAAAAATTGAAATAATCGTTGATGGAACTTCAAAAATTCTTAATTCATTGAAATAATCAATCAAATAATAAAAAAGGGAAGATAAGTGAATTTTACACTTATCTTCCCTTTTATTCTAATTTCAATATTAACTAATACTAGATTTTATTAATATTTATATCCTACCCCTATAAAAGTATTTACAGCTCTATTATAGTCTTCTGAGAACTTCAAACTTACTCCAGCGGTATAAATCATTCCATTATCTTGTTCTAATTCTAGGTTATAAGCTACTTTTCCTGATGTTTTAGGCAATTCTGTTCCTTCAATATCAAACTTACTTCCATTCTTATCTTTTCCAATTACATGGCCTTTTAGATCTTTTGAAATATCACCTAAGGTATTTACTACCCCTGCATAAAAAACATTGTTTAATTTTGCTTTTGGCATATATACACTTTTTACTATGTCTACTCCAACCTCTAAATCTACGGTTTTACTCTTAGCTTCATCTACTCCTATTGATAGTTGTTCTGGATCATATCCTTCATCTATCTTATCTTGATCTACGTAGTAATAGCTTAACCTTGTTTTTGGTTCTATACTCCAATTTTGAGTTCCTTCATAAACATATTTTGCTTCTAAGAAAGCATTAAATGAATTTATATTATATTTATCATTTGTTTTAAATGTATCATATCCATTTGATATCTTTCTATCTGTATCTGCATCAGTATACTGATATCCTAATCCCCCAGTAAATCTAAAATTATCTACTTCAGTTTTAGCAAAAGTTCCTAAATATAACGAATTTGCTTTTGTTTTATTTGAACCTCTGAAATTAACATTTTGATTACTTCCTCCAATTATACCTCCTATGGAAGTTTTATCTGAAATTCCATATTCAAATGTAGCCAATCCTCCAGCTGTATCTGTTGTTGTCTTATAGTTTCTATGTCCTGTGTCAAAACCATAATTATTTTTTCCAGAAGCTTTATTATCATTTTTTACTCCTGTATATATCCCTTTACCTTGTACTATCCATTCATTCTTTTCTGGTTTTATTGTTAAATACGACATATTCTCTTCAAATAGTTTCAAATTATCCCTTGTTGATTTCAGTGTATAAGAGTATGGATTATTTGCATAAAGTTGATCTAAAACTATTAGTAATCCCCCTAGTGACTCATTATATGTCTTATCATCTAGTAACGTTGTATTCGCTAATTTCCCTATCTCTCCAGCACTTACAATTGATTTATATCCTTGATCTAGTTTATTATATAAAACTGAATCAACTTTTATTGAAGGTTCTGGATTCGGATCCGGTTTTGGATTTGGATTTGGATCTGGTTTCGGGTCCGGATTTGGATCTGGATCTGGTATTGAATCTAAAACTTTCACATTAATTTCTTTCCCGTCTTCCGATACTTTTGCATCTAAAACTAATGAATTAACTTTTACATTGTCTGCACTTGCCTTATCAATTGTAGTATCACCCATTGCTATGGTAGTTCCTTCTCCTATTCCATTTAGACCTACTACTAAATTTCCACCGCTACTTGACACTGTTCCTTTATTCCCATATAAAGCATGTCCCGTTACTTTTTCATCTACTTTAATATTTGGATCTACCCTAAATAATAAATCTCCATCTTGAATATTTATATCTGTCGCACCTGACACTTGTGCTGTTTCAAATAATGTTACTTTTCCACTTGTATTAATAGTTTCAAAACTATCAATTATACCAAATATATTTAGATTGCTATCTTTTCCTTCTGAAGTAGAATCTCCTAAACTTAAAGTATCATTTCCGTTTCCACCATGAATATCTCCATTAATTTTAACATTATTTCCTATTGTTAAGCTATTTGTACCGTCTACTAAATCAATACTTCCATTTACTATTGATTTTCCTAATATACTTATAGTATTATCTCCTGCATCACCTTTGATTACAGCTACATCATTTTCTAGTCCCCCACCATTAAAGACAGTATTTTCTGCCTTAAACTTATTAACACCTTCTACGTACACAGCTGTGTTATATCCATTTACTACACTATCTTTTAATTCTGTATCTCTGTCAATAACTAATGCACCTTTCTGCATTCCACTACCATTTATTATTACATTTTCTCCAGAAACTAAATTAGTAGAATTTAAATATGTATCAACATTTCCAACTATAGTCTGAGCTGTGGCTATATTTCCATTTACATCTCCATTAACTATTTCTTTTCCGTCAATATTACCTGCAGTTCCTATTCTTATTTCTTCAATTACCGGATTCCCATCTGCCCCTAATTCTACTTTTCCTGTTTTTTCTCCATTGGATGTTTCAGATTTTAATTTTACATATATCCCTTGGTTATTCTCTTTTGTTGGTTGCACTGCCATTAATTCTTTTCCTACTTTTGAAGATGTATCATTTTTTATTAATTCTACACCATCGCCAAAAATTTCTCTTCCTGCTAATATCCCATAATTGTTCATTGTCCCTGTAATTGAAGGTGCTGCAATAGCACTTTGAGACCCTTTTATAACTCCTTTATTATTAATATTTGAGCTCATATTAGTTTCTTTACTGATTCCATTCCCTGAATAATTAATTTTTTCAAAATCTTTCTTTCCGTTAATCTTTCCAGATGTTGATAATACATATCCAGATATAACTCCATCATTACCTATCTCTCCATTCTGAATTACCATGACTCCATTTCCTGAGTTAATACTGCTTGCATCTGCATTCTGAGTTGCATTTAAACTAGGATTATCCCCTCTTCCTGATAAAGTTGCACTACCCGATACAACCCCATTATTTTTTGTTAAACCTGAACTTACTCCATTAGCACTATCAACCACTTCAGTAGTTGATTTATTCCCATAAAATTCGCCATATCCAAGTATTAGTCCATTATTTTCCGTTATACTTCCCCGTACTCCATTAGAACTGGACATGCTAGAAACTTCACTATTAATATCAATATCAGAAGTTCCTCCTTTTAAAATTTGTTTACCTAATATTACTCCATTATTTGTTGTTATATTCCCATACACTCCATTAGCACTATTATTCGAACTTGCCATAGCAGTGGCACTACTATTAAGAGTATTTCCTCCAGTAACTTCTGCAGCACCTAATATTATTCCATCATTTGTCTTTACATTTCCAAGTACCCCGTTAGCAGTAGAAAAAATAGAAACATTTGAATCATATTTAGTCGAACCTCCAACTAAAGTTTCCTTACCTTTAATAGTTCCATTATTTATTATAGTATCTTTTAATGTCAACTCTATTCCATTTCCATTTTTTTCTTTACTAAT
Source organism: Fusobacteriaceae bacterium (assembly GCA_051656905.1). Lineage (GTDB taxonomy): Bacteria > Fusobacteriota > Fusobacteriia > Fusobacteriales > Fusobacteriaceae > JAGNZR01. The sequence continues at coordinate 11,200 of JBOFJQ010000034.1, read as the reverse complement.
AATTTCATCATTTACTATTTCTGCACCATATCCCAACATTTTTACTAATAAAAATATTGCAAGTGGAGCTATCGGTATTCTTGATTTTTCTTGTAATTTTACCGCCGTCGTTTTATCTTTCTTCATAAATACCTCCCTAGAGTTACCCCTTTTTTTATACTCGTTGATCACTACCTCAAATATTCTATATTATTTAAATAATATTTTTTTCTTATTTAGGACACTAAAAACATATAAAGTGGTTATTTAATATTTTTTTTATAATAAAAAAAAATAGGACTTATCATCCTATTTTTATAGTATAAATATATAATCTATTTGAGTTTATTTGAATTTATTTGAATTTATTTCAAGCTATTTTTATCTCTAATTCCCAAATCTATCTAGAGATTTTTCCTGCACCATTTTCTATAAGATTTCTCACTTCATTAACAGATACTAAATTAGCATCTCCCTTAATAGAGTGCTTTAAAACTGAAGCTGCAACTCCAAATTCTACTGTACTTTGAGGATCCATATTCTTAAGAATTCCGTAAAGTGTTCCAGCTGAAAAAGCATCTCCTCCACCTACTCTATCTAGTATATTAAAATTATATTCTTTTGATTTATAAAGTGCTCCACCAGTATAAATATAACCTGCCAAATCATTATTATCTACTGAATTAATATTTCTTTTTGTTGCGGCAAAATATTTTATATTAGGGTATCTTTTTGAAATTTCAGAATAGTAAGCTTCTAATAATTCTTCATGAGTTTTTATATTAGATTTTTCAATAGAAATCTTTAAAATGTTCTCAGCATCTAAATGCCCAGCAAAACAAATATCTATATATGGTAAATACTCTTTAAAAGTTTCACCAGCTTCTTCAAGAGTCCAAAGTTTTCCTCTATAATTAAAATCAAAACTAACTAAAATTCCCATTTCTTTTGCTTTTTTTGCAAGAGTTAAGTTTAGACTTTTACAATTTTCAGAAAGTGCAGGGGTAATCCCTGAAATATGTATAAGTGTTATGTCTTTTAAAGCTTCTTCAAAATTTATCTCATCAAGAGAAATGGTTGAAAAAGATGAATATTTTCTATCATAAATAACACTAGAACCCCTTGTTCCATTCCCTACTTCTAAGTAATAAGTTCCAAGTCTTTCTCCACCTAAAACAATATTCTTAGTTTCAACTTTATTTGCTCTTAAATATCCAAGTATTGCATCTCCCAATGGGTTATTAGGTATTTTAGATATAAAGCTAGTTTCAATCCCAAAGTTAGCAAGAGAAACTGCAACATTTGCTTCTCCCCCTCCATAGTCTGCTTGGAATGCTCCAGATTGAATAAATCTTTTGTTTTCCATAGTAGATAATCTAAGCATTATCTCCCCAAAAGTAGCAACTTTAGCCTTCATCTATTTTTTCATCTCCTCTCTAGCAACTTTAACTTTCTCAACAAAAAGTTTTGCAGTAGCAGTAATATCTTCAGATGGACCAGAAGCAAGCTTTCCTCCTGCACCCACAGCAACCACTCCATTTTTTATCCATTTATCAACATTTTCAGGAGAAACTCCACCTGTTGGCATAATATTAACTTGTGGTAATGGAGCTTTAACTGCTTTTATAAAATCAGGACCAAAGGCAGATCCAGGGAATAATTTGATTATATCGCAACCAAAAGACATAGCTTTAACCATTTCTGTAATAGTCATGCATCCTGGCATATATGGAATTTGATAAGTATTGCAAAGTTTTGCTGTTTCCTCGTCAAAATAAGGTGAAACAATATACTCAGCACCTGCTAAAATTGCAATTCTTGCAGTTTGAAAATCTAATACTGTTCCAGCTCCAATTATTAATTGCTCTGCTGGAATTGTTTCTCTTAAAGATTTTATAACTTCAGTTGCTCCTGGAACTGTATAAGTTACTTCAATAGCAGAAACTCCACCTTGAATGCAAGCTTTAGATATTCTAATTGCCTCATCAATTGTCTCAGTTCTAACCACTGCAACAACTCCAACATCAATTATTTTATTAATTGTTTCAAATTTTTTTAACATAATTACAATCTCACCATCCTAATTTTATTAATTCTAAATAGGGAAATTTTCCTAAATAAATTAAAGATAGGTTAGTATTTTTTTTTAATAATGTCAAGAAGTAAATATTTTTTACTATTCAAAAAATGTTAAAAGTGTTGTAATTTCTAGGTTTTAATAAAAAAAATATCGTACTCTAAACATTTTAAACGTTCTTAATTAGAATATTTTAATATTTTTATTGACATATTTTAAAAAAATAGTTAAAATCAATTAAACTTGTATTCAAGTATACAACAACAATTCCAAGGAGTTTAAACTATGAAAAATCTATTATGTATTATTTTTTTATTCTTCACTCTTTTCGGCTGTGGTAAAGAATCTAACAGTTCTAAAATCAATTTAAAACTTGCTCATGGATTAAATGAGACTCACCCTGTGCATTTAGGTATGATGAAATTTGCAGAGTTAGTTAATCAAAAAACAAATGGAGAAGTTTCAGTAACAGTATTTCCTAATGGACAATTAGGACAAGAGAGAGAATTAATTGAACTTATGCAAGCTGGAGCAATAGATCTTACAAAAGCCAGTGCATCGCCAATTGAAGGATTTGTGAAAGAATATGCTATTTTTTCCATGCCTTATCTTTTTACAAGTTATGAACAATTTCTAAGAGTATTGAAAAGCCCTGTCGGTGAAGAGTTTTTAAAACTTCCTGAAAAAAGTGGATTTGTTGGCTTAGGATACTTTACTGCAGGTACAAGAAATTTTTATGGATCTAAACCAATCAATTCTCCTGATGATTTGAAAGGTCTTAAAATAAGAGTACAACCAAGTAATACTGCTATTAAAATGATAGAGTACTTAGGTGGAACTGCTACTCCTCTATCATACGGAGAACTTTATACAGCTCTACAGCAAAAAGTTGTAGATGGAGCTGAGAATAATCTTTCTGCCATGACTAATGATAGACATGGAGAAGTTTCAAAATTTTATTCTTATGATGAACATACAATTGTTCCAGATGTATTTTTAATAAGTAATGCTACACTAAAAAAACTTAATAAAGATCAAAGAAAAGCTTTAAAAGAAGCTGCAAGTGAAGCTTTTGATTACCAAGTTAAAATTTGGAATGATATGGAAAAAGGTCAAAAAGACCAAGCAATCGCAATGGGAATTACATTCTCACATCCAAATAAAGAAGCTTTCCAAGAGAAAGTTAAACCTATGTATGATGAAATGAAAAAAAATGCTAATATGGCTCGTCTTATAGATGAGATACAAGCAGTTAATTAATAAAGGGGGATATGATATGGAAAAATTTCGTCTAGCTATAAATAAAATACTTATTATTTTTTCTTCAATAGTCTTAATAGCTCTTGTTATTGCTGTAACATGGCAAGTTGTTTCTAGATATGTTTTAAACAATCCAAGTAGCTTTACAGATGAGTTTTCAAGATTTAGTCTGATTTGGATTGGAATGTTAGGAGCTACTTATGCTTTCTCTACAAATTCACATTTATCAATTGATATTTTAGAAACTAAACTTTCTAATTTAGCAAAATTAAAATTACAAATTTGTATCTATATATTAGTTCTATTATTTCTTTTGATAGTTCCAATCTATGGTGGAGGGCAATTATCTTTAAATACTATGGGACAACTTTCACCTTCTTTACAAGTTCCTATGGGAATGGTTTACAGTATTTTACCAATTTCAAGTATAATTAATGCTTCATATATTATTCTAGATATTATTAACTGTGTACTTAAATTAAAAGGAGGAAAATTCTAATGTTAGTAAATATATTAGTACTGTTTGTGAGTTTCTTTTCTCTACTTTTAGTAGGAACACCAATTTCAATAGGAATAGGAATATCTTCATTTTTAACAATATTAGTAAATCTTCCTTTTGATGTTTCAGTTATTGCTTCAGCTCAAAAGATGATTACAGGAATAGATAGTTTTTCGCTTCTTGCAATACCATTCTTTATACTTTCAGGAAGTATTATGAATAATGGTGGAATTGCTATAAAACTAATAAATTTTGCTAAATTATTAGGAAGATCTTTACCAGGCTCTCTTGCTCAGGTAAATATTTTAGGAAATATGCTTTTTGGTTCTATTTCTGGTTCTGCCGTTGCTGCTGCTGCTGCAATTGGAGGTACTTTAGCTCCTTTACAAGAAAAGGAAGGATATGATCCTAAGTTTTCAGCAGCTGTAAATATAGCATCTTCACCAACAGGGTTATTAATCCCACCAAGTGGTTCTTTAATTGTATTCTCTCTTGTTAGTGGTGGAACATCAATAGGTGCACTATTTGTTGCTGGTTACCTACCAGGAATTTTAATGGGAGTAGGAACTATGATTGTAGCTTATATTATCGCTAAGAAAAACAATTACCCTATAGAACCTAAGTTATCAGCTTCACAATCTCTTAAGATTGTATTAGATGCAATTCCTAGTTTATTTTTAATAGTTATTGTAATTGGAGGAATTATCGGAGGAATCTTTACAGCAACAGAAGCCTCTGCAATTTCAGTTGTATATACACTATTTTTATCTGTAATAGTATATAAGACATTAAATTTTTCTCACATGAAGATAATATTAGAAGATACTGTAAAAATGACAGGAATAATCTTATTTCTAATAGGAGCTTCTTCAATCATGTCATGGGCAATGGCATTTTCAGGAATTCCTAAATATTTAACTAGTGCTATATTATCAATTTCAGACAATAAATATGTTATTCTATTACTAATAAACGTAATACTTTTAATTGTTGGAACTTTTATGGATTTAACTCCAGCAATCTTAATATTCACTCCAATTTTCTTACCAATAGCTGTGAAATTAGGACTTCACCCTGTTCATTTTGGTATAATGCTTGTATATAATTTATGTATAGGTATTTGCACTCCTCCTGTAGGTAGTGTCTTGTTTATTGGATGTGGAATTGCAAAAATAAAATTAGAAGAAGTTATAAAAACATTAATACCATTCTTTATAGCTTTAATAATAACATTATTAATGATTACATATATACCGTGGATTAGTTTAGTTTTACCAAAATTATTTGGATTAATATAAAAAAGAAAAGAAAGAGGAGAAAACATTTATGAAAATGACATTTAGATGGTATGGTGATGATGATAAAGTTACTTTAGACAACATCAGACAAATACCAGGAATGTACGGGATTGTATCTGCAATTTATGATATTCCTGTAGGTGAAGTTTGGCCGCTAGAAAAAATTAAAGAATTAAAAGACAAAATAGAGGCAAAAGGATTAAAATTTGAAGTTGTAGAATCTGTTCCTGTACATGAGGATATTAAACTTGGATTACCTTCAAGAGATTTATATATTGAAAACTATAAACAAAATATAAAAAACTTAGGAAAGATAGGTATTAATGTTATCTGCTACAATTTTATGCCAGTTTTCGACTGGACTAGATCTATATTAGAATATCAACTACCAGATGGATCAAATGCTTTAGCATATGATAAATCAACAGTTTCAAAAATGGATCCTAGAACAGGTGAATTATCTTTACCTGGTTGGGATACAAGTTACGGTGAAGGTGGATTAGGAAAAGTATTAGATCAGTATAAAGATATGACATCTGAAAAACTTTGGGAGAATTTAGCTCATTTCATTAGAGAAATTATTCCAGTAGCTGAGGAGGCTGGAGTAAAAATGGCAATACATCCAGATGATCCACCTTGGTCTATATTTGGACTTCCAAGAATAATCACATCTGAAGAGAATTTAGAAAGATTCTTAAATATAGTTGATAGTCCTTCAAACGGTCTAACACTATGTTCTGGTTCTCTAGGAGTATCTTGTTCTAATGATATACCTAAAATGATAAGAAAATTTGGAAAAAAAATACATTTTGCTCACATTAGAAATGTAAGTAATTATGAAGAAGGTTCATTTACAGAGGTAGCTCACTTATCTAGTTGTGGTTCACTTGATATAGTTGAAATTTTAAAAGCTTACTATGAAGTAGGATTCACTGGATATGTAAGACCTGATCATGGAAGAATGATTTGGGGAGAGACAGGAAGACCTGGTTATGGGCTTTATGATAGAGCCTTAGGAGCAACATACATGAATGGAATTTGGGAAACTTTAGAAAAATTATATAAAAAATAATTTAATTATTTTGTTTTGAATATTGGAGGATAAAAAATGATAAATGTACCTTTAAATGTTGACTTAAATGAAAAAGTAGCTGTTGTTACTGGTGCTGGAGGAGTTCTTTGTGCTGATTTTGCTAAAGCACTTGCTAAATGTGGAGCAAAGGTTGCTGTTTTAGATTTAAATAAAGAAGCTGCACAAAAAGTTGCTGATGAAATAAATAAAAATGGTGGAGTTGCATTAGGAGTTGAAGCTAATGTATTAAGCAAAGAAAGTCTTGATAAAGCTCATGAGGAAATTGTAAAAACTTTAGGAAGAGTTGATATTCTTGTTAATGGTGCTGGAGGAAATAATCCAAAAGGAACAACAACAAAGGAATATTATGAGACTAATGATGAAAATAATAAAGATTTAACTACATTTTTCGATTTAGATCCAAAAGGAATCGAATTTGTATTCAATCTTAATTTTTTAGGAACTTTAATTCCAACACAGGTTTTTGCTAAAGATATGCTAAATAAAAAAGGTTGTTCTATCATAAATATATCTTCTATGAACGCTTATACTCCTTTAACAAAAATACCTGCTTATTCAGGAGCAAAAGCTGCTGTTTCTAACTTTACTCAGTGGCTAGCAGTTCATTTTTCTAAACAAGGTATCAGAGTTAATGCCATCGCCCCAGGATTTTTCGTAACTAATCAAAATGAAAAATTATTAAAAAATGAAGATGGAACTTGGACAGATAGAGCAAACAAAATTCTAAATGCTACTCCAATGGGAAGATTTGGAGAGAGTAACGAATTATTAGGAGCATTATTATTTTTAGTTGATGAGAAAGCAGCCAGTTTCATAAACGGAGTTGTAATTCCTATTGACGGTGGATTTTCATCTTATTCAGGTGTATAAGGAGAATTAGAAATGGGAATAAAATTAGAATATAATTTTAAATTAATAGAAGAGAAAAATAACATATTAACTTTTAGATTAGACTCCCCTTATTTTGAAGCTCAGATAGCTATTTTAGAGGAAGATATCTTTAAGGTAACTATGTTAAATAATGGAAAACTTAATATGAACAAGACTTGGACTGTAGCTCCAGGTCTTGATGATATCCCAGTAGAAGGAAGAAATCGTTTTGATTATACTTTATACTCTTTGCCTAAATACACTTTAGCAAAAGAAGAAAATTTTGTTACTCTATCTACTTCAAAACTAACTGCAAAAATAGATCTTAACGGTTTTAAGATAACTTGGTTTGGATTTAAAGATGGTGAGTGGATAAAAATAGCTTCTGATAGAAAGACTCAAGCTTATAATTTTAATTATTGGGGAGAAGAAATTTATCACTATTTAGAAAGAGATTTAGATGAACAATATTTTGGATTTGGAGAAAGAACTGGAAAAGTTAACAAACACTTTAGAAGGATGAGAATGGTTAACGTTGATCCTATGGGATATGATGCAGAGTGGACTGATGCAATGTACAAACATACACCTTTCTACATTACTAGAAATTCAAAGACAGAATATAACTTTGGAATATTTTATGATAATTTCTCAACAGTAACAATGGAGATGGGAACAGAACTTGATAATTATCACGGATTGTATAGATATTTTACTGCAAAGTCAGGAGATTTAGATTATTATGTAATAGCTGGACCTCATGTTAAAAATGTCACTGAAAGATTCTCATGGTTAACTGGTAAAACTATATTTACTCCTAAGTGGAGCATAGGTTACTCAGGCTCTACAATGACTTATACAGATTTGCCAGATGCACAAAAGCAAATGGACAATTTCTTAAATGACTGTAAAAAGCATAATATTCCTTGTGATTCTTTCCAACTTTCATCAGGATATACTTCAATAGGAGATAAGAGATATGTATTTAACTGGAATACTGATAAATTCCCAGATGCTAAAGGATTCTCTAAACATTATCATGATAACGGAATAAATTTATGTGCAAATATCAAGCCTTGTTTTTTACATGATCATCCTCTTTTTAAAGAGTTAGATGAAAAAGATTATTTCATAAAAGAGAGAGATTCAAACAACACTGAGTTAGTACAATTCTGGGATGATAATGGTGCTTATCTTGATTTTACAAATATAGGAGCCTTTAAATGGTGGAAATCTAAAGTTAAAACTCAACTTCTTGACTATGGAATTGACTCAACTTGGAATGATAATAACGAGTTTGAAATTTGGGATGGCAAAGCAAAATGTAATGGATTTGATACTCCTACAGATATAGAAATGTTAAAGCCTATTCAGACATTACTTATGATGAAAGCTTCCTATGAAGCTCAAAAAGAGTATGCCCCTGAAAAAAGACCATACCTTATTTCTAGAGCAGGTTGCCCAGGTATGCAAAGATATGTACAAACATGGTCTGGAGATAATAGAACAGACTGGAAAACAATTAAATTTAATAATTATATGGCAATAAGTTTATCTCTTTCAGGAGTTTATAATATTGGTCATGATGTAGGAGGATTTTCAGGAGCTGCTCCATCTCCAGAATTATTTGTAAGATGGATACAAAATGGTATTTTTTATCCAAGATTTACAATTCATTCATGGAATGATGATAAGACAGTAAATGTCCCTTGGATGTATCCAGAAGTTATTAAACACATAACTAAAGCTATGGACTTCAGAAGAATGATTACGCCTTATATTTATAATTTAATTCATAAATCAGCTACAGAATATTCACCTATAATAAAACCTACATTCTATGATTACGAATCTGATTTAAATACATTTAAAGAAAATGAAGAATTTTTATTAGGTGATTCTATGTTAGTTGCTTCTATTATGGAAGAGGGTGCCCAAAGTAAAAATATATATCTTCCAGAAGGAAATTCATGGTATGATTATAATACGAATGAAATTTATAATGGTGGGCAAATAGTTACAATTCAAGCTTGCTTAAATGACTTCCCTTTATTAATTAAAGAGGGAGCAATTATCCCTATTAACAATACAGAATATACATTTGAAACGAAAAATAATGATTATAGAGCATTTTTAGTTTATGCTCATAAAAATATAGGAGAGACATCTTATACATTATTTGAAGATGATGGGTTGACTGAAAAATATAGAGATGGGGAATATGCAAATATTGAAGTAAAGTTGCAAACAACAGAGAACAATATTATTATAACAATAACATCTAAAGGGGATAAGAGATTTATTCAAAAAGACTATCCTATTAAGTTAATAGATTCTAAAAATAGAAATCTAATTGTTAAGTATAGTGACTTATAATTTCATTTATAACAAAAAATAAATAGATTAAGGAAAGGGACTATGAAAGAAAGTAAAAGAAATTTTAAAGAGAATACGAGAGATTATGTTTACAGAGTTATCAAAGAAAATATTATGCATTTAGAATTAGAACCAGGACATAATATAGGAGAACTTGAGTTGTCTGAACTTTTAGGAGTTAGTAGAACTCCCGTTAGGGAAGCAATTGTTCGTTTAGTAAATGAAAACTTAATTGATGTTTATCCTCAAAGAGGAACTTATATTTCTAAAATAGATCTCACAATTGTAGAAGAAGCTTTTTTCTTGAGAGATATCATTGAAAAAGAGGTTTTAAAAAAAGCTATAAAAGAATTCGATGAATCTAGTTTAAGATTACTTGAAAAAAATATTTATTTACAAAAAGGTAATACAGAACTAGGTGGAGAAACAAGAGAAAGGTTTGACTTAGACAATGAATTCCATGAAATTATATATAAAAAAGTAGGTAAAGCTAGAGTGTGGGATGCTATAAAACAAATTTCAACACACTATGATCGTCTTAGATTTTTAGATGCTTTAGATAGTTCTACTTTAAATAAAACTTTAGAACAACACCAAAAAATTTATGAAATGATAAAAATAAAAGATTATTCATCATTAGATTCAATCGTTGATGAACATTTAGCAAACTATAAAGATAATATGAATTATTTTAAAAGCAAATATCCAAATTTCTTTATTTAAACAAATTTAGAATCAGGATTTTGATTACTAAAAAATAGGAGAATAAATTATGAAAAAATTTATGGATGAAAACTTTTTGCTAGAAACAGAAGTTGCTCAAAAATTATATCATGAATACGCAAAAGATATGCCCATATTTGACTATCATTGCCATTTATCACCAAAAGAAATCTCTGAAGATAAAAGATATAAAAACATCACAGAAATGTGGTTAGGTGGAGATCACTACAAATGGAGAGCTATGAGAAGTTTTGGAGTTCCTGAAGAATCTATAACTGGAAATAGCGAAGATAAAGAAAAATTTATAGCATGGATAAAAACATTATCCACAGCAATAGGTAACCCTTTATATCATTGGTCACATTTAGAACTTCAAAGATATTTTAATATTTCAGAAACAGCAACTTTAGATAAAGTAGATATGCTATGGGATAAATGTAATGCTATGATAGAAACAAGTGGTTTTTCTGCAAGAGAACTAATAAAAAAATCTAATGTAAAAGCACTATGTACAACAGATGATCCTATTGATAATCTTAAATACCATATTGAATTAAAAGAAGATAAAACTTTTGATACAAAAGTATTACCAACTTTTAGGCCAGATAAAGCGGTTAACATAGATAAGCAAGGTTTTACTAAATATATAGAAACACTGGCAAATGTTGTAGGTTATAAAATTGACAGTTATGCTAAACTTTGCAAAGCTATGAAAGAGAGAATTGATTTTTTCCACAGTGTAGGATGTAGAGTATCTGACCATGGATTAGATTTTCCTCAATACTTAGAAGCTACAACTGAAGAGTTAGAAATAATTTTCAAAAAAGGATTATCAGAGGAAACTCTTACAGGAAATGAAATAAGAAAATATAAAGGTCAACTAGTTCAATTTTTTGGAAAAGAATACTCAAAAAGAAATTGGGTAATGCAACTTCATATGGGTGCTTTAAGAAATAATTCAAAAAGAATGTTTGAATTATTAGGTGCTGATGTTGGATTTGATTCTATTGGGGATTGGAATATGG
>JBOFJQ010000033.1:0-8827 GCA_051656905.1 Fusobacteriaceae bacterium | reverse complement strand
CGTAGGTTCGAATCCTATTCTAGGCACCAATTTCCAAATATTTTTTTAAACCCCACTTTTTAGATTAAACTGTAATCTAACCCTAAAAAAGAAAAAAAGAGTAGTTTCCCTGACTACTCTTTTTTCTTTTTTGTATTTTTATTATTTTCCAATAGTAAAGTAAGATAATGATAAAGAAATTTTATATCTATGGATTGTGGGAAAGAATTAAAACTAATGGTTTTTTTTTAAATTATTTAGTTTTAAAAAAATGATAAATTTGGTATACTTAATAATAAATAGTAATGGGGGAGTTTTAGTTGGAGATAAAGAGAATATTGGTCTCTAGAACAGATAAAATAGGAGATTTGGTTTTATCAATTCCGAGTTTTTTTATGCTGAAAAAGATGTATCCAGAGGCCGAAATAACGGTTTTAGTAAGAAAATATAATTATGAAATTGTAAAAAATTTGCCTTATGTGGATAGAGTTATAAAAATAGATGATTATACAGAAAAAAGCTTAATAGATAAAATAGGATATTTTAAAGCAGATGTTTTCATAGCTTTATATAATGATTCTTTTGTATCTAAATTAGTTAGAAAATCAGGGGCTAAAATAAAGATAGGACCTTATTCAAAACTAAGTTCATTCTTTGTTTTTAATAAGGGTGTTTATCAAAAACGTTCTAAGTCAATAAAAAATGAAGCTGAATATAATTTAGATTTAGTTAAGAAATTAAATCCAGATCTTTTTAGAGAAAAATATGAGTTGAATACAGATATAATTCTTGAAGATAAAAATAGAGAAGTGGCAACACTTTTTTATTCAAATCATATATCTTTAGGAAAAAAGGTTTTAGTAATTAATCCTTTTATGGGAGGATCTGCTAAAAACTTAAAAGACTCACAGTATACCTCTTTAATGAAAAAAATATTAGAGAGAGATAATGATATAGATATTATCTTAACTGTTCATATAAATGATGAAGAGAGAGCACAAAACTTGTTAGAAGGGCTAGATTCTAAGAAAGTACATATTTTTGCTAATGGAGGAGAGCTTTTAAACACTGCAGCAATCATAGAAAAGTGTGATCTTTATCTTGGGGGTTCAACAGGGCCTACACATATAGCAGGGGCACTACAAAAAGAGATAGTTGCAATCTATCCAAATTTAAAAACTCAAAGTCCAAAGAGATGGGGAGTTTTTGGGAATACTAAAGTAGAGTATTTGATCCCTGACTATAAAAATAAAAAAGAAAATTATTCTCATAAAGAGTTTGATAGTTATAATGAAGACTTAGAGAATCTTTTAGTAAAAACTATATTAAATAAAATTTAAGAAAATTTAACAAAATAAATTTTAATAAAAGAGGAATATTATGAAAATTTTAATAATACATACTGCTTTTATAGGTGATATAGTTTTATCTACACCTATTCTAGCTAAATTAAAAGATTTGTATCCAAGTAGCGAGATTTCTTACCTTACAACACCGCAAGGAGTTGAAATATTAAAAAATAATCCTCATATTACTAAAATTATTAAATATGATAAAAAAGGTAACAATAAGGGAATTAAAGAGTTTTTTAAACTAGGAATGGAATTAAGAGGAGAAAAATACGATTTAGTAATATCTTTACATAGGTATTTAAGAAGTTCTCTGTTAGCTTGGTTAACAGGTGCAAAGATTAGAAAAGGATATGAAATAGCTACAGGTTCATGCTTCTTTACTGATAAAATAAAATATGAATCAGGAAAGCATGAGGTAGAAAGAATTCTTTCTTTTATTGAGAATACAAATAAGAAAAATGTTGATTATAGACTTGAAATGTATCCTGGAGATAAAGAGATTCAGAAGGTGAACTCTTTGTTAAAAATAGATGAAGATAAAAAAATTATAGTAATTGCTCCAGGGAGTAAATGGTTTACAAAAAAATGGCCTTTAGAATACTTTAATAAAGTAATTGAAGCTTTAGGGAATAAAAAAGATGTGATTCAAGTCATTATTGGTGGTAGAGAGGAGCAACTTTTAAACGTGAAACTAATGGCTAATTGTATAGATTTAAGAGCTAAAACTAATTTGCTAGAATTAGCAGAGGTGATAAGAAGATGTGATGTGATAATAACTAATGATTCATCTCCTATTCATATAGCTTCAGCTTTTAAAAAGCCTTTTATTTTAGCTTTATTTGGACCTACAATAGAAAAATTTGGATTTTTTCCATGGAGTAAAAACAGTTATGTTTTTCAACGTGATGGCTTGCCTTGTAGACCTTGTGGTATTCACGGGGGAGATAAGTGCAGAGAGGGTCATTTTAAATGTATGTTAGAAATAAAACCTAGTGATGTTTTGGAGAAAATAGAAAAGATACTTTATTAAAAAGTTGTGACTATTTTAAAGTAACAAGTTCAGGTTTATGAGAGGTAAATCAATTATGGAAATTTTAAAAGAGGGAGATAAAACTATATATTTACATAGTGAAGAGAGTTTGCTTCTTTATAATGCAATAGAAGAAAAACGTTATAAGGTTATTGAAGAGTTAAAAAATGATTCGAGAAGCTTAGTGTTGTATATTGAAATTAATTGTGAAAAAATAAAAGAGGAATTCAAGAAAGTTGTTTTAAAAATTCCTAGAGAGAAAAATGAAAGAAAATGGCAGCAATTTTTATCTATATTTCGTGGGAGTGAATCTAAAAGAGAGTTTTACAATTGCAAGCTCATAGAAGAAAATGGTTTTTTTGGTGCAAAGCCATTAGTTGCTGTAGAAAAAAAACATGGTATAATAGTAACAGAATCTTATTTTATTTTATCTTATATAGATGGAAAGCATGCTTCGTTTAATGATATTGATACTGTTTTGCAGACTTTATATCATATTCATGATGAGGGTTATACTCATGGGGATGCACAGCTTGCTAACTTTATGATAAAAGATGAAAAGGTTTATATAATTGATTGTAAACTTGCAAGAAACTATTTTGGTATTATAAAAAAAATAGAAGAGTTTATCTATTTTGAGAAAAGTTGCTATAAAAATGTCCCATGTAGATATAAAAATAGCTATATTTATAAGCTCATAAAAAAAATAGATAGGTACAAGGATAAGTTTAATTATTTTACGAAGAAAATAAGAGGAAAAGTTTAGAAGGGGAGATAGAATTTGAGAGTTTTGATAATTAGGTTAAGCTCCATAGGTGATGTAATATTAACTACCCCTATATTAAAAGGGTTAAAAGAAAAATATCCTGACGTAGAAATAGATTTCATAGTTATGGATAAATTTAAGAGTGCTATAGAGGGGAGTCCTTATATAGATAACTTAATTGTTTTTAATAAGAAAGAAAATGATGGAATACTGAATATTTTAGACTTTGCTAAAAAATTAAAAATAAATAATTATGATTACGTTATAGATTTGCATGGAAAATTAAGATCGATAATGATATCTAAGATTATAGGTGGAAATCAATCTAGATATAGAAAAAGAAGCTGGTGGAAAACTTTACTTGTTAAGTGTAAACTTATAAAGTATAACGTGGATGATACCATCGTAAAAAACTACTTTGGTGCGGTGAAGCATTTAGGGATAGAATATAAAGGTGAGGACTTAGATTTTCCTTTTGAAAGAAGAGATTTGGAGAATATTCCTGAGGAGTATAGAGGGCGCCCTGTGTTTGCTCCTGGAGCATCTAAAAACACTAAAAAATGGTGTACTAAAAACTTTGGAGAGTTAGCTAAATTAATTCATGAAAAATACGGTGAAAAGATTTTAATAATAGGTGGAAAAGAGGATTTTTTAGCTGCTGAAGAGATAGATTCTATAAGTGGTGGAAATTGTATAAACTTATGTGGAACTTTGACTCTAAAAGAGAGTGGAGCTTTATTGTCAAAATCACAGTATTTAGTTACTAATGATTCTGGACCATTTCATATAGCTAGAGGAGTTAAGTGTGAAACCTATGTAATATTTGGACCAACTTCTCCAAAAATGTTTGAATTTAAAAAGGGCGAAAATTTAATATATGCCAATGAAAGTTGTTCTCCATGCAGTTTGCACGGCGATAAGAAGTGTCCTCAAGGACATTTTAAATGTATGAAGAATATAAGTGGTAGATATATTTTTGATGTTATAGAAAGAGATAAGTAGGAGGTTTAAAGTGGCAAAAGTAAAGTCAGTAGAAGGGAAAGAGTCAACTAAGGAAACAACAGAAAAAAACAAAAGTTTGGAGTTAGCATTAAAACAGATTAGAAAAGATTTTGGTGAAGGTTCTATAATGAAATTAGGTGAAAACTTAAACATGAAAGTAGAAGTAATACCATCTGGAAGTATAAATTTAGATTTAGCACTAGGTATAGGTGGAGTTCCAAGAGGAAGAGTAGTTGAGGTTTATGGAGCTGAAAGTTCAGGAAAAACAACTATAGCACTTCATATAATAGCAGAGGCTCAAAAGATTGGTGGAGTTGCAGCCTTTATAGATGCTGAGCATGCACTAGACCCTATCTATGCAAAAGCTTTAGGTGTAGATGTAGATGAGCTTTTAATATCTCAACCAGACTATGGAGAGCAGGCTTTAGATATAGCTGACGTACTTGTTAGATCAGGAGCTATAGATGTAATCGTAGTGGATTCAGTTGCAGCACTTGTTCCAAAAGTTGAAATTGATGGAGAGATGTCAGATCAACAAATGGGATTACAAGCTAGATTAATGTCAAAAGCTTTAAGAAAATTAACAGCTAATTTAAATAAATCAAAAACAACTATGATTTTTATTAACCAAATCAGAGATAAAATTGGTGGATTTGGATTTGGACCTCAAACAACAACTACAGGAGGAAAAGCTTTAAAGTTTTACTCTTCTGTAAGAATGGAAGTAAAAAGAATTGGAAGTGTAAAACAAGGAGATGACATCATTGGAAACGAGGTTACTGTAAAAGTAACTAAGAATAAAGTGGCACCTCCATTTAAAGAAGCTTCTTTCCAAATTATGTATGGAAAAGGTATATCAAGAGTAGGAGAGATACTAGATATAGCTTTAGATAAGGATATAGTATCAAAATCAGGATCTTGGTTTAGTTTTGGAGATATTAGAATTGGACAAGGAAAAGAGAATGTTAAAGTTAGATTAGAAACAGATGCAGATTTACTAGCTAGTATAGAAGCTGAAGTTAATAAAATAATAGAAGAGATAACAGTTGTAACTTCCCCTGAAGATCAAGATGGAGATGAATTAGGTGAGTTATTAGATGATTAATTTTATTTTAATAAAAAATAAGATTAAAATAGAAGATCGTAAAGAATTCTCCCTAAATAGAGAGATGATATTGGAGTATTCTCTTAAGGAAAAAAATTGTTTAACTAAAGATGAATATGAAAAACTGATGTATAGAGTAGTTTATAACTACTCTATATATTTATTATCTAAGAAAGATTATTTTAAGAAAGATTTACAAGATAAGTTAAAAAATGTTTTTTATGATATAGCTATAGTTATAGAAACTATGGAGAGATTAGAAGAAAAAGGGTATTTAGATGATCTATCTTTAGTTGAGCAGTATATAAAAAATCATGAAAAATATGGTAGAAAAAAATTAGAATATGAACTTAATAGAAAAGGGATACCCAATTCTATTATAAAAGAATTTTTAGATTCTAATATAGATAATGAATTTCAAGAGATAGAAAAAAATATAGAAAAAATGAAAGATAAGCCTTTGGACAAAGTTATAGTGACTTTAATGAGAAAAGGGTTTGAATATAAAAATATAAAGACGGTACTAGATAGGAGGAAATAGTGATAGGTTTAATTATGATTACGTTAACGACGTTTTATATATTCTCTTTTGTAACTGTTTTATACTTTCCAAAGCTAAAAACAATGGAACCTTATGAAAGAATAAAATATGCCAGAAAACAGATGAGATTAGTATCTAAATGGATGATAAAAGCGTTAATGTTAAAAAAAGAGATAATTTATGAAGATGAAGAGATGTTTAAAAACTTAGATACAAAAGATGGTGTGGTTATTATTTCTAATCACTCAAGTAATTTAGACATCCCTCTTATAATAGATGCTCTGTCAGAAAGTATTGATATTTCATTTGTTGCAAAACAAGAGATGAAAAGTTGGCCATTCTTTGGGAGATGGATTCCTGAGTGTGGTGGAGTATTCTTAGATAGAACAAATCCTAGAGAAGGTATAAAAGGAATAAGAAGAGGTGTAGAACTTGTAAAGAAAGGACACCCTTTATGTATTTTTCCTCAAGGAACAAGAAAAGTAGGTTTTGGAGAGAATGAATTTAAAAAAGGGAGTTTTAAATTAGTTACTGAGGCAAAGGGTTATGTTGTACCTATAGCTATAAGAGGGAGCGATTTAATACAAGAGCCAGGTAAAAAAGCTATGAAACTTGGGTGTAAAATTATTTTTCATATAGGGAAGCCTATAAAAGTAGATGATTTAACAGAGGAAGAATTAAAGGATATTAATGAAATTCTAGAAGAAAAAGTAAGAACTATGTATTATAGTAAAGAGATATAGGAGGAATTATAGATGATAATTTTAGGAATAGAAACATCTTGCGACGAAACATCTATAGCTATATTAAGAGATGGAAAAGAAGTATTAAGTAATAAAATATCTTCTCAAATAGAGATTCATAAAGAGTTTGGAGGAGTTGTTCCAGAAATAGCTTCTCGTCATCATATAAAAAATATAGCTGCAATATTAGAGGAAGCATTAGAAGAAGCACAAGTAGGAATGGATGATATAGATTATATAGCTGTGACTTATGCCCCAGGATTAATAGGAGCTCTATTAGTGGGAGTATCCTTTGCGAAAGGGCTGTCTTATGGGCATAATATACCTATAATCCCTGTTCATCACATAAAAGCACATATATATGCAAACTTCATAGAAAGAGATATAACACTTCCTTGTATAGCTTTAGTAGTTTCTGGAGGACATACTAATATAGTATACATAGATGAAAAACATAACTTTAAAAATATCGGTTCAACTTTAGATGATGCAGTTGGAGAGTCTTATGACAAAATAGCGAGAGTTATGGGAATCGGTTATCCAGGTGGGCCTATTGTGGATAAAATGTATTATCAAGGAAATAAAGATTTCTTAAAAATAACTGAACCTAGAGTTTCTGGGTATGATTTCAGTTTTTCAGGAATCAAAACAGCTGTAATTAACTTTGTTAATAAAAGTAAAATGAAGGGCGAAGAGTTTAAGAAAGAGGATTTAGCTGCTTCTTTCCAATGGAAAGCTGTAGATATTTTATGTAAAAAAACTCTGAAAGCTACTGAAGATTTAAATGTTAAAAGAGTTATAATAGCAGGTGGAGTTGCAGCAAATTCATTACTTAGAAGTGAACTTGTTGAAAGAGGAAATAAATTTGGAGTTGAGGTAAGTTACCCTAAAATGGTTTATTGTACAGACAATGCAGCTATGATAGCCATGGCAGCATATTATAAATTAGAAACAAGAGGTAAAGAAGCCTTTGCTAAATTAGATCTAAATGGAATAGCAACTTTAGATATTTCAGAAGATATATAATTTATAAGCAGTATGGGAGGAATTCTTGGACAATATAATTATATCTTTAAATGTAGTGTTACCCTTATTCATTATTATGGTATTAGGATATTTGTTAAAAAAATATGAAGTTTACGATGTTAAAAGTTTAAAAGTTTTTAATAATGTAGTATTTAAAGTTTTTTTACCTTTGCATCTGTTTAATTCTATATATAAAACTAATTTGAATGAAGTTTTTGATAAGAGGTTCATCATATTTATAGTAGGTATGATTATTGCCTTATTTTCTTTATTAATAATTTTAATTCCTAGAATAGAAAAAGATAATAAGAAAATTGGTGTTATAATCCAAGGATTGTTCCGTACAAATTTTGTAATAATGGGTTTACCCATAGCAACTAGTATTTTTGGAGAGGCAGGAATAGGAACGGTGGCTATTGCAATAGCTTTTGTTATACCTATCTTCAATATTTTAGCAGTTATATCCTTAGAACTTTTTAGAAGCTCTAAAATTAACTATTTAAAGATAATAAAAGAGATTTTGAAAAATCCTTTAATAATAGGAGCAATGTTAGGTATTTTAGTATTGAAATTCCAAGTAGTATTACCACATTTTTTTAAAATAACAATAAATGATCTCTCAAAAGTAGCCACTCCTTTAGCAATTCTACTTCTAGGTGGAAGTTTCGAATTCTGTTCTGTTAAAAAATACTTTAAATTAACAATGGGAATTGTAGTTTCAAAATTAATGCTTTTACCATTGATATTTGTCACTCTTGGAGTTATAGCTGGATTTACAGGAGTAAAACTTTTAATAATTTATATAATTTTTGGAGCACCAACTGCAGTGTCTTCTTTTAATATGGCACAACAAATGGATGGAGACAGTGATCTGGCAGGTCAAATAGTTGTTTTTACAACCTCTGTAAGTATTGTAACTATTTTTTTTGGAATACTAGTTATGAAAAATTTAGGATTAATTTAAAAATAAATTAAAAAATAATCTAAAAATAAAATATAAAAAATTTAAAGGCTTAAAGGGCTTAATTTTCTAGTGTTTACAAAATAAAAAAAGCATTTTATAATAAAAAAATTTAATTAAAAGAGCAGAAAAATGTGATTATAGAGAAAAAAATGAAAAAAAGTGTTGACGAAAAGTGGTGGTTGTGGTAAGATAATCCTTGTCAGCGAGAAACGCGAGACGAAGTTAAAAGGACATTAACAACAGAATAGAGAGAAAATCAAAAGTTATGTTTAAGAGGTCACCACCGATTAAACTAACGAATCTAATAACAAATCTTCGT
>JBOFJQ010000032.1:0-20892 GCA_051656905.1 Fusobacteriaceae bacterium | reverse complement strand
ACTCTCCACTTTCTCTCATCTCTTCTAGTTTTTTAATTCTATCAGCTGTGGCTGGGTGAGTACTAAATAATCTTCTTACATTTTCCCCTGAAAAAGGACTTATTATAAACATATTTTCTGTAGCTACATTTGCATCCATAGGTATATTTTGAGCTGTTAACTCTAATTTTCTTAGAGCTCTCGCTAAATAAAGTGGATTTCCTGAAATTTTTGCTCCATAAGCATCTGCTTTATACTCTCTAGATCTTGATATTGCTGATTGAATTAACATAGCTGCAAAAGGAGATATAACCGCAACAACTATTAATGCTATAGGATTTCCTCTCTCTCCATCCTCATCTCTTCCACCACCAAAAATTGCTGCCCATTTAGCCATATTAGCCAGCATCATTATAGCCCCTGCCATAGTAGCTGCAATAGTCCCAATTAATATGTCTCTATTATTAACATGCCCTAATTCATGAGCAATAACTCCTGACAGTTCATTTTCATCTAAAATCTCTAAAATTCCTCTTGTAACAGCAACTGCTGCATGACTAGGATTCCTTCCTGTTGCAAAAGCGTTAGCTTGTCTCTCTTCAATAATATATACCTTTGGCATTGGTAAATTAGATTTCTTTGCTAGTCTTTCAACAATTTTATATAAATCTGTATCACTACTAACAGGTTGTGCTCTATACATAGATAATACAATTTTATCACTAAACCAATAAGAAAATACATTCATAAGAACTGAAAATATCAATGCTATCCTCATTCCATTTGGTCCACCAACTGCATTTCCTATAAACATAAACAATACCATCATAGCTATCATTAATAGAAATGTTTTTAAACTATTCATAAACTTTAATACCTCCGACTTTTTATTTTTCATATTTTTTATTTTTATTATTTTATATAGTTTAATAATATCATATTTTACCTATTAGTCAAACTATAGTATCTTAATAAATTAATACTACTCTTGTAGGTACTTTCTTTTTTTTTTCGTATATAACTTTGAAAATGTAATTTTTCATTTTAACTTTTAGTTTTTATGGAGGTATACTATGTTCTCTAATTTATTTGATCCTTCTAATATTTTGTTAATGCATTTTTTCATCTCTTTAATATTAGGTTTTATTGCTGCCAAATATTTGGATCGTAATTTTCTTTTGTGGTTTGTTATTTCATTTTTGGTTCCTGTATTATCTATTGTCATACTTTTAATTCTTGGATTTGATGGGAATTACTGCCCTAACTGTCTAAAAAAAATAAAAAAATCTCATAAAATTTGTCCGCATTGCAATTTTGATATTGATAAATATTATGCTATCAATAATTTAAATAAAGAAAAATCCTTAAGAAAAATTAAAGAAAGAAAAATTTTTAAGAAAAATCCTTAAAGCAATTTAAAGAAATAAAAAAATAGAGAAATTCTCTATTTTTTTATTTCAGTATTTTTTTATATCTTACTTCTACTGCTTTTCCTATTAAATTAATTTCATCTTCAGCATCAATTTCTATATCTGCGTATTTTTTATTTATACTTTCTAAGAAAATTTTATTATTAATTTTTCTTAATACTTTAACAAATACCTCTCCATTTACATTAGCTACAACAACCTTATTAATATTTTCATCTATCCCATTTCTATTAGGATCTATTATTAAGTCTGAATCCTCTAATATCTCTGGTTCCATTGAATCCCCTATAACTCTTACAACAAAACAATCTTTATATTTTAATCCTTCACTAGGTATAAAATTATAAGCTTCATCTTTATTATCAAAGTTAATATACCCTCTTCCAGCGCTGGCTTTCCCCAGTACATATAACTTTAAAACCTCTTTTTCTTCAACTGTTTCAACACTATTATCTTGTTTATCACTCTCGTAATTAGAGTCTTGTTCTCTTTTCCATAACTCGATTAATCTATTTTTTTCTTTTTGAGAAATGTCTAATACCTTTACTATAATATTAAGTTTTTCCCAACTAGGAACTCTTCTTCCCTTTCTTATGTCAGAGATCATAGAGGGTGAAATTCCTGTTTTTTTACTAAATTCTAACCCTTTAATTTTAGGTGGTCCATCCATTATTTTTATTAAATTCTCAGCAAAATTCATAACATACCTCCGAATTTCTATATTTTATATATTTTTCATTATAATTGTACCACAAAATTTTATTTTTTAAAATATTTTATTTTTTACTTGATTTTTATTCGCTTATTGCGTATAATTGAATTAGATAACAACTTTCAATAGAGGTGCTATATGTTATATGCTTTAATTTCACTACTTTTAATCTTTTTAGGCTATAAATTGTTTTCAAAAAAAAAAATAAAATTTTCAACAGAAAACAATTTAAATAATAAAAAATTTAAAATTCAATAATTTCAAATAACTTTTTATCCAAAATGGAGGCAAAATATGAAAATTACAGTTTTAAATCAATTAATTGAAAAATATGGAAAAGACATCACTTTTGTAGAACTTAACACTTTAATTTCTAATACTCATATTTATTCTGCTAATTCTTAATTCTACTTGTTTTTATATTTACTTATTTTGTTTAATTTCGTTTAATTTATATTTGATAGATTAGATTTAATTGATTTTATAAGTCTTATAAAACTTTCTTCAAATCTATCGTCATCTGATTTAGTTCTTTTTTTAACACCTTTTACACGTTTACCTGAGTCTCTTAATTTTTTAGACATATGTCTTGAAAAAAGGAGACTTTCTATATTGAATTTATTATAAATTAATCCATCTTGGTTTATGCTATGAGCATTTTTACTTAAAACTATTGATGCTAATCCATAATCTTGAGTCACTACTATATCATCAACATCAGTTCTTCTTAAAATTTCATAATCTACTGCATCTGCCCCTTGTGGAACTACTATAGTTTCTATTCCTTCACGTTTTATTTCATGTGCATTATCACAAATTATTACTATCTCTAAATTAAAAGAATTAGCTATTTTTATTACAAGATCTTTTACAGGACATGCATCTGCATCTATTAATACTTTCATTTTTAACTCCTTGCATAAAGAAAACGCAATCCTAAATTGCGTTTTCTTTATATTATTATTCTTTTATTCTACATTATTTAGCTATTCGAAAGTTATATTTTTTGTTTTCCATTTATTTATTGCAATAAAAACCCAGAAACTATAAATTCCTAAAGTTATAACACATAAAATCCACCATTTTATCCAATTTGCAAATAAACTAATTCCTGTACCATTAAATTTTAATCTTTTCCCCTCTATAACTGTATGATTTATTTTCCAACCATAGACCATGCATACTGCCCATGGATACAATATTCCAAAACTTAAAGTAGTTATAATTGTTCCTGCAATTATCCATATTATGTATTCAATTATTCCACCATCAAAATACGATTTTTCTCTCTCCATCTCTTTCTCCTTTTATTTTTAATAATTAAAAATGACTTTCAAGGTAGATTTCCATGAAAGTCACTATGTTCAATTTAATTTTTAATATTTTTGGCGGAAGCGTGTAGGAATCGAACCTACCAAGGACCAAGGCCCCTAACGCAGTTTTGAAGACTGGTGGGAACACCAGTTACCCATCCGCTTCCACAGTGCTACATAAGTCTATCATATTTAGATTTTCTTGTCAAATTAAAAGAGCTTTTCAAAATATTTTTTTAAGCCATTTTTCTCAACTAAAAAGGCTTCTACAACTATTTTCTCTTTATTTAATTCACTCTTTACCAGTTCTAAATCCTTTAAATCAATTTTTATAGATAACCCGCAACTAGCCTTTAGTTGGCTTGGTAGGGGTAAAATTCTACACATTATATTTAACTCTTTTAATCTAGCTTCTGTTCTCATTATTAAATGAGTTGACTCAGCTACTAATAATATAAATTGTTCATCTTTTATCATGGTTTTATTATCCTCTTTGACTTCATTTGTAAATTTAAAATGTTATACATGTTAGTTATCGTTCCAACTTTTACTTTTTCTGTTAACTCATAAAAATTTACACAAGCACCACATGAAACAATATTCACTCCCATAGAAACTAATTTTTCTAAGTCTTCTACAGATTCACTACCTTCTGCTGCTAAGAAAACACCTCTATTATATAATATAATAGTCTCTGGTAAAGTTTCTAGCTCTGTTAAAGTATAAACAAATGCTTTCATTAAAGTTTTTCCTAATCTAGAATCACCTTTTCCCATTTCATCTGCTTCTATAACTATAACAGTTCCATTAGAATCTTCTTTCTTGTCTTCTATTATCTCTACTTTTTCATTTGTTTTTGTTATAGAAATTTTATAAATCTCCCCATCCTTTACTACAGAATAAGCTAATTTTTTTTCTATACACATCTTTTCAACATTTTCCATAGATATTGGGTTATCAACTAAAACTTCTAATATCCCCTCTTGAATATCTTTTAAAGCATTTTTTGTTTTTATAACAGGAACTGGGCATTTATCTCCTATTGCATCTACTTTTATTATTTTTTCCATTTTTCCCTCCACTGTTTATCTTAAGACTCTATAATCCTCAATTCTTTTTGTTACTCCAGTTGAATCAAAATTATCTAAAAAAATTAATGTAAACTTTCTACTAACCTCTAGTAAATCTTTATACTGACTTAATGTAATTTTTTTATTTACCTCTAAATACTCTCTTAATCTTTTTTCAGCTTCAACATAGAACCCTCTCATAACATACATATTGTCTCCAATATTTTGAATAAGTCCTTTTGAAACTAAGTATCCATGGACCTCTTGGAACTCTTCAGAATCTTTTTTGGGAATCTTTTCTAAAATCATATCATAGTATTCTGGAGCAAATCCATAATTTTTATAAAGCGTTAAAATATCATCTTTAATTTTCTTTTGCTCTTTAGTTAGCTTAACTTTATACTCTTTTAACACTACTAAATCTTGAGCAAAATCTATAACCTCAAACTCTTTAAGCTTATCTAAAAAATTATTAAAATCTTTTAGTGCTATTACTTTAAACAATTTATTTTTTATTTCCGCTCTTGAAACCCCATCTCTTAATGGTGATCTCTCATAGAAAACATATAGATACTCTCTTATTTTCTCTTTTCCAATTTCAAATTGCTCTTTTGAAATATATTTTACTTCTTCTTTTTCAGATATTCTCACAATTGAATTATTATTTAGAAGAGATTTAATTTCAAAATCTTCAACTTTATCTCTAAGCTCTTTATTTAATTCTTCAATTGTTTGAGCTTTTAACTCTTTTGATTTTAAAATTGATAAAATCTTGTCTTCTTTTCCACCATGAGCTAAAATTTCTAATCTTTTTATATATTCAGGATCTCTCTTTTTCACCTTTATTCCTGATGGATTCAATATTTTTATTCCACCTATCGTATCTAAAGGGGAATAGTTTCTTATAACTCCAATATCTCCTGTAACAGCTACAATGTCTTCCTCAAGCTCTAGTTGGACAAATGAAGGTGTCGAATCTGTTATCTCATCATCAACTAATAATTTTACCCTTCCAATAACTTCAGTTGTTCCTAAGTGAAGTCTAATTCTTGCATTGTTTTTCAACTTGTTTTCTGTTCCAAGTAAAGTAAATATTGCATCTAATCTTTTCGTTACTATAAGATTAGAATCTTTTGAAATTATATCCCCTCTTTTTATATCTGATGTCTCTATTCCAGTAATATTTAAAGCACATCTATTTCCTGAATCTAAATACTCTACTTTTTCACCATGATTTTGAATTCCTTTTACTTTATGAGTAGACTTTCTAGGATATAAAGTTATGCTATCCCCTTCATGTATAACACCTGATATTGTTGTTCCTGTTACAACAGTTCCAAATCCTTTAACTGAGAAAACTCTATCCACTGCCATTCTAAAATCTTGTTTGTCTGCTCTATTTAAATCTATTTTAGAAATTTCTTCATTCAATTTATCTTTCATTATTTCAAAAGATTTTTCATTTTTGCTCGATACTTCAACCATTGGAAGAGAACTTATAAAGCTATATTTGAATACATCTTTTACTTGATCTCTTACAGCTTTTACTCTCTCTTCTGATACTAAATCTGTTTTAGTTAATACTATCAGACCTCTATCTACCCCAAGTATTGAACAAATATTTCCATGCTCTATTGTTTGAGGCATAACACCATCATCACATGCAACTACAAGTAATATAAAATCTATTCCAGAAGCTCCAGCAACCATGTTTTTTATAAACTTTTCATGTCCTGGAACATCAATTATTCCAACTTTTCTCTCGTCAGGAAGTTTATAATAAGCAAAACCTAAATTAATTGTCATTCCTCTTTTTGCTTCCTCAGGAAGTGTATCTGTGTTTATCCCTGTTAAATGTTTTATAAGTGTTGTCTTTCCATGATCTATATGTCCAGCTGTACCTATTATAATATTACGCATCCCAATCACCACTTTTTATATTTTATATATAATTCTTAAACTCTTTTAAACCAATATATTTTTTATATTATCAAGAATTACATCTATTTCTTCTTTTGAAACTGTTTTCATATCAATTACAAATCTATCCTCATATATTCTTCCTATTATTGGTAATATATTTTTTCTAAATTTTTCCTCTAAAGCATTGGCGTTCCCTTGAAAAGCAATTCCATAAGACGGAACTGTTTCCTCTGGCATTGATCCCCCACCTATTTTAGCTCTAGTTGATATAACCATACTTTCTATCCCTAATTTTTCAAGTTCTTGATGCAATTTTTCAGCTTTTTCTTTAACTTTTTGTGAGTTTTCTAAAATCATATTCAATGTTGGAATATTTTTTATAGCTTCTCTTTCATCTAAATAATATTTAAAGGTAACTTCTAGAGCTGCTATAGACATTTTATTCATTCTAAATGCTCTCATATATTGATTTTTAGCAAGTTTCTCAATAATAGCTTTCTTTCCTACTATTATTCCCCCTTGAGGACCTCCTAAAAGCTTATCTCCACTAAAAGTAACAATATCTATTCCTGCTGCTATAGACTCTTGAACTGTAGGTTCTTTTGTTACACCATATTTAGAAAAATCAACTAAAACTCCACTTCCAATATCTTCCATAGTGAGAATTCCTTTTTCTTTTCCAAGTGCTGCTATCTCTTCTACAGATACACTACTTACAAATCCACTCATCTTATAGTTTGATGTATGAACTTTTAATAGCAGACCTGTTTCTTCTGTGATAGCTTCTCTATAATCCTTAGGGTGTGTTCTATTTGTAGCTCCAACTTCTACAAGTTTTGATCCTGATAATTTCATTATTTCAGGGACTCTAAAAGAACCTCCTATCTCAACTAATTCTCCTCTTGAAACAATAGTTTCTTTTCCCTTAGAAAGCTCATTTAACGCTAAAATTACCGCTGCTGCGTTATTATTAACAACAACTGCTGCCTCTGCCCCTGTTACTTTACAAATTAGACTTTCTAAATGTGAATATCTACTACCCCTTTGACCTTTTTCTAAATCATATTCTAAGTTATTATAGTTTGCTCCTATTTCTGATATATTTTTTATAACTCTTTCAGAAAATTTTGATCTCCCTAGATTAGTATGAATTATAGTCCCTGTACCATTTATTACTTTTCTTAAACTATTTAATCTATTTCTATTGCTCAACTCTATTATCTTATTAATTACATCTTTTTCTTCAAAATTTATAATTTCATCTTTTAATATTCCTTCTCTATATAGTTCAATACTTTTTTTTATAGTCTCTATAAAGGTATAATAATCTAACTCTCTTCCCAAATCAAATAGCTCTTCTGATTTTAAAAGTTTATCTACCTTTGGTAATTTTCTAAGAAGTTCCTGCTTCATTTCTACCTCACTATTATATTTTTATTTTCTTTCTCCACTACACTTCCAATAATCCAAAATTCAATATTTTGAGATTTAAACTCTTCTGTAATTTCATTTATAATTTTAGGATTTACTGTAAAAAGTAGTCCTCCTGATGTTTGGGGGTCCAACATTATCTCTTGTAACCAAAAAGGAGCTTCACTCATCTCTACATTTTTTTCTACAAAATGCCTATTTTTCTGTCCTCCAGCTGTTATAAAAAACTCCTCTGCGTATTCTTTTGCTTCTTTAATATATGGAACTAATTCAGATTCAACTATGAACGTTTTTTCTGTAGCAAGTGACATTTCATATAAATGCCCTAAAAATCCGAATCCTGTTATATCTGTACAAGCAGTTATTTCATAATTCATAAGTATTTCTGCTGGATACTTATTTAATTGTGTCATATATTTTACACTATTGTCTATTGCTTCTTGTGTTGCTTCTCCAATTTTTGATGCTGTAGATATTATTCCTGTTCCTAACGGCTTAGTTATTATTATAATATCACCAGTATTAGAACCACCATTTTTCCACACTTTATCTGGATGAGCTATACCTGTTACTGATAAACCATATTTTGTCTCTGGATCATGTACTGAATGACCTCCAGATAAAATAGCTCCTGATTCAGCTATTTTTTCAGCTCCACCTCTCAATATTTCTTTTAATACTTCTAAATCTCCTTTCTCAGGAAAACACACAATATTCATAGCAGTTTTAGGTATTCCACCCATTGCATACACATCACTTAGTGAATTTGCTGCTGCTATTTGCCCAAAAATATAAGGATCATCTACCATTGGAGTAAAGAAATCCAATGTCTGAATCAACGCAATATCCTCTGTTAATTTATATACTGCAGCATCATCAGCTTTTTCATATCCTACTATTAAATTTTTATCTTCCACTCTTGGAAGGTCTTTTAATAACTTCGACAGAACCTCCGGCCCTATTTTATTGGCTCAACCACCGATTGAACATCTATCTAGTATCTTTTTAATTTTTCTACCTCCCACAATTTATTTTATACGACAATTATATCATAAGTAGTAATAATATAAAAAATAAAAATCCCAAGTTTAAACAATAAATTTAAACTTGAGACATCTTTTTAATCAAAATATATTGTAGAACCTTCTAAGTTATCCACTTCAGAAAATATAATTTTATTTTTTTTGAATACATCTTCTAAAAGAGTAAGTAAAATTAACGTTCCTGCGATTACATACTCAGCTCTTTTAGGTTCTAATCCTGGTAAATGCTTTCTCTCTTCTAAAGATTTTCCAACTAACATCTCATAATTATCTTTAATGTTTTTCAAAGACAATAAATATCCGTCAATTTTATTACTGTCATAAACATCCATTTTTTCTAAAATTGTTACTTGCTTAGATACTGTTCCTGCTACTCCTAACAAAGTAAACTCTTTATCTCTATATTCATTAAGTGGTAAAAATTGTTCTTTTATCCACTCTCTTGCTTCTTCTACTTTTTCTTTAGTATAATCCTCTATAATATTTCCACTTTCATCGCTCTTTTGAAAAAACATCTCAGTTACCCTTACTGCTCCAACATTATAACTTCCTGAATAGTCTATTCTTTCATTCATTCCAATAGAAATCTCTGTAGAACCTCCACCTATATCTATTATACCAATCTCTTCACTATGATATATAGAAGATATCCCGATAAAAGAGAGTTTTGCTTCTGTTTCTCCTGGAATACACTTAATATTAATTCCTATATTTGATATCTTATCTAAAAATTCATTTTTATTTTTAGAATCCCTAACTGCTGAAGTAGCATAAGCCTCTACTTGAGTGGCTCCATACTGTGAAGCTTTCTCTTTGTAATCTTCTATACATCTAAAGGTTCTTTCTATTGCCTCATCATTTAACATTTTAGATTGATTTACTCCCTTACCTAAAGAAGTAATTTCAACCCACTTATGCAACGGCTTTATTATCTTCAAACTATATTTTCCAGTTTCATCTATAGTTTTCTCTACTTCACTTATAAATAATCTTGTAGAATTACTCCCTACATCTATAACTGCTTTTATAAATCTATTCTCTTTTTCTTTTAGCTTTGTATTAAACTCTTCCACTTTATTATCTGTAATTTTTACCATTTCTAAATCTCCAAAAT
Organism: Fusobacteriaceae bacterium; assembly: GCA_051656905.1. GTDB lineage: Bacteria > Fusobacteriota > Fusobacteriia > Fusobacteriales > Fusobacteriaceae > JAGNZR01. The sequence continues at coordinate 10,877 of JBOFJQ010000032.1, read as the reverse complement.
TTTTAAATTTTATAAATGTAATTCCACTATTACTATTTTTTTTATCTTTTTTTAAATGTGAGATTAAAATTTTATTCTCTAAATATATTTGTTTCCAATCTATTTTAAAAGCTTCAAAAATCCCTTTTATCTCTTCTAAGTTATTTTCTATTTTTTCTATTTGATTTGAATCCTTTTCTAAATATTTAAATAATTCTAATTCAAATATTATCCCTTTAGCAACTGCTTCACCATGTGATATTCCCTCTAAATTATATATTGTCTCTAAGGCATGAGCATAAGTATGTCCTAAATTAAGAAAAGCTCTATCTCCTGTCTCTTTTTCATCTTTTTCAACTATACCTTTTTTTATTTCACAAGAAAGCTCTATAATTTTTTCTATATATTCGTTTTCTAGCTCTTCTATGCTTCTAAAATTTTCTAATAGGTAATAAAAATAATCTCTATTTTTAGATATTAATGAGTGCTTTATTATTTCAACCATTCCTGATTTAAAATGATCTAATTCCAATGTTTTTAAAAATTTAGAACTTATAAATACAGCCTTAGGCTGATAAAAACTTCCAATTATATTTTTATATTTTTTATGATTAATGGCTACTTTACCACCTATACTAGCATCTACTTGAGCTAATAGGGTCGTTGGAACTTGAATAAAATCTATTCCTCTCATATAAGTGGCCGCAATATACCCACCTAAATCACAAACAACTCCTCCACCTAATGTAATAATTAATGAATTTCTATAAAATTCATTTTCAATTAAATAATCATAAATTTTCTCTACATTATTATAAGATTTTGAATTTTCTCCATTAGGAATTTCATAGTAATATATATTACTATTTGCCCCCTCTGTATTTTCGCTTATTTTTTCTACAAAATCATTTATATATATTGGACCAACTTTATCATCTGAAATTATCAAGACTTTATTATATCCCTTTGTATATTTTTTTATCTCTTGAAAATAATTGTTACTTATATAAATATTATATTTCCCGCTATGTACTTCTAACTCTATTACTTTCATTTTTTTATCTCCAACCTATTTATTTTTTTATTAATTATATTGATAATATTATTCCCCATTAAACAGTATAATCTTTTTTTAGTTTTTTTTCTATTTTTTTCTCTTTCCTGCATTTTTTACCTGTGTTCACATATATATTTTATTATGATATACTATAATTCTTAAAAATAAAAATTAGGAGTTTTATTATGAACGATAAAGTTGTCATAGGTATGAGTGGAGGAGTTGACTCTTCTACATCTGCATATATTTTAAAAAATTTAGGATATGACGTATATGGTGTTACTCTTTCATTTGATCCAAAGGCTAAAAATGAAGATTTTGAAGATGCTAAAGAGATTTGTAAAAAATTAGATATTTCTCATAAAATTATCGATATGTCCAAGGAGTTTCAAAAAGATGTTATCGACTACTTCATTGATGAATACAACCACGGAATGACACCATCACCTTGTATTGTCTGTGATGAAAAAGTAAAATTTTTCCTTCTAAATAAGATTGCAGAAGAGATAGGTGCTAAATTTATTGCCACTGGTCACTATGCAAAAGTTGAATTTTCTGAAAAATTTAATTTACCACTTCTAAAAATAGCAGAAGATAAGAGAAAAGACCAATCATATATGTTATACAGATTAAATAATAATATAATTCCAAAACTATTATTCCCACTTTCTAACTACAATAAAGAAGAGGTTAGAAATATTGCGCGTAATTTAGGAGTAAAAGTTCACGATAAAAAAGATAGCCAAGGGATATGCTTTGCAAAAGAAGGCTATATTGAATTCCTAACAAAGGCTTTATCCTCTCATATAAAAGAGGGTAATTTTATATTTAGTGATGGGACTATTCTTGGAAAACATAAAGGGTTCCAACTTTATACTATAGGTCAGCGAAGAGGTCTTGGTCTTACTCTTCCAAGAGCTTATTTTATAACTAATATTAATCCAAAGACTAATGAGGTTACTTTAGGTGAGTATGATGAGCTTATGAGAGATACTGTAGAGCTTACAGATTCTTGTTTTAATGTAAATCCTATTAATTTATTTGAGCTAGAGCTTGTAGGAAAACCTAGATTCTCAAGTTCAGGTTTAAAGGGTAAACTTTTTTCTATCATAGATAAAAATTCTAATACAGAAAAATATTACTTCAAATATAACGCTATAACTCCACAAAATGCTCCTGGTCAACATTTAGCTCTGTACTTCGAGGATTTTGTTGTAGGTGGTGGGAAAATCGTTTTTTAAGGGTATTATAGAAAAAGGGATTTAGCTGACTAAATCCCTTTTTTAAAAAACTACTATCTATATTTTCTATAGTAATTTCTCTCTGTTAATTATTATCAATTACTATTTTTCATCTTTTATATATACTGGATAAAAATCATGTAGAGTAACAGGATGCAAGTTTAATCCCTCTATATTTTTTTGCGTTCCAACTGCTAAAACTCTATAGAAAAGCATTATATCTGGAGCATCATTTACTAGCTCAATCTGAATTTTTTCATATAACTCTTTTCTTTTTTCTTGGTTAACAGATTCTCTAGCTTCATCTAAAAGCGAATCTATAACTGGATTTGAATAAAAGTCTCTGTTTCCTGGAGCTCCTTTAGCTTTTGAATGATATAAAGAATACAATCCGTAATCTGCATCTCCAGTTACACATCCCCAAGAACCTAGGAACATCTCATGATTCCCTTTTGACGTTAAATCCCAGTAAGCACTACTCTCTACTACATTTATAGTTAAGTCAATCCCTATCTCTTTTAAATTAGCTTGAACTATTTCTGCTGTTTGCTTATCCGATTCTCCACCCATTACATAAATAGATGTTTTAAATCCATTTTCATAACCAGCTTCTTTCATTAACTCTTTTGCTTTTAATAAATCAAATTCATATGCCTTTGTTTTATCTGTAAATCCAAAAACAGCTGAACCTATTGGTGATGTGGCAATTTTCCCTGTTCCTAATAACACTGCATCTATTATTGATTGCTTGTCTATTGCATAATTAATTGCTTTTCTTACTCTTATATCTTTAAATGGCCCTTTTTCATTATTCATTCCAATATAAGAGAATGAACTTGATGGTTTTGTTAAAAGTTTTAAATGATTATTACTTTTTATTGTTTGTTCATCTATTGCTTGAATACCTAAAGCTATATCATATTCTTTAGTCTCAAGTCCTATTGTTCTAGCACTTCCCTCTACAACATTTTTAAATACTATTGTTTTAAATGATCCTGGTTTAAAGAAATACTCATCATTTCTCTCTAGAGTTACAGTTTCTCCTGCTTTCCATGCTTTAAATTTATATGCTCCTGTACCAATTGGATGATCTGTATAAGAGTGCTCATTCTCTTTTACTAGTTTCTCACTAACTATTCCTAATGCTGGATGAGAAAGATGAGCAAGTAATGGTCCAAAAGATTGTTTTGTAACTATATTAATAGTATTATCATCTATAATATCTATTTTCTCTATTGGCGGTAACACAAAGCTTATTCTTGGTGATTGCATCATTCTTTCAAATGAAAACTTTATATCTTCCATAGTTAAATTGTCTCCATTATGAAATTTAACCCCTTTTCTTATTTTAAACTGAACTGTTTTATCATCTAAGTTTTTCCAACTTTCTGCTAGTCCTGGAATTATATTCATATCCCCATCTACTTCCACTAATCTAGAATAAATTAATTTGTTTATTTTCAATGAGTAACCATCATTACCATTATGTACATCTAAAGATTTTGGTTCCCCTTCTTGAGCAATTACTAATTCAGTTTTTTTATTTTCATTTTTGTTATTTTCAGATTTCCCTGAACAACCAACTAGAAATAGCGACATCATAGCAAATAAACAAATTATAGCCTTTTGAAATTTTTTCATATTTTTTCTCCTTAATTTTTTACCTTATTATTTTATATGTATATCACTTAATACATTCTAATTCTAATAAACGCGTTCTCTTAACCTAAGAGAAAAAATATCAACATCACTTCATTATTTGTTTACCTCCAAAAAAAAAGTATACTAAACTTGCGTTTAGTATACCATAATTTTTATTTTTTTATAATTTAAAAAGTAAATCTGTATATGTAGGCATTGGCCAAATATTTTTATCTACATGTATTTCTATCTTATCTATTCTATTTCTTAAAATAAGTAAAAGAGGAACTAGATGGCTATTTAAATATTTTGCTTTCTCATATTCATCTTCTATTTTCTCAACTTCTTTCATCTCTTTACTTAATTTTACAACATAGTCTTTAGCATCATTTTTAAGTCTCAAAATATTTAATACATGATCTTTATCTTTTTGAACTAGATCAGCCTCTCCAAATATTTCATTAACTTGCTTTATTGAATTTAATACTGTATTAGTATATGTTGTTATTGCTGGGAAAATCTCAGTTCTACACATTCTAATAGCTGTTTTAACCTCTATGCTAGTTACTTTATTGTATCTCTCAGAATAAATTTTAAATATTGATTCTGTCTCTGCTCTTGAAAGTACTTTCGTTCTCTCTAAAACTTCAATAGAATCCTCTTTTATATATCCAGGAATACCTTCAACTGTATTTCTTAAGTTATTAATGCCTCTTAATCCAGCCTCTTTTACCCACTCTTTATCATAACCATTTCCGTTAAACACTCTTCTTTTATGTCTCTGATATCTTGTTTTTAAAAGATGAATAATACAGCTATTAATTTTATCTTTATCTGTATTTTTTTCTAGTTCATCAGCATATCCTCTTAACACATCTGCCACTATCGCATTCAGAACATACATTGGTGTTGAAGGTGATGCACTTGATCCAGGCATTCTAAATTCAAACTTATTTCCTGTGAAAGCAAATGGTGATGTTCTATTTCTATCAGTAGAATCTCTAGGAATTTTAGGGAAGTTTTTTACCCCAATTTTTACTTGAGATGATGATGTATGAGTTCCTATTTCACCTTTTTCTATATTTTCTAAAATTTCAGATAATTGGTCTCCTAAAAATACAGAAATTATAGCTGGTGGAGCTTCATGCCCCCCTAATCTAAAGTCATTTCCTGGTGTTGCTGTAGAAGCTCTTAATAAATCAGCATGTAAATCTACTGCCTCTACTATTGCTGTTGCATATAATAAAAATGATAAATTTCCTTCTTCTAATGTTTCTGGATCTAATAAATTCCCCTTAGCGTCTGAAGAGAATGACCAGTTACAATGTTTTCCTGAACCATTTATTCCTGCAAAAGGTTTTTCATGAAGTAAAGCTGCAAAGTTATGTTTTACTGCAACTTTTTTCAAAATATCCATAACCAATTGGTTTTGATCCACTGATATATTTGCACTATTAAACATTAAAGCAAGTTCAAACTGATTAGGTGAAACTTCGTTATGCTTTGTTTTTGCCATAACCCCTATTTTCCAAAGCTCTCTGTCTACTTCTGCCATGAAACTAGAAACTTTATCCTTTATAGTTCCATAGTAATGATCACTTAACTCTTGTCCTTTTGGAGGCATTGAACCAAATATTGTTCTTCCACCTAATAAAAGATCCTGTCTCTTATAATATTGATCTCTAGAAACTAAGAAATATTCTTGTTCTACTCCTAAATTTACATCAATATATTTACTCTCAGAATCTCCAATAGCCTTTTGAACTCTTAACACTTGTTTTTCTAAACTTCTCAATGATCTTAATAAAGGAACTTTTTTATCTAAAGTCTCACCATTATACCCTATAAATGCAGTAGGTATATAAAGAGTTTTACAAAGCTCATCTCCTCTAAGGAACATAGGTGAACTAGCATCCCAAGCAGTATATCCCCTTGCTTCAAATGTAGATCTTACCCCTCCATTAGGAAAAGAAGATGTATCTGCTTCCCCTTTTATTAAATCTTTTCCTGAAAATTGTGGCATAACAACACCATCTGAATTAATTGCAATAAAGGAATCATGTTTTTCTGCTGTTGCTTCTGTTAAAGGTTGAAACCAATGTGTAAAATGAGTAGCTCCATTTTCTGTTGCCCACATTTTTACAGCATTTGCTATAGCATCGGCTGTTTCTAAAGATAATTCTTTCGTACGTCTTTTTACTTGCTGAAACTCTTTGTAAACTGCACTAGAAACTCTGTTCTTAAGTTCCTGTTCCGAAAAATAATTAATCCCATATAACTCAAGTTGATTGTTCATAAAATCTCTCCTCTATATTTTAATATTGTTAATTAATTATTTAGTTTTTACAAGATACGCTATTCATACTGTAAAATTTTTCTTTAGTTTATCACATTTTCCTTTTTTTTTATATTTTTTTTATATTTTTTTTTAATATTTTTTTTTTATTTGATATATTTTATATATATTTTTTTAAAAAATTTAATTAATTTTCTCTATAAATATTAAATTTTGTAGTTATCTTATCTACTTTTTCTAATTTTTCTAGTGTTTCAGCTTTATTTATTATTCCTAATTTTAATGATAGGGCATTTAAAATTGCAATAGCAGGAATAATTGTATGAGCCTTTCCACCATTTTCTCCTGTTATAACTAAATTTGATAACATTGCTAAACTTGAGTCTTCTTTATCTGTGATAGTTATTATTTTGTTTTTATTTTCAGCAAAGTATTCTATAACTTGATAAGAGAAATTAGTGTATGGATAAAAAGAGATAGTTACTAATACATCTTCTTCTTTTGAGTGAAGCAATTTATCTGTAAAATCTGAAGAACCTGAAATTAAAAGTTCTATTCCATCTCTTAATTCTTTTAACATATAATACAAATAGTGTGCTAAAGGATATGACCCTCTGGCACCTAATATATATATTTTTCTTGCATTTTTTATCATTTCAGCAGCTTCATCTAATTTTATCTCTACTGCATCTACATCTATCTCAGTTAAAATTTCCATATTTTTTTCTATAACATTTTTTAGAATATTATCATTTCTTTGCTCTTGAATTGATGATTTAAGTTTTTTCATAGGTGCACTTCTATCCTCTACATCTCTTTGAAATAACTTTTGAAAGTCAGTATACCCTTTAAAACCAGTATCCTTAACAAATCTTGTTATTGTTGCTGGACTGGTTCCTGTCTCTTCTGCTAACTCTTTTATATTTACAAATGGTAATCTGTTTTGATTATATTTTATAAATTTTATAATTTTCTTGTAACCGTTACTGAAAGAATTGTAATTATTTTCAAGATACTCCAAAAATTTTTTTTTCATTTTTTTCTCCCCTTTTTCCTTAACACTCAATTCCTAATTATCTATTTTCATAATTATAAAACAAATTTTTTATAATCAAAAATAGATATTCCCATCCCTGGTTTTTTCTACTGAGTATATTTGTATTTTACACTCTATATTCTACCATCTAATAAAGATAATGCAACCCTTATTAATGTGAATAACTTATGCAACTATACTAAAATTTCTTTATTTAGGGCAAGGAAAAAGTGTTCTATTACAATTATTTTTCTCTAAATTACTTTTTCAATTATTTTCTAAATATTTTTTAAGTATTTCTTAAAAATTTCTGGGAACATAGCATATGTCAATATATCTTCCTCTGCCTTGGCTAAATCTCCTATTTCCATTTTTAGTTTTTCAAACTCATCTGAAATAGAATCTGCTGGTCTCCCTAATAAAACTTTTTTTTCACCTATTATCTTTCTTACCATCTCTTCTTTAATAGGAACTGGAGTTTTACCATATAATCCCATTACCAGATTCTTTACTTCATTTGGAACTATTTTATATCTCTCTTCAAAAATAACATTAAATACAGATTGAGCTATTATCAGCTGACTAAGAGGAGTTACTAGTGGAGGATAACCCATCTCCTCTCTCACTCTTGGTATCTCTTTTAAAACATCCTCATATCTATGAAGAGAATCTTGAAGTTTTAGTTGAGAAACTAAATTTGATAGCATTCCACCAGGAAGCTGACACTCTATTATTGATGGTTCAGTAAAGAGAGCTTGATGATCTAATCCCCCTTCATCCACATATTTTTTTCTTATATCCTTAAAATATTCAGCCATCTTTTTTAAATAGAACAGATTCAATTCTGTGTCTCTTTCTTCCCCTTTTAAAGCATAGAACATTGACTCTGTTGCTGGCTGAGAAGCTCCTCCTGAAAAAGGTGAGATTGCAGTGTCTATAATATCTATTCCAGCTGATATAGCTCTTAAATAAAGCATCTCTCCTACACCTGTTGTGGAATGAGTATGCAACTCTAAAGGAATACTCGTTATTTTTTTTATTGCTTTTATAAGGTTGTAACCTACTTCTGGAAGAAGTATCCCTCCCATATCTTTTATTACTATTGAATCTGCTCCCATCTCCTCAATTTCACGAGCTAAATTACAATAATACTCAATTGTATGAACAGGGCTTATTGTATAACAAATAGCAATCTGACAATGCCCCCCATATTTTTTTACAGATTCTGCAGCTACTCTAACATTTCTTAAATCATTTAAAGCATCAAATATTCTAACAATGTCTATTCCATTTTCTATTGATTTTTGAACAAATTTTTCAACTATATCATCAGCATAATGTCTATATCCTAAAAGATTTTGACCTCTCAACAGCATTTGAAGTTTTGTATTTTTAACTCTTTTTCTTATCTCTCTTAGTCTTTCCCAAGGATCTTCATTTAGATATCTTACACAAACATCAAATGTTGCTCCTCCCCAAACTTCTAAAGCATGATAACCAACTTGATCCATTTTCTCTAAAATAGGAAGCATTTCAGATGTTTTTAATCTAGTTGATATAAGGGACTGGTGCCCATCTCTTAATACTGTCTCTGTTATCAATAACTTCTTTGCCATTTTTGCCTCCGATGCAATTACAGTAAAATAATTTTTATGATTCTATTTTTTAATCTACTAAGCACTCATTTTTTTTTTATATTTTTTTAAAGCCTCTTTTAAAATATTAATTGCCTCTTTTATTTTTCTTTCATCTATTGCAAAAGATATTCTAATTTCATCTTTTCCAGCACCTTTAGTTTTATAAAATCCTTGAACTGGAGTAATCATTACTGTTTCTCCATTTAATTCAAAATCTTTTAAAAGCCATATTGCAAATTTTTCAGTATCTTCAACTGGAAGTTTTACAACAGAATAAAAAGCTCCTTCTGGCTGTCTTACAACAACTCCTTCAATCTTTTTAAGCTCATTATATAAAATATTTCTTCTCTTTCCGTATTCTTTTCTCACTTCTTCCAAATAAGAATCATCTATTCTATATAGAGCTGCTGCTCCTACCATTTCCAATGTAGGAAGACACAATCTAGCTTGGCATAATTTAAAAATTGATTGAATCAATTTTTTGTTTTTACTTATTACACACCCAATTCTTGATCCGCAAGCTGAATATCTTTTTGATATTGAATCTATCAAAATAACTCTATCTTCAATCTCTTTAAATGTTCCAAAGCTTATTGCTTTATTATCTCCATATACAAACTCTCTATACACTTCATCACTTATTATAAAAAGATTATGTTTCTTAGCAATTTTAGCTATCATTTCTATCTCTTCTTTTTTATAAACAGTCCCTGTAGGATTTGAAGGATTTGAAAGCATTATAGCTTTAGTTTTTGGAGTTATTTTTTTTTCAAACTCTTCTATACCTGGTAAATGAAACCCTGTTTCAGCATAAGTTGTAACTGTAGTTACCTTTATTTCTAAAGTATTAAAGAAACTATTATAATTTGCATAATACGGTTCTGGAATTAATATTTCATCTCCCACATCACAAATTGCTGTAAGAGCAAAAGAAATTCCTTCTACTCCCCCACTAGTTACTAAAATATCCTCCATTGAATAATCCATATCTCTTCTTAAATAATAATTTCTAATCTCTTGTATTAATTCTGGAGTTCCAGCAGAATTGGCGTATTTTAAAACAGGCTCAAAATAATTTCTAACTGCATCATAAAACTCCAATGGTGTTTTTATGTCTGGCTGTCCAATATTTAAGTGATGCACTACTTTTCCTTTCTTTGTTGCTTCTTCACCATAAGGAATAAGTTTTCTTATTGGCGATGTTTTTAATTTTCCTATTCTCTGCGATAACTCTAATTCCATTGCGAACTCCCTTTCTCTTTTTTCATTTCAACACAAGTATTATAATTAAATTTTAAAAAAAACACAAGCTTTTTTTGAAAAACTTTTTTTATTTTTTTTATTTTGAAATTTAATTACCATTTTATATTTAATCTCTCTCAATCTATTATTCCTCATATTCTTATTTTCTTAATTTTAAATATCCATACAATTATCAAAAAATAAAAAATTTGGGCGCCAACTAATATTTTTTGCATGGCAACCCAAAATTAAAATAAAAAAACTTAATCATTAAAAATCACTTGATTTTTTAATCTTTTAATTTTTACTCTTTAAAATAATTAGGGATCGATTTTATTATAAAGAAAACGGTAGCTGTGTAGGCAAGCGTACAAAGTAGCGTAGCCGAAACGCGTGTTTTCGTATAATCAAAACAATCCCTAATCTTTTTCCAAAAAATAAAAAAAAGCTTGGCAAATTCCTATTCTCCCAGGCAGCTTCCCACCAAGTACCTTCAGCGTTTATGGGCTTAACTTCTGGGTTCGAAATGTGACCAGGTGTACCCCCATAGCTATTTTTACCAAGCTAAATTTAATAAGTTCTCAATAGACATTGAATACTATATAGTAGCGCGATTGCTCGCTTAATTGTAATTACATTAGGTTAAAACTTCGACTTATTAGTATTGGTCAGCTAAAAACATCACTGCTCTTACACCCCCAACCTATCAATCTCCTAGTCTCGAAGTTGTCTTAAAGAATACTTATCT
>JBOFJQ010000031.1:0-1450 GCA_051656905.1 Fusobacteriaceae bacterium | reverse complement strand
TTCATATTTTTAAGAAGTTCCATTAAATCTAATTGATGTTTTATATCTAAATGATTTGTAGGTTCATCTAAAAGCATTATATCACTTTGTTGTACAAATGCTTTAGCAATAAAGGCTCTTTTTAATTCACCACCAGATACTTTACTAACTTTTTTATTTTTTAATTCTTCTAATTGAAATTGGGAAAGTACATTTTTAATAATAATATTATCTTTACCACTATAATTAAAGAAAGCTCTTTTATGTGGGTATCTACCAATTTTTACAATATCTTTGATTGTCATCTCTTGCATTCCAGTAAAGTTTTGTTCAACAAAAGATACTTTTTTTGCAAAATTTGTTCTAGAGATTTTTTCTATATTTTCACCATCAATAAAGATATTATTTTTACTAGGAAATTCATTTATTAGGTGTCTTAAAAAAGTAGTTTTTCCAGATCCATTAGGTCCTAATATTCCTGTAATGCAGTTTTTTTTAATACCTATATTTATGTTTTTTAGTATATGTTTTTCATTTTGAGTATAAGATAGATTTTTTACTTGGATCATTCTTTTCCTCCATATGAGTAGTTCTTTCTTATTATCCAAAGGAATAATGGAGTTCCGTAAAATGCGGTTATAACTCCAATTGGCATCTCTTCTGGAGAAAAATATGTTCTAGCAAAGGTGTCTGAAATAACTAAGAAGAGACCTCCTGCAAAAACTGAAAATACTGTTAAATATTTATGTTTATACCCTATTATTTTTCTTGAAATATGCGGAATAACTAAACCTACAAAACCAATTATTCCTGTTAGAGAAACTATTATTGATGTAAGAAGAGTGGATAATATTATTAGAAATAGTTTTATCCAACCAGTATTAATTCCTAATGCTTTTGCACTACTATCTCCCATAAGTAATATGTCTAATTCATAAGAATAAATAATCATTGCAATAAAAATAAGAAATAAAAATAGTAATGGATAAAAAAGTTGATCCCATGATGCTGAGCTTAAGCTTCCTGTCATCCAAAACATTGCTGTTACTAATTGAGAATTATTTTTACTACTATATATAATTACTGTTGTACAGGCTGAAAAAAAAGCAGATACTCCAACTCCAGTTAAAATTAAACTACTTCCATTAAAAATTTGTTTTGAGCTTATAAAAAAAACCATATAGATAGAAATAAGGGCTCCAATAAAAGCTCCTTGCTCTACTGTTAATAACTTTAAGAAAGTATATGAGTTACTAAGAATTATAACAGAGACTGCACCTGCTGAAGCTCCACTAGATATCCCAAGTATATAAGGATCTGCAAGATTATTTTTTGTTATGGTCTGCATTGTTATTCCAACAAGAGAAAGAGAAGCCCCAGTAATAAAAGCTAGTATGACTCGAGGCACTCTTACATTCCATATTATGTTTTCAGTAGATTTTTTCCAGCCAATAGAAAAGTATTCACTATT
>JBOFJQ010000030.1:0-89390 GCA_051656905.1 Fusobacteriaceae bacterium | reverse complement strand
AAAGAAATAGAACAGAAACAAATTATACAAAAAGAAAAGAATAAGGCCGAATTATCAAAAGAAATATTTAAAGCAAAAGAGGCTGGAGAAACAACTTTTTATAAAATTAAAGATGGTGGGGCAGAACCAGAAGCATCAGATAATTTAAGAGTTATAGAGCAAGATATACCTTTAATAGTACCTCAAAAGGTAGATAAATATAAAGCTCTACCACCAAAGAAACAAGAATCAATGGAAAGTCAAAGTTCAGGAGATGAAGCAACAGGAGGGATTGATAAATCAGAATCACGAGTAAAAATTAATGACAATGTTTATAAAGGAAAAAAAGAAGATGCAACAATAGAAAGGGCAGGAGATGAAGAAACAGGAGCAACAGGAGGAAAAGCAAAAGTAAATCTTGATGAAATGAGTACTAAAGAATTTAATAAATATGTAAAAGAAAAACAAAAAGAAAAGGAAAAGCAAGATAAAATAGATAAAAAAAATGCTAAGAAAGAAGAGCAAATAGCAAAAGAAAAAGCAAAAAATCAAGAGAAGTTAGAAAAAGAAATAGCAAAAGAAGTAGCAAAAGCAAAAAAAGCAGGTGAAACAGTTTTTCACACTGATGAGGTAGATGGAGCAACTGCAGGAGAAAAAGTGAATTATGCAGAATTGGATTTAAAACCAGGAATACCAGCAAAAGGAGAAAAAAAATCATCTGCAGAATCAGAGAGTGATGGAATATATAGTAATAAGCCAACAGATGATACATATTCAGCACTTATTGCTAAAAAAAATAGAACTAAAGATCCTATAAAGGCACCAGAAGTACCACCAAAACAAAAAGAAGGAGTATACGAGCAGCCAATAGTAGTAAAAAAACCGGCTGGAGGAGAAACAGCAGCAGGAGGAAAAGAAAAACCAATAGTACCACCAAAACCAACTGAATCTTATATAGATGAACATGGATTACCAGTAGGTAAAGGTCCATATTACGTAAAGAAATCGGATGGAGGAGAAAAGCCAATAGTACCACCAAAACCAAAGGTAGTAGATGAAGCAACAGGAGGGGCTGATAAATCAGAAGTACGAGTAAAAGTTAATGATAATGTTCTTAAAAGAGAAAAAGTAGAAGAAATAAAACTAGGGGCAGGAGATGAAGAAACAGGAGCAACAGGAGGGAAAGCAAAAGTAAATCTTGATGAAATGAGTACTAAAGAATTTAATAAATATGTAAAAGAAAAAGAAAAAGAAAAAGAAAAAGAAAAGAAATCAAGAGTTATAGAGCAAGATATACCTTTAATAGTACCTCAAAAGGTAGATAAATATAAAGCTCTACCACCAAAGAAACAAGAATCAATGGAAAGTCAAAGTTCAGGAGATGAAGCAACAGGAGGAGTTGATAAATCAGAATCACCTGTAAAGCCAAAAAGAGCTGTTGAAGAAACAAGTCTAAGAAATAAAACAGAAGCAACTTCCAATGAAAAGGTAGCAGGTGATGTAGAAGGAGCATCATCAAAATCAAAGGTAACTGATACAGATGGAATATATGAGGAGGCAATGGCAATAAAGAAATCAGTTGCAGAAGATATATCAATAGGAGAGGTAGAAAAACCAAAATCTCCGCAAAAACCAAAAAGAACTTTTGAAGAAACTAGGGTAAATTCCAATGAAAAGAAAGAAATTTCTAGAGAAGAAAGAGCTGCAAAAGGTAAAGGAATGTATGATACAAATCCAAGTGTTCCCCCACAGAAGCCTAAAAGGGCTATTGAAGAAATGGGAGAAAGCCATGTAGAAAAAGTGCCTTCCGCTCAAAAGATAGTAGGACCTTTTAAAGTAGATACAGCAGGGGTATCGGGAGAAACAAAGATATTTAATACTGTAGAAGAATATAGAAAAAATTCTAAAGCAAATATAGAAAAAATAAGTGAGATAAACAAAGAAAAGCAAAAAAAAATAGACATAGAACAGAAACAAAATAAACAAAAAGAAAAGGATCAGAAAGAATTATCTAAGCAAATATCTAAAGCAGAAAAAACAGGAGAGTCAGTTTTTTATACTTCAGAAGAAGGGGGGAATGAAGGTGCTCAATTAATCAAAAATAAAAAGGAGTTTAAATCATATATAAATGAAATAAACAAAACAGAAAAGAAACAAAATAAAGCAGATATAGATAAAACGAATAAAGAACATGCAATGAAAAAAGAAGTAGAACAGAAACCAAGAGTTATAGAGCAAGATATACCTTTAATAGTACCTCAAAAGGTAGATAAATATAAAGCTCTACCACCAAAGAAACAAGAATCAATGGAAAAGCAAAGTGCAGGAGAAACAGCGTCAGAGAATAATGGAATATATGATCAGCCAATAGAAGTAAAGAAATCGAAGGCAGAAGATTCAGATAAACCAATAGTACCACCAAAACCAAAGAAGGTAGATAGTCCAGATAGACTGCCGCCATCTAAGGAGATAAGTGATAGTGAAATGGGAGGGGGACTCACAGAATTAATAAAAAAAACAGACAGACTACTAGGAAGAGAAACGGGTGATGAAGGAAGACGAATGGGAGATCAGGAGATGGTTGATCGGTTAGAAGCATTAAAGGAATATTCAAGAGTGCAAGAAATAAAGGTAGATGATTATGGTCTGCCAATACTTGATCCAAAAATATATCCAGAAAAGACAAGAGGTGGATATAAATCAGAAGAAAAAGTTAAAGAAACGGCTTATAAAGGAAAAGTAGAAGTAGAAACACATAGGATGGCCAATGATCCAGGAAAAGAAGGAGGATCAGATAAGCCGCCAAAACTACCACCAAGAAGACCAGAATCTGTGGATTTACATGGTCAATCAGAGGGAGCATCTGCAAATACTGGTGCATCAACATCAACAGCTGGAATGACTAAAAAAGAATACTATGCACACATGAAAAAGCTTCAAAAAGAGAAATATGAACAGGAGAAATTAGAGAAAAAAAAAGCTAAGCAAGAAGCAAAACTAATTAAAAATGAAGAGGCTAATAAAATTAAATTAGATAAAGAAATGAAGAGCCTAGAATCAGAAGTGGAATTTGCAAATCCTTTTTTAGAAGCTAGAGAGATGAGAAAAAAACAGAAGGAAGATCAAAAAAAGCAACTAGAACAGGAAAAATTAGCTAAAAAAAATCTAAAAAAAGTAGAGAAAGTGAAAGAGAATATTATATCGGAAGAAGGATATGAGACTATACCATTTGATAGAATCTCTAGAAAAACAACAGGAGATGAAAATGATTCATCTGGAACACATGAAAAACCAGAATCAGATATTGATAGGAAAAGTATAGCAGAAGGAGGAGGTGAGTCATCTGGATCACATGAAAAACTAAAGCCAGGTACAGATTCAATTGAAAAATATCAAAAAATCTTACCAGAAGCAGATTCAGGAGACATAGTGTCAGGAGAAAAAGCTAAAAGAAGAGAAAGTATAGAATCAGATGGAGAATATGAAAATCCATCAGAATCAGGCTCAGGAGATATAGCGACAGGAGGAAGAGATAGAAGAGATTCTATTGATTCAGACTATGAAGATCCAACAGCAGCAGGAGAAATATATGAAAAAACATGGTCAGAAGTAGACTCAGGAGATATAACGACAGGAGGAAGAGATAGAAGAAGAGAAAGCATAGAATCGGAAGGTATATATGAAAGTTCAGTACCAATAGGAACCAAGAAGGATATAAAAAAAGAGAGAGAAGCGACTAAGAAATTTAATAAAAAAATAAAAGAAGAAAAGAAGAAACAGGAAAAATTAGCTAAGAAAATTGCTAAGCAAGAAGCAAAATTAATTAGAGAAAGAGCAAGGGAACAGGAGATATTAGATAGAACAAACCCTAGGTGGGCGACAGAAACTGAATATGAAATAATAGAAAAAAAGGGAAATATATATTCACAACTAGAACCAGTACTTCCTAAAAAAACCGAACCAAAAGAAAACTTAACACCATCAGATGGTACATATATAAATAAACCATCAGATGGAACATATGAAAATCAAAAGCCAAAGAAAGATTCTGAAAATAAGGAAGAAGAAGGAAAAAATAAAAAAAGAGATTCCTATGATTCAGATGAGACTACTAAATTATAAGAAGTTTTAATAATTGAGAAGTAATGTAATTAGGCATAGATTATTAAATTAATAAAAAAATATTTTAAGTGGTCTTAATTCTGTAAAATTGCAGAGTTAAGACCACTTTTAAATTGTGGAATAATGTATGAGTGTATAAAAGATTTTAAAAAGAAATAACTAATTCAAATGAATGTTACAAAAAATAAAAAAAACAGAGAATTAATCTCTGTTAAATTATTTGTATGGCTGGGCTGGCTGGATTCGAACCAACGCATGTCGGAGTCAAAGTCCGATGCCTTACCGCTTGGCGACAGCCCAAAATGTTAGTGGTCGGAATAGCAAGATTCGAACTTGCGGCCCCTTGCTCCCAAGGCAAGTGCGCTACCGGACTGCGCTATATTCCGTCCTCAACAAAATAGATTGTATCATAGGAACTGCACTCTGTCAACAAAAAAGTGGATTATTCCTTATTTATTTTATGTTAACACAGCTTGGATTGTATAAAAACTTTTTATCTTTATTTTTACTATATTTTTATGATATAATTTAGTTGAATAATATATTTTAGGAGGATTACATTGAAGTATAAAGCAGTTATTTCAGATTTAGACGGAACACTTTTAAATTCAAATCATACAATTTCTAAATACACTCAAGAGATCATTAGAAAAATTGTTGCAAAGGGGATAAAATTTTACATTGCCACAGGAAGACATCATTTAGATGCTGTAGCTTTTAAAAATATGTTAGGACTTGATTCTTTTTTAATATCATCAAATGGAGCTAAAGTACATGATAAAGATAATAAGGAAATTTTTTCTGTTTCAATTCCAAAAGATACAACAGCTGAGCTTATTAATATAACTTCTTCAACTAAAGCACACAAAAGTATTTATGCAGATGATATTTGGTATGTTGAAAAACCTTTAGATATAGCTGAAGATTTTCATAAAGAGTCAGCTTTTACTTACACGGTTAAGCCTTTTGATAAACTAAAGGATCAAAATATTACTAAGATTTTCTTTATTTCAGAAGACGAAGAAGAGTTATCAATTTTACACTCTAAAATTGATAAAAAATTAAAAGATAAAGTTGCCATTACACTATCTTTATCTTCATGTTTAGAAGTTATGAATTTAGGTGTTTCTAAAGGAAATGCTATTAAAAATATGCTTGATTTAGAAGGAATTGCCTTGGAAGATGCTGTAGCTTTTGGAGATGGTTTAAATGACTACGAAATGTTATCAGTTGTAGGGAAAGGTTGCTTAATGGGGAATCATACACCTAAGTTAAAGCATTTATTACCTGAGAATGAAGTTGTTAGATCTAATGATGAAGATGGAGTTGCTAATAAACTGAAAGAGTTATTTTTAGATTAATAATCTGTTTAACAAGAATTTTAATAAAATAGGAAGGAGTTATGTTGGTTTACAACATAACTCCTTCCTATTTTATTAAAAAAACTTTTAAAATGAGTTCAACAATGGAACTGTTTCATATATATGAGTTTGAAACAGTTCTGTTTAAGAATAAAAAGTTGCTTAAATGAATAAAAAATGTTATTATTCATCATAATGGGAGTTATGTTTCAAAAATTGGAAATTATGAGTTAGAAATTAATCTATTAAAATCTTCTTAATTTATTTAAGGTTAAGGAGATGAAGAAAATGAGAGAGTTTAATATTAGCACTACTATTTGTTTTGGAAAGGATTCTTTAGATAAATTAAAAGAAATTTCTGAAAAAAGAGTTTTTATTATCTGTGATAAATTTATTGAAACATGTGGGATAGTTAATAAAGTCAAAGAAAAGCTTGTAAATTGTGAAGTTTTTATCTTTAGTGAGATAATACCAGACCCCACTGTAGAGATAATAGCTTTAGGAGTTAAACAATTAGAATTGTTTAAAGCTGATTTAATTATTGCGGTAGGAGGAGGCTCATCTATAGATGGGGCGAAAGCTATAAGGGAATATTCTAAAAAATTAGGTGAGAGTAGAAATAATCACCTTGATTTTTATGCAATTCCAACTACGAGTGGAACAGGTTCAGAGGTAACAGAGTATGCTGTTATAACAAATGCTCAAGAGGAACTAAAGTATGCAATAGCCACTAAAGATCTTTTGCCAACAGTTGCTATTTTAGATGTAGAATTAGTAAAAAGTGTTCCTAAACATATTACAGCAGATACAGGGATGGATGTTATAACACATGCAATAGAAGCCTACGTATCTAAAAATGCAACAGATTTTACTGATGCTCTAGCAGAGAAGGCCTTCTCATTAGCTATGGAATACTTGTATAAAGCTTATATAAATGGGGAAGATTTAGAAGCAAGAGAAAAATTACATAATGCTTCATGTCTTGCAGGGATTGCTTTTAATTCCGCAGGATTAGGTATCACTCACAGCTTTGCTCATGCTATAGGTGGGAAATTACATATACCGCATGGGAAAATAAATGCAATTATCTTGCCTTACGTAATAAAATTTAATGCTGAATTAGAAAATAAATTATATATTAAAGAATATGGAATTCCTATTAAAAAATATCAGAAATTATCAAAAATATTAGATTTAAATGCAAATAATCCTATCTTAGCAGTTAATAACCTAGTTAAAAACATCTTAGAATTACAAAAGAAACTGTTAATTCCTTCAAATTTAATAGAGCTTGGAATAGAGATTGATTTAATAAAAAAATATAAAGAAGATATATTCAATGCAGTAGAAAAGGATATATGTACTAAATCAAATCCAAGAGAGATTTTAAGAGAAAATTTTGAGACATTATTTAATGAAATTATTGGGATAAAATAAATTATTTTTATTAATAACAATATATTTGTAAAATAACCTAAAAATGGAGGGAATAAAGTGATGGATGATGAACGGTATTATATTGGAGAAGTAGAAAAAATTTGTAATATAAGTAAAAAAACATTGAGATATTACGATAAAATAGGGCTATTATCTCCTAAGGAAATATTAAGTAGCAATGGATATAGACATTATAATAAAGAAGATATATGTAAAATCCCAGTAATAAAATATTATAAACAAAGTGGATTTCAACTTGAAAATATAAAACAACTTATTTATTCATCAGATTATTTAAATATAGAAAGAAGTTTTAATTATAAAATAGAAGAATTGGAAGAGATGGAAAAAGAATTACAAATGAAAAAGAAATCTTTGGAAGATTGGAACTCTTTAGTAAAAGAAGCTAGAATGGTTATTGATAATAATATTTGTAATATAGGAGTGAAGTATTTAGCAAAAAGCGAGATGCTTTTCTTAGAACAAGAATTTAAATATGATTATATAAGTTCTATAATAAATATAGAATTTACAAACTATATAGAAGAGATAGATAATGCTATTACTGGTCCTGTAATAATTCAATTTCCATCATTTGAAGAAAAAATTCAAGGGAAATGCAAATCTATAAAAATAATTCAGAAGAATTTAAAAAAATGTGATGAAGATAGACTTATTGAATTTGGTGGTGGACTAGTAATTTCATGTTATTATTTAGGGGATCATAAAAATATAGGGGAAGCTTATACTAAAATTAAAGAATGGATTAAACTTCATAATTATAAATGTGAAGATGAGTGCTATGAGCGATATGTAATAGATTATTGGACAACTAATGATGAAAATAAATTTGTAACTGAAATTATAATAAAATTAAAAAATAGTCAAAAATAAAATATAAAACATTACATCTAGGTGTAATACCAAAACAGAGTATATGAAGTTAATACATATACTCTGTTTTTTTTAAAAAAACAAATCCTACTATCTATACAATGTATAAAGTCTTAAAAAGAACGTAAAAGATTGAAATAGTTCCAAATGTTTGTAAATGAAACCTTATTTTTAATTTTTTTTTTTAATGGATTGACATTATAGTATAGGGGAAGGTTTATAATTTAATCAAATTAAGAGATAAAGATCTTAATAGATTAAAAAAACTAATTCCAATAGTGAAATAAAAATGAGTAAGAAGAAGCAAGAAATGAGACTCCAGTTTATTATGTAGTAAAAAAAATGTTTATAAAGGTTTTAATTAATTTAAAGGGGGAAAGGGTTTTATGATGGAAGGTTCAATAGAGATTCAAAACAATGAACTTAACTGTGGCAGTAAAGAAAAAGCTAAACAGATTAAGGAAAAAATGAAGAGTAATTTTTTAAAAAGAGGGATTCAAATAGGTCTGTTCTCAGGTGCTGCATATGGATTATATACTGCACTTCTAACATTGGGAATGACAAGAGGTGTATGGGCTGATTGGTATGGGGAAAATACAGCAGGATTGTCAACTTTTGTAATAGTTTACTTACTAGCAGCAATAGGAAATGCAATTAACGATACATGTAGTGCATTTTGGGCATTAGGAAATGCAGCCATTCAAGGAAAAGTAAAAGATTTAATAAAATGTCTGAATAGTAAACCAGGAAGAACAATAATGATTGCAGCATTTTTAGGTGGACCTATAGCAGGAACAGCATATGTTGTAGCATTGCAAATGGCAGGAGCAATAATAGTACCAATATCTGCTCTTTGTCCAGCTATAGCAGCTCTTCTAGGAAAAATGTTTTATAAGCAAGCTATTAATAGACGTATGGCACTAGGTATATTTATTTGTGTTCTTGCTAGTTTTATAATAGGAAGTACAGGAATGAGTGGTGGGCTTTCAGGAAAGGTATTTTTAGGAATGGTTATAGCTTGTATAGCTGCCTTTGGATGGGGATTTGAAGGATGTGTGGCTGGATATGCATCAGCTATGGTAGATCCACAAATAGGAATTTGTATTCGTCAATTAGCTTCAGGAATAGCAAACTTATTCATTGTAGTACCAATTTTAGGATTTATGGCTGGTGGAATAGATATATCAACAGATTTAGTAATTCAAGCATTTAAAAGTGGACCAGCTATGATTTGGTTTGTTTTAAGTGGACTAGTAACATTCCTTACATTTATGGCATGGTATGCTGGAAATAGTATGTGTGGAGCAGGGTTAGGTACTGCATGTAATGGAACATATTCATTCTTTGGACCATTTTTCTGTTATTTAATTCTAGGAGTTATATTAGGAATAGACGGTTGGACATTATCAACAGTTGCATGGTTTGGAGCAATAATAATGATTCTTGGAATATTAATAATAGCGATAAATCCAATGGATTTAATAAACAAAAAAAAGGAGAGTGTATAAGCAATGAAACCACTAAACTATGCTATTTTAAAGTATTTTACTAATGTATCAAAAGCATCATTAAAAGAACTTATGGAATTTTTGAAAGAAGATTATGCAAAATTTAAGGCCTTTAATAAACACTCACTTTCAAATGCATTAATGACTGCTGAAGCAAATGGATTAATTGAAGAGGTAGATTTTGATTTAGATGAAAATGGGGAATTATTAATTTACTATAAAGCAAACGAAGATAGTAAACAAACAATAAATAATTTTATAAAAGATTAAATTAAGGGGGTGTTTTTTTATGAAATATTACGGTAATGAAGCTTTAGGATTAGTTGAGACAATTGGATTAGTTCCAGCTCTTGAGGCAGCGGACAAAATGTTAAAAGCTGCAAGTGTAGAATTAATATCATATGAAAATGTGGGATCAACACTTGTAACTATAATGGTAAAAGGCGATGTGGCAGCAGTAACTTCAGCAGTAGAAGCAGGAGCTCAGGCAGCAGCAGCCATAGGGACATTAACAGCTAAAAATGTTATGCCAAGACCAATTAGTGAAATTGGAAAAATTGTATCTGTTCATGATATCGATCAATAAGAGGAGTTGAAATTAAATGATGAAGCGAGAAGCAATAGGATTAGTAGAAACTTTTGGATTAGTTTTTGCTTTAGAAGCAGCAGATGCTATGTGTAAAGCAGCAAATGTAGATTTAATTGGTTATGCAAATGTAGCATCGGGATATATTTCAGTTATAGTTACTGGAGATGTAGGGGCATGTAAAGCAGCAGTAGAAGCAGGAGCTAGTGCAGTAAAAAAAATGGAAGATGGAAATTTATATAGCACAGTGGTTATAGCAAGACCTCATGGAGATCTTCAAAAAATAATCGAAAAATATGCTATAGAAAATTTATAAATATCGAATTTATAGAAAGGTGAAATTAAAATGAATATAATAGACAATGATTTACTTTCTATTCAAGAAGCTAGAGTGCTTGTTGAAAATTCTAATGAAGCACAGAAAAAGTTATCAATATTTTCTCAGGAGAAAATTGATGAAATTGCAAATAAGATGTTAGATGAAATTGAAGGTTATAATGAAGAATTATCAGGACTTTCTTATGAAGAATTAGACTGTGGAATCTATGAAGATAAAATAATAAAAAACAGATTTATTATTAAATATTTAAAAAATAGTCTTAATAAAATGAGATGTGTTGGAATTATAAAAAGGGATGCGGAGAGCAAGATTTTAGATGTCGGAGTTCCCATGGGTGTAATAGTAGCTTTTTGCTCAGAATCTAGCCCAGTATCCACTGTAATATATAAGACAATAATAGCTATTAAATCAGGAAACTCAATTATATTTAATCTTAATACTAAAGCTAAAAATACAATGAAAAGAACTTTAGATATTCTAATAAAAGTAGCTGAGGATTCAGGGATTCCAAAAGGTAGTATTTCATATTTAAGTAGAATTTCTTTAAATGGATCAAAAGAGTTAATCAACCATAAATATACATCTTTAATTATGAACACAGGGGTTCATGAAATGGTTAGAGATATTAATAAATCGGGGAAATTGCTAATTTTTGGAGGGACAGGAAATACTCCGGCATTTATAGAAAGAACAGCAGATATAAAAAAAGCAGTTAAAGATATTATTATTAGTAAATGCTTTGACAACGGGGTCATGGCAGGGGCAGAACAATCTATCATCGTTGATAGTTGTGTCACAAATGAAGTAAAAGAAGAATTGGAAAAAAATGGTGGTTATTTTATGACTGAAGAGGAGTCAAACTCTCTAAGTAAAATAATTTTTAATCGAGAGGGTAATTTTGAGAGAGAATTCCTTGGAAAAACACCACAATTTTTAGCAAAAAGAGCAGGTTTTGAAATAAGTTCAAAGGTTAAATTGTTAATTTCTAGTGAAAAATATGTTTCTTTAGATAATTTATATTCTAAAGAAAAGATATGTCCTGTAATCTCATTTTATATTGAAGATGACTGGATGAATGCTTGTGAAAAGTGCATAGAATTATTATTAAATGAAAAACAAGGACATACACTTGTTATACACTCTAAAGATGAAGAGGTTATTCAGCAATTTATACTAAAAAAACCTGTGGGAAGAATTCTTGTTAATACTCCAGGAGTATTTGGAAGTATGGGTGGAACTACTAATCTTTTTCCAGCAATGACATTGGGGAGCGGATTGGTAGGAAGAGGAATGACATCAGATAATGTATCGCCTATGAATTTAATTTATATTAGAAAAGTAGGGTATGAGATTAAAAAAACTGAGGAGTTTCTTGGTGAGTTATCTAATAAAAGTGGTGAACAGTCAACCCCAGAACAAGTACTGAAAAATATTTTAAGAGAGATATTAAAAGAATATAAATAAAATAAAAAAGGAGTATAAAAGATGGAAATTCATGGGTTTTTAGATAAATTTATGCAAGCTACTAATCATATGTCAGATGAAGAAAGAAACGCATTGTTAAAGATGTTTGAGGGAATCTCGAATGAAATAAAAGATGGTGGACAAGAAAAAAATGCTTTCTCTGATGATAATGATGGAAAAATTCCAGATAAAATTACAGAACGTTTATGTACATTAAAAGAAAATTATTTAAAACATGTTCCTAAAATTACAATTCATCGTGCTAAAGCTATAACAGAAATAGCTAAAGCTAACCCAGGATTGCCAAAGGCTATATTAAGAGGTAAAAGTTTTAGACATTGTTGTGAAACAGCTCCATTGGTAATTCAAGATCATGAATTAATAGTTGGAGCTCCAAATGGTGCACCTAGAGCTGGAGCTTTTTCTCCTGACATAGCTTGGAGATGGATGGAAGTTGAAATTGATACAATAGGAACGAGAACACAAGATCCTTTCTATATTTCAGAAGAAGATAAAAAAGTTATGAGAGAAGAATTATTTCCTTTTTGGAAAGGAAAATCAGTAGATGAATGTTGTGAAGATCAGTATCGTGAAGCTGGTGTATGGGAACTTTCAGGAGAATCTTTTGTTTCAGATTGTTCATATCACGCAGTAAATGGTGGTGGGGATTCAAATCCAGGTTATGATATTATTCTTATGAAAAAAGGAATGTTAGATATTATAAAAGAATCAGAAGAAAAATTAGCAAATCTTAGTTATGCTAACCCAGAAGATATAGATAAAATATATTTTTATAAATCTTTAATAGATACAGCAGAGGGTGTAATGATATATGCAAAACGTATGTCAGAATATGCTGCTGAATTAGCAAGCAAGGAGACAAATCCAAAAAGAAAAGCTGAACTTTTAAAAATTTCAGAAATAAATGCTAGAGTTCCAGCTCATAGACCAACAAGTTTTTGGGAAGCTATTCAATCTGTTTGGACAATTGAATCTTTATTAGTTGTTGAAGAAAATCAAACAGGAATGTCTATAGGACGTGTTGACCAATATATGTATCCATTTTTTAAAGAAGATATTGAAAGTGGAAAAATTAATGAATTTCAAGCTTTTGAACTAGCAGGTTGTATGCTTATTAAAATGTCAGAGATGATGTGGATAACAAGTGAGGGTGGGTCAAAATTCTTTGCAGGATATCAACCATTTGTAAATATGTGTGTTGGAGGACTAACAAGATCAGGACGTGATGCAACAAATGATTTAACTTATTTATTAATGGATGCAGTTAAACATGTGAAAATTTATCAACCATCTTTATCATGTCGTATTCATAAATCATCACCACAAAAATATTTGAAAAAGATAGTTGAAGTAATAAAAGCTGGAATGGGATTCCCTGCTTGCCACTTTGATGATGTGCATATAAAAATGATGCTAGCTAAAGGTGTTTCAATAGAAGATGCAAGAGATTATTGCTTAATGGGATGTGTTGAACCACAAAAATCAGGAAGACTATATCAATGGACATCAACAGCATATACTCAATGGCCAATTTGTATTGAACTTGTTTTAAATAAAGGGGTTCCACTTTGGTATGGAAAGCAAGTATGTCCAGATTTAGGAGATGTAGATAGTTTTAAAACTTATGAAGCATTTGAAGATGCAGTTAAGGAGCAGATTAAATATATAACTAAATGGTCAAGTATAGCTACAGTAATATCTCAAAGAGTTCACAAAGAAGTAGCACCAAAACCGCTTATGTCTATGATGTATGAAGGATGCATAGAAAATGGAAGAGGAGTAGAAGCAGGAGGTGCAATGTATAACTTTGGACCTGGAGTTGTTTGGAGTGGGCTTGCAACTTATGTTGATTCAATGGCAGTAATTAAAAAATTAGTATTTGAAGAGAAAAAATATACATTAAAAGAGATAAAAGAAGCTTTAATAGCAGATTTTGTAGGCTTTGAAAAGTTAAGAAAAGATTGTTTAGATGTTCCTAAATATGGAAACGATGATGACTATGTAGATTATATAGCAGCAGAGTTAATTAACTACACAGAAACTGAGCACCGTAAATATAGAACTTTATATTCAGTACTGAGCCATGGAACACTATCAATTTCCAATAATACACCATTTGGTCAAATAACTGGAGCTAGTGCAAATGGGCGTAAAGCATGGACTCCTTTATCAGATGGAATAAGTCCAACTCAAGGGGCAGATTTCAAAGGACCAACAGCGATAATTAAATCAGTTTCAAAAATGGCTTGTGATAGCATGAACATAGGAATGGTTCACAACTTTAAGTTGATTTCTGGACTACTTGATACACCTGAGGGAGAAAATGGAATTATTACTTTATTACGTAGTGCTTGTGCGTTACAGTTAGGAGAGATTCAATTTAACTACTTAGACAATGATACATTAATAGCAGCTCAAAAAAATCCAGAAGCTTATAGAGATCTAATAGTTCGTGTTGCTGGATATAGTGCTTATTTTGTTGAATTATGTAAAGATGTGCAAGATGAAATTATAAGTAGAACAGTATTAACACACTTCTAAAAATTTGGAGAATAAAAATGCATAAAAAAGGAAATGGAGTTATTGAAAGAAAAGCAATGGTCTTTAATATACAAAAATATAATATGTATGATGGACCAGGTGTTAGAACAATAATATTTTTTCAAGGTTGTCCTTTAAGGTGCAAATGGTGTGCTAATCCAGAAGGGTTAATGAAAAAATATAGAGTCATGTATAAATCCAACATGTGTATTAACTGTGGAGAGTGTGTAGACATTTGTCCTGTGGGAATTCATAAAATGGATGGAACTAATACTCATAAAGTAGATAGAAATATTGATTGTATAGGATGCAAAAGATGTGAGAGTAATTGCCACAATAGTGCACTTAAGATTGTGGGAGAGAGTAAATCCATATCAGAATTGCTAGAAGTAATTGAAGAAGATAGAGCATTTTATGAAGTTTCTGGAGGAGGGGTCACTCTAGGTGGTGGAGAAGTATTAATGCAAACTGATGCTGCAACAAGCTTACTTATGGCTTGTAAAGAAGCAGGTATTAATACAGCAATAGAAACTTGTGGTTATGCTACTAATGAAGCAATAATGAAGGTTGCAGAGTTTACAGATTTATTTTTATTTGATATTAAACAGATAGACTCAGATAAGCACTTTTATTGGACAGGGGTTAGGAATGAGCAAATATTAGAAAATGTTCAATACTTATTAAAAGAAAAATATAATGTTCAAATTCGTATGCCACTTCTAAAAGGTGTTAATAACAATAGAGAGGATATTGAGGGAGTAATTAAATTTTTATTACCGTATAAAGATTATAAAAACTTTAAAGGTATTGATTTATTACCTTATCATAAAATGGGGGTAAATAAATATAACCAATTGGGAATGGAATATTTAATTAAAGAAGAAGTAGCTTTGTCAAATGAAGAGTTAGATAAAATAGAATCTTGGATTAAAGAATATGATTTGTTTGTAAAAGTTATACGTCATTAATTTTAAAAATGGAGAGATTCTATTTAAAATGGTAGGTGAAAATAGAAATGACAAAATTTATCACTGAAGAGCATTTAAAGGGTCTATACAAAAAAGAATCTTTTAATAGCTTTGAATTAAAAATTAATGAACGGCTTACACCTGGTGGAAGGCAATATTTATTAGATAAAAAAATACTTATAATTGATAATTTAAATCTTAAAATATCTGATAAATGTACTGATAGAGCTGGAATAAAAGAAAAAATAGAGTCTGATACCAAAGAAGAGAAAAAATGTAAAGAAAATTTAAAAAATCAGAATTTGATATATAAATTTAATTCAATTGAATCTCTATTTTATAAATTAGCAAGTGATGTTTTTATAAAAGATTTAGAGTTAGCACAAAAAATAATTGATATCTGTAGATATATTAGAAACTTTAGGGAATTTTTAGAAGGGAAAACTGAACTGATTAATATTAATTGTAAAGTTGAAACAGAAGATCAAAAAGAGGAAGTTGAGATTAGCGAAATATATATTTATACCAAAAACAGTAGTGATCTATTTGCTATTCAGCACCTTTTTTATGAATTAAAAATACTTAAGAATCTAATTGTTGAAGTATATGAAAAGGAAAAGCATACTTTAGAAATCACAACAAAATATATAGATGTAATTATAGAGATAATGTCTAAACTTATATCTGAAACAGCAGGAGGTATGAAGTGTCAAATGAAAAAATAACTTTTGAATATTGCGATAAATTAGTAGAACAGTTTGAAAAAGTTATAAAAAATCCAATCTTAAAAGAATCCTCTGTATATTATACAGGAGTGGATTTAGGTACAGCATGCATAGTTCTAGCTGTTTTAGATGAAAACTATAATCCTGTTGCAGGGGCATATAGATATGCAGATGTGGTTAGAGATGGAATGGTAGTTGATTATATAGGCGCAATAAGAATTGTTAAAGAGTTAAAAAAAGAGATTGAAGACAAATTAAAAAAAGAGTTGCTATATGCAGCAGCAGCAATTCCACCAGGAACAGATAATTTAGATTCAGGAGCTATAAGAAATGTGGTTCAAGCGGCAGGTTTTGAGTTGACAAACCTGCTAGATGAACCAACAGCAGCAAATGAAGTATTAAAAATGAAAAATGGAGCAGTAGTGGACATTGGCGGGGGAACAACAGGAACATCTATAATAAAAGATGGAAAAGTTGTATATGTTGCAGATGAGCCAACAGGAGGAACACATTTTTCTTTAGTTGTATCTGGAAATTACAATATATCCTTCAGTGAAGCGGATATATTTAAGAGAGATGTTAATAATCACAAAGAGTTATTACCTATTCTAAAACCAGTTGTAGAAAAAATAGGTTCAATTATAAAGAATCACATTAAAGGATATGATATTCAAGAAATATCTCTGGTAGGCGGAACAGCTTGTTTAACTGGAATAGAATCAATTATAGAAAAGCAACTAAAAATAACTACTCATAAACCAAAGAATCCAATGTTTGTAACACCTTTAGGAATAGCTCTTAGTTGCACACAAGAAATTATGGATTAAAATGGGGAAATTATATGGATTTTAGATTGATAAAGTCACCTTCGATTGGAACTAAAAATGTCTTATTAAAAAGAATGAACAAAAAAATCAATCTTGAAGATATAGATGCAGTAGGTCTAATACAAGGTAAAGTAATAGATATGGTTTATGCTATTGATATTGCAGAAAAAGCTGCAGGAGTTATAGTTGAAGATATTGGAGGCGTTTGTCCACAACACATGGTACTAATAGCAATTTTTGGGGATACATCTTCAGTTGAAGAAGCTATGAATAAAATTAAACGTAAAGTAAAAGAGGGTGAATTATGATAGTAGCAAAATTAGTTAATAATGTCTGGGCCACGAGAAAGGCTGACACCCTTAATGGATTAAAGTTTATGTTAGCTGAAGAAATTGGTGGAAAAGATGATGGAAAAAGAATTGTAGTTGTAGACATAATAGGTGCAGGAATAGGAGATAAAGTAATTATAACAGTAGGATCACCAGCAAGGGCAATGTTAGGAAGTGATGATATTCCTGTTGATGCAGTAGTGGTTGGAATAATTGATGGAGACTGTAATTTTTAGTAAAATTCAAATTTATTTGAAAGGATGTGAGGTGATGAAAAAACTAATTTGTGCAACTGACATGGAAAAGTTTTTGAAAGACGGAAACAAAAAATTTTATATTGATAAAGATACTATCTTAACTCCTTCAGCTAGAGATATAGCTAAAAATAGTAATATAGAAATTATTATTGGAGAGGGGGATAACTGTATCTGTAATGATAAAAAAAGTAGTATAGAAAATTTAGAAGTTGAAAAAATGATGAATATGCTAAAAGTTTTTATGAATGAAGGATTAATTCAAGAAATAATAAAGAAGTTATCTCAGACAAAAAATTCTAAGTTTGATGTTGAAGGAGACATTACTGGTTTCTCAATAGTAAAAGGAAATTCTATAAAAATGGAACTTTTTGATCCAGAGGGAGATCCTAATGCTTTTTATCAAGAGTTATTTTCAGATGAAAAATCAGGGAGTTCTATGGGAATATTCTCATTAGAAGATACTACTTTTCCCTATGAAGTATTAAATCCAGAAATTCTTTATTTAGTAAGTGGAAAAATGTCACTTAATCTTAATAATAGTAACTACAATTGTGAAAAAGGGGATATAATCTTTATTCCACCAAACTCAAAAATAGTTTTTAAAACTAAGGAAAAAACAGAGATGCTATATATAACGAATGTATCGTTGGCACCTAGTTGGAAAAAACTTTAGATACTAAGGGGAGAAGCAACTTATGGAATCAATTGGATTAATAGAAACTAGAGGATTACTAGCCGCGATAGAAAGTGCTGATGTAATGGCTAAGTCGGCGAATATAAAAATTTTAGAAAAAATATATGTAGGTGGAGGATTAGTTTCAATTACAATATGTGGTGATGTAGGCGCAGTAAAATCAGCTGTAGAAGCTGGAGCTTCTGCTGTAAAAAGATTAGGAGAGAGTCTTCTAGTTTCTAACCATGTAATTGCAAGACCTCACGAAGAGCTAGGAAGTATTATAAAAGTAGACTCGTTGATTGAAAAAGAAGAATCTGCATTAGAGGAAGTCTTAACAGCTATTAAGGTAGTAGAAACTAATGATGAGAAGGAACTTGAAGAAAAGTTCCAATCTGAACTGAATTTTGAATCAGAAATATGTTTCGAATCTAGTTGTAAAGATGAAATATTAAATTGTGAAGTCGAAGAGATAACTTCAAAAAAAATTGAAAATATAGATTACAAAAATATTATAGATAGTTTAGTTAAAGAGAAAATAGATCAATTAGCTAGTGAAAATAAAATGATAGAAATAGAGAAAAGTCTTAAAGAATCAAAAATTTCGATGCTTAGAAAATTAATAAAAGAGTATAAAAGTTTTACTTTGGCGAGTAAGTCTATTTCAAAATTAAGTAAGGAAGATTTAATAAAAAAAATCCTTGATTACTATAAGAAAAGTAACTAGTGTGGGAGGAAAAATTGGAACAGTTTGATAGAGATTTAGAGTCGATACAACAAGCCAGAGATTTGTCTAGAAAAGGTAAAGTCGCAGCTAATAAAATTTCTGATTATACAGAAGAGCAAATTGATAGAATTTTAAAAAATATGGTAAAAGTAGCTAATGAGAATGAATATTGTTTAGCAAAATTAGCAGTTGAAGAAACAGGATTTGGAAAAGTTGAAGATAAAAAATTTAAAAATCATTTAGCTTCAACAATATTATATGATGCTATAAAAGATATGAAAACAGTTGGTGTTATAGAAGAGAATATTGAAAAGAAAACAATAAGTATAGCAGAGCCTGTAGGACTTGTTTTAGGAATAGTTCCTTCTACTAATCCAACATCAACAGTAATATTTAAGGCAATGATTGCAATAAAATCAAGAAATGCCATATTATTTTCTGCACACCCTTCAGCTATAAAATGTACATCTACAGCAGCGAAATTAATGCATGATGCAGCTGTAGAAGCAGGTGCACCAAAAGACATAGTTAGTTGCTTAGAAATATGTACAATGGAAGCAACGAGTGAACTAATGAAAGTACCAGAAATATCTTTAATCATAGCAACTGGTGGTCCAGGAATGGTTAAGGCAGCATATAGTTCAGGAAAACCAGCATTAGGAGTAGGAGCAGGAAACTCTCCAGCATATATAGAAAAAACTGCGAATATTGAAAAAGCAGTAAAAAATATAATAGCAAGTAAAACTTTTGATAATGGGACGATATGTGCATCTGAACAATCTATAATTTGCGAAGAAAGTAATGAAACTAGAGTTGTAGAGGAGTTAAAGAAACAAGGCGGATACTTTATGACAAAAGAAGAAACTGATAAAGTATGTAAATTGCTGTTTAAACAGGGGCATGTTATGAATGCTAAGTGTGTTGGAAGATCAGCTGATGTAATTGCAAAGGCAGCAGGTTTTGAAATACCTTATGGAACTAAAGTTTTACTAGGAAAGCAAGATGGGGTAGGGGCAGGAAATCCTTTATCTTTTGAAAAACTTACTACAGTTCTTGGATTTTATGTAGTAAAAGATTGGCATGAAGCTTGTGAATTAAGTATTGAATTACTTCAGAATGGAATAGGTCATACTATGAGTATTCATACAGAAGATATAGATATAGTTAAGAAATTTGCAAAGAAACCAGCATCTCGTATTCTTGTAAATACAGGAGGATCTCAAGGTGGAACAGGAGCTAGTACAGGACTTATGCCATCGTTTACTCTAGGATGTGGAACATGGGGAGGGAGTTCAGTATCTGAAAATGTGACTCCTATGCACCTTTTAAATATAAAAAAAGTAGCTTATGGACTTTTAGATTGTGAAACATTAGGAAAAAATATTGAAGAGAAAAAAATAGAAAAAGTTCAAATACCAGATATTTTTCAAGAGAAAAAATATAATTGTTGCGATAGCATCAATTTAAGTCCAGCTCAAATTAAAGCTTCATCACTTAAAAATGAAGAAAAAACTAAAAATTTAGATTTAAAAATAGGTGATTTAAATAATAAAGAGTTATTAGAACTTGTAAATAAAATAGTTGCTACAATGAAAGGTTAGGCGAAAAAATGAATTTAGAAGAAACTCTAAAAAAAATATTAGAGACATTAGAAAAAAATATTGAAAATGATAGCAATGAAAAAAATCTAATTCCAGTAGGTATTTCTAACAGACACATACATCTTTGTGAGGAACATATTAATGTATTGTTTGGTGAAAAATATGAACTTACAAAGCTTAAAGATTTGTCTCAACTTGGACAATATGCTTGTAAAGAAACTGTAATAATATGCGGACCAAAAGGAAGTATAGAAAAAGTAAGAGTTTTAGGACCAAAAAGAAAAGAGTCACAGGTAGAGGTTTCAGTAGGTGATTGTATAAGTTTAGGAATTAAGTCTTGTATAAAATTATCTGGTGATTTAAAAGAGAGTTCTCCTATAGTAATAGTAGGACCAAAAGGAAGTGTTCAACTAAGAAACGGAGTAATAGTAGCACAAAGACATATTCATATGAATCAAAAAAGTGCTAATGAATTACAGGTAAAAGATGGAGAGTTAGTCTCAATAGAAATTGCAGGACTAAGGGGTGGAATACTTAACAATACTTGTGTTAGAGTAGATGATACTTTTTCTTTAGAGTGTCATTTAGATGTAGAAGAAGCCAATGCTATGGGGCTTAGTTCAAATTCAAAAATAAAAATTATTAAAAAATAATAAAATAAAACAGGAGGATTAAAAATGAAATACGATGCATTAGGTATGATTGAAACAAAAGGGTTAATAGGATCAATAGAGGCAGCAGACGCTATGGTAAAAGCGGCAAATGTATACTTAATAGGAAAAGAATATGTAGGTGGAGGATTAGTAACTGTTATGGTAAGAGGAGACGTTGGAGCAGTAAAAGCGGCAACTGATGCAGGAGCAGCAGCAGCACAACGTGTAGGAGAGTTAATTTCAGTTCATGTAATTCCAAGACCACACTCTGAAGTAGAAGTAATATTACCAGCTTCAAAAATTAAAGAAGATAAAGAGTAAAAATAAAAATGAATAAGTAAGAATATAAATAAAGGCTTCTAAATTCGATAAATTAATATCGGTTTAGAAGCCTTTTATTTTGAAATTATTTATTGTTTTATTATGCTTTGTGCAGCAAGATAACCTGTGGAAAAAGCAGCTTGAATATTATATCCGCCTGTATCTCCATCAATATCTAAAACTTCTCCTACAAAGTAAAGACCTTTCACAAGTTTAGACTCCATAGTCTTAGAGTTGATCTCATTAGTGTCAACACCACCATTTGTAGCCATAGCTATATTAAAGTCTCCAAGTTTAGTTACAGTAAAAGAGTATTCACATAACTTAAGTAAAATATCTCTTTCAATTTTAGAAAGTTCAGAAGATTTTTTTTCTAAGTTTATTTCTAGAAGAGAGGCTATTTTTTTTATAAATCTTTCAGGTAAAGAGTATTGATTCAAAAATGTTTTGATAGCTAACTTCCCCTTTGTATTTATAAAATTTAAAATTTCTTTATTGAAATCTTCCTTAGAAATCCCTATAAAATTAACTTTAAGAATATCTCTTTTTCTAATATAACGTGAAAAATCAATGATAGCAGGACCACTTAAATTGTGATGAGTAAATAATAAGTCTCCAGTATTTTTATTGATTAATTTATTATCTCTAAAAAGAGTAATCTCAATATCTTTAAAAGAGATACCAGAGAGATCAGTAAAAGCATAATTATCAACATAAATAGGTGTAAGACAAGGGAAAGGTTCGATTATTTTATGCCCTAATGACTTTGCAAAAGAGTATCCATCTCCAGTTGTCCCAGTTCCAGGATATGATTTTCCTCCTGTTGAAATAATTATATTTTTAGAAATGAATTCTCCACAATTAGTTTTTATATAAAATAAATCCTTTATATTAGATATGGCTGTGGCTTCACAAGAAGCTTTTAAAGAGACACCTGCCCTATAGCATTGATCTTCTAACAAAGAAACAACATCTGTGCTTTTAAACGTGTTTGGGAAATATTTATTGGTATCTTTAACTAAGACAAGAGGTAAATTTTTTTGAGAAAACCAATCAATCAAATTTTCTGGGGAAAATGAATAAAGAGCATTTTTCAAAAACTTTCCTTTAGGGCCATATTTTAAAAGAAAACTCTTAAATTCCTCACCATTAGTAAGGTTACATTTTCCTTGTCCAGCGACTAGTAATTTTTTACCGATTTTACTGTTTTTTTCTATTAAAAGTGTTTTTTTATTGGCTGAAGCAGCTGTAATTGCAGAAAAAATTCCGCCAGGACCCCCACCGATAACTATTAAATCATAAATGTTCATTGAAACTCCAAATTAAATATTTAATGTTATACTAGTCTTTTTTTTAATTTTCCAATTGCAGTTGCTTGGATTTGTCTTATTCTTTCTTTACTAAGATCTAAAGAAAGAGCAAGAGTACCTAAAGTAACAGGTTTAGAATTAAAAAGACCATATCTATTAATAATAACATTTTTTTCAATAGGTGTCAAAATGTCGAGAGTTGAAAGAAACTCATCATTAGTATCCTTTAAAATGAAAGAATCTTCTAAATTATCTTTTGAAGGAAGAATATTGTGAAGGTCAATACCATCACCTATTAAATTTTCAAAAGAATTAAAACGGTTAGAGGAAATTTCACGGTATCTTTCCACATCAGATAATTTTATTTCTAAACTAGTTGAAATTTCTAAGTTAGTAGGAATACAAGAATGGATACTTTTGTATTCATTAATATACTTATTTATTTTTGAGATGTTATCATATATATATAAAGGGAAACGAATAAGCCCTTTATTAGAAGAAAGGTGTCTTAGTATTGATTGTTTAATCCAAAATGTAGCATAGGTAGAAAATCTTCTATTGAAAGCAGGATCAAATTTTTTACAAGCAATAATTAAACCTATATTTCCCTCTTGAATTAGATCAAGAAGAGGAACTCCTAGATTAGTATATTTTTTTGCGATATTAACTACAAGCCTTAAATTGGAAGTAACTATTAAATCTTGAGCATTTTTATCGCCTTGTTGTGCTAATAAAGAGTAGGTGATCTCTTCATTTTTTTTGAGTAGAGGGTAATGGCTAATATCCTTTAAATAGTTAGATATATTCATAAAATATAGACCTCCTAGTGGTTGTAGTTAAAATAAAAAAATATTTACTTATATTATACAAAAGAATTAAAAAAAATCCTTTAAAAAATACATCAAATTAGAGTAAAAAAGTATATTTTTTTGCTTGGAATTTAATAGAAAAAATAGTTAATAAAAAAATAAGAAAAAATATGATAAAATAAGAGTAATGATTATTAATTATAATTTAAAGGGTGTGAATAAAGTGAGAGTTTTAGGAATAGACCCAGGAACTGCAATTGTAGGATTTGGTATAATTGATTATGAAAATAGAGCGTATAAAGTTATAGATTATGGTTGTATATTTACTGATAAAGATTTAAGTTTAGATGAGAGACTTTTGATTATTTTTAATGAGATGGAATCTTTAATAAAAAAATATGAACCGCAGGAATTGGCTATAGAGGAACTGTTTTTTTTCAAAAATAGCAAAACTGTAATAAGTGTTGGTCAAGCCAGAGGAGTAATAGTCTTATCTGGTATGAAAAATGGATTAAAAACAGCAGGTTATACCCCTCTACAAGTAAAAATGGGAATAACGGGGTATGGAAAAGCAGAAAAAAAACAAGTTCAGGAAATGGTAAAAAGAATACTTAAATTAGATGAGATACCTAAGCCAGATGACGCAGCAGATGCTTTAGCAATAGCAGTAACTCATATTAACAGTCTTAGCTCGCTTTTAAGCATAGGAGCAACTACACAGTTAAGTACAAAAAGAGTAACAAAAGAAAAAATGAGTGCTCAAGAGTATAGAGAACTCATTTTAAAAAGATAATACTATTTATTTGGGTTTATACATCAGTGTGTATATACCCTTTTTTTATATGGAAAATATAGTTTAGAATATCAATGTCGTAGTTATTAACAATTGAAATAGAATTATTTTTTAGTAAAGTATCTATTGGTAAAGCTCCGAAAATAAGCTGTGATAAAACTTTTATATCAACTATTAAAAGTGGATAGTTGATATATTCTTCATAAGAATTTTTAATTATTTCTAGACACTCATCACTATCTTTATTAGATATGTTTTCATAAAAATAGCTGATGTTATTATTTGAATAATTGCAAAACATTAAAAAATTATTATCTTTAATATCTTTATCCGTAATTTTTAAAATAAAATTATAATTTAGAGAAAGAGAAGAATTAGTTGATTTAAATCTATTCTCTAAAAAGCATTCTATGAATTTTTTTGGATTTAAAATTCTAGACATTAAGTAAGGTGTAACTTTTTTTTCTATTTTTTTAAAGTTTGAAAGATAAGCTTCTAAATCACAATAATAATGAGTAGTAATCTCAATTTTTTTATAATAATCAGAAAAATTATTAAGAAATCCAAATATAGAAAATAAGATTTCACTATTATGGAAAAATAGATGCTGTACATTGATTATATCCTCTGAAGGAAGATATGTGAAAGCCCCAATAGCTTCGTCTTGAGAGTCAACAACAATGTAGATATGACCATTTTCTAGATTTGTTTCTTCTAAATAATCTATAAAATTATTATGGTCTTTGCTTAAAAAACTAGAAAAACAAGATGTTTCTTTTGAAATAAAAGCTTCATATTTCGATAAATTATTTATTGTTATCTCAATGATTTTATGTTTTACTCTAAATTTATTTATTAAATCAAAATTAAAGAGGTAACTTGATAAGTAATGTGAAAAGCTAAAATTAAAGTTACTATAAACTTCAGGATTAGCAGCAGTTAAAAATATTAAATCTTCCCCTTTTTTATAAAAATAATCTAGAGAAAAATTAAAAATAGATTTAAAAACTCCACTGTTTTTAAATTGAGGAAATGTAGCTACTCCAACTAAATATCTACTGGAAAAATAGTTATTAAAAAAAGTGAAAGTATAAGGATTAAAATGGCACCCACCAAGTAGGGTGTTATTATCTTCACACAATAAAAAATTCTCGTGCTTATAACGAGAAGTAAAGTAATAATTTACATACTCACTGGAATCTTTAAAAGATTGACTCCAAAGAGAAATAGCTTCTTTTTTTAAATCCTCATTTCCAAATTTAATCATAGACTTACCTTACACTAAAACGCATTTAGCAGTAGTTAATACAGTGATGATTATAAGTAATTCAAATAAAAATTCTTCAGACATAATAACTCCTTTAACAATCCATAGTTGTTTTTATAAGCAATATATAATATAATCTTTATTATAACACGAAAATTATAACATGAAAAGTTTTTTATAACAATAGAAGATAAGTAAAAGGGAGTTATTAAAAATGGTAAAATTAATTGCTTTAGATGTTGATGGAACGCTAACAAATGGTCAGATAGTATACAGCGATTCTGGTTTAGAAATAAAGTGCTTTAATGTAAAGGATGGATTAGCTCTTTCAAGTGCAATAAAATTAGGATATAAAATTGTTTTTATTACAGGAAGGAAATCTGAAATAGTAAAAAGAAGAGCAAAAGAGTTAGGAATAACTGAGTGCTATAGTGGAATTTCAGATAAAGTGCAAATATTAGAGGAGTTATGTAGAAAATATGACATAGGGAGAGATGAAATTGCATTTATGGGAGATGATTTAAATGATTATTCTGCTATGAAGTTTTCAGGTTTATCAGGTGCCCCTAAAGATGCAGCTAATGAAATATTAGGAATAGCAAAATTTATATCTGAAAAAAAAGGTGGAGAGGGAGCAGTAAGGGAATTTATTGAGCATATAATGAAAAAAGAAAAATTATGGGAAAAAGTAGTTGAAAGATATATAAATATAGGAGGAACTAATTAGTTCCTCCTAAGTTTTTAAAAATATAACTAAATCCAAAGTAATTATTAAATAAATACAGAAGATGATTTAACAAAGAAACTCTTATTTGTATATTCAGGGTTAGTTACATGTATATATATAACTGAACCGTCTTTAATAGTATCTATAATGGGCTTAGATACAGAAGAAGGAAGTGCAGGACACCCAAGACTTCTTCCTAATCGACCATTAGATGCAATAAAATTAGGATTTGCATAGTTGGCACCGTGAATTACAATAGCTCTCTCTTTTGCATGGTCATTGATTCCTTTTTCTAG
Source organism: Fusobacteriaceae bacterium (assembly GCA_051656905.1). Taxonomy (GTDB): domain Bacteria; phylum Fusobacteriota; class Fusobacteriia; order Fusobacteriales; family Fusobacteriaceae; genus JAGNZR01. The sequence continues at coordinate 62,854 of JBOFJQ010000030.1, read as the reverse complement.
ACCATCAAGCTTCAAAGAGTATCCATTACCACCTCTATAAGTTGTTTCTGTTTTATAAAAACCAGGTGAACTTTTAAATGAATTAAATTCATTAGAAAAATACTTAGCATAGTTGCCTCCACTATTTTTACCATGTGCAACATAAGTGTTAAAAAGAAGTTTGTTATTTTTTAAATCAATAACAAAAAATCTTTTTTCATTAGATGCTTTAGTAAAGTCAACTATAGTAAGTATAGGATTTTCTTTCTCTATTTTCTGAAAACCTAAATAAGCAATTTTAAATGCGTTGTAATCTAGCTGGTCAGAAAGGCTTAGTTTTAGATATAAATTTTTTATCTCTCTTTCAGAAATTGAATTTTCTGAATTAAAAGAGAAATAAGTCGTATTTTTTTCTTGTCCATTAACTATATTTAATGATATGATGTATATAAATATAATTAAAAAATAAGATAATTTATTTTTATTCATAGTATACTCCTGAAAAACATATTTTAAATAGTGTACTATAAATAATATAAAATGTCAAGTTTTAGAGGTGGGATAATGAAAGTAATAAGTAAAGATAAAGCAAAAGGTGCCGCGCACGGTACAATGAAAAAAATGAAGAAAAGAAACAGATTAGTTGAAGAAAAAGAGGTTGCTAAGAGAACTGAAAATAAGAGAATAAATGCAGAAAATAGAAAAGTAAGAGAAGAAAAAAAGCAAGAATTAGAAAAAGTGTCTCAAGTTAAAATCTTAGATTACATAAAAGGCATGCTAATTGTAGAAGTAGATAATAAAGTAGAAAAAAGAGCTTTATTATTTGAAAAAAAAGATGTGAATAAAAGAAACCTAAAGGATAAGCTTCCAACATTTGAAGTTAAATTATATGGGGAAAATTATCAGATATCTAAATTAAATGGATTTTTAGATGTTATGGACGATTTACTTTGGAAGTTAGAAGAAACTCTTTAATAAAGTATAGTAAGGAGATAAGTTATGAAAAAAAGTTATTTAGTTTTTGTATTACTTTCTTTGTTTTTAATAGGATGTGAGAAAAAAACAGAAATTACTTTAGATAAGTTAAGTGAGAATAATGGTGTTTTCTTTTTAGAAGAAAGTAACAAAGAGTATACAGGAAAAGTAGTTGAATATTATGACAATGGTGAGCTAAAATATACTGCTCAGATATCTCATGGTAAATATATAGGAGAAGCGAAAGAGTACTATAAAAGTGGTCAACTCCAAATATTAGATAGATATAAAGATGGATTGTTAAATGGTGAAAGTACGCATTACTATGAAAGTGGAGAACTTTTATCTAAAGGAAGTTATATTAATGGACTTGAAGAAGGGGAGTTCTACGAATATTATGAAAATGGAAATGTAAGAACAATGGCAACATATAAAATGGGTATTTTAAATGGTATTTTTAGAATTTACCAAGATGATGGAGACTTAGAAAGTGAAGTTATCTATAAAGATGGAGAGGCTATTTAAAATATTATTAAATTAAGAAATATAAAAAATAATGAGGTATATAGAAAATGAATATAGTTTTAATGTATCCAGAAACACCATATAATATAGGTAATATAGGAAGAACTTGTGTTTTAACTAACACAACTCTTCATTTAATAAAACCTTTTGTTGTTTCTTTAGATGAAAAAGCAGTAAAAAGAGCTGGATTAGATTATTGGCCTTTAGTAAAACTAAAAGTTTGGGAATCTTATGAAGAGATGTTAGAGAGTTATCCTAATTCTAGTTTTTATTATGCAACGACAAAAACAGATAAATATTATTCAGAAGTTACTTACAAAGAAGATGATTTTATTGTTTTTGGACCTGAATCAAAAGGAATTCCAGTTGAAATATTACAAGAAAATAGAGAGAATTGTATAAAAATTCCAATGGTAAGCATGGGAAGATCTTTAAATCTTTCAAACTCAGCAGCTATAATATTGTATGAGGGATTAAGACAATTAGGATTTAAACTTTAAAAAAGAGAGCACTAAAAGTGCTCTCCATTGTCATAATAATTTTCACCTATTAGATCAAAAAACATAACGCAAGTGTCGTTGTTATTGTTTATTTTTTTTAGGAGATCAGTTAAAAATTTTGCAAATTGATCTTTAACTTCTTTTTCTCTAGGAAACCAGAAAACCTCGGCAAAAGTATAACCGGGAACTAATTTTCCATCAAAAATGTACTCTGTTTCAAGGTGCTCAAGAGTAAACCATGTTCTATCACATTTAACAATATCAGTTAAACCATCAATGATTTCTTTGCTGTTTTCGATTAATAATTCTTTTTTTATCCCTCTAAATTTTAGATGTGGCATAATAAACCTCCAATATATTAAAATAAATTATAGAATAATTATATCACTGTTTGAAGTTAAAATAAATGATAAAATTTAGGTTAGAATTTAAGTTAAAGTAAAAGTATAATGTAAAATTATAATAAAAGAAGGGGTGTATATAGTGAAATTAGAAATAAAAGAGTTTCAATTAGGAATGTACATGACAAATTGCTACTTAGTTTGGAATGAAAAAAAAGAGGGATATTTATTTGATTGCGGAGGAGAGAGGATTGATTCTGTAAAAAATTTCGTTGAAAAAAATGAGATAACAATGAAAGCAGTTATTTTGACTCATGGACATTATGATCATACAGCTGGTCTAAATAACTTTAAAGAGGCATTTCCAGAGATTGAAGTGTTTGTTGGAGAAGAAGAGATAAATTTTTTAACAGATCATAACTTAAGTTTGTCTGAAATGATAGATAGAACAAAATTTAAATATTTAAGTGAAGTACAGCCTTTAACAGAAGGAGATTGTGTTGGAGATTTTCAAGTAGTTTCAACTCCAGGACACACAGGAGGATCAAAGTGTTTTTACAATAAAGAAAACAATATTTTGATTACTGGGGACACAATGTTTAGAAGAAGTTATGGAAGATTTGATTTGCCAACAGGGAATGAAAATCATCTATATAGAAGTTTAAAAAAACTTTGTGATAGCTATCCTAGAGAGACAAAAGTGTATAGTGGACATAGTGAACCAACAACAATTGGAGAAGAGAGGGACTTTTTAAGTTATCAAGGACTGATTGGATAACTAATAAAAATAATAAAATATACGTTCAATGTCACCACCACCAAATATTATAGAACTATAAAAAGAGACTAGAAAAATTTTTCTAGTCTCTTTTTATATATGTTTTTAATTGGATATTTTATTAATCAATAAAATATCCAATATTAAATTGAAGTAAAACTTCGTTACTTTCAGAGTTATTTTTTGAGATAGTAAGCGACATCGGGAAAATAAAAGATGTATAAGCAAAACCGGCCTCAGCACCCTGAATATAAGTTTTCCATAAAACAAAGTCATCATTATATAAACTATCAGATACAGCATTAAATGTACCGATGTTATATTTAGCTATGAAATAAAGGTTAGAAACAATATTATAATTAAATCCTAAGCTACCAATGAAGGCATCTTTAACTAAAATATTTTGATAATGGTAACCTGCAAAACTTAATTCATTTCTTTTTAAATTATTTTTAATTCCTCCAATTTTCATATATTTTGTTTCTAAGATAGAATCACCAGAAATAGAGCCTCCAGCCATTCCTGCAAATATAGAAAGCTTTTTATTAACTTTTTCATAGGTCTCAGTAGAATAAATAGGACCATAGTAGTTAATATTCTTTTCATTGGCAACAGTTCCACCCCATGTATAGATTAAATCGCCTTTTGTTCCTGTAGTTGGAACATAAGTGTTGTCTAGAGTATCATATGATAGAGTAAAGAAAGTGTTTCCATAGTTTTCATTAAAGTCATTGTATTGATAATCTTCTTCACCAGTATCAAGCTTAAGATCAGTTCTATTAAATGCAACTCCATATGATAGAGAAAACTTGTTATTAATTTGTGAAGATAACCCTAATAATAGTTCTATATCATTAGAAATATATTTTGCTAGTTTATCATTGTTATGATAAATATACAATGGAGATTGATTAAAAGATAAAGAGGAGAAGAATCCAACCTTATCTTCAGTACCATAATAAGAAAAATTATTTATAGCTACCCCATAATAATCACCAAATTTTCCAGATAAGTTAGAAACTGAACCTACTTTACCATTAACAAGCACATCAGTATTAACTTTAAATGTAGTACCATAATCTGAACGATAATTTGCATTAAGACCAACTGAATTAGAAGGACTTTCAATTACATCAATTAGAATACTTTCATTTTTTTCATCAAATTCATAATAGATTTTATCTACTGAATCTAATCCTTGGACATTTTTTAATATAGAGTCTAATTCTTTTTTCTCTAAAGGTTTTCCTTTATACTTCTTAAAAATATCAAGAATAGTATCTTTATTTTTTACATTAATATCATCATTTTTAAAATTGATTTCACTAAAAATAATTTTTGGTTGCTGCTGAATACTATTGTTAATTTCTTTATCAAGCTCAGTATCTTGAGATATATTAGTTGAAGAAACAATATCATTACTGGTTTTAGAGTCTTGAATAGTACTCTGCACAATTTTATTGTTTTTAGATTTTTCAAAATTTAAATTAAGTTCATTATTTTTATTCTTAATAATAGTTTTTATTTTATCAATTGAACTAGCGGTAGCTTCCTCACCTCTAACTACAATTTTATTTATGTTAGAAAAATCTGTTGCAGAAATATCTTCTACTTTAGGAGAAATTACTATCGTCGCAAGACCTCTTTGTGTTGAAGAAGATTTTGCACTGGCTAATGCTAAAATTTGAGTAAAAGTTGACATAATATCAAATTCTTTATTTTCATCTCTTAGAATTATTCCTACATCACTACCAATAACAATATCAGCTCCCATAGAAAGAGCATCTTGCACAGGAAAATTCCTAGCCATCATACCATCTATATATTCTGAGTTATCTATTTTTACTGGGGAAAATATAGTTGGAATTGCTATACTTGCACTAAGTACTCTAGAAAGATCACCATGATCAAAAGCTTTAGCAGCTCCTGTATTTATATCTGTCGCTATTACTCTAAGTGGAATAGGGAATTTATTAAAATCTTTAACACCTTCATAGTTCCAAAAAATCTTTTTAAATATAAAATATATATTATTACTATTATTTAAACTTTTAGGAAGGTAAAAATGTAGATTATTATCATATTTTAAAGTGAACATATTTTGTTTGTTTCCAATTTTTCTCTCTAAAGGGAGATTTCGTCTATCAACTTGTACTTCAGAAAATATAGAGTTAAAGTCAATTGTTTCAGCAATTTTCTCAATTTCATCTGGAGTATATCCCACAGAATAAAGAGCTCCAATAACTGCTCCCATACTTGTACCAGTTATATAATCAACTTTGATATTGTTTTTTTCAAGTTCTCTCAGTATTCCTATATGAGCAAATCCTTTTGCTCCACCACCACTTAGTACAAGACCAATTTTAGGTTTTTTATAAAGTTTTTTTTCTTTTTTTCTCTCTTTTAATAGTTCTAATTTTTTTTGTAGAAGTAAGATATTATTTTCTATTGAAGCTATTTCTTGATCTTCATTTGTAGAATTTATATTTGTGGAGGCAGCTACAGTTAAATTATTAGTAATATCATTAGAAAAAGATGTGCTGCATAATAAAATAAAAATAATATTGAAAACAGCTATAAATTTTTTTAAATGCAAAGTAACCTCCTATTTTGTTAAAGTATATTTTTAAGGCGAATAAATTTTATCAAAAAGCTCAAAGTACTTAGGAAATGTCTTTGAGACACAGTTGCAGTCTTCAATAATAATACCTGATATTTTAAGACCTGCAAGAGAAAAGCACATAGCCATTCTATGATCATCATAGGTTTTAATTAAAGCACCATTGTAAGATAGTTTAGGGATAATAGTAAAGCCGTCTTCATATTCTAAAAATTCCCCACCAATTTTTAGAATTTCGTTTTTAAGAGCAGTTATTCTGTCAGTCTCTTTTATTCTCATATTAGCTACATTTCTTACAGTTGTAGGAGATTTAGCAAAAAGAGCTACTACAGCTAAAGTTTGGGCTATATCGGGAGAATCATTTAAATCTATATCTATTCCTTGGTATTCGTCACATCCAGAAACGGTAATGCTATAATCACTTTCTTTTACTATTTTACCACCTAATCTTAAAAAAATCTCTAAAAATTTTTTGTCACCTTGAATACTATTTTTAAAAAAATTATTAATTGTTATTGTAGAGTTGCTGATTAGTGCCATAGCTAAAAAATAAGAAGCAGAGGACATATCTCCTTCAATTAGGTATGAATCAAGAGAGTATCTCCCTTGAGGAACTAAAAAGCTATTTTCAATTTTATTTTCTGAAACAGTTACACCAAATTCTTTCATCATAGATAAAGTCATATCTACATATGGTCTTGATACTAATCTATTTTTTAATTGTATAGAAAGACCTTTTTCAAAATAAGGTGCAGATAGTAATAAAGATGTTAAGTATTGACTACTTTTATCGGCATTTACATGTACTAGAGATGAAAAATTATGAGAATCAACTGTTAAGGAGATAGGAGGATATCCTATTTCTTCTAAGTAGTCAACCTTAACTCCAAGCTCGATAAAAGAATCTGCTAAATCTTTTATAGGTCTTTGATTCATTCTATCATTTCCAATTAATGTTACTTTACCAGTACCAGTTATAATATATGAAGATAAAAATCTCATCATTGTCCCTGCATTTCCAGTGAAAAGAGAGGTGTTTTTAAAGTTTCTCTCCTCGTTTCCTACAATTGTAACAGTATTATCAATTGTAGAAAAAGTGATTTCATTTCCAAGTCTCTTAAGTCCTTCTAGCATAAAGTGAGTATCATCGCTAAATAAAAAGTTTTGTAATGTACATTTTTTACCACTAAGTGCAGCTAAAATAAGAGCTCTATTACTAATTGATTTAGAACCAGGGATAGTTACTGTATAAATAAAATTTTTTTTAGGATTAACATGGTAATTCATATGTGTTTACAACCTCCTTTAGAATATCATCTATAGTGTAATTTGGGTTATTTAATTGACATAAAAAAGAATTTTCTATTATAGTCTTAAACTCTTTTTTCGAAGTAAAATTTTTATTAATTAAAACTTTACCAGTAATTAATGGAATTGTTTTCTTTAATCTAAAAAATTTTTTTATGCAATTGGAAAAATTTGTATCATTTTTAAAGATAAAAAGCAACGTTAATAGCTCTTTATTGGAAAAATTTTTTAAACTTTTGAAAATTTTTGAGTTAAAATCAGAATCTTTTTTTCTAAAAAAATTTAATTTTTTTTCCGTAATAAAATTTAAAAGAGATTCATCAAAGTAAAAAGATTCTTTTTGTTTAAAAAAATTATTTTCAATGGCCATACTACATGGGGTATGACTAACCCTAAAATAATTGATAAGTGAGATATAAATCTCAAAGACCTCTTCAGATTTTAAGTTTAGATATTTTACTAATTTTATATTTTTGCTAATAAAAAAGGAGAATTCAGATATTTTACTATACTCCATAATTCCAAAAAGATGTAATAGAATCTCTTTGTATCTCTTATGTTCAAAGAGAGTTATTAAATTATTTTCTGAAAATATACTTAATAAATCTCTGTAGAATCTAGAGAAAGATATAGGTATTAACCTGTGATTTTTTAAACTTTTCATAAGATAAAACTCTGTGATCTTTTCAAATTTAAAATTGTATCTTAAAGAAAATTTAATCCCTCTTAAAATTCTAGTAGGATCGTCAGAAAAGCTATTAAAATAGAGAATTCTAAGCTGTCTTTTTTTCAAATCGAGATACCCTTTTGAAGGATCAATAATTTTATTGTTTTTATAAACAATGGAGTTAATTGTAAAATCTCTTCTAAAAATATTTTCTAAAAAGGTTCCTTTTGAAACAAGAGGTAAAGCACCTGGATAAGGATAAAAATCCTTTCTCATAATAGAAATATCAATAGAGATACCATTTTTTAGTGTAGCTGTAGCATTCTGGAATTCATAAATAATTTTAAAATCAACCTGAAAAAGAATTTCTAAATAGGTTATAAAGTCGATGTTAAACTCTTCTATAAAGATATCAATGTCATAATTTACTTTACTTAATAAAGTATCCCTAATGATACCACCTGTAAAATAAAGTGGTATATTAAAGTTTTTGGCTGCTTTATTAAGGAGAGTAATTGCTTTTTTTATTTCATAATTTTTATTATTAATTAGTTGAAAATTCAATTGAGACCCTCCGTAAAAATATTAGATATTCCTATAAAAATAGAAAGTTAATCTTTTAAAACAAAATAATTTTTATTTTCAAAAAAATTATTGTTAAAATTGTGATTACCTAAAATTATATAAAAATCATAGCCATCTTTTAATACATTAGAGCTTTCACAAAAATAAGAAAGTTTTCCTGAAAGTTTAAATTTACTATAGTTATCATTTATTATTAAAGCTCTTTTTTTTATAGATGAGTAATATAAAACTATCGTTAGTAATAAAATTTCTAATTCTTGAAGTTGAATTTTATTACTAGAAAGATTAAAGTTTTTTCTCATTTCTTCTAGTGTAATTGAAACATTCTCAGATTTTTTAAAAATAGAGTTTAAAATATTCTTTTGAAAATCAGAGAAATTCTTATCACCTAAGAGATAATTTTTTATATCTATAAAAATTTTCCCTGGTTGTATAGAATAAGAGATAAAATCATAATTTGGATATATATCAATAAAAACATTAAAATTGCTATCGGTCTCTATAATTTGAGTAACTTTAGCTACATAGTTATCATTAGTAATAGCATTGTGTTTTTTTAATGTAAAAACAGTTGTGTTATCTAAAAAGCCAAGTATTGAGTTATTATGAGCAACACTACCGTAATTTTCAGAAATGTTTATTTTGAAATCAACTGAATTAGGAATAGTCTTCTCAGCATAGAAAATAGTCTTTATAGGAAAATTAATATTTTCTAAATCCAAAGCACTATTTTTGCAAAAAGCATTTAAATAATCCTTGTAGTTTTCATTTGATTCTAAATCAAATTTAATATCTTCTATAAAAGCTTTATAGTTGTATTTATCTCTAAAAACCTCTAATCTTGGTTTGAAGGCAACGGAAATTTTTCTGTGTTGAGAGATTGCATCATAATATTCAGCACCACTAAACCATACATTATTTTTAGCTTCAATTCCATTTTGTTTCAAAGTCAAAGATAAGTGTGTTTTATCTTTTCCAATAATTTTTAAGTCGCCGTATTCTATATTATAGAAAGCAAAGATAGGAGTTGGATTACCAAATCCATAGGGCTCTAAATGTCTTAGATTATCAAAAAAACCATATGATAATTTATCTAAAGTTAAGAATTTTTCTATTTTAATAGGTTTTAAAGTATCGTGTTCATGAGTAATATCTTCACAATACTTATTTATAGAATTATAAAACTCTTCAATGTTGTTTAAAGGGATAGAAAATCCAGCTGCACCATGATGACCTCCAAATTTAGTAAGAAAGTGTGAATGTTTTGTTAGAGCTTCTATCATATTAAAACTTTCAGTACTTCTACAAGAGGCTTTAGCTACATTTTCTTCTTTATTAATTTCCAAAATAATAGTAGGTTTGTAATATTTATCTAGTATTTTAGATGCAACGATACCAATAACTCCATGATGGAAATCTTCCCTAGCAACCAATATCACACTTTTATTATAAAGTTCCTTTTCTTCAATAAGATCTAAAGATTTTTTTAGAATATCCTCTTGTATAATTTTTCTATTTTGATTATTTTGAATTAATTTATCAATAAGAGGCAAAAACTTTGTATGATCATTTGAAATTAAAAATTCTACAGATGTTTTTGCATCTTCTAACCTACCAGCTGCATTGAAAACAGGGGCTATTATAAAACCTATATCATAAGGAGTAAATATTTTTGTAGCATAATCTTCAAAAAATAGTTGTTTTGTTAGAGCTTTTAAAGAAGGCAAAGTTGTTTTCTTTAATTGCTCTAGTCCAAATTTAACAAAAAGTCTGTTGTCATTTAAAAGAGGTACAATATCAGCAACAGTTGCAAGAGCAACAAGGTCTAAATACTTGAATATCTCCTCTCTCTTTTCTAATTTTTCATATAGTGCTAAAAGTAGCATAAATGCAGTTCCAGCTCCACAAAGAGATTTAAAAGGATAGATATTATCTTCTCTTTTAGGATTTATTACAGCACTGGCTTTTGGAAAAGTTCCTTGAATAATATCATGGTGATCGGTGATAATGACTTTAAGCCCTAAAGAGTTTGCAAAATCAATCTCTTTATGTGAAGTAATACCACAGTCAACAGTTATAACTAAATTTCCACCCTCTTTAGAAATTGACTCAAGAGCTTCACAATTTAAGCCATACCCCTCATCTCTTAGAGGAATATAATATCTGATGTTAGCCCCTATATTCTTCAAAGCAAGATAGCACATAGATGTAGAGGTAATTCCATCTACGTCATAGTCACCATAAATCCAAATGCTTTTATTATTTTGAATAGCATCTAAAATTAGGTCTACAGCTACTCCTACATCTTTAAGATCCCAAGGAGAGTTTAAATCTTTTAAATTAGGTGTTAGAAATTTCTCCATAGAAATTTCATCTGTTAATCCTCTATAAAATAAAAGGCTTTGAAACTCTTTGTTAATATTATCAAAACTAGGTATTTGATTTAAATCTTTAAAAATCCAATTTGTATTTTTCATGTATTAAAACCTTCCGTTTATAGTTTTTATTATTTAATTGTAAAGAATTTTATAAAATATATACGTCTGAGTTAGTTCAATCAGTTGTCTTTTCATAAGAGGATCTGATATTGAGTCAAAGTAAAAGTCATCATTTTCAAAACGAATGGACTTAACTACCTCTTCCCCATATAGATATTCAATAAGACCCTTTATCTTACTTTTATTCTTTTTTATTAAGTAAGAAAGTTTTTTTGAACCTAAATCAATGTTATAACTTGGAGTAAGCAGTTCAGTATAATTTTTAACCTGTACGGGATTATATTGAAGTTGCATTAGCCCAATAGTATACATTGAACCAGCATAATCATGTTTAAATTTACTTGCTATACGAATAACTGTATAAATTAAAACATCAGGAATATCATATTTTTTAGATGCAGCATCAACTTCTGTTGCATAATATTTAGGATATAAAAGTTGAATTAAATTCCTATATGATGAAAAAGTATTGGCATTCATAGTAGCTCTTTCAAAAGCATATCCATAATTTTTAGATTTTTCTAAAACTTTTGTTATTAAAAATTCATTTTTTACAGGGTCAGAAGATAGACTAGCATTATTTTCTATTTCTAAATGAATTAAGTTAATATCCTCTAACTGAGCAATTTTTAAAAGTTTAGACATATCGGGATTTTTAATATCTTCACTAATGTCTAAATTATAATTTTTTAATTGTAAAACATAAGAGTTAGCAATAATACTAATAAGTTTCATAGCTGAAAGTTCTGATATTTTAGCAAATTTTTCAGGAGTAGTTTTATCAACTCTATAATTAAATTGTTTTAATAAAAAATCTAAGTATATAGATTGTATAGTAAAAGGATATCTCTTTACAAATTTTTTAGAAAGAGATACAGCTTCAGTAAAATTTTTTTGTTGAAAATGTGTATCAATAAGAATAAGTTGTTCATTTTTGCTTAAAGGCTGGAACTCTTTAGCTTTAGCAAAAACATCTTCATAATTATTAAGAGCAGAGTAAGTATTCATTAAACTCTCCCGAGCATCATCTAAAAATTTATTCTTAAAGTTTCTTTTCTCTAATTTAATTGCGGTTTCTAAATTAAAAATTCCACTAGTATAAGCTTTTGTCTTTATAAAAGATTTCCCTCTAAAATAATAAACAGATGAAAATTTAGCATCAAATAGCATTTTTGAAGTTAAATCAATTATTTCTTCATATTTATTAAGATGATATAAGATATATAAATAATAAGATACAACTGCTTCATTTGTAGGTTCTTTATCATAAAGATATTTTGAAACTTTTAAAGCTTGTTCAAACTCCTGTCTATCAATAAAATATTTTGTAGCTTTTAAAAGTTGATTGTGGTCAGGAATATACAGTCTTGAAAAATTGTTGTTATATTTTACATCATGCAATACATTAAAACTAGGGTTTACATCTTTTAAAATATTAAAAGCATAGTTCTCATATTTTTTTGCACTTGGTGAATAATCAATATTTACAAGTTGAGTAAGATATGGTGTAGCAGATTTTATATCACCTTTTTCATAATAAAATTTCCCTAGATAGTAGTTTCTATCTAGATTAAAAAAGTTTTTTCCATTTAAATTTTTGGGATTATAAACAGCTTTTTGCATATAGAAAATAGCTTTATCAAGATTACCAAGAGAGTAATAGTTAAGAGCCATAAAATAAGCGTAATAATTGTTTTTAACTAAATTTGATGAGGGGTAACTTTTTTCTAAACTTCTAAATTTCACTTCAGCATTGGAGTATTCGCCTTTATCGTATAGAGTAACGCACTCTTTAAAAAGATTATAGTCATTAATAAAATAGGAAAAAGTGCAGTTATAGGTAAATAAAAAATATATCATAAATAGAAATTTTTTCATGAAGTATCTCCCTTAAATAGAATAAAAATAATGATTGTTATTTTTATTTAAATTATATCAGTAAAATAAAAAAAAATCACAAAAAAATAAAAAAATAGTGTATTATTATAATTATTACTTATTGAAGAGGGGATGAAAATGGGAATTATAAGAGTTTTAAGTGAAGAAGTTTCTAATATAATTGCAGCTGGAGAAGTTGTAGAAAGTCCATCTTCTCTAGTAAAAGAATTATTAGAGAATTCTATTGATGCAAAAAGTACAAAAATATCTATCGAAGTAAAAGATGGTGGAAGATATATTAGAATAGTGGACAACGGATTAGGTATGGTTGGAGATGATTTACTTTTGTGTGTAGAAAGACACGCAACAAGTAAGATAAAAGATAAAGAAGATATATTTAATTTACAAACCTATGGATTTAGAGGGGAGGCACTATCATCAATTTGTGCTGTAGCAAAAGTTAGGATGTCCTCTAAAACAGAAGAGGGGATTGGAAATATAATTACAGTATTAGGGAGTAAAATTACCTCTTTTAAAGAGGCAACTTTAAATAGAGGAACCGAAATAGAAATAAGGGATCTTTTCTTTAATACACCAGCAAGACTAAAATTTTTAAGAAGAGAGACAACAGAGTACTCATACATAAAAGATATCGTATTTCAAGAAGCTTTAGCTAATCCAGATATAGCAATATCTCTAACACTTAGTGGGAAAGAATCTATTTCTACTAGTGGAAATGGAATGAAAAATAGTATAGTGGAAGTATTTGGAAGAAACATATTAAAAAACTTAGTAGAGTTTGAATTAGGGTTTTTAGGAAATAGTAGTATTTCTAGATCAACAAAGGATTCTATCTATATATTTGTAAATGGAAGAGTTGTAAAGTCAAAATTAATAGAGACAGCTGTTATAGATAGCTATTATACAAAATTATCAAAAGGTAAATATCCTTTTGTAATACTTTTTATAAATGTAAATGGAAAAGATGTAGATGTAAACGTTCATCCTTCTAAAAAAATAGTAAAATTTAGTAATGATACAAATATTTATAATTTGGTAAGTAGTAAGATAAAAGAGGTAATTTCTAAAAATGATGATTTAACAGCTAGAGAACTAAATATAGAGACTATTGATTACAGAAAAACAGAGGAAGTATTAGAGAAAAAATATAGTGAAAACGAGAGTAATACTAAGATTAATAATGAAAAACCAAATGATACTAAAGTTAAATATTATGAAAGTATCCCTATGGAGAATAAGAAAATATTAGAAATAGGAGAGATACCAAAATCTAATATTTTAGTAAAAAATGAAACTGTTGAAAAAAAAGAAATTTCTGAAAATTTAAATGAAAAAAATTGTATCATAAAAAAAAATATAGAAAATATATTTACTAATTTTGAAAATAGTTGTAAATTAGATATGCATGTTAATAAAAAGGAAAATGAAAAAAAGGAAAAAGAGGGGTTGCATTTTCCTGAAATTACTGATAATATTAGCAATTGCAAGGATAATATACCTAAATTAGAAAAAAGTAAAAATCTGGACTTAAAAATAATTGGTCAGTTTATGAATTCTTATATAATTGTTGAAAATAAATCATCACTAGAAATTTATGATCAACACATAGTACATGAAAGAATTCTATATGAGAATTATAAAAAAGAGTATGAGCAAAAAGAGATAAAAAGCCAGGGATTATTAATCCCACAAAGAATATTTTTAGATCCAATTGATATGGATAGAATTCGTGAAAATATGGAAGTGTTAAACTCTTTTGGATTTGAAATAGAAGAATTTGGTAAAAATGAAGTTTTAATTAGAGCTATTCCAACTTTTTCAATGAAAGAAAGTATAGAATCTTTTTTTAGAGATGTTTTAGCAGAGATAGGTACATACAGGAATAGAGATCCTCGTGAGGGGATAATAGTTACCATGTCATGTAAAGGGGCAGTTAAAGCTGGAGAGTCTTTGAAATATGATGAAATGGTAGATTTAATAGAAAAACTTCATGAGATAGGGGAATATACATGTCCTCATGGAAGACCCATTATCCTAAGGCTTTCTTTAGATGAAATGGAAAAGAAATTTAAAAGAAAGTAAAAAAAAATTAAAAAAAAGTGATGTGATGTATTGAATATTAATCTTGTATGTATAGGAAAAGTTAAAGAGAAATATATAAACGAAGGAATCGATGAATTTCTAAAACGTTTAACAGCTTTTGCTAAAGTAAGAGTAATAGAATTAAAAGAAGATGGAAATGATATTCAAAGGGAGAAATCCATAGAAAAAGAGTGTAGTGAAATAATAAAAACTCTGGAAAAAAATAAAGGATACACTATTTTATTAGATATTGGTGCAAAGCAACTTTCCTCTGAAGAAATGGCAAAAGAGATAGAAAATATAGGGGTTAGAGGTAATAGTACAATAAATTTTGTGATAGGTGGTTCTTACGGAGTTTCAGACGAGTTAAGAAAAGTTGTAGATATGAGGTTGAGTTTTTCGAAGATGACATTTCCTCATCAATTGATGAGATTAATTTTTTTCGAACAACTATATCGTTGGTTTGGGATTAATAATAATATTAAGTATCATAAGTAAAAGTGTTAAAATTTATTAGGAGGAAAAGATGTACGTTCAAGGTGAAAATTTTGATTTTGATATTAATGGAGAAGAGCATGAATTAAATGTTCTAGAAATTGTGACGTTAGGAGAGGCTGAGTATTTAATAACAGAGGATTTTGACGGGAATTTATTTGTATTTTTATCAAATGAAGATGAGGAAGAAGTTCAACTTGTAGATGATAAAAGAGAAGCTCGTGACATTATTGAGTATTGGAAAGATGAATATCTTTTAGCAGGTAGTATTGGGGATTATGAAGAGGATGAATACTACGATAGAGAAGATAGAGACATAGAAGATGACTATGATGATTACGATGACAACTATAGAGATTATGACGATGACGATGACTATTAATTTGAAAATAAAGAGCACAGACTCTTATAAAGATGAGATACTTGAAGATGTTGTAGCTCAAAAAAAAGTTTTAAGTGAAAGCTTTACGTATTTTTATTCCAGTGAGATAGGAGAAACAGAGTTAACTTTTTTTGGAAATAGATTTAAGATGGAAAGAAAAGGACAAACTTTAGGCAAACTTTATTTTTTAGAGAACGGATTAGGGAATTTTTATTTGGAAGCCTATGGACTTAAGGAAAGTTTTAAAGTAAAAAATGGCAAACTGGTGTATAATGAAGATAAGATTACTGTATCTTATGATCTTTATAAAGATAGCGAGATAGTTAACAGTTTGAACATACATATATTTGAAAAATAATTAAATTTGGTAAGGAGATAGGATGAAAGGAAAAATATTACTAATTTCTCTTCTGTTAATGACGGGATGTACTTCTTTAAATGATTTTATGAGAAGGGGAACTGATAAAAGTTTTGTAGTTTCTGAAGAGGAATCTCAAGGAAGACGATTAGTTCAGAATAACATAAATTTAAATAATGGTGGAAGTAAGATTGTATTAAATACTCTTAAAAAGAATTGGTCAAATAATACAGTTAGTCAAAATAAAATAACAGAAAATACAAAAAAAGTTGATTTATATGCGGGAGAAACTTTATTAATAAGTGATCCTAGTATAATTTCTATATATATTGTAGGAAAAAAAGTTCCTGATTATCAACTTGTAAAGAGAGAGTCTAGTTATAGATTTAGATCTTTATTCCAAAACCAATATACTTTAAAAATAAATAGGAAAAATAAAATTCAACAAACCCTAGTTGTAAATAATATTTTAAACTATAAATTTGAAAAACAGGCTGCATATGATGCAATAAGAAATTCTTATAATTTTAAGAGATATAATGAAACTATTTCTAGTATTGATTTATATACAATTGCATATCCTAACGATACGAGAGAAAATGAGTTAAATGTTTTACTTTTCAATGTGTTTGTAGAAAATTCAGATTATGATAATGCTGTAAAAAAAATGAATAATCTGAAAAAAATAACAAATTTTAGTGAAAGTGATATAACTTCTTTATTTAAAGGTGAGTTA
Organism: Fusobacteriaceae bacterium; assembly: GCA_051656905.1. GTDB lineage: Bacteria > Fusobacteriota > Fusobacteriia > Fusobacteriales > Fusobacteriaceae > JAGNZR01. The sequence continues at coordinate 46,126 of JBOFJQ010000030.1, read as the reverse complement.
AAAATATCAAATTATAATCTTAATGTAGATGATTACTATATATATTACACTAAAAAATATGAAGGATTTGCTCAAGATATAATAAAATATCTTAAAACCAAGACTACTCTATCAGAGAGAGAGCGTCAGCATCTATTAAGTGAAGGAAATAGACTGGGTAATGAAGAATTAAAAAGAATTGCTACAGAAAATAAGGATAAAAATATTTTAGATTTATTAAATCCTTTCACTAAAAAAGATCCAGTACAGAGTACTGAAACTAGTAGTAAGCCGGTAAATAATCTTTCTTTAGCAGATATATCAGGGCAACAAGAAACAGTTGATGTTGAAAAAACTCCAAGCGAAATTTCAGAACAAATAGCTCCTCAAAGCTCAAAAATTGAAGAGGCGACGGTACAATTAGATGCTACACAGGTAGATGCTGATCAAAAATATTACGATAAAGGTAGAAAGGCATTTGTTCAAAATAGATATGATGAAGCTATAATCTACTTTAATAATATAAAAGACAAAACATCAAAAGTTGATATTAATTATTATTTAGGAAATTCTTACTTTATTGTAGGAGATTACGATAAAGCTATAGAAAATTATAAAAAATATGTTGATTCCACAGATGAAAGCATAAGAAAAGGTGAAAGTTTACACAATATAGGTATGTCTTATGAGAAAAAAAATGATAATAACAATTCAATTTTATGGCATAAAAAGACGATAAATGACTACCCAGGAACAACGTGGGCTAGAAAAAGTAATATTGCAATAGTAAAAATAAAAAATAAAAAGTAGACATTAATGGGAACATTGTTTATAATAATAAAAATAAATATAAAATTATGGAGGCAACATGGAAAGATATTTTGACAGAATACAAAACGACCACATTATGATGGATAAATGGAAAAAGGTTGAAGAGATAAAACAAATGGGAATAGATCCATTTGGAAAGAAATACGATAAGCAAAATATGATTGCAGAGCTTTTAGCCTCTAACTTAGAAGAAGAGAAAGAGTTCAAAACAGCTGGAAGAATTATGGGATTAAGAGAGCAAGGTAAAGCTGTATTTGTTCATATAGAAGATCAGACAGGTAAAGTTCAAGCTTATATTAGAAAAGATGAAGTTGGAGAAGAAGTTTTCAATTTAATTGGATTAATAGCAGTTGGAGATATAGTTGGATTAAAAGGGAAAATGTTCTTAACTCAAAAAGGTGAATTAACATTAAGAGTTAACGAATTTACACTTCTTTCTAAAAATGTAAGACCATTACCAGAAAAATATCATGGTTTAACAGATGTAGAAATCAGATACAGAAAAAGATATTTAGATTTAATAGTAAACAGAGATGTAAAAGAAACTTTCTTAAAAAGAAACAAAATTATGAATGAAGTAAGAAACTTTTTAAATTCTAGAGGATTCTTAGAAGTTGAAACTCCAATGATGCACCCAATCCTAGGAGGAGCAGCAGCAAAGCCGTTCATAACTCACCATAATGCACTAGATATGGAACTTTACTTAAGAATAGCTCCTGAGCTTTACTTAAAGAGATTAGTAGTTGGAGGATTTGATAGAGTTTATGAAATTAACAGAAACTTTAGAAATGAAGGAATTTCAACTAGACACAATCCAGAATTTACTATGATGGAACTGTACCAAGCTTATGCAGACTATATTGATATGATGAATATAGCAGAGGGAATTGTTTCTCACTTAGCTAAAGAGGTATTAGGAACAACAACAGTTGAATATAATGGAAAAACATTAATACTTGAAAACTTTAGAAGAATTCACATGGTTGATATAATCAAAGAAGTTACAGGAGTAGACTTCTGGGCTATAAAAGACTTTGATGAAGCAAAAGCTATTGCAAAAGAGAACAAGGTAGAAATCGCTGCACATATGAACTCTATAGGTTATATAATTAATGAATTCTTTGAGCAAAAGTGTGAAGAGCATATAGTTCAACCTACATTTGTTTTTGGACATCCAGTAGAAATTTCTCCACTTGCAAAGAAAAATGCAGAGGATCCAAGATTTACAGATAGATTTGAGTTATTTATAGATGCTAGAGAGTACGGAAATGCATTTACTGAGTTAAATGACCCAGCAGACCAAAGAAGAAGACTAGAGGATCAAGTAGAAGAGGCTATGAGAGGAAATGACGAGGCTATGCCAGTTATCGATGATGACTTCATAGAGGCTCTAGAGTATGCCCTACCTCCAACAGGTGGATTAGGAATAGGAATAGACAGATTAATAATGTTATTAACAGGAGCACCTTCTATAAGAGACGTAATATTATTTCCACATATGAAAAATAAAGATTAATTTTATTTGAAAGTTAATGAAAGGGCTAGCTAACCAGTTAGCCCTTTCATTTTATTAGAATAGAAGAGGGGGAAGAAAAGAGTATGTTTAGAGAGTTGATTATAATTTTATCAATAACCTATATAGGGTCAATATTAAAACAGGTATTACATATCCCATTACCAAGTATTATAGTATCTATGGGAATGATGTTTTTTCTACTCCATAAAAAACATTTAGGGTTAAATGCTATAGAAAAAACAACAAATTTTTTATTAGGGAACATGACAATTCTTTTTTTACCTGCAGTAGTAAAAATGTATGAGTTTTTACCACTATTGAAAAAAGATTTTTTCAAAATAATAATTTTGATGATTTTTACAACTGTATTAGCTATTGTAATAACTTCAAAAGTTGTGAATGTTTTAATAATGAGAAAAGGGGGAAAGAAATAAGATGAACTATTTAGATGACAAACTATTTGGAATAATTGTATCTATATTAGCATTTGAAATTGGAAAATATATATTTAAAAAGACAAAACAAGCTTTTTGCAATCCTTTATTGATTGCTGGAATAATAATAATTTCAATTATACATATATTTAATATTCCTTTAGAGTATTATAATAAAGGTGGAGACTTAATAACTTTTTTCTTAGCACCAGCTACAGTACTTTTAGTAGTTCCTCTTTATAAGCAATTAGATAATTTAAAAAAGAATTATGTACCTATATTAGTAGGGGGACTTGTAGGATCAGTTGTTGCTATGCTGTCAATTTATTTTGGGGGAAAGCTTTTAGGAATAGATAAAAGGTTGCTTATATCATTAGTTCCAAAGTCAATAACAACTCCTTTTGGAATTGAAGCTAGTAATATGATTGGCGGAATACCTTCTATTACAGTTTTTGGTATAATTACAACTGGAATTATAGGGAATATGTTAGCAAGTACAATTTTTAGATATATGGGAGATTTACATCCAATTGCAAAAGGCGTAGGAATAGGTGTTGCGAGCCATGCTGTTGGAACATCAAGGGCTATAGAGTTAGGAGAGGTAGAAGGGGCAATGAGTGCGTTGTCGATTGTTGTAGCAGGTGTTATAACTATAATTATACTTCAAGTTATGATTTATATACTTTAAACAAAAGTAAAAGGCTGTGAACTGGGGTTCACAGCCTTTTTTAATACTTAATAATTGTTGCTATTATTTTTCGATTCCATTGAAGTAAGCATTTAATATTACCGCAGTAAGACCACCTAAAACAATTGCATTTTCAAATAATAATTTTATATTTCCTGGGAAGAAACTTAAAACAGCAGGATTCATAACAGGAATTAGTCCCATTGTGATACTTGCAGCAACAACTATAATATTTTGATTATTGGTAAAAGAGATACTTCCAATCATTCTGATACCATTTGCAACTATAACTCCGAACATGATAATTGCAGCTCCACCTAATACAGGATCAGGGATAATAGTGATGAAAGATATTACTTTAGGGAATAAACTTACTAAAATAAGTAATAGTCCTGAAGTGATTCCAACTTTTCTGTTTGTAACTTTACTAATTTCAACTAACCCTATATTTTGTGCGAAAATTCCATGTGGAAAAGAGTTGAATAATCCTGCTAACATTGTAGTAAAACCATGTCCTTTTATACCAGAAACAAGATTTTTATTGTCTAACTGTTCACCTGAAGCATTTGTTAAATTTATTTGGTTTCCAATTCCTTCAACAAGTGTTGCAATTTGCACAAGACTTAAAGATAGAATAGCAGATAATTCAAACTTAGGAATTCCAAATAAGAAAGGTCTGTTAACACTTAAAATACCAGCATTTCTAACAGCATCTAAATTTGTGAAACCTAGAAAACCACCAAGGATTGTTCCTAATGCGATTCCGAATAGAATAGCTAAATTAGCAAAAGTTCCTTTTCCATATTTTTGAACTAATAAAATCACAACGAAAGTAAAAAGTGCTAATCCTAAATTTAAGAAACTACCAAAGTTTTTACCAGCCCCAAATCCACCACCAATCCATGCAATTGCAGTTGGCATTAATGAAAGACCTAACATTGTTACTATGATTCCAGATACTAAAAATGGAAAATATTTTAAGATTTTTCCGAAGAAAGGAGCTATAAGCATAGTAATTGCTCCAACAACAATAGTTGCTCCAAACATTACTTGTAATCCTAACATGGGATCAATTCCCTTATACTTTAAAGCTATACTAGAAAGAGACATCATACCTATAAAACTAACCCCTTCTATGGCTAAAAGTTTTATCCCTATCCCTTTGAAAAAACCTGAAGATTGTATTAAAGTTCCTATTCCAGCCATCATGAATGATGCACCTATAAGATATTGTAAAGCTTCTTTATCAATTCCTAAAGTACTTCCTATTATTAAAGGAACTACTAAGACACCAGTACACATTGATATTACATGCTGTATACCATATATAATTTGTTCACTAATTGTGATATCTCCATTTACTTTATAAATCCCTTTTTCCACATTTGCCTCCACAGTTTAGTATAGTAATTATTAGAATTATGCTTTAGATATTAACTCGTTTACAAAAATATTTGCAGCTTTAGTAATCTCTTTTTCATTTACATTTACAAGTTTACCATTTTCTACTATTATTTTTCCTCCAACCATAGTAAGATCAACACTTTCTTTTACTCCAACAGTACCAAGTATTGATTTATAATCAGAATGAGTACCAACTAATTCCATTCTATTAGAGTCGATGAAGAATAAATCTGCAGCTTTTCCAACAGCAAGTTGACCAATATCATCTCTTCCAAGAATTTGAGCTCCTCCACGAGTAGCAATCTTTAATATATCATAACCAGAAGCTGATTCGTTACTATATTTTAATCTTTGAAGTAAGAAACCAACTCTTATTTCTTCTAATAAGTTAGAACCATCATTACTAGCACTTCCATCAACAGCAAGTCCTACTGGAATCCCTTTTTTAATCATTTCAGATACTCTAGCAATACCAGATGATAGTTTCATATTTGAAACAGGACAGTGAGCTACTCCAGTTTTTGTTTTAGCCAATAAATCAAGCTCTTCATCGTTGAAATGAATACCGTGTGCATACCATACATCTGGACCAACCCATCCTAAAGATGCCATATATTCAAGAGGTCTCATTCCAAATTTCTCTAGAGTAAAGTTTTCTTCATCAATTGTTTCGCAAAGGTGAGTGTGAAGTCTAACACCGTATTTTCTAGCAAGTACAGCAGATTTGCTCATTAGTTCACCAGTTACACTGAATGGAGAGCAAGGAGCAAGAACCATTTGTCTCATAGAGAATGGTTTAGAGTCATGATATTGTTTTATTAATCTTTCTGAATCAGCTAAAATTTCATCTACTGTTTGCACTACAGTATCTGGAGGAAGTCCACCGTCTTTTTTACTAAGAGACATACTACCTCTTGAAGAGTGCATTCTTACTCCAATCTCTTCAGCCGCTTTAAATTGAACATCTATAAGGTTGTTACCTATTCCATTAGGGAAAACATAGTGGTGATCGAAAACAGTTGTACAACCATTTTTTGCAAGTTCCCCAATTCCAACTAATGAACTATATTTTATTGTTTTTTCATCTAAATTTTTCCAAATCTCATAAAGTGTTAAAAGCCAAGGGAAAAGTTCCATATTTTGTACTTGTGGAAGATTTCTAGTAAAGACTTGATAAAGGTGATGGTGTGTGTTAACTAGTCCAGGATAAATTAACATATCAGTAGCGTCAATAACTCTATCTGCCTCAAAACACTCAGGACCAATATTTTTTATGACCCCATTTTCAATGTAAATATTACATCCTTCATTGTAAACTTGGTCATTGTTATCACAACTGATAATAGCTTTTGCATTTTTAATTAATAATTTTTCCATATTATATTTTCTCCTTCAACAATTTTGTAATACGTAATAGGTATTACCTATTTCTAGATTCTATTATAAAAGATTTTAAATGTCAAACTTTTTTTGTCTGTTTTTTAAATTTTATGTTCTGATAAAGTTCTAAAAACATTGTTTGCTATCGAAATATAAAGGGTTTAAGTAGAAAAATAGATAAGAATATAAAAAATAAAAAGTCTATGCTATAATACAAATTAGATAATATGAGAAGTTGGAGGCAAAAATGGAAAGTATTAATGTTAAAAATCTTACAAAATTAGTAAAAGAAAATATATATAAATATATAAAGAATTTAGATTATGGTCATAGCAATAAGTTGCCTAGTGAAGATGATTTAAGCTCTCTGTTGAATGTAAGTAGAATTACAGTAAGATCTGCACTTAATGAACTTGCATCAGAAGGATTGATTTTTAGAAAACATGGAAAAGGAACTTTTATAAATGTTGAAGCGCTAAAAATGAATGTTCAATTAACTCCTATGAAGGCTTTTAGTGAAATAATAAAGAATAGTGGATATTCAACTTCTGTTAAAAATATTAACTATGTTATTAAAGAGTTAGATGATGAAAAGATTGCTAAAGAACTTAGAATCCCTATGAAAGAAAAAGTTGTAGTAGCTAAGAAAACTTTTTATGCTGATAAAACACCATGTGTTTATTGTATAGATTATTTTCCAGCCTCTTTGCTATTAAAAGAAGAGAGTTGTGAAGATATTAAAAAATATGAAAATTCAATATTCGATTTTTTTCATGCAGAGTGTAATAAAAAAATTATTTGGGAAAAATCAGAGATTTCAACAACGACAACACTTGAAAATGTTGAATTAAAAAAAATATTTAAATGTGATAACGAAATAAAATCTTTCTTGGTTATAACAGGAACAAATTATGACGATAATAACAAACCTCTAATATATGCAAAAGAGTATGTAAATACAAATATTATTAACTTTTCTTTTGTTAGACAAAGAATTGTTAACTAGAATCTCATTTATTAGCTAAAAATACCTCAAAAAAAGACTGAACTAGAATAGAACGTTTGGTCTTTTTTTTAATTTTAAAACATAAAAATGGTAAAAAGGTAAGAAAATTCTTGAGAAAAAAAAGAAAATATGTTTTAATTAATACAGTGCAATATAGAATTACTTCTCAAAAGATTTTGGTTACAATAGGGTTGTTAAGATTTATTTATAATATAAATATTTAAGGGAGGAAATTGTGAAAAAAGTAGTATCTGTAGAAGAAGCTGGAAAACATGTTAAGAATGGTATGACAGTTATGATTGGAGGTTTTCTAAAAACGGGAGTTCCTAAAATTATAATTGAAGAGATGATTAAAAATGATGTAAAAGATTTAACTATGATATCTAACGATACAAGTTATTCTGATGCTGATAGAGGGCAGTTAGTAACACAGAAGAGAATAAAAAAAGTTATTTGCTCTCATATAGGAACAAATGCTGAAACTGGAAAACAAATGCATTCAGGAGAGATGGAGGTAGTTTTAACACCTCAAGGGACTCTAGCTGAGATTATTCGTGCTGGTGGAGCAGGACTTGGTGGAATTTTAACACCTACAGGACTTGGAACTATGGTTGAAGAGGGAAAAGAAATAATTGAGGTTAATGGAAATAAATTTATATTAGAAAAAGCTATAAAGGCAGATGTTTCATTAATTTATGCTTCGAAAGCTGATAAATATGGAAACTTATCTTATGAAGGGTCAAGTAGAAACTTTAATCCTGTAATGGCAACAGCATCAGATTTAGTAATAGTTGAAGCGGATGAAATAATAGATGGAGCTTTAGATCCTAAAGAAATAGTAGTACCAGGAATATATGTAGATTATATCATTCAAGGAGGAAAGAGATAAATGGCTGAGTTAACAAAAGAACAAATTAGAGAGATAATTGCAACAAGAGTAGCAAAAGAATTTAAAGATGGAGATGTTGTTAATCTTGGTATTGGTCTACCAACAGAAGTTGCTGCATTTATCCCTAGTGATGTAAATGTAATGTTAGAATCAGAAAATGGAATAATTGGAATGGGTGGAGCACCAGCAGAACCAATAGATAATAAGATTACAAATGCAGGAGGAGGTCCAGCTACTCTTTTAGAAGGTGGAGCTTTCTTTGATAGTTTTACATCTTTTTCAATAATTAGAGGTGGACATGTAGATGCAACAGTTTTAGGAGCTCTACAAGTAGATGAAAAAGGAAATTTAGCAAACTGGATGGTTCCAGGGAAAATGGTTCCAGGAATGGGTGGAGCTATGGATTTAGTTGTAGGGGCTAAAAAAGTTATAGTTGCAATGGAGCATACAGCTAAAGGAAGTATTAAAATTTTAAAAGAGTGCAATTTGCCTTTAACGGCTGCATCTCAAGTAAATTTAATTGTAACTGAAAAAGGGGTAATGGAAGTAACTAAAGAGGGACTTTTATTAACAGAAATATCTCCTTATTCTTCAGTTGAGGATATTCAAGCTTTTACAGAGGTTAAACTTATAGTTTCTGAAAACTTGAAAGTTATGGGAAAATAGGTTCAAGGAGGGAATTACAAAAGTGAAAAAAGAAATGAAAAAAGAGGGGCTTTTTAAGAGATTTACACATTTTTGCGTAGGTATAATGCAGAAATATTTACCAGATCCATTTTTATTTTGTGCTTTGCTAACATTTATTGTATTTATCTGTTCAGTAATATTTACAAATCAATCTCCAATTGGAGTAATAAAAAATTGGGCAGGTGGATTCTGGTCATTACTATCTTTCTCAATGCAGATGGCATTAGTATTGGTAACAGGTCACACAATGGCAAGTTCACCAGTATTTAAAAGAGGACTTGAAAATTTAGCATCAAAATTAAAAACTCCAGGACAAGCAATAGTTGTAGTAACATTAGTTTCTACAGTTGCAAGTTTAATAAACTGGGGATTTGGTCTTGTAATTGGTGCGCTTTTTGCAAAAGAAATTGCAAGAAAATTAAAGGGTGTAGATTATAGATTGTTAATAGCTTCAGCTTATTCAGGTTTCGTTGTATGGCATGGTGGATTTTCAGGGTCTATTCCATTGCAATTAGCATCTGGTGGAGAAGCGTTAAAGAAACAGACAGCAGGAGCAATAGCAGCTTCTATTCCTACATCAGAAACACTATTTTCACCTATGAATATATTTATAGTTGTTGCTTTACTTATAGCTTTACCACTTCTAAATAGAGCTATGTGTCCTAGTGATGAAGATGTAGTAACAATTGATTCTAAATTGCTAGTTGAAGAAGAAAAAATAGAAAAAAATAGAGCGGATATGACTCCAGCAGAAAAATTAGAAAATAGTAAAGTTTTATCAATGATTTTAGGAGTTATGGGATTCACTTATATAGTATATTATTTAGCAACAAAAGGTTTTGCACTAAATTTAGATATAGTTAACTTCATATTTTTATTCTTAGGAATAATTTTACATGGAACTCCTAGAAGATTCTTAGACGCTATATACGAAGCAACAAAGGGAAGTGCAGGAATTATATTACAATTCCCTTTCTATGCAGGTATAATGGGAATAATGGTTGGTAAAAATATGGACGGGTTATCTCTTGCGTCACAAATGTCGAATTTCTTTGTAGGAATATCAACAGTAAGAACATTCCCACTTTTCTCATTTATAAGTGCAGGATTAGTTAACTTCTTTGTTCCTTCTGGTGGAGGTCAATGGGCAGTTCAAGCTCCAATAATGATGCCAGCAGGATTAGCATTAGGGGTTCCAGCTGCTAAAACAGCTATGGCTATTGCTTGGGGAGATGCATGGACTAATATGATACAGCCATTCTGGGCACTTCCAGCATTAGGAATTGCAGGATTAGGAGCAAAAGATATTATGGGATATTGTTTAATAGTAACAATCGTATCTGGAGTTATAATCTCAACTGGATTTTTCTTTTTCTAAAATTAAAATTCTAAAATTTTAGAAAAAATAATTGACTAATAGAAATATATTTTGTTATACTCTCTTTGCACTATGAATGTAAAGAGAGTATTATTTTATAATTTAATATTGAACGGGGGAGCTTGTAAGCAGGCTGAGAGGAAGTAATCAACTTCGACCCTTATACCTGATTTGGATAATGCCAACGGAGGAAGTATATAGCATGTGCTTTGTTTAAAGGAAATATCTTAGGGTATTTCCTTTTTTTTGTTTATAAAAAAGAGAAATTCCTTGTTCATATTAATTGCTTTATAGTGTTCGCATATTATAAAAAGAGAAATTAGGAGGAGTTTTTATGTTGAATCACGGTTTAATTTGGTTTGGTGCAGCAATATCAATATCAGAGATATTGACAGGAGCTTTAATAGCCCCTTTAGGAATGGGGAAAGGTGCTATTGCAATATTATTAGGGCATTTAATTGGAGGAATAATTTTTTATTTAGTGGGATTAATAGGGGCAAGAACTGGAAAAAATTCCATGGAAAGTGTAAAACTTTCTTTTGGAAAAAAAGGTGCACTTTTTTTTTCAGGTCTAAATATTTTGCAACTTATAGGTTGGACAGCGGTGATGATTGCCACTGGAGCTTCAGTTTCTAACAGTATAATTAAGTTTGAAAGCGATTTGGTATGGGGAGGAATAATAGCTTTATTAATTATAGTTTGGATTGTAAAGGATATAAAAAAAATGAACAAGCTAAATTTATTTGCTATGATAACTCTTTTTATATTAACTTTGCTTTTGAGTAAAATTATATTTTCAGGAACACCTAAAGAGATATTAAAAAGTGGAATAACATTTGGGGGAGCTATGGAGCTTTCTATAGCTATGCCCCTGTCGTGGTTACCTTTGATATCTGATTATATATGGGATGCAAAAAAACCTAAGAAAGCAGTCCTTGTAAGCTCAATAGTGTATTTTCTATCAAGTTCATGGATGTATTTTATAGGTATGGGAGTAGTTATATATACTGGTAGTATGGATATTGCAGAAATAATGAAAACAGCAGGATTTGGTATTGGTGGACTTTTAATAATAATCTTATCCACAGTGACAACAACTTTTTTAGATACATATTCATCAGGGGTAAGTGCTACAGTTATATCGAGTAAAATTACAGAAAAACAAGGAGGAGTTGCAACATGTATAATAGCTGTTATTTTATTGATGTTTACGTCAACTACTCAGTATGAAAGCTTTTTATATTTAATAGGATCTGTTTTTGCACCGATGGTAGCTATACAAATTGCAGATCATTTTATTTTAAAAAATGACTATACAAAAAATAATTTAAGTTCCATTAATATTGGAATTTGGATAGTTGGTTTTGTTTTATATAGACTTTTTATGAAAATAGAAACACCTATTGGAAATACTGTTCCTGTTATGGTTATTATTTTAATATTAACAGTTATAATTAATAAAATTTTCAGAAAAGAGATAGGAGGAGTTAAAAATGAAAACAATTAAAAATATAAGAGAAAAAAATCCGATTATTCATAATATAACTAATTATGTTACTGTGAATGATTGTGCTAATATTTTATTAGCTTGTGGAGCATCTCCAATTATGGCAGATGAAATTGGAGAGATAGAGGATATTGTGAAAATAAGCAATGGATTAAATATAAATATAGGAACGTTAAATGCAAGAACAGTTGAATCAATGGTTTTTGCAGGAAAATTAGCCAATAAAATGGGACATACAGTAACTCTTGATCCAGTTGGAGTAGGAGCTTCTACTTTAAGAGGTGAAGTGATAAAAAGACTTTTAAAAGAGGTGAAATTTTCGGTTATTTGCGGAAATATATCAGAGATAAAAGCTTTAGCACTAGGAACTTTAGGATCAAAAGGGGTGGATGCTAATTTAGAGGATGTAGTAACTGAGGAAAATTTATTAAATACAATAAAAATAATAGGGGATTTTTCAAAAAAACTAGATTCTATAATTGTAGTAACTGGAAAAATAGATATTATAGCCAAAAATGAAGTTGTGTATATAGTAAAAAATGGACATGAGATGATGGCGAAAATAACAGGAACAGGATGTATGCTTACAGCTCTTATAGGAGGGTTTATAGCAGCAAATAGAGAAAACATGGTAGAAAGTGTGGTAGATGCAGTTTGTGCAATGGGATTAGCTGGTGAGAGAGCAAGAGAGAGGTTAAGTGCAGCAGAAGGAAATTCAACATATAGGAATTATATAATAGATGAAATTTTTAATATGAGTGACGAGATTCTTTTAAATGGAAAAAAAGCTACATTAATAAAATAAAAATAAAAATAAAATTTTAGCACAAATTATTATTAAATAAAATAAAAACGAAAAGGGGAATATAATTATGAAAAAAGTATTAACAATTGCAGGATCAGATTGTAGTGGAGGTGCTGGAATTCAAGCTGACTTAAAAACTTTTATAACTAATAAAACTTATGGCATGAGTGTTATAACAGCTCTTACAGCACAGAATACTATGGGAGTAACTGGAATATTTGATATTGCTCCTGAATTCGTAGAAAAACAAATTGATTCTATATTTACGGATATAGTTCCTGATGCAGTAAAAATTGGTATGGTATCTAATAGTGAGATAATAAAAAAAATTGTGAAAAAAATAAAAGAATATAATATAGAAAATATAGTTATAGACCCAGTGATAGTATCAACTAGTGGATCTAATCTTTTATCAGAGGAAGCTTTAGATATAATGGTTAATGAATTATTACCTTTAGGAAAACTTATTACTCCAAATATACCTGAAGCAGAAGTTCTTTCTGGAATGAAAATAATAAGTGAATCAGATATGATAAAAGCTGCTGAAAAAATTTCTGAAATGGGAATTAATAGCAATGTTTTAATAAAAGGTGGTCATTTAATAGAAGGTGCAAATGATTTACTGTACAAAAATGGAGAGATAATTTGGTTTAATGGAGAAAGAATTGATAATGAAAATACTCATGGAACAGGGTGTACATTATCCTCAGCAATCACTTGTAACTTGGCTAAAAATAAGTCTATGGAAGATAGTATTAAAGAAGCTAAAAAATATATAAGCAGCGCTTTAAAAGAAAAAATGGATTTGGGAAAAGGAAAAGGGCCTTTAGATCACAGTTTTATCATAAAGATAAAATAAATGTGAACTGAATTAAAATAGAACTAATAGATTTCAAATGAATCGTTATACTTTACAACCATATAAAAAAAACCTTGATTTAATATATAGAATATGTTAAAACTGTTTAAGTTTAAAAAATTATATAGGGGGAAAGTATGGAGGAAAAGTTAAAATTAGCTGGCTTAGAAATGAAATATTTTATACCGATTACAGGAATACTGTTTATAGCTATGTATATGGGAGCATTACCCAAAGGGATGCTTGGAGCTTTTCCGATTTTAATGGTAATTGGAGCAATATTGGATTATATTGGAAATAAAACACCTATAGTAAAAGATTATTTAGGTGGTGGACCGATAGTTATTATATTTGCTTCGGCGGCTTTTGTATATTACGGATTATTTCCCAAAGAGACTGTTGATAATTTAAAAGGATTTATGAACGCTCAAGGATTTTTAGATTTTTATATTGCTGCCCTAATAACTGGAAGCATTCTAGGGATGAATAGGGATTTATTAATAAAAGCAGCAATAAAATATCTTCCTGTTATAATAGGTGGAGTTGTTGTTTCAGTTCTTTTTACAGGAATGGTAGGAGCTTTACTTGGATATGGATTTCAAAAAGCAATATTTTTTATAGCTATTCCAATTATGGGTGGAGGAATGGGAGCAGGAGCAGTTCCCTTAGCTCAAATATTTGGAAAGGCTTTTGCTAAAGACCCTAAAGAGTTACTCTCTATAATGGTACCAGCAGTAGCTTTAGGAAATGCACTTGCAATTGTAATAGGTGGGCTTTTAGACAAGTTAGGACATAAATATACTTCACTTTCTGGAGAAGGAAAATTATTAAAGTCTCAAGAAACATTAGAGGTAGAGAAAGAAGAAGAGGTAAAGATTAAGTATGAAAATTTAGCTGTTGGAGTACTTATTGCAACTACTTTTTTCGTAACAGGTTCTCTTTTATCAAAATTTATCAATGTCCATCCCTATGCACTTATGATAATTTCAGTTGCTGTTATAAAAAGCGTTGGGGTATTAAGAAGAGATTATGAGCAGTGTGCATCACAATGGTTTCAATTTGTTATGAAAGCTTTCACTCCAGCATTATTAGTTGGAATAGGAGTGGCATATACTAGTTTAAAAGAAGTTATTGAAGCCTTCTCTCCAATATATTTAGTTTTAGTTGCTACAACAGTAATTGGAGCAGTAATTGGAACTGGAATAATGGGGTATTTATTAGGATTTTATCCAATAGAGGCATCTATTACAGCTGGATTATGTATGGCTAATATGGGTGGAACTGGAGATGTTGCTGTTTTATCAGCTTCAAAAAGAATGATATTAATGCCATTTGCACAAATTTCATCAAGAATTGGAGGGGCGTTTATGCTACTCTTAACCTCTCTCTTAATAAATATCTTTTTATAAAAATGATAAAAAACAATTATCAATTTTATAAAAAAAGGTTGTTGTAATGAAAAAAATAGATTTTATAGCGATATTTGAACTTTATAATGTTGATTTATGTAAGAAAAATGAATTGTAGGAAAAAAATAAAAATTAAAGAAAATAACTTAGATGATAAATGTACTGAAAATGTATTTATCATCTTTTTTTTTCAAAAAAATGATAAAATAAAAAATGAAAATGATAAAAAATGGGCAATTAATATACATAATAAATAAAAAAAATGAATTTTATATATAAAAAAGATAAAAAAGAGATAAAAATAATTTACTAAATTTGAGATAGAAGTTATAATGTGAAGTAAGAGATACTTATATATATATAAATTAGGAAATATAAGCTAGGAGGAAAAATGCTTAAGAGACAAATTATCGTAAAAAGTTCAATGGGGTCATATTTTTCATCTTTTGATAGCTCTGTTTTAGAGTATACAAAACTTGAAGAAGGAAGAATAGTTGCTGTTTCAGGGAGAATTAATACGCCAACTATTGTTGAAGTAAAAGAAGGGATGACTTTAAGAGAGGTAATAGAATTAGCAGGAGGAATTAAAAATAAAAGAGAGTTTAAAGCTGCTCAATTAGGATTTCCATTTGGGGGATTCCTTACAAAGGGAAGTTTAGATAAACCTCTAGATTTTTCTCTTTTCTATCCAGGACAAGCAAAAAATTTAATTATATTATCTGAAGATGATTGTATAGTTCAATTTTCTAAGTTTTATGTAGAACATCTTCAAGGAAGAATGAGAAAAGGTGAATTAAGAGATTACTTAATGGCTTCTCATGAAATTGATCAAATTTGGAGAATTTTAGATAGAATAACAAAAGGTAAATCTAATATGAGAGATGTCTATATATTAAGAGAGTTATCTGAAACTATAAAAAATATAACAACTCAAAAACATAACCTTGTTTTAGAAGTTCTTGATAATGACAAATTCTATCACGAAATAGAAGAGCATATAGAGCAAAACTTATGTCATACAGGAGAATGTGCTCAACTTGTTAAGTTTAGAATTACAAGTAAATGTATTGGTTGTACAGCTTGTGCAAGAGTATGCCCAGTAAACTGTATTAGTGGAAAAATTAAAGAGGCACATGTAATAGATAATGAACTGTGTACTCACTGTGGTCAGTGTGTAACTGCTTGCCCAGTAAATGCTATTCATGAGGGAGATAATACCCTACGTTTCCTAAGAGATTTAGCTATGCCTAATAAAATGCTAGTTACTCAAATGGCACCAGCAGTTAGAGTTGCATTAGGAGAAGCTTTTGGACTTGAGCCAGGAGTAAATGTTGAGAAAAAAATAAATGCAGCTTTAAAAATGTTAGGAGTTCAATATGTTTTTGATACAGCATGGGCTGCAGATTTAACAATAATGGAAGAAGCAACAGAGTTCCAAGAAAGATTAGAAAAGTTCTTTAAAGGTGACGACAGTGTAAGATTACCTTTACTAACTTCTTGTTGTCCAGCTTGGGTTAAATTTATTGAACATAAATACCCTGATATGTTAGATGTTCCATCGTCAGTAAAATCTCCAATGCAAATATTCTCAACAGTTGTAAAAGATATTTGGGCAAAGGAAAAAGGATTAGAAAGAGATGCTATAACATCTGTTGCAATAATGCCTTGTTTAGCTAAAAAATATGAAGCATCTAGAGAAGAGTTTTCTAGAGGAGTAAATTTTGATACAGATTATGTAATTACAACTAGAGAGCTTATAAAAATTATAAAAGAGACTGAAATTGATTTGGTAAATCTTGAGGATGTAGAATTTGATAATCCGCTTGGTTATTATTCAGGAGCAGGAATAATATTTGGAAGAACTGGAGGAGTTATTGAAGCGGCAACAAGAACTGCAGTTGAACAAATAACTGGAGAGAGAATTGATGATATAGAATTCACAGCTTTAAGAGGTTGGGAAGGATTTAGAACTTGTGAACTTTCAATAGGTCATATAGATTTAAGAATAGGTATCGCTCACGGATTAGAAGAGGCTGCAAAAATGCTTGATAAGATAAGAGCAGGGGAAGAGTTCTATCATGCGATTGAAATCATGGCATGTAAAGGTGGATGTGTTGGTGGAGGTGGACAACCAAAAGCAACTAAGAAACAAGAAACTTTAGAGAAAAGAGCTGAGGGATTAAACACTATTGATAGAAATTCTGAAATTAGAAGATCTCATGAAAATGAGCATGTTAAGAAAATTTATGATGATTATCTAGATTACCCTTTAAGTAAAAAAGCACATGAATTATTACACACTAGATATTTCTTAAAATAAGATTAAAAAAACAGATAAAAATTAGTTTAAAAGACTAGTGAAACTGAAGTGCCTCTTGGTAGAGGCACTTTTTTTTTACCATTTTTTATTGACATATTTTATAAATAATGTTCTAATAGTCAACAAGCTAATTTTTTTTTATTAGCGTAAAATATAAAAAAGGGGATGAAGAATTATGACATGGGATGTACTAACGGCATTTGCAACAATAATGCTAATACTAACAATAGGAGAGTTTATATCAACAAAAACTAGAGCGATAGTACCTTCTGTATTTATGAGTGCTGTTATATTTTTAGTTGGATTTTGGACAATTTTACCTAAAAATTTAATGGAGATGTCTGGACTCTTTATGCCTGTATCAATGCTAGCAATGTACTTAATTATTACGCATATGGGAACGATGTTCAGTATAGATGAGTTAAAAAGAGAGTGGAAAAGTGCGATTATTTCATTGAGTGGAGTTGTAGGAATAGTTGCAGGAATAATAGGAATTGGATGGTTCGTATTTGAAAAATCAGTATTATATGTTTCTGTACCACCATTAACTGGAGGATTAGTAGCAGCTATAATAATGAAAGATGTAGCAGCAGCAAAAGGATTGCCAGATTTATCGCTTTTAGCAATACTGCTATATGTAATGCAAGGATTTATAGGTTATCCTTTAACAGCTTATGCATTAAAAAAAGAAGCGAAAAGACTTCAGAAAAAATTTAGAGAAGATGGAGTAGAAGTAGTAGAAATAGAGAATAGTGTTGAAAAAAAATCAAATGAAGATAAATCATTTTTTATGATAATTCCTAAAAAATATCAAAATGCATATTTTTATTTCTTTCAAACGGCATTAGTAGCATATTTAGCAGTGCTAACAGAAAAGTTATTAGGGGGAGTAATTTCTAAATTTGTTATCTGCCTAGTTTATGGAGCTATTGGAGCTGAAATAGGATTTATTCAAAAAAGAGTATTGGATAAAACTGCATCTTTTGGAATGGTGCTAGCATCGATAATGGTTTTAATATTTCAATCACTAAGTACAGCGACTCCAGATGCACTTGGGAAAATAATTGTTCCTATGGTAGGGGTAATTATTTTTGCAACTATAGGACTAGTAATTATTTCTATGTTAGTTGGAAGAGTTTTAGGATACTCTAAAGAGATGTCAATAGCTATAGCTCTAAACGCTTTTTATGGTTTTCCAGCAAATTATGTATTAACAAATGAGGCTTCTAGAGCAGTTGGTGAATCAGAAGAAGAGACAGGTTATATTACTAAAAACATACTTCCTAAAATGCTTGTTGGTGGATTTGTAAGTGTAACAATAGTATCTGTAATAGTTGCAGGAATATTTTCAAAATTATTATAAAGAAAAAAGGAGAGGGTTATGAACTACACTAATGAATTAAGAGATTATGTTATTAAGATGAGAAGGCATTTTCATAAATTTCCAGAGGTAAGCTTTGAAGAGAAAGAGACTTCTAAAAAAATACAAGAAGAGTTATCATTAATGGGAATCCCTTTTGAAGTAATTGGAGATTATGGAGTTGTTGGGAAAATAGTAGGAAAAAAACCAGGGAAGGTAGTCGCGTTAAGAGCGGATATAGATGCACTTTCTATAAAGGAAGAGAATACTTGTGAATTTAAATCAGCTAATGAAGGGTTTATGCATGCGTGTGGACATGATGGACATATTGCCACTCTACTAGGAAGTGCAAAATATCTTCAAAGTCAGATTGAGAATATAGAAGGAACTATAAAGTTACTATTTCAACAAGCAGAAGAAACTGGAAAAGGTGCCAAAGTTTTAATAGAACATGGTGTTTTAAAAGATGTTGAAAAAATATTTGGACTGCATCTTTGGGCAGATTTTGAAACAGGGACTGTAAATTTAGATCCAGGTGCTAGAATGGCAGCTGTAGGAGTGTTTAAAATAGAATTAGAGGGCGTTGGAGGACATGGAGCTATGCCACACCAATGTGTAGATCCAATCGTTGCAGGAGCAAGCTTAGTTCAGAATCTTCAAACGATAATAAGTAGAGAGGTTAATCCAACTGATACAGCAGTTATAACTATTGGGAAATTTAATTCAGGATCAAGATTTAATGTAATAGCTCAAGATGCAGTTTTAGAGGGAACAACTAGAACTTTTTCTAAAGAACTTATTGAAGAGATTCCTAAAAAAATGGAAAGAATTATAAAATATACTGGAGAAGCTTTTAGAGTTAAAACAAAGTTTTCCCATGAGTGGGCAATAGGTCAAGTTTTAGTTAATGATGCAGAAGTTGTAGATAAAATTCAAGGGATGATTAAAGAAAAATTACCAGAGATAAATCTTTTCCAATGTGAAAAAATGCCAATAGGTGAAGATATGGCTTTTCTATTAAATGAAGTTCCAGGGGCTTTTGCTTTTGTTGGGTGTGGAAATAAATCTAAAGGAATAATCTATCCTCATCATCATCCGAAATTTGATATAGATGAAGATTCATTAGAAATTGCAGTGAAATTATGTTGTGAAACAGCATTTTTATATTTGAAATAGTAATATTATAAAATAGTAGTCTCAAATAATAATTAAATAAGGATATATTTTCTTGAAAAAATTAAAATATAAATTTTAAATAAAATAAAAAAGGAGTGAGATAAATTCTCACTCCTTAACTATTGTTAAGAGATTTGTCCGCCAACAGCTTTAATATCAACAGTGTTTTTTATAGCTGAAGCAATAGAGATTTCAAGTCCTTTTGTGATAAGTTCTTGAGACATAAAAGGTTGTCCTTTTTTATCTAAAACTTGCTCAGGTAAGTATGGAACATGAATGAATCCACCTCTAATATTTAAATTGTTTTTATTGATGTAGTACATAAGTGCATACATAATGTGGTTACAAACGAAAGTACCAGCAGTATTTGAAACTACAGCAGGAACAGCACCTTGCTTCATATCATCAACCATTTTTTTAATTGGTAGATTAGTGAAGTAAGCATTTTCTCCATCTTCAAAAACTTTTACATCAATAGGTTGATTTCCTTCATTATCTTTAATTCTAGCGTCGTCAACATTTATAGCAACTCTCTCAGGAGATACTTCGAATCTTCCACCAGCTTGTCCAACACAGATAACAATTTCAGGTTTAACTTGATCGATTGTTTCAAAAAGTACTTTATAAGATTTCTCAAAAACTGTAGGAATTTCTTTTTTAATAATTTCATATCCTTCAATTGAATCAGGAAGAGCTTTTACTGCTTCAAAAGCAGGGTTAATACTTTCTCCTCCAAATGGATCAAAACCTGTAATTAAAACTTTTTTCATATTTTTATACCTCCAAGATATCATTTTTTTAAGATTTTTTTAAATTTATTTTATTTTAGTAGTAGTTATTATTTAGAAATAATCATATAAATAATTTGGAAAACAAGCATAGATAAAGCAACGAATGCTTGGTTCTTAATTACTCCATTCTTATCTTTCATTTCTAACATTGCAACTGGAACAATATTAAAGTTAGCTGCCATTGGTGTTAATAAAGTACCACAGTATCCACAAGTTAAAGCAAGCATTCCAATTACTGTAGGGTTTGCTCCGTGAGCTAAAACAAAAGGACCACCAATACCAACAGTAATTACAGTTATTGCAGCAAAAGCATTACCCATAATCATAGTGAATAAAGCCATACCAATAGCAAATACAATTATACCTAAATTTACATTACCTTCAGGTATAAATTTCCCAACGATAGTAGCTATAACAGTCCCTACTCCAGCTTTTGTATAAATTGCTCCAAGAGAAGCAAGTAACATAGGTAGAATACTTAATGGACCAACAGCATCTAAAAGTCTTTTTCCATCATTTAAGAAAGTTGTTGGCTTGTTCTCTTCAGAATATACCATTAATATAATCATAGAAATAATTACACCAACACCAACACCAACAAGAGCACCAAGTTTAGTAAACATAACAAAGTAAAGTGCAGACATACCGATTGCTAAAGCTGGAATAAATAATTTAAGTCCAATTTTTTTAGCCATTTCTTTAGTGTGTAAAGGATTAGGAATATCATTTTTTCCAACTTTTACTTTTTTCATTATTCCTGGAATAGTCATCAGTAGAACTAAAGCTCCACATAATTGAGTAGGAATCCATCTTCCAAAAGCAATTAATACTCCGAAAGTACACCAGAAAACAGCAGTTCCTATAGGAGATGGATTGTTTTCGTCTTTTAAATTTTTAATACCTGTGTATATAAGGGTAAGTCCCATAATAATAAAGATTACTTCTAGAATTTTAACTCCAAGAGTAATCTGAGAATTCATAAAAAAATTCATTTGTTCCTCCTAATTTTAGTTGTTTATTTAGTTCCGTAATATTTTTTAGATAAATTTTTATCTTTAATAAAATAATAAGTAGCAGAAAGAATTAAAGCGAATATTGCAACAGGAATCTCTGCTTTAGCAAGTTCAGCAAGTTCAACTTCATACCCTATAGAAGCAAGAGTTGACTTAACTAAAAGAGCTCCAGATCCTCCAACGAATAAAACTTGTCCAAAGAACCAACCGATATTTTCCATCCCAGAAGCCATTCCTTTAATCTCTTCAGCATGTTCATCATTTAGGACATTACCAGATGACTCAACAGAAGCTGTAGACATAGGATACACGATAGGACAAACAAATCCTGCAACTCCACCAAAACTAACGTTAAAAGCAGCAAAAATCATTCTCATAAATCCATAGGCACCTATAACCTTACCAGGAGTAGCATTTTTTAACTTTCCAATTAAGATAGCAGCTACTTCTTTTAAACCATTTCTTTCAAGAGTACCAGTTACTAACATAATCATAACAAAGATTGCCATAGCTCTATTAGAAACAAAAGTAGTTCCTAAAATTTCTAAAAGGCCACCAAAACCTAATTTGCCAATAAAGGCAGTAACAATTGCAGAAGTTACAATAATTAGAATAGAATCTTTTTTCATCGCAAAACCTACAATAACAATTAATACACCAATTAAACTTAACATATTTTCTCCTTTTTTTAGTAATGATAATAAGAGAAAGTGACTCTAAAATTTAGAATTACTACTCTATAATTATTAGCTATTTTCTAACAAATAAATTTATTTATTATAAAATTAATTTATTATACATTAAAAGTTGGAAAATGTTAACAAAATTATGAAAAAAATACACTAGAAAGTAATGTTTTGCGTTTTATTTAACGGATTATATACATAGGGATGTATTCTTAGTTCAAAAATAAAAAAAAGATGAAGTGTTTTAATACTTCATCCTTCATATATAAATATAATTAAAAAATATTTTCATTTTAAAATCTTAAAAAACGATATAAAAGAACAAATTCATCTTTTATACTTCTATGGTGAATAGATTTAATGTCTACTTTTTTAAATTTAAAGATTGCTTGCAAGAAGGGACCTTTAAGAAGTGTAGCTATTACAGTTCCAAGCCCAACAGTACCTCCTAAAAAATAACCTGATACTAAAGCAAAAGCTTCAAGAGATATACTGATAACACCTATTGGACATTTTAGTACTTTAGAAAGACGTACCATTAAACCATCTATTGGTCCACAGCCAAGGCCTTGAGGTATATACATAAAACAACCATAAGCACAGATGAATAAACCGATTATGAATAGAATGATTTTAGCAGGAAAGTAAAAATGACTCATATCTGTAAGTAATAAATTAAATATATCCATGAAAGTTCCAACTAGAAATATATCGATTATTGTTCCAAGACCAATTGGTTGATTAAAGTAAAATCCCACGGAGATAACAATACTTCCTACAATAATACTAGCACTCCCTATTGAAATTCCAAAGGTCCTGTTTACTCCTTGATTAAAAACATCCCATGCAGACAAGCCTAAATTAACTTTTAACATTATAATAACTCCTAAAGCATAAAGAATTAAACCTGCAGTAAGACGACCGTATCTTTTCATTTCTGTATTCACTTTCTACTCCCCCAAAAAATTATTTTACACTATCTGCTATTGGAACATTAAGTATATGGCCTAATTGTATAATAAATAAAAAAAAAATCAATGTTTATTTTTAAAAAATAAATAAAATTAAGAAAAATGAAAAAAGTTTATCAAAATCAAAGGTTTTGATAAACTTTTTATTTATTTAAATTAGAATAAATTAAAAATTTTGACTAGTGTAGATATGCTTTATATAAAATTTTTAGTGACCTAATACAGCTTCTTTTTATTCTGTTCTGTTCTAATTCAGTTTTTGCTTCTTTTGCTTTTTCTAAATATCCCTTGTAAATAAAAATTTGATTATCATTTAGCAAAGAGACACTTGAAGGTGACATTCTTTTTTCTTTTACCATTTTTAAAATAAGATATTTATTTCTCTCTTTTAAATTAAGTTTAAGAAGCATAGGGTAAAATTTTGAAGAAAAATCTTTAATGTCTTCTGGGAAAAATTTATACAGATCTTTAAGTTCATAATAATCCTCTGGATTATTTTGGCTAAAACCAGATGAATTAAAAAATATGAAATAGAAAATTTCAGGATTTTTAAAAGTACATTCACAAAAGAAGTTCCAAACTAAAAAATTTTCTTCCACACTATCTTTAGGAGTACCAACTACAGTTTTTAAATTTTCATTATAATATCTTAAAAATCTTAGGCAAGAAAGTAGAATGAGATGATCAAAGTTTTTAAAATGAGAATAAATAGTACCACTAGTATATCCAGCTTTTGCAGCTATTTTACGGATAGAAACATTTTTTATTCCTTCTGTATCAATGATTTCAGAGGTAGCTTCTATTAATTTTCTTTTTACATTTATATTTTCGTTCATATTATATTTCACATCACTTTCATAAGAATCATTTTTTATAAAATAATAGCATTTTTAGTTGTTTTAGTAAACATAATATTTAAGTTGAATAAAAAAAGAATAAAATGAACTCAAAAAGCACAAAATGTTTTGAAAAAAACTTGACAAAAGAAAAATGGTAAGATATGATTGGTACATACTAATCGCGATTAGTTCAGTGTTTAGTAGGGATTTAAATTGTTTTTAATAACGTGAGGTGAGGTTTAATGAAGTTGGAGTTTGGAAATTTTTATGTTAAAGATGTAAAATTTGGTGAACAAAATTCTTATTCAAATGGAATACTTTGTATTAACAAAGAAGAAGCTATTTCACTAGTAAAAGAAGATGCACATATTACTCATGCAGATATTGTTATTGCTAAACCTGGAGAGAGCAAGAGAATAGTTCCAATAAAAGAAGCTATTGAAGCTAGATGCAGAATTGGTGGAGGATCAATATTTCCTGGTGTAACAGGTGAGGTAGTTCCATGCGGTAATGGAAAAATTCACGCTTTAAAAAATATGAGCGTTATGGCAGTAGGAAAACATTGGGGAAGTTTTGGAGATGGAATAGTTGATATGTCAGGTAAGGGAGCTGATTACACATACTATTCTAAATTAATAAATATATGTCTTGTTGCTGATACGGATGAAGAGTTTGAAAGACACGAGCAACAGAAAAAGAATAAAGCTATAAGATGGGCAGCGATGAAACTTGCTGAGCATATAGGACAAATAGTAGAAAAACTTGTTCCTGAAAGTACAGAAATTTATGAGTTACCAGCAATAACAAAAAGAGGAGAAGAAGTAAATGGACTTCCAAGTGTAGTTTTTGTTATGCAACCACAATCACAAATGGAGGAGTTAGGATATAACGACTTATTGTATGGTTGGGATATGAATAGAATGGTTCCCACATTTATGCATCCAAATGAGATATTAGATGGTGCTATTGTTGGAGGTTCTTTTATGCCTTCTTCATCAAAATGGGCTACTTATGATATGCAAAACTCTCCTGTAATAAAAGAACTTTATGGTGAGCACGGAAAAACAATTAATTTTTTAGGTGTTATAATGTCAAACTTAAATGTTTCATTAGAGCAAAAAAATAGATCTGCTTTATATGTAGCACAAATAGCTAAATCTTTAGGTGCAGATGGAGCAATACTAGCAGAGGAAGGATATGGAAATCCAGATGCAGATTTTATAGCATGCTATGCAGCACTTGAAGATGTAGGAGTAAAGACAGTAGGAATAACAAATGAGTGTACAGGAAGAGATGGAAAATCTCAACCACTAGTTTCCCTAGATGTAAAAGCTAATGCAATAGTTTCTTGTGGAAATGTTTCTCAATTATTAGATTTACCAGCAATGGATGAAGTTATTGGAGAGCTTGCATCAATAGGAAGAGACGGTCTTTCTGGAGGTTGGGAAGGTGATGAGAAATTAGGACCTTCTGTTAGAAAAGATGGTTCAATTATAATTGAAAACAATTGTATGTTCTGTGGTGACATGGTTATAGGTTGGTCTAAGAAACTAATGGAAGAGTTTTAGAAGAGGGGGATTATATGAAAAAAGGAATTATTTATATAAATCAGTTTTTTGCAGGAATAGGTGGAGAAAATATGGCTGATTTTGAACCTGAAATCAGAGAAGGAGTAATAGGATCTGGATTGGCTCTTAAAAGTCAATTAAAAGATGTTGAAATAACGCACACAATAATTTGTGGTGACAATTTTATGGGATCTAAAACAGAGGAAGCTATAGAAAGAATAATGAAAATGATAGAGGGGAAAGAGATTGATTTCTTCTTTGCTGGACCTGCTTTTCAGGCTGGAAGATATGGTGTAGCTTGTGGAACAATTTGTAAAGTAATAAAAGAAAAATATAATATCCCTGTTTTCAGTTCAATGCATATTGAAAATCCAGGTGTTGAAATGTTTAAAAAAGATGTAATAATTTTTAATGGTGGTGGAAGTGCAGCTAGCATGAGAGCTAACTCTAAAGTTATGGCAGATTATGTTAATAAAATATGTTTAGGTGAAAAGCTTGGTACAGCAAAAGAGGAGCAATATTTCGGAAGAAGTATTCGTCATCAAACAGGTCAGTTAGAAGAGAGAGAGGTTGCTTCTAAGCGTGTAGTTAAGATGCTGTTAAAAAAATTAGCAGGAGAGGACTTCGAAACAGAGTTACCAATTCCAAAAATGGAGAGAGTAGAGATAGCAGCACCTATAAAGGATTTATCTAAGGCTAAAGTAGCTTTAGTTACTACAGGAGGAATTGTTCCAGTAGCTAATCCAGACAGAATTCAATCAGCTTCAGCAACAAGATGGGGAATGTATGATATATCAGGACTTGATAGATTAGAGAAAGGGATATATAAGACTATACATGCAGGATATGATCCAGCAGCAGCAGACAATGATCCAAATGTATGTGTTCCTTTAGATGCTCTTAGAGCTTATGAAAAAGAAGGGAAAATTGGAGCTATTGATACACATTTTTATACAACAGTTGGAACAGGAACTACAGAGGCAGAAGCTACAAGAATGGCAGAAGAAATGGTAGTTCACCTAAGAAACCATAATGTGGATGGAATTATAATGACATCTACTTGAGGAACTTGTACTCGTTGCGGGGCAACGATGGTAAAAGTTATAGAAAAAGCAGGATTCCCTGTAGTTATAATGGCAAATTTAATTCCAGTAGCAAAAAGTGTTGGTGCTAATAAAATTGTTCCAACTATATCAATACCTTATCCATTAGGAAATCCACAAACATCATTAGATGAACAATGGAAGTTAAGATACCATAGAGTAGGAGTTGCTTTAGATTCACTTACTCAAGAAATAAAAGAGCAGACAGTTTTTAGTGTGAAAATTTAATGCTTGTCTATGTTTACTAAGGAGGATCAAATGGATAAAAAGATAGGAAACACAGCAGTTTTTAAGGTATCTATTATAATATCAGTATTAATAGTTTTATGGGGCCTTGTGGCCCCAGATAACTTCAGTAGTGCAGCTAATTGGGCTTTTAGTACAATTACACAAAAATTTGGTTGGTTCTATGTATTATCTATGGCAATCTTCCTATTTTTTTCAATATGGATAGCATACTTTAGTAGATTTGGACACATCCCTTTAGGAAAAGATGGAGAAAAACCTGAGTATTCACTTTTTTCATGGTTTGCAATGCTTTTTTCTGCTGGGATGGGGGTAGGATTAATATTCTGGGGAGTAGCAGAACCTATTAATTATTACCTAAATCCTTTAGGTGCAGATCCTCAGAGTAAAGAAGCTGCAATGTTTGCATTTAATAAATCGTTTTTGCACTGGGGTATGCACCCGTGGGCAGCATATGCAATCATAGGAATGTCTTTAGCATATATGCAATATAGAAAATCGTACAAAGGATTGATAAGTTCAATTTTAGTCCCTCTATTTGGAGAAGGGTTTGAAAAAACATTTTTAGGAAAGAGTATAGATGTTTTAACAATAATTGCAACAGTAGCAGGAGTAGCAACTTCTTTAGGACTAGGAACTTATCAGATCAATAGTGGATTAAATTATATATTTGGTATAGCAAATAACAAGCAAACTCAAGTAATAATTATTATGATTACTACAATAATAGTAATAGCTTCTGTATCAACACCTCTTGAAAAGGGGATAAAATTGATTTCAGATATTAATATTTACTTTGCAATTATCTTATTAACATTCTGTTTTTTCTTTGGGCCAACAGTAGATATTATTAATACTTTCATCGAAGGAATCGGAATTTATGCGACTAACTTCATGTCAAATAGTTTTTCAATTGGTGCCTTTGGAGATAATAAATGGTATGGATCGTGGACTTTGTTCTATTGGGCATGGTTTATTGCATGGGCTCCATTTACAGGTATGTTTATTGCTAAAATTTCAAAAGGAAGAACAATAAGAGAATTTATAACAGGAGTTTTATTAGCACCAGCTATAGTTTCATTCTTTTGGTTTTCAGTTTTTGGAAGAATAGCTATAAATTCTCCAATAGAAGTTATAAATGAAGCTATGAAATCTATACCAACTGCATATTTTATTGTAATGAAAGACTTTCCACTAGGAACAGTTGTCAATGTATTTACAATAGTATTGTTATCAACATTTTTTATAACATCTGCAAACTCTGCAACTTTTGTTCTTGGAATATTAAGTTCAGATGGTGATTTGGAACCTTCTACTAATAAAAAAATAATTTGGGCAATTCTTCAAGCAGGATTTGCATTATGTTTAATGTTAGGGAGTTCAAATGGACTTCAGATGTTACAAACAGCATCAATAACCTTAGCATTTCCTTTTGCTATTGTTATGATCTTATGTATAGTATCATTTGTTAAAATATTAAAGAAAGAGTAAAATAAAAAGTAAAATAAAAAGATTCTAAGAAAGTGTTCTTAGAATCTTTTTTTGTTAAGGATTAAGGGATGAGACTTTATTATTTTTTCATAAAATGATAAAATATAAAAATAATAAATAGAGAAGAGGTGGATTAAAATAGTAGTAATTCAAATTTTTGGGAAAAAAAGCTGTAATAATAGTAAAAAAGCAGAAAGATTTTTTAAAGAGAGAGGTGTAAAATATCAATTTATTAACATATTAGAGAAGGCTCCATCTAAAGGGGAGTTAAACTCAATAAAAACAAAATATGATATAGAAGAACTTCTAGATGTAGAAGGAACAGAATATACAAAAAGAAATTTAAAGTATATGGTTTATGATACGGAAGAGCTTTTATTAGAAAATCCTATTCTATTTAAAACTCCTATTATAAGAAAAGGAAACCAAATAACAATGGGTTATGATCCTAAAACATGGGAAGATATGTTAGAAAAAGGTGCGAAAAAATAATTTTTTTTCACACCTTTTTGCTTAATTTATATATAGTAATATTTTGAAAAAAATTAGAAGAGTGTATTTTACTTTTTTACAGCATATTTTTAATTATTCTTTTGTATAAAAGCTAGAAAATATGCTATTATACAGATAGAGTGAACACACTAAATAAAAAAGTAGATATAGGGGAAGTGAATGAAGAAGACTATATTAATACTATTTATAGCAATATGTAGTATTATTTTTGCAATAACAGGGAAAGTTGTATCAGTTTATGATGGAGATACAATCACAATAGTGATGGAGAATAATGAAAAAGTTAAAATAAGATTTTATGGAATTGATTGTCCAGAAGTTAATCCGAAACAAGAATTTGGTTTAGAGGCAAGAAATTATCTTAATTCTTTAATATATGGGAAAGACGTTCAAGTCAATGTAAAAGATAAAGATCGTTATGGTAGAGTAGTTGGAGAGGTTTATCTAAAAAATACAAATACAAATATAAATATAGAGATGCTTAGACAGGGATATGCTTGGTATTATAAAAGATATGCTAAGAATAGATATGATTACAAAGAGGCACAAGAATTTGCAATTAGTAACAAGAAAGGTTTGTGGATCTCAAATCCAATAGCACCATGGGAATTTAGAAGAAACAAAAAATTAAAATAGAAGGAGAGGTTATATGAAAATATTTATCGACACAGCAAATGTTAATGAAATTAGAGATGCAGCATCTACAGGAGCAATTTGTGGGGTAACAACAAATCCATCTTTAATTGTAAAGGAAGGAAGAGTATTTGAAGAAGTTGTAGCAGAGATTTGTACAATAGTGGATGGACCTATATCTGCTGAGGTAATATCTTTAGAAGCAGATAAAATGTATGATGAAGCTTTAGAGTTAGTAAAAATTCATAAAAATATTGTAATAAAATTACCTATGACAAAAGAGGGATTAAAATGTTGTAGTATGTTAACTAAAAGAGGAATTAAAACAAATGTAACTTTAATATTTACAGCAAGCCAAGCATTACTCGCTGCAAGAGCAGGAGCAACATATGTAAGTCCTTTTGTAGGAAGATTAGATGACATTGGATTAGACGGATTAGAATTAATATCTGATATATCTGATATTTTTAATATTCATGGAATAGAAACTGAGATAATTGCAGCAAGCATAAGAAATCCTTTACATGCATCAGGGGCAGCAAAAGCAGGTGCTCATATAGCAACAATACCTTACGGGGTATTCTTATCAATGTTTAACCATCATTTAACAGATGCTGGAATTGAAAAATTCTTAAAAGATTGGAATAAAAAATAATAAAAGATAATAAAATAAGAAAAGAGTTCATCAATTTAAAAATTAAAAGTTGATGAACTCTTTTTTATTAAGTTAAAGAACTATAATCAATACCTGAAGGATAACTATAGTCATTATTCCTGCTACAACAATAGAAAGAGCACTCATAGCACCTTCTACTTCTCCAAGTTCTATAGCTCTTGAAGTTCCAACAGCATGACTCGCAACTCCAATTCCTACACCTTTTGCAATAGGGTGTAAATCCCCCATAAATTTAAATATAACACTCGCTAACATATTTCCAATTATTCCAGTTGTAATTATACCAAAAACTGTAATAGAAGGAATTCCTCCTAAAAGTTTACTAGCTTCAATTCCAAAAGGAGTTGTTATTGATTTAGGGACTAATGAAATTAATAAACTTGAATCGATTCCTAAAAGCTTTCCTCCAAAATAAATTGACAGCATCGCTACAATTGAGCCAACTAATCCTCCTACTAATATTGGAATATAATTTTTCTTTAAAGTATCTAGTTGTTTATAAAGTGGAACTATTAAAAGCACTGTGGCTGGAGCTAAAAAAAATGCAATTAAGTCACCACCATTATTATAATATTCTAAAGGTATTTTGAAAATACTAATTACAGATATAACTATTATCCCAGCAATTAATAAAGGGTTAAAAAGTGCTAATTTTGTCTTTTTAAAGACATATTTTCCAATTTCAAATGCTAATATAGATATAATGATTCCAAATAATTTATCATCAAGATAGTTCATTATTATTTTTCCCCCCTTCTCATTATTAATGTGTTAACTACTTTAGCAGTTACAACAATAGCTAAAACGGTAGTGAAAAGCATTAAAAACAATATTTTAAACAGATCTTTTTTTAATAAAGGTAAAAAGTCATACATTTTTACTACTGCTGGTAAAAAAAGAAAACTCATATTATTTAGTAAAAAATCTGTTGTTTTTTCTATTGAAAATACTTTTAAATGATTTCTATGTAATAGATAAAACAATATTCCCATAGAAACTATGATCCCAGGCAATGGAACATGAAAAATTTGTTTTAAAATAGATCCCACATAGGTTATTGATAAAATTATAATTAGTTCTTTAAACATATTTTATAAACACTCCTTTAATAAAGATATTTAATATAAATTAAAAAAAATTAAACAAGTAATTCCTTGTTCAATATTGGTCCTACCAATAAAAAGTTTATCATATTAAAACTATGGTGTCAATAAAATAAATTTATTGTAAAAATAGAAATTATATTGATTGTTACAGGTTTTCTTTAAGTAAATCAAAGTGATTTCTTAGCTTTAACATCGCCAAATTAGTATCTTTAATTTTTATAGCTTCTAAAATTTCTTTATGGTGATTAAATAAAACATTTTCAGGTTGGATATTTTTAATTATTTTTTTAGAAAATTGATGAATAAATTCTGAAATTATTATTCTAGAGGAGTTATAAACACTTATTAAAAATATATTTTCACTAGCCTTGATTATCTCTTCGTGGAATTGAATATCTAATTCTGCATTTTTAATATTATTAGAAACTGAAATTTTATTTAAGATAGATTCTAGTTTTTCTATTCTTTCAGGAGTTATTTTAGCCACTGCAAGTTCTAAGGCTTTTTCTTCGATTCCTTGTCTAAATTCAATTAGCTCAAGAGTTGGTTGCCCTAGTGCTAAAAAGAAAATTGTGAAACTCTCAAGTAGAGCATCATCAAAATTATTCTTTATATAGTAGCCGCTTCCTTGGATACACTCTAATATTCCCATTGTCTCAAGAGTTTTCAAAGCTTCTCTAGTGGTAGAACGACTTATTTGTAAAGTACTAGCTAAGTCTCTTTCAGGAGGTAACTTGTCTCCGCTTTTTAATTCTTTATTTCTCAATTTTAGCTTTAGTTCTTCAAATAGAATATTTTGTGCCATGATACCTCTCATATAAAAATTTATTTTTGTAAAAATATTATATATCTAAAAAAAAATTAATACAATTAAAAAATTTAAGGAAGGTGAGAGAAAAGTGGTAACATAAATTTAAAAATAAAAAAATATTAATAAAAAATAATAAAATTTAAAAAAAAGAAGAGAAAATAATAAAATTTCAAAAAGAATGTAGGAATATTAAGAAATACTTGGTAAATATATGAAAATTATGTTTTAATAAAGGTAATAATATGTTAAAAAGGAAAAATATAAAAATATAAAATTAGGGGGGTACTATGTTAAAAAAAATTGTAAGTTATGTTAAAAATTTTTTTAGACCAAGTAATAATCTGGAGAAATTTAATGAAGAAAAATTAGAAGAACAAAAATTAGAAGAACAAAAAGTTACCCACGGTGAAAAAATTGAAGTTGCTTCGATTGAGACATCTCATAGAAAAGGAGAAGAGATTATAAATTTAGGGGATGTGTATTGGAATAAAATGATTTCAAAATTAAGTGGAGAAAATGTAGAAGTTCAAACACTAAAACATGGATTATGGTTTCATGCTTACTATGAAAATGATTGTATATATGTAGAAAAAGCAAAAAATAATGAACCATCTTGCTGTATAACTGCTAAAAGAAAGATAACAGAGGAAAAGTTTAAGATGATTTATCCTTATTATAAAGAAAAAATTACTTTAAGAAAAGAAGCTGTGAAAATATCACAAAATACTGCGTATATATATGCCCTAATTAATCATTTTGAAAAAATTGAAGATTAAGTAAAAAAAATAAAAAATAAAATTAAAAAATATTGTTTTTTTCAATTAGTTCTGTTAATATTAAGGCAGAATAAAAAAACTCATATATACCCATAATAAGGATGGGAGTTTCTACGGTTTACCTCAAATTAACCGCTATGAGTGGAAAAATAAGCTAAATATTTGAAAAATTATTTTATTTGATTTTTACTTTTTTTAATTTTAAATAATTAAAGTATATAATTTTTTTTATTAAGTTACTCTTTTTTCACTTTTAGTCATGAAATGACTGATAAAAAGTGGGTATAGAGTGACTTTTTTTATAAAAAAAATTAAAAGGGGAAATAAAATTTATGGAAAGTACAATATCTACTAGTAAAACACTTCAAGAGAAAATTGATAATTATTTTGAAATTGGGAAAAGAAACTCAACGATAAGAAGAGAAATAATTGGAGGGATTACTACTTTTTTAACAATGGCGTATATAATATTTGTTAACCCTGCAATATTGAGCACAACAGGAATGGATAAAGGAGCATTAATAACGGTAACTTGTATCGCAACAGCTTTTGGAACAATAATATCTGCACTTTGGGCTAATGCACCTTTTGCTTTAGCACCAGGAATGGGATTAAATGCTTTTTTTACTTATTCATTAGTTATAGGGAAAGGGGTTTCATGGGAGACAGCACTAGGAGTTGTATTTTTATCTGGGCTTGTATTTTTTATAATGACTTTAGGTGGAATTAGGGAAAAAATTGCAAATGCTATTCCTGAAGTTATAACTTCAGCATCAACTGTTGGAATAGGCTTATTTATATCTTTTATAGGATTAAAAGGAATGGGAATTATTAGTAGTAATCCTGCAACATTTGTCTCTTTAGGAAAATTTACACTGGGAACACAACTAGGGATTATTGGTTTTATAGTGATGATATTTTTTCATTTAAGAGGTTATACAGCAGGAATTCTTTTAAGTATCCTTGCTACAACGTGTCTGGGAATGTTTTTTGGAATAGTGGATGTTCCAACAACAATTATATCTGTCCCTCCTTCAATAGAACCAGTATTTTTTAAATTAGATATTTTAGGGGCACTAAAAATTAGTTTAATAGGTCCAATATTTTCTTTTATGTTTATAGATATGTTCGATTCATTAGGTTTTTTAATGGCATGTTACAAGAATATGGGATTTGATTCAACAAAAGAAGGGAAAGTTGGATTAAAAAGAATGTTACAGTGTGATGTTAGTTCTACTCTTTTAGGATCAATATTAGGAACAAGTACAATAACATCTTTTGCAGAATCTGCTGCAGGAATTGCTGCAGGAGCAAGAACAGGATTAGCCTCTTTAGTTACAGGGGGATTATTTATAGTGGCACTTTTCTTTTCACCACTTGTATCAGTTGTCCCTATGTTTGCATCTTCTCCAGCTCTTGTTATGGTTGGGATTCTTATGTTTACTTCAGTTAAATCTATAGATTTTGCTGATTTTAAGACGGTAGTAGTATCTTTTATAACTATTGTTATGATGCCACTTACTTATAGTATCAGTATAGGGTTAAGTTTTGGTTTTATTACATATATTATCCTTCATGTTTTTGATAGGGAATATAATAAAATAAATAAAGCACTAATTGTAATAGGAATATTATCATTAGTAAATCTTATTGTTTAGGGGGAAAAATGAAACTTTTAAAAAATGCACTAATTATTACAATGAACTCAAGGGATGAAATTTATAAAAAAGGAGATTTGTTAGTATCTAATGATAAAATTGTAGATATAGGTAATAACCTTTCAGAAAAATATGAAAAAGTAGATGAAATAATAGACTTAGAGGGGAAAATTTTAATGCCAGGACTGGTAAATACACATGTGCATCTATCACAACAACTAGGAAGAGGTGTAGCAGATGATGTTGATCTATTGACTTGGCTTACAAAAAGAGTTTGGCCATATGAATCATCTTTAGATGAAGAGGACTCATATATCTCATCTTTAGCGTGCAACTTAGAACTTATAAAATCAGGTACAACAACTTTCTTAGAAGCTGGGGGTCAATATGTTCCGCAAATGGTTAAAGCTGTGGAAAAATCAGGTATGAGAGCTTCTTTAACTAAATCTGTAATGGATATAGGGGAAGGATTACCAGAGAAATGGAGATTAGGTGTAGAATCTGAAATGAAAATTCAAAGAGAGCTTCTAGATAATTATCATAATACTTGTGATGGAAGAGTAAAAATTTGGTTAGGGTTAAGAACTATATTTAATAATTCTAAAGAGTTAATTCTAGAAACAAAAAAACTAGCTGATGAATATAACACAGGTATACACATGCATATAGCAGAAATTGAAGAAGAAGTGAAGTTTAGTAAAGAAAAAAATGGAGCATCAACAGTTAGTTTTTTAAATAATTTAGGAGTACTGGATAAAAATCTTTTAGCAGTTCATACAGTATGGCTTACAAAAGAAGAGATAGAATTATTTAAAAAGCACGATGTAAAAGTTTCGCATAATCCAGCGGCTGCAATGAAAGTAACACTAGGTTTTGCTAAGGTTCCTGAAATGTTACAAATGGGAATTCCTGTTTCTATTGGTACAGATGGAGCTCCTTCAAATAATAGAATGGATATGATGAGGGAAATTTATCTGACTTCTCTTATACATAAAGGAAGAACACTTGACTCGAAATCAGTGCCTGCTTATGAAGTGTTAAAGATGGCTACAATATATGGAGCTAAATCAGCTTTACTTGAAAAGGAGATAGGTTCTTTAGAAATAGGGAAAAAAGCAGATTTGATTATATTAAAAAAAGATACAATTCATTCACTACCAACTTATGACACAATAGGAAATATAGTATACTCTATGAGTTCTGAAAATGTAGAGAGCAGCATGTGTAATGGAAAATGGCTTATGAGAGATAGAAAAGTATTAACAATTGATGAGAGTGAAATAATTTTAAAGTTAAAAGAACATCAAATAAAAATTGAAGAAAAATTGAATTTAAAATTAGAATCAAAATATAATATGATATAGATATATAAAAATTAAATTGAGATTAAAAAAAGAGGTAAGTATATTTATATACTTACCTCTTTGAAAAATGTAAATTACTTTACCCTTTTATTAAGCGTTTTTCCAGCTGTTTAATCTTTCATCTAAAGCAATTTTAGCATCGCAAAGACCGTTTACTAAATCAGCAATGATTTCTTCAACGTGAGCTTTCTTGTTAACCATTCCAGCTACTTGTCCAGCCATAACACTTCCGCCTTGAACGTCTCCTTCAACAACTGCAAGTCTTAATCTTCCAACACCCATAGCTTCGATTTCTTCTTTAGGAGCTCCAGCTTTTTCTCTTTCTAACATTTCTTTAGCAAATTTGTTTTCGATAATTCTTACAGGGTGTCCTGTGAAGTTACCAGTAACAACAGTTGATCTATCTTTAGCTTTTAATATAACTTCTTTATAGTTATCATGAGTTAAACACTCGTGAGCAGTTAAGAATATAGTTCCAGCTTGAATAGCTTCAGCTCCCATAGAAAGCATTGCTAAAAATTGTTTTCCACCAGCAACTCCCCCAGCTCCAATAACTGGAATAGTTACAGCTTCTACTACTTGTGGTAAAAGAGCCATAGTAGTAATTTCACCAATATGTCCTCCACCCTCAGAACCTTCAGCTATAACAGCGTCAGCTCCAATTCTTTCCATTCTCTTAGCAAGAGCAACAGAAGCAACTACAGGAATAACAATAATTCCAGCAGCTTTTAATTTTTCCATGTAAGGACCAGGGTTTCCTGCTCCAGTAGTCACAACAGCAACTTTCTCTTCGATACAGATGTCAACATGTTGCTCAACGTTTGGCATTAATAACATAAGATTAACACCAAAAGGGTTAGAAGTTATTGATTTTGCCTTTTTTATATTTTCCCTTAAAATTTCAGGTGGCATTCCTCCCCCGGCAATAATACCAAGACCTCCAGCTTTTGAAACATGTCCAGCAAGGTTTCCTTCAGAAATCCAAGCCATAGCCCCTTGAATAATAGGGTATTTAATTCCTAGTAATTTACAAATTTTATTGTTTTGCATAGTTAAAAAATCCTCCTAAAATATCTTTTTAAAATCATCCATGATTTCTTTAACGCTCTTTATTGAATCAATTTTCCAAGCATCTTTACCTGCAAAAACTAATCCTTCTTTCAAATCACCATCATGACCGATGATTAATCTTTGACTAACACAGAAAGAGTGAGTACAGTGCTTTAAGCAATTAGTACATTTTTTAGGTAAAATTTCACGTGATTCAGCGATTATTTTTTCCACGATATCGTTCTTTATAGCGTTTGCAGGTAATCCAGCAGAACTCATTATTCTAACAATATCTCCTTCTTTTGCGTCAAGATACATTTGTTTAAACGCTTCGTGTACTTCACACTCTTTTGAAGCGATAAATCTACTACCCATTTGAATACCGTCAGCTCCTAAAGCTAACATTCTTTTTCCATCTTCTGGAGTAATAACTCCACCAGCACCAAAAACAGGAACAGGAACAGCAGCTTTTACTTCAGCAACTATATCCCAAGAATCTAATTCAGTTCCAAGATGTCCTCCAGCATTTCCACCTTCAACAACAATAGCGTCAGCACCTAATTTAACAGCTAATTTAGCTAGTTTTGCTGAAGAAACTATAGGGAAAACTTTTACATTAGTTCCTTTAACCATTTCATAAATATCTCTAGAGAATCCAGCTCCAGTAATTATTATATCAACACCTGCGTCAATTGAAGTTTGTACAGCTCCAGCGAAGTCAGTAGCAGCAAACATTATGTTAACAGCTAAAGCCCCACCTTTATTAACGATAAGTTTTTTGGCTTTTTCTATTTCACTTCTAAGTTCATCTAAAGGAATAGCAGTTCCAGCTATACAACCGATACCACCTTCATTAGCAACAGCAGCAGCTAGATTAGACATAGAAGCTCTTATTGCCATTCCTCCTTGTATGATAGGAACTTGTATTTCTAAATTACCAATTTTCATTTTTCCTCCTAAGGATAAGCTAGTAACACTATAAAAACAGTGTGAATTGCTTAATGATTATTAAGATTAGCATTTGTTAAAAACAATAATCTATTTTGCATTATAACATAGTATGGGAATTTTATAAAGAAATTTTATTAAATATTGTAACGGAAATTATATAAATTATTTTAAAGGGAAAAGAAAAGGTCCAAACCCTTCTAGCAAAAGAGTTTGGACCTTTTTTATTATAAAATTGTATTCTGTAATTAGAATTTATATGAAGCTATGAAATAGTGCTCAAAACCAGTTGAGTCATTTCCATTTCTATTATCTACATTACACATATCTTTAACATATTTTAATCCATATTGAAGAGCAAAATCTTTATGGTGGAAAGCTAAACCATTAAACATTTGGAACTCATCTTGTGATCTTCCATTTCCATCTTTTTTGCTATCATACCCAGCATCCCACATGTAGTTCATATAACCTTGGTATGCTATGAATGTTCCATTTTCAAAGAAGTATAAAGGTTTGAACCAGTTAGTCTTAGCTAAATAACCGTTCCACTCTCCTTCTCTTGATGATTTGAAATCTTCTTCAACATATAGTGCATAAACATTTAATCCAACTTTTCCAAGCCAAGGAACTTCAACATCAGATCCTAAACCGATACCATTAGTCCATAAACCACCGTTATTACTATCACCGTCGCCAGCTTTTACATATCCAGCAACATACCACTCTTTAACAGGTCCAATAGATAAATCTTTACCTAACATACCGTCGATTGATACTCTTGGTTGTAACTCTGTAAAGAAGTTAGATTTTGTACCATCTGGTGTATGAAGATCAGAATCGCTATTGTGTAAAGCGTCAAGAAAATCAATATATCCATAAAAGTCAAATATACCTTTTCTTCCACCAATTTCGATTTCCCCATAAAAATCGTCTTTAGTGTTTCCAAATCCGTGCATGTTATTTCCGCTAATCATATTAAAGTTAACCCATTTGCTATCTCTTTCGTGTCCTGGCTCAATAACAGGAACTTTCTTCTGTGTTTCAGCAAGTTCAGCTTTAACTGTTTCTACTTCAGTTGTTTTTGTCTCTACTTGTGATGTAGTTGTAGAAAGTTTACTTCTTAAAGCTTCAATTTCAGCTTTAAGTTTTTGATTTTCTGCTAAGATAGCAGCTTTTGAAGAGTTTTTTGTTACTTGGGCATTTGCAACGTTACCAACTAGTAGTAAAGAAGCCAGTAATAAACTTAATTTTTTCATGATAAAATAATCCCCCTTAGAATTATAAAAAAATATAGGTATAATATGATGCACACTGCATATAATTAGTGTATAGTAATAGAATACAGTTAAAATATGCATATAATTTTAATATAGCACAAAACAGCTTGTAAAACAACGGTTTTTACTTAAAAAAATTTATTATATAAATATAAGATTAAAATCTATTGAAAATAAAATGAAGGTAGGGTAGAATATAATGGAT
Organism: Fusobacteriaceae bacterium; assembly: GCA_051656905.1. Classification (GTDB taxonomy): domain Bacteria; phylum Fusobacteriota; class Fusobacteriia; order Fusobacteriales; family Fusobacteriaceae; genus JAGNZR01. The sequence goes on along the minus strand of JBOFJQ010000030.1, from coordinate 6,770 downwards.
AATTCAAGATTAAATAGTAGTTTGAAAATAATGATAGTGGAGGAAAATTAGATGCAAAGAACAAAAAAGGTAGCACTTATAGGAGTTTTTGGTGCGTTGTCAGTGATTGTTATGCTATTTGTGATTCCTTTTCCTTTTGCTCCATGGTTAAAATTTGATATATCAGACGTAGTTGTTCTTTTCTCAGGATTAGTTGGAGGGGTAGGAGTAGCTGTAGGAGTAGCTTTTATTAAAATTCTACTGCATACTGTAATTACTTCTACACAAAGTGCAGGGATAGGAGAAATAACAAACTTTATAGCAACTTTATGCTATGTATTGCCGGTTATTTTTATATATAATAATTTAAAAATGATAAAATTTTCTCTATTAATTGGTACTATTTTAATGACGTTGGTCATGTTAGTAGCTAATTATTATTACATAACACCTTTTTATGCAAAACTTTTTAAAATGGATTTCATATTAGAGATGGCAGAAAGACCAGATAACTCTTATTTAAAATATATTATTTATTATTACGGTAGTTTTAATATATTTAAAGGTTTTGTCCAGTCTGTTGTTTATTATTTAATTCATAAAAAATTGAAAGAAAGATATCTGGTAAAATAGAAGGAGAAAAAATGGAACATATATTAAAAATAGAAAATTTATCTCTGAAATATGAAGAAAAAAATGTAATTGACGATCTTTCTTTTCATGTGAAAAAGGGAGAGTTTTTAGGGATAGCAGGAAGGAATGGAAGTGGAAAATCAACGCTTAGCAGACTTTTAGTTGGACTAGAAGTTGCGGATAGTGGTAAAATATATTATTTAGATGAAGAATATAAGTTTAAAACAATGACAAATATTAGAGAAAAAGTATCTTTAGTTTTTCAAAATCCTAATAATCAAATAATAGGAAATACAGTTTTAGATGATTTAGCTTTTGCTTTAGAAAATAGAGGGATTCATAGAGAAGCTATAAAAGAAAGGGTATATTGGATAGCTGAAAAGTTTAATTTGCTAGATCTTTTGGAAAAAAATCCTTCTGAATTATCAGGTGGACAAAAACAGATGGTAGCTATAGCAGGAGTTTTAATTTTCAACCCAGAAGTACTGATATTAGATGAGGTAACTTCAATGCTAGATGCTTATTCGAAAAAAATTGTTAGAGAGATGCTGAATGAAATAAAAAAAGATCATACAATTATTCATATTACTCATGATGCTGAGGACTTGTTAGAGACAGATAGAGTAGTAGTTTTAGATAGAGGGAAAATTGCTTTAGATATTAACCCTATCGAGTTATTTAAAGATATGAGTTTATGTAAAAAACATATGTTGCAGAAACCTTTTTATTATGAGGCTGTAGACACATTGAAAATAGCTGAAAAATCCAATAATTCTGAGGAGAGTGTAGAAGAATGGCTGAGCAAATTGAAATAGAAAAACTATTTTTCTCTTATTCGGATAACGAAAAATGTTTAGAAGGGATAGATTTAACTGTAAAAAAAGGTGACTTTATAGGTATTGTAGGTCGTTCTGGTAGTGGAAAATCAACACTTTTAAAGCATTTAAATGGAATATTAAGAGCTGATAGTGGTAAAATAACAGTAATGGAAAATGAAATTAATAGAAAGAGCAAAAATTTAAAAGAGTTAAGAAAGAAAATAGGAGTAGTTTTTCAATTTCCAGATGAACAACTGTTTTCTGATACTGTATTAGATGATTTGTTGTTTGCTCCTAAAAAATTTAAAATAGATGATGAAATAATAGAAAAAGAGTTAGAAAATATAAAGCATATTTTTAATTTAGATGATTGCATTTTTAGAAGAAATTATAGAGGGTTATCAGGTGGGGAAAAACGTAGAGTAGCTATAGCAAGTGTAGTTATAATGGCACCACAAATTCTAGTTTTAGATGAACCAACAATAGGTTTAGATTATGAAAACAAAAATGCTTTATTTAATAGCTTGAAATTGCTTAATAGTAGAGGGGTTACAATTATTGTTGTATCTCATGATTTAGATGCAATTTGGCCAGATATAAATAGAGTAATATTAATGGAAGAGGGAAAGATAAGATTTAATGGAGCTAAAAATGAACTGTTAAAGAATATAGATACTTTTTCTAAAGAGTATAAATTTATCCCTCATTATATTGATATATTATATAGAAATGATTTTTTAAAAGGAAATGAAGATATTTTAAATACAAAAGAGGATTCAATAGAGATTTTAAAACGTGAATATATGAGGTGTCATAATGGAAAGTAAAAAAATATTAGGTACTTATTTAAAAGAAATAACTTTTTTCCATAAAGTAAATCCAATATTGAAGATACTTATATTTTCTATTGTGTCCCTAGTGGTAATTTTTATACCTAAAGTAGAAATATTAGCAATTAGTTCAGGGTTATTAATATTTTTTATAATTTTGTCTAAGATAAAATTGAAAAAATTTATTGGGAGTATATCACCTTTGCTAACAATATTTGGTTGGATTCTTCTGATTCAAGTAATTTTTACTCATGGTGGGAATGTACTTTATGAAATGAAATTTATTAAAATATATGATTTGGCATTAGAGAATAGTTTGATAGCCTTATTTAGATTCTTTATTTTAGTTGGAATAGCTAGTTTAATGATACTTACTACTAGAGCTATTCAAATTACTCATGGAATAGAAGATATTCTGTTTCCTCTTAAATTAGTAGGAGTTCCAATTCATGAAGTAGCGTTAGTACTATCTATCGCCCTTAGATTTATACCAACATTTTTTGAAGAGAGTGAGAGAATCAAAAACGCTCAAGCTTCAAAAGGGTGGGATATAGAAGAGTTAGGAAAAATAGAAAAAATAAAGTTTTATGGGCATATATTAATACCTCTGTTTAATTCTGCAATTAGTCGTTCTGAAGAGTTAGCTAATGCAATGGAGATAAAAGGATACAGTATAAAAAGTGTAAAAACTAGATTTAGAGAGTATGCTTTTGGAAAGGAAGACATTATATTTACACTGGCAAGTGTTGCATATATATTTTTCATATTAAAGTAAAAAAACAATGAAAAACTTATGGAAAATAAGAGAAAAACAAACAGAAAAAAATAAAAAAAGAGAGATAAAATATCATTATGATAAAATTTCTCTTTTTTTTTATTATAATATGTTATATAATTGCAGAAATGATAAGCGATAACAAATAAAGAAAATAGTGTATTTATTCGGTTTGTTTTATTTGGAAAATAAAAGAAAAATAAGGAAATTAGGGAGAATAAAAATGTATACAGCCGCAATAGTGTGTTTAAGTGATAAAGGATCTGTAGGGGAAAGAGAGGATACAAGTACAGGTGTTATAGAAGAAATTTTATTAAAAAATAAATTTGAAATATCTGAAAAAATACTTATTTCAGACGAATATATAGGAATTGTAGATACTTTAGAAAGATTATGTGAAAATGAAAAAATAAATCTTATACTAACAACAGGTGGAACAGGGTTTTCTTTTAGAGATAATACACCTGAGGCAACAAAAAAAGTTATTCAAAAAGAGGTTCCTGGAATATCAGAAGCAATAAGAGCATATTCTATGACTATAACAAAAAGAGCTATGCTTTCAAGAGGGGTTTCCGGAATAAAAGGAAAGACCTTAATAATAAATCTCCCGGGAAGCCCTAAAGCGGTAAGGGAATCTTTAGAATATATAATTGATACAATCACTCATGGAATAGACCTTATTATAAAAGGGTCACAAGATTGTGCTAGAAAATAAAAATTTTTAAGTATAAAAAATATAAAATTGATTAATTTTAAAATAAAAGAGGTGGGTATGAAAGATAAGTTTGGAAGAGAAATTGATTACTTGAGAATATCTTTAACAGAAAAATGTAATATTAGATGCCTGTATTGCATGCCTGACTGGAAAGAAAAAATATCAGAAGAAAAATCTCCGTGTAAGATAACTCAAGAGGAGTTATCTAAAGATGAAATAATTGAAATTGTAGAGATTTTCTCTAAAATAGGGATAAAAAAAATAAGATTAACAGGTGGAGAGCCTTTAATAAGACAAGATTTATTAGATATAGTAGGTGGAATATCTAAAATAGCTAATATAGAAGAGGTTTGTCTTACAACTAATGGATTGGAATTAGAAAGGAAGATAGAAGATTTAAAAAAAGCAGGATTAAATAGGATAAATATAAGTTTAGATACCCTAGATCCAGATGAGTACAGGACTTTAACTAGAGGTGGAGATGTAAATAAAGTATTGAAAGCTATAGAAAAATGTTTGGCTTTAGATATACCAGTAAAGGTTAATGCTGTAATTACTAATGTTCAAAGTGAGGAGTCTGTTCAAAAACTAGCAGAATTAAGTGTTAATAAGAAGATAGATGTGAGATTTATAGAGATAATGCCTATTGGGTTAGGAAAAGGGTTAAAAGGATTTACAGGGGACGAAATTGTTAAGATCATTATGAAAAAATACGATTTGCAAAATCTTTATACTTTTGAAGGGACAAGCAAGTATTATAAGATTCAAGGTGGTAGAGGTCGTATTGGTTTTATAAATCCAATGAGTGAATGCTTTTGTGGAAGTTGTAATAGAGTTAGAATAACTTCTTCAATGGAGCTAAAAACTTGTTTAAGTTCAGAGGACTCTCTAGACTTAAAAGAAGTAATGAATAGAGATATAACTTTAGAAGAGAAAAAAGAAATAATACTGTCAGCATTATATAATAGAAATGAAAAAAACATATTCAACAGTGAAAAATCTGAAAAGAAGACAATGAATCAAATCGGGGGGTAGTTTTAGTTATGATGAATAAAGAATTTTTAAGTTTAATAGAGCCATTATCAAATATTCTAGGGGTTGATTTGGATTTAGTTGATACAGCAGGAATAAGATTGGCAGCAACAGGGATATATAAAAATAAAATAGGAAAGAAAATATCTGAATTTATTTATGAGAAAGCTATAACGGATAAAGAGATGGTAATAATAGAAAATCCTACAAATAACAAAGAGTGCAGAGGATGTTTTAACGCAAGCCAATGTATGAAAAAAATAATAATAGCAGTTCCTATATTTATAAAAAAAGAGGTTATAGGAGTACTAGGGATTTTAAGTTTTAATGAGAAGAAGAGAGACGAGATACTTGACAACATAGATACTTATACTAATTTTTTAAGCAGCTTTAGTAAAACTATTGGAACTAAAATATTTCAAGATAATTACTTTGATCTTTATCATGAACTGTTTTTAAAAATGTCTAAGGCTGTAATTATCTTAAATGAAAAAGGGTTAGTATTAGATTATAATAGAGCTGCTCATGTGGCATTTCAAAATGTAAAAGACTTAGTAGGGAAAAAAGTTACAATGAATACTATAGGGCAAGATAAGTATGAGCTTACTGTGTCTAATGTATGTATAGATATTGAAGGTGCTGTTTACGGTGCAGATAATGGAAGAAGCTATATTATATTTAAAAATGTAGATAGAAAGAAATATTCTAAATTAACAGATGGATTATTACTTGGTAAATCTAAGGTTATTTTAGAGCTTAATAGTAAAATTCAAAAGATTTCTACACTGAATTACCCTGTAATCATAAAAGGTGATATGGGAACAGATAAAACTATGGTTGCTAAATTGATTCATAATATTTCTGATAGAAGTAAGGAAAGATATGTAAGTATTAATTGTAGAGATGAGAGTGAGGATAAGCTAGAAGAAAAAATCTTTGGAAATGACATAAATAAAAGTTTGCACGTGGGACTTCTTGAGAGTGTAGATGGAGGAAGTTTATTTATAGACGAAATTGAGTATCTTCCTTTAAAATTACAAAAAAAATTATTATATTTTATAAAAAGTTCAAAAGTAAATCCAGCTAATAGTGAGAAAGAGTTGGTTTTAGATGTTAGAATTATAGTTGCTACTAGAATAAATCTTTTAGATGAAGTTAAAAATAATAATTTTTTAGAAAATTTATATTATGAACTGAATTCTAATGTTGTAGAGATTCCAAGTTTAAGATATAGAAAAGATGATATGGAAGATATAATTCAGTATTTAATTGATAAGCAAACTGAATTACAAGATAAAAATATTATTGGAATAAGTGAAAAAGCAAAGAAGACTCTTATTGAGAATGAATGGCCAGGGAACTGGAAAGAGTTAGAATCAACAATAAAAATAGTTGTAGAGTCGACAAAAAATAATGGGATAATTGAATTTGAAAGTATACCAGAAAAAATTAGATTTAGAGATGACTACTATGATAAAAAGAATAGAAAGATTAGAAAAATAACTGAAATCGAGAGAGAAGAGATAATTGCTGCTTTAATACAATACGGAGTAGAAACTGAAGGAAAACAAAAAGCTGCAAAAAAATTAGGAATAGGAATAGCAACATTATATAGAAAAATGGAAAATTATCAAATAGATAAAAAAGACTTAGATAAGATAAAAAACTCTTTGTAATAAAGAGTTTTTTTATTACAAAAAAATTAAAATGGTCACTATCAAAATAATAAAAAAACTCTTTAAAAGGTTACTGTAAAAATAAATGTTTAATAAAAATACTTTAAGTACTAAAAAAGTGAATTGTTACATTGTACACACCATAGTATAACATATACATGAGTAAAACTAATTTGGAGGTAAATATAATGGATAAACACATTAAATGGGAAAAAAATAATCTGCCAAAATCAGAGATAAAAAACTGTGCAGACATCTTATCAATAGAAGAGGTGACAAAGGCAAAGAAATTCCACGAGAGTTTTCCTGAGT
>JBOFJQ010000029.1:0-15501 GCA_051656905.1 Fusobacteriaceae bacterium | reverse complement strand
ATAAATATAAAGTCAAGAAAATTATTGAAAAATGTCGATTTTTTTATAAAAATATGATAAAATGTGATTCAGAATATTAAAATAAAAAGGCATAGGTGAAAATATGATGCATATAACATTTAGTGCTCAAAAAATAAATTATGAGAAGATAGCGAAGTTTATCAAAAACGATAATTTAATTATATATCCAACAGATACAGTTTATGGTGTTGGTGCACAAATGTATTCGGAAGAAGCATTAAAAAAACTATATATTGCAAAAAGTAGAGATTTTAATTCCCCACTTATTGCTTTGGTTAGTAATAAAAATATAGTTGATGAGATAGCAAATATTCCAGAAAAAAATAGAGGGAAATTTCAAAAACTAATAGAAAAATTTTGGCCAGGAGGCTTAACTATAATATTAGAGAAAAAAGATTGTGTACCTAGTATAATGGTTTCTAATGGAAAAACAGTTGGAGTTAGAATGCCAAACCATGATGTAGCTCTAAAAATAATTGAAGCTGTAGGTGGAGTGTTACCAACAACTAGTGCTAATATTTCAGGGGAGCACACACCTAGAAATTATCAAGAGTTATCAGCAGAGTTCAAGGATAAAATAGATCTAATAGTGAATGGTGGAGATTGTCCTGTTGGGAAAGAGTCAACAATAATAGATTTAAGTTGTGAAAAAATAAAAATATTGAGAAGTGGAGCAATATCTAAAGAGATGATAGAAGAGATTATAGGAAAATTTTAAGGGGGAAAAGTGAAAGTACAAAAATTAAATGCAAATAATTTAAATCCAATGGAGATGAATAACGCTTCAGCAATGATGGGTATGATGAACATTATTCAAAAGATTGGAAAAGGGAAAAAAAAATATAGTATTAATTTAGATAAGGCCGAGAAAAAATTCTTAGGGAAATTTTTAGAAGAAGCAAAAAAACAATTTGTAAATTCAGAAGAGCAAGCTAAAAATATAGTTGAATTTTTTAACTATATGAAAGCTATTTGTGATTCAAAAGATAAAGATGAATTAAGACTAAGTTTTGAAGAGTTAGAGTTTTTAAAAAAGATGTTATCAGATTCAGTTAAAGGAATGGAATCTTTAACTTTTAAATGGTGGCAGCTTCTAAGAAAAGGTATGGTAAAAATGATGTTAAAGCAGTACAAAGGACTTTTGGTAAAGATAAACTAATACAAAAAACTTAAGTAAATGTAGCCTAAAACAATTGACACTAAATAAAAAAAATGATAAAATGGTTTGTTATTAAAAAGCACATCAATTGTTTCTAAGCATGGTGATTCTATTAGATGAGAATAGCTTAGTTTTAAGATTGATGGAAGAATAACCAAATAAAAAGAAATCAGGAGGAAAAAAATGGCAGTTATAACAATGAAACAATTATTAGAAGCTGGAGTTCACTTCGGACACCAAGCAAAAAGATGGAATCCAAAAATGAAACCTTATATTTTCACAGAGAGAAACGGGATTCATGTAATCGATTTACACAAATCTTTAAAGAAAATAGAGGTAGCTTATGATGCATTAAGAACTATCGCATCTGAAGGTGGAAAAGTTTTATTCGTAGGAACTAAAAAGCAAGCTCAAGAAGCAGTAAAAGAGCAAGCTGAAAGATCTGGAATGTACTATGTAAACAACAGATGGTTAGGTGGAATGTTAACTAACTACAAAACAATAAAAGCTAGAATAGCTAGATTAAAAGAGTTAGAAACTATGGAAGCTGATGGAACTTTAGATACAGCTTACACTAAAAAAGAAGCAGCTAACTTCAGAAAAGAGTTAGTAAAACTTTCTAAAAACTTATCAGGAATTAAAGCAATGGAAAATGTTCCAGCTGCTATATTCATAGTAGACGTTAAGAAAGAAACTTTAGCAGTTGTAGAAGCAGCAAACTTAGGAATTCCTGTATTTGCTATGATCGATACAAATGTTGATCCAGACTTAATTACTTACCCAATCCCAGCGAATGATGATGCTATAAGATCAGTAAAATTAATCGCGTCTGTAATGGCTAACGCTGTAATAGAAGGAAACCAAGGTAAAGAAGTTGCAGGAGCAGAAACTATTAACGTAGAAGAAGGTTCAGCAGAGTAATTTAAATAATAAAATTTGAATTGAGTAATTGATAATGTTACTCAATTCTTCATATTATATCTATATCTAATAAAACTTTAGAAAATTAGGAGGATTAAAAATGGCAGAAATTACAGCTAGCTTAGTAAAAGAACTAAGAGAGAGAACAGGTGCTGGAATGATGGATTGTAAGAAAGCACTAATAGAAATGGGTGGAGACATAGAAAAAGCTATCGACTTATTAAGAGAAAAAGGTATAGCTAAAGCAGCTAAAAAAGCAGGAAGAGTAGCAGCAGAAGGATTAATATTTGAAGGAATAACTCCTGATAATAAATCAGCTATCGTTTTAGAGTTTAACTCTGAGACAGATTTCGTTGCTAAAAACCCTGAGTTCAGAGAATTCGGAGCTAAATTAGTTTCTATCGCTTTAAATAATTCATCTGTAGTAACTATAGAAGATTTAAATAATGCTGAATATGCAGAAGGAAAAACTGTAGCACAAGCTATAACTGATTTAATTGCTAAAATCGGTGAAAACATGAACTTAAGAAGATTCGAAAAAGTAACTGTAGAGAACGGATTCGTAACTACATATAACCACCTTGGAGGAAAATTAGGAGTTATCGTAGCTATGACTGGAGAAGCAACAGAAGCTAACATCGTTAAAGCTAAAGATATCGCTATGCACGTAGCAGCTATGGATCCATCTTACTTAGATGCATCTGAAGTTACTACAACTGACTTAGAGAGAGAAAAAGAAATTTCTAGAAAGCAATTAGAAGCTGAAGGAAAACCTGCTCAAATCATCGAAAAGATCTTAGTTGGAAAAATGAACAAATTCTATGAGGATAACTGCTTAGTTAACCAAATATTTGTTAAAGCTGAAAACAAAGAGACTGTAGAGAAATTCGCAGGAGACATAAAAGTTACAGCTTTCAGAAGATATAAAGTTGGAGACGGAATAGAGAAAGAAGAGGTAGATTTCGCGGCAGAAGTTGCAGCTGCAGTAGCTCAAGCTTAATTTAATCAATATTTGAGTGGGAAATGCTTGCATCTCCCACTTTTATTTTAATATAAAAGGAATATAGTAACCTTTATAGAATTAAAGCTATAAAAAAATTATAATATAATAGTAGGAGGCTAAGGATGTCTAATCTTATGTACAAAAGAGTTCTGTTAAAATTAAGTGGTGAAGCTTTAATGGGAGATCAAGAGTTTGGAATCTCTTCAGATGTAATAACATCATATGCAAAACAGATAAAGGAAGTTGTAGATTTAGGAGTAGAACTAGCTATAGTTATAGGTGGTGGAAATATTTTTAGAGGATTATCTGGGTCAACTCAAGGTATTGATAGAGTTACAGGAGATCATATGGGAATGTTAGCAACAGTTATTAATTCTTTAGCACTTCAAAATGCTATAGAAAAGCTAGGTGTTTCTACAAGGGTTCAATCAGCAATAGAAATGGAAAAAATAGCAGAACCTTTCATTAAAAGAAAGGCTCAAAGACATTTAGAAAAAGGAAGAGTTGTAATATTTGGTGGAGGAACAGGGAATCCATACTTTACTACAGATACAGCTGCTGCTTTAAGAGCTATTGAAATAAATGCTGATATAGTAATGAAAGCTACAAAAGTAGACGGGATTTATGATAAAGATCCAATGAAATATGATGATGCAGTTAGATATAATGAGGTTACTTACACAGAAGTTTTAAATAAAGATTTAAAAGTAATGGATGCAACAGCGATATCTCTTTGTAGAGAAAACAAATTACCAATACTAGTTTTTGATTCTGTTACAGAGGGGAATATACTTAGAGTAATGAAAGAAGAAGGGTTAGGAACTTTAGTTATAGAAGGGTAATAAAAAAATAAAATATTAAGGAGAAAAAAATGCCAGCAAAGAAATTTATAGTAGAAGCAAAAGACAAAATGGATAGAGCAGTAGAAGCAACAAAATCAAAGTTTGCTTCAATAAGAGCAGGAAGAGCTAACGTTGCAATGTTAGATGGAATAAAAGTAGATATGTATGGGTCGGACACTCCACTTAACCAAATAGGAAGTGTTTCAGCTCCTGAAGCTAGAATGCTAGTTATCGATCCATGGGATAAAACAATGATTCCAAAGATAGAAAAAGCAATACAACAATCAAACTTAGGATTAACTCCAAATAACGATGGAAAAGTAATTAGACTTATGATTCCTGAGCTTACAGCAGACAGAAGAAAAGAATATGTTAAGTTTGCAAAAACTGAAGCAGAATCTGGAAAAGTTGCAGCTAGAAACGTTAGAAAAGATTTAAATAACCACTTAAGAAAGTTAGAGAAAGATGGAGAGATCAGTGAAGATGATTTAAAAAGATTTGAAGATGATTCTCAAAAACTTACAGATGCTACAATTAAATTAATAGATGAGTTATTAGCTAAAAAAGAAAAAGAAATTACAACAGTTTAATAAATTATAATTCTGATTTATAGGAGGAATTTAATGAAAATTGTAGCGAAATATATATGTTTTATAATTTGCTTAGCTTTCTTTGGTTGTTCAAGTGTTGAAACATTAGATGCTCAAGAAAAGGTTACTATAACACAGGAGCAGAAAAAAATATTAATTCAAATTAATGAAACAGATTTAAGTTCAATGATTTACGACTATTTTAATTCTAATGGATGGAAGATTCAAGAGCAAGGTGAAACTACAAAACAAACATCCGAAAAAGCAACTTTTAGTGTAAAATATAATTTGAAGAAAGTGGATGATCCTTTATTGGGGGCGCCACAATATGATGGTTATGTAACAATAGTTGATATGAGAAGCGGTAAGTTTGTTGCCTCAATAAGATTTAAAGAGCTCCAAGAAAAAGAAATTTATAAAAAAATAATTGATGAATTTGAAGATAATGTAGAAGAAGTAGAAACTATTAATTCTTCTGAAATAGTGGGAGAAGATATAGAAGATTAAAGTTAATAAAGAAAAGACTTGAAATATATAGATTAGTTTGGTATAATCTATATTGCCCTGCTTGAAGGCAAAAAGTTCTTCGGGCCAAAACCATAGGGAGGAGGTATTAAAATGAAAAAATATGAAATCATGTTCATCATCAACCCAACAATTTTAGAAGAGGGAAGAGAAACTGTAATTGAGAAAGTAACAACTATACTTACAAAGGCAGGATCTAACGTTCTTAAATCTGAAAAATGGGGAGAGAGAAAGTTAGCTTATCCAATCGATAAGAAAAAAACTGGATTCTATGTTTTAACAACTTTTGAAATTGACGGAACTAAATTAGCAGAAGTTGAAACAAAGCTTAACATTACTGAAGAGTTAATGAGATACATCATCGTTAAGCAAGCGTAGTCACTAAACTAAAAGAGACGTTATTAAAAAAAATTTGAGGAGGAGTTAGAAAATGGCAGAGTTCAGAAGAAGAAGAGCTAAATTAAGAGTTAAAGCACAAGAGATCGATTACAAAAATGTAGATCTTTTAAAAAGATTTGTTTCTGATAAGGGGAAGATTAATCCTTCTAGAGTAACTGGAGCTAACGCTAAGTTACAAAGAAAGATTGCTAAAGCTATCAAAAGAGCAAGAAATATCGCTTTAATTCCATATACAAAAATAGAGAAGTAGAAAGCGAAAGAGGTTATCAATTAAATTTGATAACCTCTTCTTTTTTTCTTTTATAAATTTATTGATAAATTCTTTATTAGAGAATAAAAAAAATTATTAAACAAAAAATAGCAAATAAAAAAAGACATACTTTAAATAGTTTGTCTTTTTTTATTTGCTATGCAGTATTCACATCTAAAAAAAGATTTTAGAAAGAATTACTTACTTAATATTTTTGATAATCTAGCACTTAGATTAGCAGCATTAGCTTTAAGTATTTGCATAATCTCTACATCATTAGCACCTTTTAAAGTTTTTAATACTTTAGTACAAACTTTAACTTTAACAGGAGTTCCGTTGATAACGATTTTAGTAGATTGTAAGTTTGGTCTCCAAATTCTTCCAGTTACTCTGTGTGAGTGAGAGATTTGGTTTCCAAAAGTTATACCTTTTCCAGAAATTTCACATCTTTGCATTCTATGAGCACCTCCTTTTTTTTTCGTAAATTACAGATTATTTTATCACTATATTAGGAAAAAATCAAGTTTTTTTTATAATGAGTTCCAGAAAATAGGAATTTTTATATTATATCAAAGAGGAAAAAAAGAATGAAATGAAAGGAAAAAGAAACTTTTATTTTACGATAAAGTAATTTAATTTTTACATAACTATATGTTATAATGAAAGTGAACTATAATAAAGAATAAATAAAAGCAAAAGAGGCGAAAAGTATGAATAAACACAGTTATTCAGTTTTAGAATTTGATAAACTAAGAGAAGAGATAGCACAGCACTGTGTTACAGAAACGGTTTATAATAGAGTTATAAATTTAGAACCAATAAAAGACTATGGAACTTTAGTTAGAGAGTTAGAAGTAGTTAGAGATTTTATAGATTTAGTAAAGTTTGATGGGGGATTTGAATCTACAGGTATAAATGATATTTCACTTTATAATAGAAAAATTCAGATTGTTGGAAATTACCTAGATCCAGAAGAGTTATGGAAACTTAATCAAGCTTTAAGAGTTTTAAGAATTTTTAAGAATAGAGTAGAAGAATTAGAAAAATATAAAAATTTAAATAATAAATTTGAGGCAGTTCAACCAGTTAAATTAATTGAAGATTTAATAAATAAAACAATTGATAATGAAAAGAACATAAAGGACGATGCTTCTATAGAGTTAAGAGAGTTAAGAGTTCATAAAAAAGTTTTAAATACAAATATTAAACAGAAATTTGAAGAGATATTCTCAAATCCAGCTTACGCTAATGCCATTCAAGATAGAATTCTAACTGTTCGTGATGGAAGAAGCGTAATACCTATTAAATCGGATTTTAAAGGGGTTTTAAAAGGGATAGAGCATGATAGATCATCAAGTGGGCAAACAGTATTTATAGAGCCTCTAGCCATTGTATCTTTAAATAATAAGATGAAAGAGTTAGAGATTAGGGAAAAAGATGAGATAAGAAGAATACTTCTTAAATTAGCAGGAGTATTAAGAGAACACAGTGAAGATATTGCAAGAGTTGGAGAAGCTGTGTTAGAGCTAGATTTTTTAAATACGAAGTCTATATTTTCAATAGATAAAAAAAATAATATTCCAGCAATTAATATAAAAGAATATCTAAAATTAGATAATGCAAGACATCCTCTTATAGGGAAAGATAAAGTTGTACCTTTAACTTTTGAAATAGGAAGAGATTACAATACACTTTTAATAACAGGTCCTAATACAGGAGGAAAGACTGTAGCCTTAAAAACGGCTGGATTAATAACTGTAATGGCACTATCAGGAATACCTGTTCCAGCAGACGAATCGAGTAGTATTGGTATGTTTAATGGAGTATATGCTGATATAGGTGATGAGCAAAGTATAGAGCAATCACTATCATCGTTCTCAGGTCATTTAAAAAATATTCAAGATATTTTAGATAATGTAACAAAAAATAGTTTAGTACTTTTAGATGAATTAGGTTCTGGAACAGACCCAGTTGAAGGATCAGCTTTTGCAATGGCTGTTATAGACTATTTAAAAGATAAGAAGTGTAAGTCTTTAGTAACAACACACTACAGTGAAGTAAAGGCACACGGATACAATGATGAGTTTATAGAGACAGCATCTATGGAGTTTAATGTGGAAACTTTATCTCCAACATATAAACTTTTAATAGGAATTCCTGGAGAGAGTAATGCCCTTACTATTGCTAAAAGATTAGGAGTGTCTCCTGAAATTATAGAGAGAGCAAAATCATATATAAGTGATGATAATAAAAAAGTTGAAAAAATGATTCTTAATATAAAAGATAAATCTGATGAGTTAGAAGTTATGAAAGCTGAGATGGATAAATTAAAGGCTCTAATAGAAAAAGATAAATCAGACTATGAGCATAAACTTGCACAACTTGAAAAAGAAAAGAATGATATATTAAAATTAGCTTATGATAAAGCTGAAAAAATGATGCAAGAGATGCAAGCTAAGGCTGCAGGTCTTATAGAAAAAATTCAAAAAGAAGATAAGAGTAAAGAGGAACTAAAAGACGTTCAAAAGAGTCTTACTCAGTTAAGAACTACAATAATTGAAGAGAAAAAACAAAATGTAGCTCCTAAAATTAAGAAGGAATTGAAATTAGAATTTAGAGAGGGAGATAAAGTTTTTGTTAAAACTTTAAATCAATTTGCTACTGTTTTAAAAATCAATAAATCTAAAGAGACTGCAATAATTCAAGCAGGAATATTAAAAATGGAATTACCTTTATTAGATATGAAAAAATCTGAAGAGGAAAAGAAGAAAGTATATGTTCAAGCTGGGATGCATTCTGCAAGAAGTGCTGTTAAATATAGTATAGATTTAAGAGGAAAAATGGTAGAAGAGAGTATCCACGAATTAGAATCATACTTAGATAAAGCTATTTTAAGTGGTTATACAGAGGTATCTGTTATCCATGGAAAGGGAACAGGGGCTTTACGTGAAGGAGTACTAGATTATTTAAGAGAGTGTAGATACGTTAAGGACTTTAGAACTGGAGGACATGGAGAGGGTGGTCTAGGATGTACTGTAGTGACTTTAAAATAGAGAATAGACCTTATTTTACATTGATAGTAGCAGCAGCTGGATCAGGAAAAAGAATGGGCTTAGAACAAAAAAAACAGTTCTTAAAATTTAGAGGGGTATCTCTATATCTAAGTGCAGTTTTACAAGGTGAAAAATCAGATTTAATAGATGAAATTATAATTGTAACTAGTGAAGCTGATGTAGAAACTATAAAACATGAATGCAACGAGTTGCAAATAAAAAAAGTAAAAAAAGTAGTTTGTGGTGGAGCAGAGAGACAAGATTCTATATATAATGCTCTTATGCAATGTGAAGAGGGAATAATTGCCGTTCAAGATGGAGCAAGACCTTTTTTAGAAGAAAAATACTTCGAAGAGGGGTTAAATACACTTTTAAAAGATAAAGACTTATCAGGAGTAGTTGTAGGTGTAAAAGTTAAAGATACAATAAAAAAAGTGTACAAAAATACTATGGAAATAGAGAGCACTCCAGTAAGAGAGACTTTATTTTTAGCACAAACACCTCAAATATTTAAAAGTGAAATTTTAAAAGAAGCTTATGAGTTAGCTAAGAGAAATAGCTACTACGGAACTGATGATGCATCTTTAGTTGAAGAATTAGGAAAAAAAGTATCCATAATACAGGGTAGTTATGATAATATAAAGATTACAACAATAGAGGATTTAAAATACCTTAAGTAAGTTAAAGGAGTATACGAGATGAGAGTTTGTTTGGCACAGATGAAACCATGTTTAGGGGATGTTAATAAAAATTTAGAAATAATGATGAAATCTATTGAAAAAGCCATAGAAGAAAAAGCTGAATTAATAGTTTTTCCTGAGCTTTCTTTAACTGGTTATATGCTTGAAGATTTAGTTAGTGATGTAGCTATAAAAACAATTCCAGAAGCATTATTACAGTGTAGTAAGAAAATTTCTATTATATTTGGAGCGGTGGAGTTAGGCGAGGATAATTATATATATAACTCAGCTTTTTATGTAGAGGATGGAAAACTTGTTCATACACATAGAAAAGTTTATCTTCCAACTTATGGGATGTTTGACGAAGGAAGATATTTTAAAGCAGGAAATAATATAAGAGCATTTAACACTAAATTTGGAAAAATTGGGATGTTAATATGTGAAGATGCTTGGCATCAGACGTCACCTTTTATTTTAGCTCAAGATGGTGCAACAAGAGTATTTGTATTGACTAACAGTCCACTTCGTGGATTAAAAGCAGAAATGACTATAAAAGCAGAGTGGGAAGCTATATGTCTAAGTGCAGCTGTAACTAATGGAATTTTTGTAACTATGGTCAATAGAGTAGGGATTGAAGATGGAGTTTCTTTCTGGGGTGGAACTAAAGTTTTTGCACCAACAGGGGAAGTTTTAGTCCAAGGTAAAGTTTTTGAGGATGTTGAAATTTTTACTAATTTAAGTGAGGGTTATATAAGAAGAGCGAGAGTTAGTTCTCCAGTAGCAAAGGGTGAAAATTTACCGCTGGTTCTAAAAGAATTAGAGAGAATATGGGAGAGATAATGAAACAAAAAATCTGGTCGATAATATCCATAGCAATAACTTTAATTGTTATTTTACTAGGGATGTCACTATATAAACTTAACCCTAGAAGGTATTTAGGTGAAAACGCATCTTTTATTTATGCGAATGAAGGAATAAGTGAAAAAAAGTATGAAGATTTAGATCCTCTACTTAAAGAGTTAGGAATGAAAATAACTCAAAAAGATATAAAAAAAATAAAGAGAGAGATTGGTAATATTTATGTAGTAACCTATGATTCATTATTTAAAAAAAATAAAGAATTTAGTTGTATAGTAGATTTAAAGCATTGGTACTATGAATTTTTATTGGATTATGAAGAGTATTTTAATAAAGAAGATGATTATTATGTTTTAAACGATGAAAGTCTAAAGATATTAAAAGATAAAGGCTTTGATTTCGAAAAAGTTTATATGATTCCACATAGAGGGAATTTTTTACTTTCTACTAATAAAAAAATTATTGTTAGTCAAATAGAGAATTCTAACAACAATAATGGAGTAGTTGATAAAATATTAGATAAGGGTAAAAAAGAGAATCTAGGAATATTTTCATTGAATTTAAAAAAAGGTTATGTCTATAATTATAAAGATGTCTATATGACTCTAAATTATAACAAAAATCAGATGAATCCTAAAATTTATATAGATTGGTCACAGAAAAAAAATGGAATAAATGTTAAAAATCAAGATAGAAAACTATCGAGTTATATAAAAGAAAATAGGATATATATGTATAACGATGATTTTTTTAATCTGTTTTCAACTGCTATATCAGTTTTACAAATAGAAAGTCAATATATGTTCCTACTTAACTTTCTTAAAATTAATGCAGGGATAGAAATACCTAAATTGTTGGAGGATATAGACAAAGAAATAGTTTATGATATAGATTCTGAACAAGGGATTGTTAAACTTAAAAATGATAAAAATGTAAGAAGATTAATAAGAAATTTAGAAAATAGCTCTATAAAAATAAAAAGTTCCCTTAAAGTTGAAGATAATAATTTATATATAGGGGAAGAAAAATTAAGTGAAATGCCACAAGAACCTCTAAAATTAAAAAATAATCAGAGTTTTTATCTGAATTATAAAAATCAAGACAGAAATGTCTTAGTCGAAAGTTTTATGGAAGATACTGGAATAAAAATTGATTTGAAAATAAATAATGAAATGCTAGTAGAATTAATTAAAAAATTTAATAAGAACGGAGGAAAAAATGATTAAAATACACAATACACTTACAGGAAAATTAGAAGAGTTTAAACCAATAGTAGAAAACCAAGTGTCTATGTATGTGTGTGGACCAACAGTTTATAATTATATTCACATAGGCAATGCTAGACCAGCTATGTTTTTCGATACAGTAAGAAGATATTTTGAATATAGAGGGTATAAAGTAAAATATGTTCAAAATTTTACAGATGTTGACGATAAAATGATAAAAAAAGCTAATGAAGAAGGGATAACACTAAAAGATGTAGCTGAAAAGTATATTGCTGCTTATTTTGAAGATACATCAAAAGTTAATCTTAAAGAAGAAGGAATGATTCGTCCTAAAGCCACTGAGTATATCGGTGAGATGATCGAACTAATAGAGATACTTATTAACAAGGGATATGCATATGAATCTAACGGAGATGTATATTTTAATGTTGATAAATACAAGCACGAATATGGAGCTTTATCAAAGCAAAATGTAGATGAATTAAATAGTGGAGCTAGAGTAGATGTAAGTGAAGTAAAAAAATCTCAATTAGACTTTGCTCTTTGGAAAGCTGCAAAGGCAGGAGAACCAAGTTGGACATCTCCATGGGGAGAAGGTAGACCAGGGTGGCATATAGAGTGTTCAGCGATGTCTAATAAGCTTTTAGGTGCAACATTTGATATTCATGGTGGTGGACAAGATCTTATTTTCCCACATCACGAGAATGAAATTGCTCAATCTAAATGCTCAACAGGTGGAGAATTTGCAAGATATTGGATTCATAATGGATACATAAATATAAAAGGGGAGAAAATGTCTAAGTCATTAGGTAATTTCTTCTTATTAAGAGAAGTTTTAGAAAAATTCCCAGGAAATGTGGTAAGATTTTTTGTTTTAAGTTCACACTATAGAAAACCAATTGATTTTTCAGAAGAGGAGCTAAAGCAAGCAGAATCAGGATTAAGAAGAATTGAAAATGCAGTATCAAGAGCTAATCAGTTATTAGCTAAAAATATTCAGGGTGTCGAAACAGGAAGTTCTCTTATAGAATTACAAGAGATGTTAAATAAATCAAAAGAAAAATTTGTAGAAGGAATGGATGAAGATTTTAATACTGCTATAGGAATTGGATCAATATTTGAACTGGTAAAAGAGTTAAATAAAGCTTTAGAAATAGAGAGTATCAATAAAGCTGGAATGGAAATAATAGCTGAAGCAGTTAAGTTTATTAAAGAGGCTTTAGAAGACGTTTTAGGTGTAAAAATATCTGAAGAGAAAAAAGCAGACAATCTTACAACAGAATTAGTTGAGTTTGTATTACAGTTAAGAAGAGATGCTAGAACTGAAAAAAATTGGGCACTTTCTGATAAAATAAGAGATGGTCTTCAAGAGATTGGAATAAAGATAAAAGATGGAAAGGATACAACACAATGGTCAATATAAAGGAAGTAGGCGGAGTAGTTTTAGCATATTTAGGAGATGCTGTTTGGGAGTTATATGTTAGAAGACATGTAATAGAAAAAGGTTTTAATAATCATAAAGCAAATAAATTGGCAAAACAAATGGTAAATGCTAAAATTCAAAGCAAACTTGTAAAAGAAATTTATGAATCTTTCAGTGAAAAAGAGCGTGAAATATTTAAAAGAGCTAAAAATGGTAATATAAAGTCTTTTCCAAGTTCTTGTAGTGTTATGGAATACAGGGAAGCAACTGCTTTTGAAGCTATGATTGGAGTTTTTTATGAAACTAATCAATTGGAAAGAATAGAAGAAATAGTAAAAATTTGTGAAAAATTAATATAAAATATGATAAATAACTTTAAAAAAGAGAGGGAAATATGAGTTTTTTTAAATTTAGTCACGGAAGAAGTATAGGAATAGATTTAGGAACAGCAAATACATTAGTATACAGTAAGAAACACGGTAAAATAGTTTTGAATGAGCCTTCAGTGGTAGCAGTAGATAGAGAGACTAGAAAAGTTTTAGCTGTAGGAAATGAAGCTAAAGAGATGTTAGGAAAAACTCCTGATACAATAATAGCAGTAAAACCTTTAAGTGAAGGTGTTATTGCAGATTATGATATAACAGAAGCAATGATAAAATATTTTATAAAAAAAGTTTTTGGGAAATTTAACTTTTTTATGCCTGAAATAATGATTTGTGTACCTATCGATGTTACAGGAGTAGAAAAAAGAGCTGTACTAGAAGCAGCGATATCAGCTGGAGCAAAGAAAGCATACCTTATAGAAGAAGCTAGAGCAGCTGCATTAGGGTCTGGAATGGATATATCAGCTCCTCAGGGGAATATGATAGTAGATATAGGGGGCGGGTCTACAGACGTCGCTGTAATCTCTTTAGGAGGTACTGTTGTAAGCTCTACAATAAGAGTTGCTGGAAATAATTTTGATAACGATATAATAAAGTACATTAAAAAGAAACATAATCTATTAATTGGAGAAAGAACTGCTGAGGAAATAAAAATAAAAATTGGAACGGCAATTCCTTTAGAAGAGGAAGAAGTTATGACAGTTAAAGGAAGAGATATGATAATGGGATTACCAAAATCTATCGAAATATCATCTGAAGAAGTAAGAGAAGCTTTAAAAGATTCTTTAATGGAAATAGTAAACTGCGTAAAATCAGTTTTAGAAAAAACACCACCAGAATTATCTTCTGATATTGTGGATGATGGAATCGTTATGACTGGTGGAGGATCTTTAATTAGAAACTTTACAACACTTATGGCAGATGCGACAAATTTAAAAGTAAGATTATCAGATAATCCTTTAGAATCAGTTGTTTTAGGAACAGGATTAGCTTTAGAACAGATAGATGTTTTAAGAAAAATAGAGAAGGCAGAAAGATAAAATATGGGAATAGAGAGTTTATTATGTAATGGTGATTTAAAAAAAACAATAAAAAATGAACTCAGAAATATGAAGGAGTCAGGAAGCTATATTTTTTATGGTAATGATAAAAAACAGCTGTTAAATATAGCTTTATCCTTAGGGAAAGCTCTCAATTGTGACACTTATGAGGATAATTTTTGTGATGAGTGTGAATCATGTAAAAGAATGAACTCTAAAACACATGGAGACTTAGAAATTTTACATGATGATAACGGAATAAAAATAGATGCAATAAGAGATCTTATCTGTAAGAGTGCTTCATCATCATATGAAGGGAAAAATAAAATATTTATATTAGAAGATGTATCTAAAATGAAAGCTACATCTTCTAATGCTCTGCTTAAAACTATTGAGGAACCTCTAAAAAGCAATTATTTCTTTTTGTTGTCAACCTCTTTAAATATAATTCCCACAATAAAATCAAGATGTACAATAATAAGAGTTCCGCAACTAAGTTATGAAGAGTTAGGGGTTAGTAAGGATGTTTTTGAATTTTTTAATGGATATGCAGAGGACATTCAAGAGTTTAAAAAGAAAGAAATTGATTTAAACCCTGTTATAAACTTTAAAAATATAGATGTCTATCTTACAGAATACTATAATGGATTATGTGGCATAGAAGAAAAAATAAAAGTTTATAGCGCTATTAGATATTTTATAGAAAATATCAAATGGATAGACTCAATTGATAAACTTATTTTTATAGAGGGAATTTGTAGAGGTGCAAAAGATAGAGAACATGTGTTTGAAATTTTAAATTATATTGGTTCTTTAAAAGGCAAGACAATAAGTGTAGAAAAGCTTTTGATTGCTAAGAATAAATTAAGATTGCCTGTTCTTTTAAAGGGTGTATTGTTAGATATTTTTTTATGATTAATAAATAAATAAATAAAAAAACCTTGATTTAATATTTTATTTATGGTATAAATATTGAGCAATGAAGAAATGGTCGCATAGCTCAGTTGGGAGAGCACCTGCCTTACAAGCAGGGGGTCACAGGTTCAAGTCCTGTTGTGACCACCATTAAATTTGGGGGTGTAGCTCAGTTGGTTAGAGCGCATGCCTGTCACGCATGAGGTCGCGAGT
>JBOFJQ010000028.1:0-112443 GCA_051656905.1 Fusobacteriaceae bacterium | reverse complement strand
GAAAAGAATACTCAAAAAGAAATTGGGTAATGCAACTTCATATGGGTGCTTTAAGAAATAATTCAAAAAGAATGTTTGAATTATTAGGTGCTGATGTTGGATTTGATTCTATTGGGGATTGGAATATGGCAGAAGATTTGTCTAGGCTTTTAGATTCTTTAGATGCTACTAATGAACTTCCCAAAACTATATTATATACATTAAATCCTAAAGATAACTATGTTTTAGGAACTATGATTGGAAACTTTCAAGGTGGAGGTATAGCTGGAAAAATTCAATTTGGTTCTGGATGGTGGTTCAATGATCAAAAAGATGGAATGATTGAACAAATGAAAGCTCTAGGAAATTTGGGATTACTTTCAAAATTTGTAGGGATGTTAACTGATTCAAGAAGTTTCCTTTCTTATACAAGGCATGAATATTTCAGAAGAATACTTTGCAATCTTCTTGGAAGTTGGGTAAAAAATGGGGAATTCCCACAGGATTATGATTTACTAGGTAAAATTGTTCAAGACATTTGCTATAATAATGCAAAAGAATATTTTGGTATAAAAATTTAATAAATAGCAATTAGAAACTTTATTGTAAAAAAGTAAAGAATAGGATTAAAAATAAGTTTTAAAAAAGAATGTAATTGTTTAAAACATAGAAAATACAATAAAAGAAGGGGAAAAAATGAAATTAGATATAAGGTATGCAAATCATCCAGAAGATTCTAAAAAATATACAACAGAAGAGCTAAGAAAACATTATTTAATAGAAACAGTATTTATACCAGATGAAATAAATTTAACATATTCTCATGTGGATAGAATGATTGCAGGAGGAATAACACCTGTTGAAAAAAATATAAAATTAGAAGGGGATATTAAAAATTTAGGTTCAGATTACTTTCTGGAAAGAAGAGAGATGGGAATAATAAATATTGGCGGAAGTGGAAAAATAATAGTTGACGGAGTAGAATACCAATTAAATTCAAAAGATGGATTATATATAGGGATGGGGTCTAAAGAAATTATATTTTCTTCAAATTCAAAAGAAAATCCAGCAAAATTTTATGTAAATTCATCACCAGCTCATGCTTCTTATCCAATTGTTAAGATAGATATAGCATCAGCTAACATGGTAAAATTAGGAGATTTAGAGAATTCGAACAAAAGAACAATTTATCAATATGTGCATCCAGCAGTTTGCAAATCTTGTCAATTAGTAATGGGAATGACAGTATTAGAACCTAATAATATGTGGAATACTATGCCATGTCATACTCATGAAAGAAGAATGGAAGTATATCTATACTTTGATATGAAGGATGACAGTAGAGTGTTTCATATGATGGGGGAAGGAAATGAAACTCGTCATATAGTTATGTCAAACGAACAGGCAGTCATATCACCTTCATGGTCTATTCATTCAGGAGTAGGAACAAAAAATTATACATTTATTTGGGGAATGGCTGGAGAAAATCAAACATTTACAGACATGGACCACATAGAGATAAAAAATTTGAAATAGTAAATGTTCTAAAAATATAAAGAATAAAATAGTAGGAGGAATAATATGGATGGATTAAATATGTTTTGTTTAAAAGATAAAGTAGCGATGATTACAGGAGGAAATACAGGAATAGGTAATGATATTGCTATGGGTCTTGCAAAAGCAGGAGCAGACTTGTTTATATTTTCTTATAGTGAAGATAATATTGAAAATATGATAGAAGAAGTAACTAAATTAGGAAGGAAAATTTCTTTTTCAATAGGTGATTTATCTAAGGAAGATGTAGCTATGACTGCAGTTGATAAATGTATAGAAACTATGGGGAAAATAGATATATTAGTAAACAATGCTGGAACAATTAAGAGAGCTCCTTTATTGGAGGGAAGCAATGAAGATTGGAAAGCTGTTATAGATTTAAATTTATCTTCAATATATTATTTAAGTAAAGTAGCAGCCCAATACATGAAAAATCAAAAAAGTGGAAAAATAATAAATATAGCTTCTATGCTATCGTTTCAAGGGGGAAAATTTGTTCCTTCATATACAGCAAGTAAGCACGGTGTTGCTGGTTTAACAAAGGCTTTTGCCAATGAATTAGGTTGTGAAAATATTCAGATTAATGCAATAGCACCAGGATATATAGAAACAGCAAATACAGCACCTATAAGAGCTGATGAAAAGAGAAATAATGAAATTTTATCAAGAATCCCAGCAGAAAGATGGGGAAAAACTTCAGATTTAGTGGGGGGAGCAGTATTTTTAGCATCGTCAGCTTCTAATTATGTAAATGGGCATATTTTAGCAATAGATGGTGGATGGCTAGTTAGATAAATAAAAACTATAAATAGAACTTAATAAAAAAAGAGTATCTTGATTAAAATATGCAAGATACTCTTTTTACTAAAAATTTATTTTTTAAAGTAGTTACGATAATTTTCTTTTAAAAACTCTATTTTATCAAGAAAATTAGAAATATGGTTATCAATTAAATCTTCTATAGCATCAAAATCTTTAGTTTCAATAATTTTAATAATAGCTTCATGTTGAGAGATAACTTTTTTCGTTGAACTCTTTTCAGTAGAACTTAAAAATCTTATTCTAGTGAAATCTAAACTTACATTAGAAATAAATTTCCAAACATTTTTTTTTCCACAAGATTCAAAAATAACTTGATGAAATTTATTGTCTAAAGCAAAAAGTTCACTGCTACTAGCTTTAGTACTTAATAATGTTTTTTGAAAACCAATTATTTTTTTTAATTCTTTTAGATTTTCTGGTGTAAAGCTAGTAATTGCTTCTTTTAAGATGCTTACCTCTAAACTTTTTCTAATAAAAAGAGACTCATTAATAGAATTTAAGTCGATGTAAGAAATAAAGCTACCTTTCTGAGGGTAGATATTTAATAAACCATCTTCAGAAAGTTTTATAAAAGCTTCTCTAATTGGAGTTCTACTTAGATCAAACAGCGTAGAAAGATCATTTTCGCTAATAGAATCCCCAGGTAGAAGTCTAAATTCTAAAATATTTTGTTTTAAAATATCATAAATATAATCTCTATTATTTTCATTATGTATTTTTTCTCTAATAATTAAATTCATAATTACCTTTCACTCCTGTAAAATTTTTTAATAATAAAAAAATATGTGCTCGATAATGGATAAAATCCAAAAAACATAGGATATTATACGGATAATATATATTATAAAATAAAAAATAGAATAAAGCAAACAATATAAATATGTATGTTTCATATATATATTTATATAAAAGTACATATATAAAAGAAAAGAGAGCTAAGATAATTGGCTCTCTTTTCTTAAAATAAGTAATAATTATAGATACGTTATTCTACTCTTTAATTATTTTAAATTTTTTAAATTATCCTGTAATTTATCAAGTTTATCTTGATACTCTTGTTGGATTCTTTTTTCTCTATCTAAGATGTGAGCAGGAGCTTTAGATGTAAATTTTTCATCAGAAAGTTTCATATCTACTCTCTCTTTTTCAGATAAGATTTTAGCAATTTGCTCATTGATTTTTTTAGTTTCAGCTTCAACATCTAAAAGACCAGTTAAAATCATGAATACTTCAGATTTCCCGTTAACTCTAAATCCACTTTGCTCAGGAGTTGGAACCTCAGCTCCAAAAGTTAACTCTTCAATTTTAGCAAGCTTTGTTATAAATTGGAAGTTGTCTTTTATTGTTAGAAGTTCATTAGCATCAGAAGTTCTGATTGTTACTTTAACCTCTTTAGCTGGAGAGATTCCAACTTCAGCTTTAATGTTTCTTAGAGATGAAACTAAACCTTGAACATACTCGAAAGATTTTACAGTTTCAGGTTGAATTAATGAATCATCTACAATAGGGAAATCTTGTAACATGATAGTTTCCCCTTCTATCTTAATCTTTTGCCAAATCTCTTCAGTCATGAATGGCATAAATGGATGTAAAAGTCTTAATCCACCTTCTAAAATGCTCCAAAGAACATATTGTGCAGTCATTCTAGATTCAGCAGAAATTTCTGGATTATTGTAAAGTCTAACTTTTGCAAGCTCAACGTACCAGTCACAGAAGTCTCCTCTTAAGAATTCATAAACAGATTTAGCAGCTTCATCAAGTTGGAATCTGTCTAATTTATCTCTAACATCTTTAGTAGTTTCATTGTATCTAGAGATAATCCATTTATCAACAAGCTCATATTGAAGTTTACTTGTGTCAACATTCTTAGCATCAAACCCTTCTAAGTTCATCATAACGAATCTAGATACGTTCCAGATCTTATTAGCGAAGTTTCTACCCATCTCTATAAGTTTTTCAGAGAAATGTACGTCTTGACCTTGAGATGTGTTATAAAGCATTGTGAATCTAATTGCGTCTGCTCCATACTCAGCAATTAAGTTAAGAGGATCTGGAGAGTTACCTAAAGTTTTAGACATCTTTCTTCCAAGTTCATCTCTAACTATACCGTGTAAGTATACATCTTTAAATGGAATCTCTTCCATAACATCCATTCCAAACATTATCATTCTAGCAACCCAGAAGAATAATATATCTGCTCCTGTAACAAGAGTAGCTGTTGGATAGAATTTATCAAGTTCAACAGTTTTTTCTGGCCAACCTAAAGTTGAGAAAGGCCATAGAGCTGATGAGAACCAAGTATCAAGAACATCATCCTCTTGAACAAGTTCAACCTCTTTACCATAGTGAAGAGCAGCTTGAGCTTTTGCGTCTTCCATACTCTTAGCTACGAATATATGTCTATCAGGACCATAATAAGCAGGAATTCTGTGTCCCCACCATATTTGTCTAGATATACACCAGTCTCTGATATTATCTAGCCAGTTGTAGTAAACTTTTTCCCATCTTTTTGGAGCTATAGAGATATCTCCGCTTTGAACAACTGCAATAGCTTTTTTAGCAAGTGGTTCCATTCTAACAAACCATTGCTCAGATACTCTAGGTTCTATTACAGTAGAACATCTATAGCATCCTCCTACAGAGTTATTATGGTCTTGAACCTTAACAAGAGCACCTTCTGCTTCTAAGTCAGCAATCATTATTTTTCTTGCTTCAAATCTTTCAATTCCAGCATATTTAGGGAACTCAGCAGTAACATTTCCCTCTTTAGTCATCATGTTAATGATTGGTAAGTTATGTCTTTTTCCAACAGCAAAGTCATTAGGGTCATGAGCAGGAGTTATTTTTAAAGCACCTGTTCCAAACTCTACGTCAACATAGTCGTCAGCTATAACAGGAATCTCTCTTCCAACTAGAGGTAAGATAAGAGTTTTTCCTACTAAATGCTTAAATCTTTCATCATTAGGATTTACAGCAACAGCAACGTCAGCAAGCATAGTTTCTGGTCTTGTTGTTGAGATTGTTAAAAACTCATCAGTTCCTTTTACAGGATATTTAATAAACCAAAGTTTTCCAGCTTTATCTTCGTGTTCAACTTCATCGTCAGCAAGAGCTGTACCACATCTAGGGCACCAGTTAACAATGTATTCTCCTCTATAGATAAGTCCATCATTGTATAACTTAATAAACATTTCTTTAACAGAGTCAGAAAGGCCTTCATCCATTGTAAATCTTTCTCTATCCCAATCAAGAGAAGCTCCTAATTTTCTAAGTTGTCCAGTTATGATATTTCCATATTGGTTTTTCCAATCCCAAACTTCCTCGATAAATTTTTCTCTTCCTAAATCTTCTTTCTTTAAACCATCTTTAGCAAGTTTTCTCTCAACCATGTTTTGAGTTGCTATTCCAGCGTGGTCAGTTCCAGGCATCCAAAGAGTATTAAATCCACTCATTCTCTTATATCTAATAATAGTATCTTGAATTGTATTGTTAAGTACGTGTCCCATATGTAAAATTCCAGTTACATTTGGTGGTGGGATAACTATTGAATAGTTTGGCTTGTTATCGTCTAAAGTAGCTTTAAAATATTTGTTATCCTCCCATATTTTGTACCACTTATCCTCTATATCTTTAGGGGAATATGTTTTTTCTAATTCGTTTAGCATTGTCTGATTACCTCCTAATAATGAAAATTCATTATCGTTTTATATTATATTCTTTTATTTTTCTAAATTTTCTTCTTCGTATTCATCTTCAATATCTTCAACCTCTTTGTCAGCTTCAATGCAAGGCATTAACATTTCAGGTTCAACGTATTCCTCATTAAGCATCTCTTCCATAAAGTTTAAAACTTCATCTTTTCCATTATTAGAAAGTGATGAGTGGAAAAGTACATCGCTGTTATCAAAGTCTATTTTCTTTCTTATATCTTTTAGACATTTAAATTTTTCATTTCCAGAAACTTTATCCATTTTAGTAAAGATTATTTTAAAAGGTACATCGTAGTGATCTAACCACTGCAACATCTCTAAATCTTCTTCACTTGGAACTCTTCTAATATCTAGAAGAACAAAAACAAATTTACCTCTGTGAGAAGCAAGATATCTATTCATAGTATCTCCCCACTCTTTCTTCATCTCTTTTGGAACTTTAGCAAAACCATATCCAGGTAAGTCAACTACATAAAAATCGTTATTAATAACGAAATAGTTTATAAGTTGTGTTCTTCCAGGTGTTTTACTCGTTTTTGCTAATTTTTTTCTATTTGTAATACTGTTTATAAGAGAAGATTTTCCAACATTTGATCTTCCAACAAAGGCAAACTCTAGTTTACCTTTGTGTTCTGGATAATCTTTCTCGTGAACAGCTGATTTTACAAATTCAGCTTGTTTAATTTGCATCTTTTTTCACATTCTCCTTTTTAGTTACTTTTTTCTTAGGAGCATCAATTTTTTCTAAAATTATATCTTCTACTTCTTTATATTTAGAAACGAAATGGATAGTCATATCCTTTTTTACTTCTTTTGGAATATCTTGTTCATCAGATCTGTTTTCTTCAGGAAGAATAACCTCTCTTATTCCAACTCTATGAGCTCCTATTACTTTTTCTTTTACTCCACCAATAGGAAGTACCTCTCCAGTAATAGTTACTTCTCCTGTCATAGCAACATCCTGTCTAATTTTTCTACCAGAAATAACAGATAGAATAGCAGTTGTGATAGCTATACCAGCAGAAGGACCATCTTTAGGTGTTGCTCCCTCTGGAAAGTGTAAATGAATATCTTTCTTTTCAAAGAAATCAGTTTCAGATAAATTAAAATCCTCTAAATGAGATTTTATATATGTATAAGCAACTGTTGCAGATTCTTTCATTACGTTTCCTAAAGTTCCTGTTAGAGAAAGGGCACCTTTTCCACCAATAGCAACCCCTTGAACTTCTAAAGTTGTTCCACCATAAGCAGTCCAAGCAAGTCCGTTAACAATACCTTGTTTTAAAGTCTTTTCTCTTAATTTTTCAGGTTTTAATTTAGGTTTACCTAGGTATTTTTCTAAATTATTAAGAGTTATAGATATTTTTTTCTTATCTTTTTCAATAACTTCTCTTGCAAGTTTTCTGAATAATAAGTTAAATTCTCTTTTTAGATTTCTAACTCCAGCTTCTCTAGTATATTCATTGATAATTTTTAAAATTGTATTATCAGAGATATCGAATTTAATATTTCCTAGTCCATTATCTTTTTGAGATTGACCGATTAAATAGTTTTTAGCAATATGAACTTTTTCAAATTCAGTGTAAGAAGAAAGAGATATAATCTCCATTCTGTCTCTTAAAGGTCCAGAAATTCCTCTTAAATCATTTGCTGTAGCTACAAAGAATACCTTTGATAAATCAAATGGCATATCTAAATAGTGGTCTTCAAAATGGAAGTTTTGCTCAGGATCAAGAACTTCAAGCATAGCTGAAGATGGATCTCCTTTAAAATCAGAAGCCATTTTATCAATTTCATCAAGTAAAATAACAGGATTCGAAGTACCAGCTTCTTTTAAAGCTTTGATAATACGTCCAGGCATAGATCCAACATAAGTTCTTCTATGACCACGAATTTCAGCTTCGTCTCTAACTCCACCAAGAGAAACTCTAACAAATTTTCTTCCCATAGATTCAGCTATAGATTTTACAAGTGATGTTTTTCCAACACCTGGTGGTCCAGCAAGACAAAGAATTCCCCCTTTTGTATCAGGATTTAGTTGCTTAACAGCAAGATAATCAAGAATTCTATCCTTTACATCATGTAAACCATAATGATCTTTATCTAAAGTCGTACTAGCAATTTTAATATCTAAAATATCTTTACTTTCTTTATTCCAAGGTAAAGATATAATAGTCTCAATGAAGGTTCTACAAACACTAGCTTCAGCAGAAAAAGAAGCCATTTTAGAAAGTTTTTTTAGCTCTGCTTCAGCTTTTTTTAGAGCATATTTAGGAAGTTTTGCTTTTTTAATCTCCTTCTCTAACTCTTTTAAATCATCATCTGCAGATTCTCCAATCTCCTCTTTTATTGCTGTGATTTTTTCTTTTAAGTAAAAATTCTTTTGTGCTGTATTAAGTTTATCTTTTACCTTATCATCTAATTTTTTTTCCAACTTTGAAATTTCAATTTCCTGAGATAAGATTTCAAGTAGCATATACCCTCTATTTTCTAAATCAGTTTCAGCTAAAATTTCTTGTTTAATTTCACTAGGTATAGGTAAGTGAGAAGAGATAACATTGTAAACATTATCTAAATCTTTAAGACTTCTTATAGTAGCAACTAGATCACTTGGTATTTTTGCACTTAAAGAGGCAAAATTTTCAAATGCTTTAGTGACTTTTCTAAGTAAGGCATCTGTCATATTATCTTCTAGTTGAGTTGGTATTAAAGTTTCATAGTTTGCGATATATTCTCCATTTAAGATTTGAATATCACTAATATTAGCTCTAAGATCTCCTTCAACTAAAACTTTAATTGTATCATTTTGCATTTTTACAATTTGAAGAATATTAGCAACTACTCCAACAGGGTGGATACCTGTTTTAAGATTTGGATTCTCTTCAAAAGGATTTATTTGCATCCCTAATAAGATTTGACTCTTATTAGCAATTGTTTTTTCTAATGTAGCAATACTTAAAGTTCTTCCTACATATAGCGGAGTAACAACTCCAGGAAATATAATCATATCCCTAGTAGGTATAAATGGTAATTGTTTCATATTTAAAAACCCTATCCTTTCTTATTATTAATTAGTATTTTAGTATTATCTGCAATTGTTTCTTCAGTGATAGTTACAGATTTTATATTTTTATCCGATGGTACATTGTACATAATGTCAAGCATAATTGATTCAATAATAGCTCTTAAACCTCTTGCTCCAATTTTTCTTTTTAATGCAAGTTCAGCTATTTTTTTAAGAGCAGACTCTTCAAATTCTAATTTGACTCCATCCATCTCTAAATATTTAGTATATTGCTTAATAATAGCATTTTTAGGCTCTGTTAAAATTTTAATAAGAGCTTTTTCATCTAATTTTTCTAAAGTTGTAATAATAGGTAATCTTCCAACTAGCTCAGGAATAATTCCATTTTTTACTAAATCTTCAGGAAGTATATTTTGGAACACTTTATTATCTTCTTCAAATTTTTTCTTTTCAATATCAGCACCAAATCCTAAAGATTTTTTAGAAGTTCTTGATTGAATTAATTTTTCTAATCCTTCGAATGCTCCACCTACTATGAATAAAATATTAGAAGTATCAATAGCAATATTTTCTTGATTAGGGTGTTTTCTTCCTCCATTAGGTGGAACTGTAGCAACAGTACCTTCAACTATTTTTAGAAGAGCTTGTTGAACTCCTTCTCCTGAAACATCACGAGTGATAGAAGTATTTTCAGATTTTCTAGCTATTTTATCTATTTCATCAATATATATAATTCCTCTTTGTGTTGCAGCAACATCATAGTTTGCAGATTGTAATAATCTAACTAGAACATTTTCAACGTCATCTCCAACATATCCAGCTTCAGTAAGTGTTGTAGCATCAGCTATAGCAAAAGGAACATGAAGTATTCTTGCTAGAGTTTGAGCTAGTAATGTTTTACCAGAACCTGTAGGTCCAACAAGTAATACATTAGCTTTTTGTAACTCTATTTCATCATTGTTATCTTTATCTATTTTTAAGTTATGAGTCAATCTTTTATAATGGTTATAAACTGCAACTGATAAAACTTTTTTAGGCTCTTCTTGCCCTATAACATATTCATCAAGTTTTTCTTTTATCTCTTTTGGTGATAAAAGTTTAAAATCTTTTAAATTGTTTTCTCCAGTGTGAACTTGAGGAAGTTGGTCTTCATCTTCATAAAATCCACCACCTATTCCCATCATTTCAGCGATTCCGTCAATACACTCATCACAAATGAAAACCCCATTAGGACCAGCAACCATTTGTTCTACTTCATCTTTTCCTTTTCCACAAAAAGAAC
This sequence comes from Fusobacteriaceae bacterium, assembly GCA_051656905.1. Lineage (GTDB taxonomy): Bacteria > Fusobacteriota > Fusobacteriia > Fusobacteriales > Fusobacteriaceae > JAGNZR01. The sequence goes on along the minus strand of JBOFJQ010000028.1, from coordinate 102,071 downwards.
ATACTTTTATATTTTGTTTCGTCATAATCTCACCACCTTATCTTGTAAATACTTTATCAATTAGACCATACTCCACGGCTTCAGCAGAAGACATAAAGTTATCTCTATCAGTGTCTTTAGTAATTTTTTTGATACTTTGACCAGTATGTTTTGCTAAAAGTGCATTTAAAGATTCTTTTAAACGCAAAATTTCTTTAGCTTGGATCTCTATATCTGTAGCTTGACCTCTAGCACCACCTAAGGGTTGGTGAATCATTATTCTTGAATTTTCAAGAGCAAATCTTTTTCCACGAGCTCCAGCTGAAAGAAGGAAAGCTCCCATACTTGCAGCTTGACCTATACACACAGTTTGCACATCAGGTTTTATATAATTCATAGTATCATAAATTGCCATTCCAGCAGTAACAACACCTCCAGGACTATTGATATACATAATGATATCTCTGTCAGGGTCTTCTGCCTCTAAAAATAATAATTGAGCAACAATAGCATTTGCTACATTGTCATCAATCTCTGTTCCTAAGAAAATAATTCTATCTTTTAAAAGTCTAGAGTATACATCGTATGCTCTTTCTCCTCTACCTGAATTTTCAATAACGGTAGGACTATATATATTATACATAATTTTACCTCCAATTTTAAAATTTGAAATAATTTAGAGTTTAAATTTTTCTTTAATATGTCAATTTTTAATGATTTTTTTATTTAACAGATTATAGAAAAAATAAAACAACTATAGCCTATATTATATCAGAAAAGCACATATATTTAAATAGAAGAATAACTAGGTAGGATATTCCTACCTAGTCATAATAAATAAATTATTAAAAAACTATTTAGCGTTAGCTAAGATGAACTCTACAGCTTTCTCAAGTGTAATATCTACATTTAAGTTTTGTTTGAAGTTCTCTAAGTTATTGTGCTTGTTTAACTCTTCAACTAATTTAGCAGAATCCATTCCGTACATTTTAGCAATTTCAGCCATTTTAGCAGTCATTTCTTCTTCAGAAACAGTTAAGTTCTCAACTTTAGCAATCTCTTCTAATATTATGTCAGCTTTAACTTTAGATTTACACATAGGTGCCATCTCTTTAGCCATCTCTTCAAAAGTTTTACCTATCATTTTTAAGTACATTTCCATGTTAGCACCTTGCATTGATAAGTGTTGCTCCATCTCTTTAACTTTGTTTTCTACTTCTCTCATAACCATAGATTGAGGAATATCAATTACAGTAGCATCAGAAATCATGTTAACTAATTTTCCGATAGTTTCGTTTTTGATTGTAGCTTCTTCTCTAGCAATGATTTCAGCTTTCTTTTTCTCGTTTAAATCTGCAACAGATTCAAATCCTAACTCTTTAGCAGTCTCATCATTAAGTTCTGGTTTAACAGTCTTTTTGATAGAGTTGATTTTTACTTTGAATACAGCAGGTTTTCCAGCAAGTGGTTTGTGTCCGTACTCTACAGGGAAAGTTACGTTAACTTCTCCTTCTTGTCCAACAGTGTATCCAACTAATTGATCTTCGAAGTTATCGATGAACATGTGGCTTCCTAATTTTAATTCGTGTGAATCAGCTTTTCCACCGTCGAAAGGAACACCATCTATAGAACCGTCAAAAGCTAAATCAACAGTATCTCCCATAGCAGCTTTGTATCCTTCTTCAGCATCAACTAAAGATGATTTTTTATTTAATAAAGCATCAATTTCTTGAGTTAAAGTTTCTTCTTTAAATTCAGCAACTCTTTTCTCAACTGTTAATCCTTTGTATTCTCCTAATTTAATAGCAGGGAACTCATCAACCATGAATGTTAATTCAAACTCGTTATTAACGTTTTCAGCTTTAACATTATAGATGTAGCTTACTGGATTGATGTTTTCAGCTGTTAATACAGGCTCGTAGTGAGCTTTTAATACAGTTTCAACCATCTCTTCTTTTATAGCGTCAGGAAAGTTAGCCTCAATTTTATCAACTGGAGCATGCCCTTTTCTGAATCCAGGAACCTCAACTTTTGTACCTAAAGTTTTTAAGATACTTGCTTTGATAGGTGCTACTTCCTCTTTTGTTAAAGTTAATTTTACTTCAACAGCAGAATTTTCTTTTCTTGTTACTAAGTGTTTCATTTTTCCTCCTATATTTACATTTGTGTTATATGAAAACTAATTTATAGTTTTTAATGAATTTAGTGTTCTTAGTGATTAAATAATTCTAAGAATTCGTCTTTTACTTTTAAATCTTTTATTTTTATTTGAATTGAATTTTCATTTTTAAAATAGTTCTTTTCTGGATAATAAGCAATATCAAATTTTTGTAGTTGGTAACCATCGTCGATAATATACTTACCTAAATCGAAACCTACCATATGATATCTTTTATTATTTTTTATAACTATTCCAGAAAAATGTTTGTTATCTAGTCCAAATTTCTTAATGTTTTCAAAAGTTAAATCTTTATCAACAAAAATAGGTTGAGAGTTATCAAAACCAAATGGAGATAACAAATCCAAATCTTCTAAAGTAGAAGAAGAGATTTTATCAAGGGGAAAATCCATATCTATTTTTAAAGAACGCTCGATATTAATAGCATTACAATTACTAACTTCTTTTTTAAATATATCATGGATCTCTTGTAAATTAGAGTCTTCAGCAATAAAACCAGCAGCCAAATCATGGCCACCAAAACGTTTTAGAAGATGAGACATATTTTTAAAAATATTAAAAATATTAATACCATTTAAACTACGAGATGAAGCTTTTCCAAGATTGTTATCGATAGATACTAATATTGTAGGAACTTCATACTTGATACATAGTCTAGATGCAACAATACCTATGATTCCAGGATGCCAGTCTTTAGAAGACAAGAAGATTGAATTTTTATATTTATCTCTATCTTGTTCTATCATAGAAACTGCATCATCAAAGATTTGTCTTTCTAGTTCACGTCTTGCTTTATTTGATTTTTTCATCTCTTCAATTATATTGAAGATCTTACTATCATCATTTTTTATAAAAAAATCTGCTCCAACACGAGGGATTCCTATTCTACCTAGAGAGTTAATTAAAGGTGCAATAAAATAGCTTACATCAGAGGCCGAAAGTGATCTATAATGTAATTTCAAATATTTTATAAGGGATATAAGCCCTTTTATTTGAGTGTTTTTTAATTTTTTTAAACCTTCACGTATTATCAGTCTATTCTCATCAACAACTGGAACAACATCTGCCACAGTTCCAATCATAATAATATCTAAATAATCATATAGAGAATTTAAGTTAATACCTAATTCCATATATAGGGCTTGAGCAACTTTTAAAGCTACCCCTGCACCAGATAAATACTTAAAGGCATATTTTTCACTAAGTTTTGGATTTATATAAAGAACCTCATCATCTTCAGATTCATTAGCACTTTTGTGATGATCAGTTATAATAACATCTATACCAATAGAACGTCCATAACGAATATCTTCGATAGAACTGATACTAGTATCAACTGTAATAACTAATTCAGCACCACAAGAGTGCATATAGTCTAAATTTGTTCTATCTAGACCATATTCCTCTTCAGTTCTGTTAGGGATATAATAATCCACATTAATACCGATATTTTTAAAAGCGTGAGTTAAAAATACTGCTGCTGTAATTCCATCAACGTCATAATCTCCATAGATAAAAATTTTTCCATTTCTATTTTTGACTTCAATAATTTTATTAACTACTTGCGTCATATTTTCAAAATCAAAAGGATCTCTAAAGTTAGAAAGATTAGGATATAAAAAATCTTTTATCTCTATTTTATTACGAAATCCTCTGTTAGTGAGTAATGTAGTTAAAAAATTTGAAATTTTCAACTCACTACTAATAGATAGGGAGTCAAAATTAAAACTCGGATAATACTCCCATTTCATAGAATCACTGTCCTTTTATATCGTTAAGAAGTTTTGTAATTTTCATGGCATAGTTAATACTATCATCCATTTTAACTCTAATCTCAGGAGTGAATCTTAGAGAAAGAGTATCTGAAATTCTTTTTCTTAAAAACCCTTTAATTTGGTTAAGAGCTTCTTCAACTGCTTTAATATTTACTGTTTCACCTTGAATAGGTGAAACAGTAAAGTATACGTCAGCAAATTTTAGATCCTCAGTTACTCTGATATTGTTTACAGAGATGATAACCTTTTTAAATAAAGGATTTTTAACTTCTTCAAAAAGCAGTGTAGAGATAATTTTAGTCATCTCTTTTTCTATAGCAGCTAATCTTTGTTTGTTCATATTAGATTACCTCCTAGTTTTTTAATTTTCTTTTAATTTCTATTATATCAAATGCCTCAACGATGTCTCCGTCTTTAATATCATTAAATCCTTCAACGTTAAGTCCACACTCTTGTCCAGCAACAACTTCTTTTGCATCGTCTTTGTATCTTTTTAAAGTAGATAATTTACCTTCATACATGATAACAGAATCTCTAAGTATTCTGATATTTGAATCAGATTTAACTTTACCATCTACAACAACACATCCTGCAACGTTTCCAACATTAGAAACTTTGAACACTTTTTTAATTTCTATTCTACCTAAGTAGTTTTCTTTAAATTCAGGCTCAAGCATACCAGTAAGTGCTTTTTCAATATCCTCAACAATGTGATAGATAATGTTAGATGTTCTAATCTCAACACCAGAGTTGTCAGCTTCTTTAATAGCTTTAATAGTAGGTCTTACATGGAAACCTATTACGATAGCTTTTGAAACTTCAGCAAGTTTAACGTCACTTTCTGTAATAGCTCCAGATGTAGATTGGATAATATTAACAGCAACTTCATCAGTATTAAGTTTCATTAAAGAGTCTTTTAAAGCTTCTACAGAACCACGTGAATCTGCTCTTAATATAAGGTTAAGCTCTTTAATTTTTTGATTTTCAAACTCTTGAGATAAAGACTCAAGTGTTAAAGTTTTTCTAGAAATTTCATGAAGTCTTCTTTCTTTTGCAACTTCGTCAACGATTCTTCTAGCATGTTGCTCATTTTGGATTACGTATAATACGTCTCCAGCATTTGGAACAGAAGTGAATCCAATGATTTCAGCTGGTTGAGAAACACCAACAAGATCAACTCTTGTACCACGGTCATTGATAAGTGCTCTAACTTTTCCTAAAGCCTCTCCAGCAACAACAACGTCTCCAACTCTTAATCTTCCCTCTTGAATTAGTAAGTCAGCAATTGGTCCAACTTTTGGATCAAGTCTAGATTCAAGAATAACTCCTTTAGCTCTCTTGTTATAGTTAGCTTTAAGTTCTAACATTTCAGAAGTAATAAGGATAGTTTCAAGTAAAGTATCGATGTTTATTTTCTGTTTAGCAGAAACTTCAACATACTCAACGTCTCCTCCCCATTCAACTGGTACTAATCCATACTCCATAAGTTCGTTTTTGATTTTAGCAGCATCTGCTCCCTCTTTATCGATCTTATTAACAGCAATTATAATTGGAACATTAGCTGCTTTAGCATGAGATATAGCTTCTACAGTTTGTGGCATTACTCCATCATCTGCAGCAACAACTAATATTGCGATATCTGTAACTTGTGCTCCTCTTGCTCTCATATCAGTGAAGGCCTCATGTCCAGGAGTATCTATGAAAGTAATTTTTTTACCATCTTTTTCAATTTGGTAAGCTCCTATCTTTTGAGTGATTCCACCATATTCACCAGCAGCAACGTCAGCTTCTCTAATAGCATCTAGTAAAGATGTTTTACCGTGGTCAACGTGTCCCATGATTGTGATAACTGGAGCTCTTTCTGAAAGATCAGAAGCTTTATCTTCTATTTCTAGAGAGAATTTATCTCCAAAGTTGATAACAACTTCCTCTTCTTTTTCAACTAATATATCATATTCCATAGCTAATTCTTCAGCTAATTGGAAAGGAATAGTACTATTAATTGTTAGCATTTGACCTTTTAAGAAAAGTTTTTTGATGATTTCAGCACTGTTTAATTTTAAAAGTGTAGCAAAATTACCTAATGTAATGTCACCGCTTATTTTTAAAATTTTCATACCATCTTCGATAACTACTGTATCAGTAGGTTGCTCAACTTTTTTTACAGTGAAGTCAGCTCTTCTACCTTTTTTCTTTTTATGACCTTTTTTAGTAGAGTCATTATCCTCAGATTCTTCGTTAGAATTATCTGATTTTTTCTTAGGAGCAGCTTTTTTAGCTTTTTCCTTTGTTTTTTCTTTGATGATTACATCTTCATTAATTGTATCATCAGATAAATCAGAATCATCATTTTGAGATGATAAGTGACTTATATTTTCGTGGTTAGAAAAATAATTTTCGATTGTAGTTACATCTTCATCAGAAACACCTGCAAGGTGTGATGTGATGTTATCTAAACCTATTTCGTGTAGAATAGCTATAAATTCTTTATTACCTTTATCGTATTTTTTTGCTAATTCATGTACCCTTATTTTCATTAACATACCTCCATAAACTTAGTTTAAGAGTCCTCGGGCTATTTTTTTATTTTTTACAGCAATGACAGTTATCTCATCTTTCGAAAAGATATCGCCTAAGAGATCTTTTGTTCCGTAATAAATATATGGAATGTTATACTCTTTGGCTTTAGCAATTAATTTTGCGCCATTTTTTTCGCTGATATCTTCGGCCATGATAATAAAATGAATCTGTTCGATTTCATCAAATACCATATTCATACCGAAGGCTAGCGCCTGGGAATTTCTCATAGTCTTTAATATATTTAAATAGTCCTTATTGTCCTTTTTTAAAGAGTTGGCCATTTTATAGAGTTCTTCCATTGAGATTTTTATCTTTTTATGTTTAGATAATTTTTGTAGACATTCTTTTGATTTGCAAATATAAGTGCCTCTTTTCTGCTCTTTTTGCTCACTATCATAAGTATAACTACCATCTTCTTGTTCAACAATTCTGAAAAGATCAGATTTGTTCATCTTTGCTCTACAAACAGCACAAGTTCTTTCTGGTAAATTAGTGCTATTCACCTTGATTTGCCTCTGCTTCAGAATTTTGTGCGTCAGTTTCTGTTTCAGCAACTTTAATATCTACTCTCATACCAGTTAATTTAGCAGCAAGTCTAGCGTTTTGACCATTCTTACCAATTGCTAAAGAGAACTGAGATGGAGAAACTATAACCCTAGCAGTCATTCCATTATCTAATACTTCAACTGAATCAACTTTAGCTGGAGATAATACTGCAGAAACAAACTCTTCAATATTCTCTTTCCATATAACGATATCAATTTTTTCTCCATTTAATTCATTAACGATGTTTCTAATTCTAAGACCTTTTTGCCCAATACAAGCACCAACAGTATCAATGTTAGGATTTGTAGAGTAAACAGCAACTTTAGCTCTAGAACCAGCTTCTCTTGCAACAGCTTTAATAACTATTACACCTTCCTCGATTTCAGGAATTTCTATTTCAAATAATTTTTTTAATAATCCTTCGTGTTTTCTTGAAATTACCACTTTTGGAAACTTGCTAGTTTTTTCAACTTCAGCAACATAAACCTTAATTCTGTCTCCCACTCTGTAAACATCTCCAGGTGATTGCTCAGACATAGGTAATGATGCTTCAAGTCCATCAAATTCTATATGGATATTTCTTTTTTCATCTATTCTTCTAATAGTACCATTCATAATGTCGTGTTCTTTGCTTTTGAACTTGTCGTAAACATTATCTCTCTCAGCTTCACGAACTTTTTGAATTACTATTTGCTTTCCGTTTTGGATAGCATTTCTTTTGAACTCTTCACAGTTAACTTCTATCTTAATGATATCCCCAACTTTAGCTCTTTTTTTGTACTCATAAGCATCAGTTAAAGATATTTCAAGTGCAGCGTCGTATAACTCTTCATCTACAACAACTGTTTTAACCTCAAAAACCTTAACATCTCCCGAGTCTCTGTTGATCTCAACTTCAACATTTTCTTCTTCACCGAAATTTTTCTTATAAGCTGATAATAAAGCCTGTTCAACAGCAGTTAATAAACTTTCTTTGCTTATTCCTTTATCTTTTTCTAACTCAGCTAATGCTTCTAAAAAAATCTTAGCATCTTTACTTTTCACAAAACTCATCCTCCTCAAAATATGGATTTATATTTTAAAATTTATTTGACTTAATCTAGGTCCTCAAAAACGTATACAATATTAGATTTTTTGATCTCTTTATAAGGTATAGCCATAGTTGTATCATTTTCTAACTCTAATACTATAGTATCGTTATTTTGTACTTCTAAAAGAGTTCCAGTATAATTTTTACTGTCATTTATTTTGTGCTTTAAAGCAACAAAAATATCTTCTCCTGTAAATCTAATGAAATCCTCAATCTTTTTTAAAGGTCTTTCAACACCTGGAGAAGAAACTTCTAAAAAGAATTTCTGCTCAATAAGATTGTCTACAGACTCTTCAATTTTATGACTTAAGTTTGCACAGTTTTCAACAGTGATTTCACCATTTAAATTTTCAATGAAAACTCTTAAATACCAATAACCTCCATCTTGCATAAATTCAATATCTACAAGCTCTAAGCCCATATCTTTAAGATGTGGTAGCACTAGTTTTTCAACTCTTGAAATAACACCACTATAATCTTTTTCCACTAAATCGATCACCTCACATAAAATTAAGTGTAACTGATATTAAAGAAAGAGTGGAAACAAACCCACTCTTTAGCACAGTTAACATATTTTGTCTATATTCTATCATATTATAGCATAAAAATCAAATAATATTCAAGAGTAGTTATACTATATAGCTATTATTTAAGAACTAAAAAATTACTATCGAAAAGGGATCTTCAGTTAAAAAGATAAAATGAGATTAAGATAAAAATTTAGACTATATAGTATAGAAAATATAAAAATAGTAAAATTTTTTTATAAATATGTTATGAAAAATCCTAAAATGTGATAAACTCTGTTAAAGTTTTGAAAAAAACAATTAAAAAGTATTAAGAGAAGGGGGAAGTATGAGATATTTTGGAACAATGAAAAACAATCGTGGTATTCTAGAAATTGGAGGTGTTTCAACTAAAAAATTAGTAAAGGATTTTAAGTCACCCCTTTATATTTATGATGTTCAACACATAGAAGACAACATAGAAAAGTACAAAAAAGGTTTTAAATCGTTAAAATTTGATACTGAAATAGTGTATGCATCTAAGGCGTTTTTAGCTAGAGGGATGTGTCAGATATTGAACAAGCATAATATGAGTATAGATGCTGTATCTGGAGGAGAGCTCTATACTATAATACAAAGTGGATTTCCAAGTAATAAAATACATATGCATGGGAATAATAAGACTATTACTGAGTTAAACATGTGTTTTGATTTAAATGTAGGTAGTATTATCGCTGATAATTTAGATGAGATAAAAAAGATTTCAAAAATATGTGATGAAAAAAATAAAAAAATGAAAATAGCATTAAGAATAAATACAGGAATAGAGGCGCATACACATGAATATATAAAGACATCAAAACATTCGTCAAAATTCGGAGAATCTATTTTTGATGATAGTGCAGAAAATGCTGTAAAAGAGATATTGAAAAATGAAAAAATGGAGTTTATAGGTTTTCATTGCCATATAGGTTCTCAAATATTTGATACAAATGCATTTTTAGAAGAGATAAAAGTTATGGTAAAATATACTAAAGAAATTTCAGAGAAGTTTAATATAAATATTCCAGAGATAAATCTTGGTGGAGGATTTGGAGTTTATTATACTGAAGAAGATGTAGAGGTTGATATAGAAGCTTTTACAAGAGAGATGATAATTTGTTTAGAGAATACTTTAGAAGAGGAAAAATTTAAAATAAATAAAGTCTCGATAGAACCAGGAAGAAGTATTGTTGCTAATGCAGGATCAACATTATATACAATTGGTGGAATAAAGACAACTTACAGCGGGGATAAATATCTGTTTATAGATGGTGGTATGAGTGATAATATGAGACCAGCCTTATACCAAGCTAAGTATGAAGCTGCTATTGCTAATAAAATGAATGATGAACTGTTAGAAGAGGTTACAATTGCTGGGAAATGTTGTGAGTCAGGGGATCTAATAGTTAAAAAGGAAAAAGTTGCTAAAAGTGAGGTAGGAGATATAGTTATAACTACAACTACAGGTGCATATGGATACTCTATGTCAAATAACTATAATAAGATAGAAAGACCAGCTGTTATTTTTGTAAAGGATGGGAAAGCACAAATAGCAATAAAAAGAGAAACTTATGAAGAATTAACAAAAAATGAATTAGAAATAGAAATATAAAACTAGAGCAATAGTCAACTTAAAACCTAAGGTTAGTTGACTATTGCTCTAGTTATTTTATGGTGAAAAACTGGATTAGCTAATACTATTTCTAATAAAAGTATTGGAAATAAAAAGAAAAATTAACTAAAAAATAATTTTTAAAAAAAACAGATAAAAAATAAATTAAAAAGAAGAAAAACAACTTATTGATAGTAAAATATAAACAAGGGGGCTAGTTATATGTTAAGGATAAATAAAAGGGGTTGAATAAGGTTAAAGTGTACTGATTGCAGTTATATATGTACTATAATTATATATTATATAATTCTTATATATTTTGTATATAATTGTTGCAAAAAAAAAATAAAGGGCGTAGTATACTCAATATCGAGACACAAAAACTTATATTGTTAAAAAATAAAAGTCTTTTAATTACTAGGAGGAACAAATAATGAAAAATGGTAAAAAAGTTGTAATCGGGGTTATCGGTTCAGACTGTCATGCTGTTGGAAACAAAATTATTAATCATGTTTTAGAATCTAACGGATTCGAAGTAGTAAATATAGGTGTTTTATCACCACAATCTGAATTTATAGCTGCAGCAAAAGAAACAAATGCAGATGCTATAATAGTTTCTTCTCTTTACGGACATGGAGAACTTGATTGTGCTGGAATGAGAGAAAAATGTAATGAGGCTGGATTAAAAGATATATTATTATATGTTGGTGGAAATATAGTTGTTGGAAAGCAAGATTGGGCTCACGTAGAAGAGAGATTTAAAGCTATGGGATTCGATAGAGTTTACAAACCAGGAACTGCTATTGAAATAACAACAGAGCACCTTAAAAAAGATTTAGGGTTATAAGACCTATGAAAGAAATTTATCTAACTATTGATTTTGGAAGCACATATACGAAGCTTACTGCAATTGATTTAGTAGACGAATCTATTTTAGCTACAGCAAAAGCAATTACTACTGTAGAGAGTGATGTCATGCTAGGTTTTGAGGAAGCTTTTGAAAAGTTAAAACAAAATATAAGTGAAAAAATAGATTTTAATAGTATTAAGTTTGTAAAAAAGACTGCTTGTTCTTCTGCTGCTGGTGGATTAAAGATGATGGCACTTGGTCTTGTTCCAGAATTAACAGCTGACGCAGCGAAAAAAGCGGCGTTAGGAGCAGGAGCAAGAGTTATAAAAACTTATGCTTACGAATTAAATCATCATGAGTTGGAAGAGATAAAATCATCGAATGTTGATATAATTCTTTTAGCTGGTGGAACAGATGGTGGAAATAAAGAGTGTATAATTCATAATGCAAAAATGATTGCAGAGCATGAGTTAAAAGTTCCAGTTATAATGGCTGGAAACAAATCAGCGGTGGATGAAGTTGAAAAAGTCTTTATTGAAAAGAACATTTATTATAAAGTAACGGAAAATGTAATGCCAGTACTAAATAAATTAAATGTTGAGCCAGCAAGGGAAGCTATAAGACAGGTTTTTATGGAAAAAATTGTTGAGGCTAAAGGAATGAAGAAAGCTGAAGAGCTTACAACAGGAATTTTAATGCCAACTCCAGCTGCAGTATTGAAAGCAGCAGAAGTTCTTTCTAAAGGAACTGATTCTGAAGATGGTATAGGAGATTTAATAATAATAGATATAGGGGGAGCAACAACTGATATTCACTCTATAGCAAAAGGAGATCCAACAAAACCTGGTGTAATACTAAAAGGATTAGAAGAACCATTTTCAAAGAGAACTGTAGAAGGGGATTTGGGAATGAGATATTCAGCAATAGCATTGTTGGAAGCTTCTAGTACGAAAAAACTAAAAAATTATTTAAGAGAAGAATATAAAGAGTTAGATGTAAGAAAACATTGTGCAAAAAGACATGACAATATAAAAATGGTTCCAATTTCAGATGAAGACAAAATCTTCGATGAAGCAATGGCTATGGTAGCAACAGAGCTTGCCATGGAACGTCATTGTGGAATATTAGAATGTCTATATACACCAATGGGAACTATGTTCCATCAAACAGGGAAAGATCTTTTAGATACACCTTGCGTAATTGGAACTGGTGGAGTAATTGTTCATAGTGAGAATCCAGGTGATATTTTAAAGGCTGGTAATTTCAATAAAGAAAATCCAATACATTTAAAACCTGTTAATCCTAAATTCTTAGTTGATAAGACATATATCTTATCAGCAATGGGACTTTTAGCTCAGGATTACCCAGATTTAGCAATAAGAATAATGAAAAAATACTTAGTTTAAGCATTTGATAAAAGATATTTAATAATTAAAAATAAAATAAGAATAAGAAAAAAGTAAAATTATAGATTATATTAAATAATGGAATTGAATCCATTTTTAGGGAGGAAGTAGAGTATGAAACTTAAATTCGCAAAATGGACTGAGGAAGAGTTCTTCAAAGTTAGAGAAGAGGTTCTTAAACAGTGGCCAACAGGAAAAGATGTAAATTTAGAAGAAGCAGTTGCATATCACAAAGCTTTACCAGATCACAAAAGTTTCTCTAAAAAATTAGTAGATGCAAAAAAGAAAGGTATAACTTTAGCACAACCTAGAGCAGGAGTTGCTTTAATCGAGCAACACATCGAATTATTAAACTTCTTAGATGAGCAAGGTGGAGCAGATTTATTACCTTCAACAATAGATTCATACACAAGACAAAACAAATATGAGAACTGCCAATTAGGAATTGAAGAGTCTAAAAAAGCAGGAAGATCTTTATTAAATGGATTCCCAGGTGTTAACCATGGAGTAGCAGGATGTAGAGAGGTTGTTGAGTCAGTAAACTTACCACTTCAAATGAGACACGGAACTCCTGATGCAAGATTATTATCAGAAATCATGATCGCAGCTGGATTTACTTCTAACGAAGGTGGAGGAATATCTTATAACATTCCTTACGCTAAATCAGTTTCTCTTGAGCAAACAATCATTGACTGGCAATATAACGATAGATTAGTTGGATGGTACGAAGAGCACGGAGTATCTATTAACAGAGAACCGTTTGGACCATTAACAGGAACTTTAGTTCCACCATCAATGTCAAATGCAGTACAAATTTTAGAGTGTTTACTTGCTGCTGAGCAAGGAGTTAGAAATATCACTTTAGGATATGGACAATGTGGAAACTTAGTACAAGACGTTGCTGCTGTAAGAGCAATGGTTGCACAAGCTGAAGAGTATTGCGCAAAATATGGATATAACAACATGGAAATAACAACTGTATTCCACCAATGGATGGGAGGATTCCCTGAAGATGAAGCTAAAGCTTTCGGAGTAATTTCTAACGGAGCATCAGCAGCAGCTTTAGCAGGAGCAACAAAAGTTATCGTTAAAACTCCACATGAAGCAATAGGAATCCCAACAAAAGAAGCTAATGCTATGGGAATCAGAGCAACTAAAATGGTATTAAACTTATTAAAAGGTCAAAGATTACCTGAATCTGCTGAAGTTACAGCTGAAATCGACCAAATCAAATTAGAAACTAAACAAATTTTAGATAAAGTTCTTGAGTTAGGAAACGGAGACTGGGCAGTAGGAATCGTTAAAGCATTCGAAACTGGAGTAATGGATATTCCATTCGCACCATCAAGATTCAATGCAGGAAAAATGATGCCAGCTAGAGATAACGATGGAAAAATCAGATTCTTAGAGTTTGGAAATGTTCCATTCTCTGCTGAAGTAAAAGCTTTCAACACAGCTAAATTACAAGAAAGAGCTAAATATGAAGGAAGAGAATTAGGATTCCAAATGACTGTTGATGATATATTTGCAGTAGGAAAAGGAAACTTAATTGGAAGACCTGAAGGAAAATAATCGATATAAAATTAATATGTTTAAAGGAGTTACAAGTATAATTCCTTTAAACAATAAAATCAGTAACATATGCTATTTTTTAAAATTGAAATAATAAAAATTTAATTTAAAAAGGGAGAGTAAAATGAAAATTATTGATATCGTATGCGCAGCAGGAAAAACAGGTTTCTATTTTGACGACCAAGCAGCTATAAAAGCAGGAGCAGGTCATGATGGAATGGCTTATATAGGTAAACCATTAACTGAAGGATTTACATCTATCAGACAAGCAGGAGAAGCAATATCTGTATTAATTATATTAGAAGATGGACAAGTAGCTCACGGTGATTGTGCTGCAGTTCAATATTCTGGTGCGGGAGGAAGAGATCCATTATTCTTAGCAGAAGATTTTATCCCAGTTATCGAAAAAGAAATCGCTCCAAAATTAATAGGTAGAGATGTTTCATCTTTCAAAGCTTTAGCAGAAGAGTTTGACTCAATGACTGTAAACGGAAAAAGATTACACACAGCTATCAGATACGGAATTACTCAAGCTATATTAGATGCTGCTGCAAAAGCTAACAGATGCACAATGGCTGAAGTTATCCAAAAAGAATATGCTACAGGATTAGAAATTTCTAGAAGACCAATATTTACTCAATCTGGAGATAACAGATATGAGAATGCTGATAAAATGATCATCAAAACTGCTGACGTTTTACCACACGCTTTAATAAACCACGTTGAAACTAAATTAGGAAAAGATGGAGGAATATTAAAAGAGTATGTAGCTTGGTTAAGAGATAGAATAGTTGCTTTAAGAGCAGATTCAACTTATGCTCCAATCATGCATATAGATGTATATGGAACAATTGGAATGGCATTTGATTGCGATACAACAAAAATGGCTGACTACCTTGCAACATTAGTTGAAACAGCTAAACCATTCAAATTAAGAATTGAAGGACCAATGGATGTTGGAAGTTTAGAAGGACAAATAGATGCTTTAGCAGCTTTAACTGCAGAAGTAGATAGAAGAGGAATGGATATTGAGTTAGTTGCTGACGAGTGGTGCAACACTTTATCTGACATCAAAGCATTTGCTGACAGAAAAGCTGGACACGTAGTTCAAATTAAAACTCCAGATTTAGGAGGAGTAAACAATATTGCTGACGCTATCATCTATTGTAACAAAGTAGGAATCGGTTCATATTCAGGAGGAACTTGTAACGAAACTAACAGATCGGCAGAAGTTACTACTAACATAGCTATGGCTTGTGGAGCTTTACAAGTACTTGCTAAACCAGGAATGGGTGTTGACGAGGGATACATGATCGTAAACAACGAAATGAACAGAGTAATGGCTCTTGTTAACAGAAGAAAAAAATAAAAATTGATAGAAAGGCTAAATGAGTTTTGAAAACTTTTATGAGGCTTAAAAAGAGGTTGACTTTTTATGTCAGCCTCTTACTATTTAATATATCAAAGTATAAAGAGAGAGGTGTAACATATGACAATCAAAAATAGTTCTAAATGTGGAACTTTAGAGTCTAACGATATATATATTCTTTTGACTCCTTCAAATAACGGAATAGAGATTGAATTAGAGAGCAGTGTTGAGAAACAATTTGGAGATCAAATAAGAGTAGTAATAGAGAAAAGTCTTAAAGACTTAGGGATAACATCTGTAAAGGTAAATGCCCAAGATAAAGGTGCCCTTGATTACACAATAAAAGCAAGAATAGAAGGGGCAGTAAAAAGAGGGGGTATAAATTAATGGAACTAAGAAGAACGATGTTATTTATGCCTGGAAATAACCCAGGAATGCTTCAAACTGCAGCTATATTTGGTTCAGATGCTGTAATATTTGACTTAGAAGATGCTGTTGCTTTATCAGAAAAAGATTCAGCTAGATATTTAATAAGACAAGCTGTAAAAACAAGAGATTATGGAACTACAGAAGTAGTTATTAGAATAAATCCTTTATCAACATCATACGCTTTAGATGATATAGATATGATGGGAAGAATCAAGCCTCATGCAATTCTTTTACCAAAAGCAGTTCCTGAAGATATGAAATTCTTAGATGAAGCTTTAACTAAAATAGAGAAAGAAGAAGGATTTGAGCATGGTTGTATAAAAATTCATGCTTTAGTTGAAACAACTATGGGTGTTGAAAAAGTTTTTGAAACTATTCAGTCATCACCAAGATGCATCTCTGTATTATTAGGAGGAGAAGATTTAGCAGCTGACTTAGGAGTAAAAAGAACTTATGACTCAGAAGAGCTTGCATATGCTAGAGCTAGAGTAGTAAATGCATGTAAGGCATTAAAAGTTGATGCAATAGATACTCCATTTACTGATACAAATGATTACGAAGGTTTAGCTATGGATACTGCAAAAGCTAAAATGTTAGGTTTTACAGGAAAATTAGCAATCAATCCAAGACAAATAGATACTATCCATAATGTTTTTGCACCAACAGCACAAGAGATTAGACATGCTAATAGAGTTATGGAAGCTAAAGAAGATGCTGAAAAAGCTGGACTTGGAGTATTCTCTTTAGATGGAAAAATGGTAGATTTACCAATAATAAACCGTGCAATACATACTTTAAATGTAGCAAGATTAACAGGTCTTATTGACTAATAAAAAAAGAGAGGTGCTTGAAGGATGAAAAATATTTTAGGAAGAGAAGTTCCTGATTATATAGAAGGATATGGAGACGTTGTACATTATAACGGATATTTAAATAATAAAGTTGGAATTCAAAAAAAATGTTCTACTTTTAAAAGTGTTTTACCTGGAGATGTTAAACTTCATAGAAATTTAAATGATATTTTAGATAAATTAGAATTAAAAGATGGGATGACTATATCATTTCATCACCATTTAAGAAATGGGGACTATATACTTCCAATGATAATGGAAGAGTTATCAAAAAGAGGATACAAGGATATAAGAATAGTTGCCTCTTCAATATTCCCTTGTCACAAGATGTTAGTTCCATTAATAGAGAATGGAACTGTAACTCAAGTGTACTCAGCTTATATTTCTGGACCAGTTGCAAAAGCAATATCAGAAGGAAAATTAGCTAAACCAGCTATTATGCATACACATGGTGGAAGAGCAAGAGTTTTAGAAACAGGTGAAGTAACTATTGATTTCGCTTTTGTTGCTGCTCCAACTTCAGATGAATATGGAAATATAAATGGTGTAGATGGGAAATCAGCTTGTGGAGCACTTGGTTATGCACACTCTGATGCGCAATGGGCAAATATAGCTATAGCTATAACTGATAATTTAGTTCCATATCCTAATGAGACAATAGAAATAGATCAAACTCATTTTGATTATGTTTTAGTTGTAGATGCAATTGGAGATCCAAAAGGAATAGTATCTGGAACAACTCAGATTACTAAAGATCCAATAGGATTAAAAATAGCAGGATTAACAACTAAATTTATAGATGAATCTGGATATTTAAAAAATGAAATGAGTTTCCAAACAGGTGCTGGAGGAATATCTCTTGCAGTTGCAGCAGAACTTAAAAATCTTATGAAAGAGAAAAAAGTAGTTGGTTCTTTCGCATCTGGAGGAATTACAGGGTATATAGTTGATATGTATAAAGAAGGATTATTCAGAAACTTATTTGATGTTCAATGCTTCGATTTAGATGCTATAAAATCAGCTAAAGAAAACAAAGGCCATATAACTATGTCAGCTTCTATGTATGCTAACGCTAATAATAAAGGAGCAGTAGTTAATAATCTAGATGTTGTTATATTAGGTGCAACAGAGATGGATACTAATTTTAATGTAAATGTTACAACTGGTTCTGATGGAGTAATTATGGGTGGATCAGGAGGACATGCTGATACTGCAGCAGGGTCTAAATGTTGTATTATAGTTTCTCAATTAGTTAATGCAAGAATATCTGTTATAAAAGAGAGAGTTACAACTGTAACAACTCCTGGAGAAACTGTAGATGTACTTGTAACAGAAAGAGGAATAGCTATTAACCCATTAAGAACTGATTTAATAGAGAGATTTAAAGGTTCAAGTCTTCCTATTAAAACAATAGAAGAGTTAAAGGCTATTGCAGATGAAATGACTGGAACACCAAGAGATATTGAATTCGAAGATAAAATTGTAGCAGTAGTTCAATATAGAGATGGTTCAGTAGTTGACGTTTTAAGAAAAATAAAAAACTAAGATAAAAAAATATTTGAAAAAATAAAAAATGACCTTATGGCGTACTGAAAAAGCCACAGGGTCATTTTTTATCTAGTTTTCTGAATTTAAGGATATTTGGATTTTTGATATTGAAAGGGGTTTATAATTAATTATAATCTCCCAAGGATTTTTAACATAGTTAAAGTTATTTGTTTTTCTAAAGTTTTGAAGCTCTTTTAGAAAATCATAGTCAGGGATAAACTTAAATTTTTCCATCTCTTTATAAACCCTCTCTTCTAGCTTAAAGTGGGAAGAAAAAATTTCTGAAATTTCCATAATTTTTAATGAATTGTTTTTCTCTTTATATTTTGAACCAAGGCTTGCAATGATGAAAATATCTAATGGTGCTTTAAATGTTTTTTCTATCCATCTAACTTTAGATTCTAAAGTTTCTTTTGTGTGTATTTTTATTGAATTTTCAATTAAATGATGGATATTTGAGAGGTCTGTAACTTTATTTTTAATGAGGTTTAGCAGTTCATTCATATCATTATTATCAATAATTTCATCTGAATTAGTAACATAAAATCTTAAAGTTTCAATTTTACTAGTAACTCCTTCCCCTTTTTTAATCTTTTCGTATTTTAAATTAAATTGAGTTGAACCATTAATATCTGCCATTAGAGGTTTCAAAACATACTTTTCAAAGTCATAAAATCTTTCATAATAATTATTATTAACATCTAAAATTTTCTTTAAATCTTCAACGTTAAAGTCAAAGTGAGAGTTTCCTTTATTTGTAATTAAAAAAGGAAAAAATTTAAATGAATGTTTCTCTTTAAAACGAGCGTAAGATGAAAGATTTAAAGCATGAAAAATACTGTTTTTATCAATTGAAGCTAAAATTTCAAAAGGGGGAAAAATAATTATTTGAGTATTGCTCACATAAAAGGAAGAGATTATACTGAATTCACCGGAAAATACTCCTTTAGAGACTGTAGTAAAATTAAAATAGAATTTTTTTTTAGAAAATTTAAGAAGTTCATTTTTAACCTTTTCTAAATCTTTGATTTTATAGATGTTATAAAATTCTCCTAGAGATATTTTGCAAGGAAAAGATCCTTCAAAAATCTTTTTAAAAATTTTATCTAGAAGTTTTTTTTCTTTTATTTTTAATTTTGGCATAAAATAGATTTCACTATCTTGGATTTCTTCCTCTTTGAAGAAGTCAAATTCAGAAAAATACATAAAAAAACCACCTTTTTTATAATTAATTTAAAAAAATTATAATTATTTTGTAATTAAATAAGTAAAGTTAATATAAACTAGACGAAAAAAACTTTATTTTAAGAGCTTATATAAAATATTAACATAGAGTTATGCTATAAATCAACTTTTTTATCTAAAAACTAGACGAAAAAAACTTATAAATTCATAAAATTGACTTGTTAGCACGATAAATGTATTATTAAAATATAAAAACAACTATAAAAAAACATTTAAATTTAAAATGGAGGAGGAAAAGAAAAAAGTGAAAAAAATATTATTATTATGCTCTGCTGGAATGTCTACAAGTCTAGTAGTAAGAAAGATGAGAGAAGTTGCTGAAAAAAAAGGATTAGAAGTAGAAATAGAAGCTATGGGATTAGAGGAGTTTCATAATAAATTAGAGGAGTATGATGTATTTCTTTTAGGACCCCAAGTGCGTTATAAGAAGGATGAACTAGATGGGATAGCTAGAGAGGTTGGAAAAAGAGTAGAAGTAATTAACTCAATGGATTATGCAATGATGAAAGGGGAAGAAATTTTAAATTTTGCATATTCGTTAATGAGTTAATTGTAGAGTTAAATGAGAAAAAGAATTAATTTAAAGTTATTTGCGGTTAGTTAAAAAATAAAATCTATATTTAAAGGAGAAGAGAGTGAACATAGAAGAGATAGCAATGGAACTAGTTGGCAATGCCGGTGAAAGTAGGAGTTTAGCTTTCGAAGCTTTAAATGCAGCGAAAAAAGGGGGTTATGAAGAGGCTGAAAAAAAATTACAAGAATCAAAAGAGAAGATGTTAAGAGCTCATCATATTCAAACTGAATTAATATGTAAAGAGGCTGATGGAGAGAAAGTTGAGTTAGGGCTTATAATGGTACATGCTCAAGATCATCTCATGACTGCAATATTAGCTAGAGATCTAATAACAGAAATGATAGAAGTTTATAAAAAAATAAAATAAAAATGGGGGGAAATTATTATGGAAAAATTTATGAAGTTTTCAGAAAAATACTTGGTTCCTTTTGCTGAAAAAATGTCAAGAAACAAGTATTTAACAGCTCTAAAAGATGGATTTGTATATACAATTCCATTCTTAATAGTAGGTTCTTTTGTTTTATTATTAGTAAATTTACCTTTTACAGATCCAAATTCACCATTATATATTGAATGGTACACGAATTTTATAGCGGCGAATAAAAAAGATATGGTACAGCCTTTTTATATAAGTATGGGAGTTATGTCGTTGTTTGTATCTTTTGGAATTGGGTATAGTCTCTCTAATCAATATAAGCTTAACGGGATAACAGGTGGGTTTTTAACATTGTTCTCATTTATGCTAACGAGTGCTAAGATAGATTGGGTACCTATGTCGACGGATCCTTATGTAACTTCAGTATTCTTCATTAATGGTGGTTGGATGCCGGTAATGGATGCAAGATATTTAGATGCTAAAGGACTGTTCTCAGCAATTATATTTTCTTTTATCTCAATCGAGATTTATAGATTTATGCATGGTAGAAAACTGGTTATAAAATTACCAGATTCGGTACCACCAGCAATAGTTAAGTCTTTTGAATTGTTAACACCAATTATTGGAGTAATTCTTGTGTTACAACCCCTTAATATTTTAATTCAAAGATCAGGAAAAATGATTCCAGAACTTATTATGGAGCTTTTTGCACCAATAATTACTGCTTCAGATACACTGCCTGCAGTTCTATTAGTTATATTAGTAACTCATGTATTATGGTTCGCAGGTTTACACGGAGTAAATGTTGTGGTAGCAGTTATAAATCCTATAATACTATCAAATCTTGCTACAAACCAAGCTGCTTTACAAGCTGGGCAAGAACTTCCAAAAATATTTGCAGGTGGATTCTTAGATGCCTTTGTTTATTTAGGGGGGGCAGGAGCAACTTTAGGACTCGCAATAGCTTTATCAAGAAGTAAACTAGATCACTTAAGATCAATAGGAAAATTCTCAATAATACCAGGAATGTTTAATATAAATGAGCCAATTATATTTGGAGCACCAATAGTTATGAATCCAATATTGTTTATACCTTTTATAGGGGTTCCTATGATAAATACAGTTATAGCG
Organism: Fusobacteriaceae bacterium; assembly: GCA_051656905.1. Classification (GTDB taxonomy): domain Bacteria; phylum Fusobacteriota; class Fusobacteriia; order Fusobacteriales; family Fusobacteriaceae; genus JAGNZR01. Next base: position 80,411 of record JBOFJQ010000028.1, on the reverse strand, counting down.
TGGACAGTTGTAAAAATGGGACTGGTACCTAAAATTGTAAGTTTAGTACCATGGACAACACCAGGGCCAATAGCAGCATTATTAGCAACTAATTTTAGTATTATAGCTTTCCTTTTAAGTTGCGTTTTAATAGCACTTTCATATGTATTATATCTTCCCTTTGTAAAAGTTTATGAAAGGAGTCTAGAGGTATGAGAAGATTAGGGATATCCCTGTATCCAGAGGGGGCAACTTTAGAGTGTAATAAGAGATATGTAAATAAAGCTAAAGAGTGTGGTTTTGATAGAATATTTACTTGTCTTTTATCTGTGAAAGGGGACAAAGAAAAGTTAGTATTAGAGTTTAAAGAGTTAATGGAGTATTGTAAAAATAGAGGTTTTGAAATAATTGTAGATGTTGCACCAAGTATATTTAAAGATTTAGGAATAAGTTATGATGATTTATCTTTCTTTAAAGAAATTGGAGTAGATGGTCTAAGATTAGATGAAGGTTTCTCAGGATTGGAAGAGTCTATGATGACTTTTAATAAAGAGGGATTAAAGATAGAACTTAATGTGAGTCAGCCTAATTGCTATTTAGAGAATATATTGTCATATGAACCAGATAAACATATGTTACTGGGGTGTCATAATTTTTATCCTAAAAAGCACACTGGATTAAATAGAAAGCTATTTTTAGAAAACTCTTTGAAATATCAGAAAAACGGAGTAAGAGTTGCAGCATTTATATCATCTAAAGAGGCAACTTTTGGTCCGTGGAAAGTATCAGAGGGACTGTGCACATTAGAAGAGCATAGAGATATAGAAAATATTACGGTTCAAGCAAGAGATTTGTGGAATTCAGGAGTAGTTGATGATGTAATAATAGCAAATTGCTTTGCCAGTGATAAAGAGTTGGAAGAGTTGGGAAAATTGAGAAGAGGACTTTTGGAAATTGATATAGAGTTAGAAGTGGAATTAAATGAAGTGGAATCTAAAATTTTATTTTCAGAACTTCATTTTCAAAGAGGGGATTGCTCAGAATATTCAATTCGTTCAACTATGCCAAGAGTAAAATATAAAAACGAGTTGATAGAGATGAAAAATACAAGAGATATCAAATTCGGAGATGTGCTAATAGAAAATTCAAAGTTTACAAGATATAAAGGGGAGGTGCATATAGCTCTGAAAGATTTAAAGAATGAAGGGAATTACAATGTGGTAGGAAATGTTAAAGAAGATAATCTGATCTTTTTAAATACAGTAAAACCATGGCAAAAATTTAAACTAAAAACAGGGGGAGAATTATAATGAAAAAAATTAAAGCCTTATTATTTTTAACAACGTCTATCTTAGCAATGGGAGCAACTTCAGAATTAAATAGTGAAGATGTAAAAGGAATGACACCAGAAGTAAAAGCTATTATTGAAAAATATAAAAAAGAAAATGAGGAGTTAAAAAAACTTGTTGAAACAAGAGTAAAAATAGTTGGGGAAAGTGAAGCTTCAGATGCAGCTATTACAGAAGGAGTAAAGAAAGATCAATGGGCTTTTTCAAGTAGAACATATATAGAAAGAGAAGATTATAGTTTGTCAGGAAATGATTTTGGAAATACAGAAGATATTTTTATGTTTGGAGTAGGTGTAAGTGCAGTAAAAGGAAAAATAGGATTACATCTTAATACAGAACAAAGAATGACAGGAACTCTTAATTCAGATGGAGCAGATAATCAAAATACAAGAAATGATTATAAAGTGAGATATCAATTAACAGATGAGGTAGGAGTTCATTTTAAATATAGAAATGAAAGAGGTAATAAGAAGAGAGATGCTTATGCAGCTGAACAAAATAGAAACAGAGATAGATTTGAGTTAGGAACAGACTTCAATTTATATGATGGTATGTGGTCTGGTTGGTTAGTTGGTGGACATGATATTGATAGTACAAATGGCAATAAGAATAAAGGAAACTATTATGAAGGAGATATGGGACCAACTTTCCCAATTACAGAGAAGTTAGCATTGAGACCAACTGTGTATTCAACAGGAGAGTTTTATGATAACAATGATGAGACAATGCTAGACCACCAACTTAGATTAATGGCAATTTATAAGTATGATGATAAATTAGTTCTTATGCCTAGAGTAAGATATTCTTTATCTAGAACACTAGAAGAAGACTCTTATGCATATAGATATGATAGTGATTACAGAGTAAGGGCAGAATTCTTATTTAATTATACACTAACAGCATCTTCATCAATAGACGGAGGAATAGCTTATGATTGGCAAGATAGAAGTTATAAGAAAAAAGATTCTACTGGTAGAAGATATGATGAAACTAAAAGCATAGACATGTTATGGTATACTTTAGGATTTACATATTTATTTTAATAACAATTATTTTAATAAATAGAAGTATTTTAGACAAATTAAAGATTAAATTTTTCTGAATAATAAAAAAGGTAAATTTAAATTATGAGATCATTCATATTTAGATTTACCTTTTTGTTTAATATAAGTTTTGTTAATTTACATGTTAGAGAAAATAATAATAATTTAACAGATATTTTCAAGTTCTCTAATTTGAGCAGGAGTCCCCATAACAACTAAAGTATTTCCAGATTCAATAACTGTAGATGGTTTTGGATTAAAATTAACAGTGGTTTCATGAGCAATTCCAATGATAATAAGACCTGTTTTTTTAGGAATTTCAAGCTCTATTAAATTTTTGTTAATAAGGTTTGAAAAGTGATGAACTTTTATTCTAGCAAGAGTTAAGTCTTTTGTATTTTGATAGTTATCCATTAAATCACTAAATGTCAAAATGTTATTTTCTGTAGCTAGGTTATATAGTCTTTTAGCTGTTACCTCATGAGGAGACAACACTACATTGGCACCAGCTTTTTTTAGTTTAGCATTATTGTTATTATCGTTTACTCTAGCAACTATATTTAAAGTGTGATTTAAAAACTTAGCACTCATAGTTGTAAAAAGGTTATCTGCATCATTAGAAAGTACAGGGATAAAAGTAGAAGCTTTTTTAATACCGGCATCTATTAAAGTCTGATCTTCTGTAGCATCCCCTAAAATATATAAGTAACTTTTTAAAGGATACTTAATTTTAAATCTGTCAAGATCCTCAGGGTTTTTTTCTATTAAAACAAAAGGAGAATTATTTTTTATGAAGAGATCTACCAGATTTTCTCCTGTTCGCCCATATCCAACAATAATAGTATGGTTTTCTAAATTATTAATTAATTTTTTCATTTTCACTCCTTTGATATAATTAACAAAAAATCCTTCAAGCATAATTGTTGTTATTATTCCTAGTAGATATAAAAAAATAGTAATTCCGCTTAAAATAACGAAAATTGTAAAAATTTTTCCATAAGGAGATAGAGGAGCAACCTCTGAATATCCAACACTGGAAAGAGTGATAACAGTCATATATAATGAATTTAAAAAACTTAGCTCTTCAATAAGCATATATCCACTTGTACCAACAGATATAAGTAGTATAATTGCCAATATTGTTAATAATAATTTTTTTAGTTCGTTTTTCATAATACTCCTAAATTAATCGTATTTTTATTAGAATTAATTAAAGGTAAGATTTAAGTATTTCAATATTTCCAACTAGTTTAACCTCTAATAAAGCTGGGATAAAATATGTGTCACCTTTTTTAGCAGAGTATTCAGTATTATTAAATATAATATTTCCAGTACCATTTAAAATTGAGTAAGTTTTAAAGTTGCAGTTTATCTCATCAGAGTATTCTCCATTAATAAGAAGTCTGTCGATGTTGAAATACTCTCCTCTAATTAACTCTTCCTTAATACAATCTTTAAGCTCAATTTTTTTTCTAGTTTCTAGAGAGGTAATTTGTGGTGCTTGATGAAAATCTATAACTTCTACAGCTTTCTCTAAGTGCAGAGGTCTAAGAGCGCCATCTACTAATCTATCAAAGTCATAAATTCTGTAAGTTGTATCTGAGTTTTGCTGTGTTTCGCAGATTAGAATGCTTCCATTTAGAGTAGCGTGAACAGTTCCAGGAGCCACATTGATAAAATCTCCTTTTTTAACTTTTACAACATTGAAAAGTGATTGAAACTCTTTGTTTTGAAATTTTTGTAAAAAATTATCTTTATTTATACCAGGTTTAGTACCAATAATAAGCTCAGCATCATCACTTGCTTCTATAATATACCATGTTTCTGATTTTCCAAATTCCCCTTCAACTCTTAAAGCATATTCGTCGCTAGGGTGTACTTGAACAGAAAGTTTATCGTTTATATCTAGATATTTTATAAGTAGAGGGAAATTATTGTTGTATTTTTCATAAATAGACTTTCCTACTAGCTCTTCTTTATAAGTTGATAAAAGTTCCTGAAGTGATCTGTTTTCAAAATCTCCATTTTCAACAAAGCTCATTCCATTTTTATGAGAACTAACTTCCCAAGATTCGCCATAAAGATCATCGCTTGGTAGAGTTATTGATAGTGAAGTTTCAAATAAATTTCCCCCCCATATTTTTTTTACCAAGTGTTTCTTAAATTTTAAAGGATACATAAATTAACCTCCTGATTGATAGCTTTCTAAGAAGCTTTATAACTATTTTATTATATAATAAAATGATGCACTTGTTAACAAAATTATGTAAATATACAATTTTTTAGAAAAAGATAATCTAATTGATAAAAAAAATAAAAAGGTTCACAAATAAGACAAAAAAATATTGAGAAATAAATGAAAGTGTGCTAATATAGTGATGTACATATAACTATGTCGTGATTTACTTGTATATACCCATAATAAGGTTGGGAGTTTCTACGGTTTACCATTAATAAGCCGCTATGAGTGAAGGGATAAAGCTAATTTATACTGAAAATATGTTTTTTTAATTTTATATACTTTTAGACAAAACACTAGATGTAGCGTTTATTAATGTTAAAAATAATTCAAAAAACAGATAAATTTTTATGATATTAGGTTATTTTCTTTCGCTGTTTAGCTACAGAAAAAGAGAATAACCTTTTTTTGTTACTAATTTATAATGGTAAATATTTTATGGATTAATTAATAAAATAATAAAAAATAAAAGGGAGAAAAAACTATGAAAAACACATCTATTTACCATTTAGACGGAGTTCCTCCATTGAAACAAGCTATACCTTTAGGATTACAACACATTTTAGCAATGTTTGTTAGTAATATAACACCAATTATTATAGTAGCTAATGTACTAGGAATAAGTAATGAAGTGACAACAGGGTTAATACAAGCAACAATGCTAGTTGCAGGAATTAATACACTAATACAAGCTTATACATTAGGACCAATAGGAGCTAAGTTACCAGTTGTAGTAGGAACAAGTTTTGCCTTTGTACCTGTTGCTATATCAATAGGGTTAAAGTATGGTTTTGAAGCAGTATTAGGAGCAGCTTTAATAGGTGGAATATTTGAAACTTGTTTAGGTCTTGTAATAAAAAGAATAAGAAATTTTTTCCCGACAGTAGTTACAGGAGTAATAGTTTTATCTATAGGTTTAACATTAATACCAGTTGGAATCCAAAATTTAGGTGGAGGATTTAATGCTCCAGATTATGGAAGTGCTAAAAACCTTTTAGTAGGTGGTTCTGTTTTATTAATAGTAGTAGCCTTAAAACATTTTGGAAAAGGATTAGTTAGTACAGGTTCAGCCTTTATAGCAACAGTTATTGGATTCTTTATTGCTTTATCGCTTGGAATGGTAGATGTAGCTCCAATAAGCAAAGCAGCAGTCTTTAGTATTCCAAAACCACTTGCTTTTGGATTTAAATTTCACTTAGATGCAATAATATCTATGATGGTATTATATACTGTATCTGCAATAGAAACTCTAGGAGATATGACTGGAGTAACATTAGGTGGAGCAGGAAGAGAAACGACAGATAAAGAGCTTTCAGGTGGTATTTTAGCTGATGGACTAGGGGGAGTAATAGCAGCATTATTTAGTATTCTTCCAACAACAACATTCAGTCAAAATAGTGGAATAGTAATGTTAACAGGAATAATGAGTAGATTTATAATAGGTGTAGGAGCAGCATTTTTAATAATTGCAGCATTTTTACCAAAACTTGGAGCAGCTTTAACAGTAATACCTCCAGCAGTTTTAGGTGGAAGTTTAGTTATCATGTTTGCTATGATTACAATAAGTGGAATAAACTTAATAACAAAAGAACCTTTAAAAGGAAGAAATGCATTAATAGTTGCAGTATCTTTAGGGCTAGGATATGGTTTAGGTTTAGTTCCTGATACTTTGAAATTTTGCCCTGAAACTGTAAAGTTAATTTTTGGTGGATCAGGAATAGTAATTTCTTCAATAACAGCAGTTGTATTAAACTTAATATTACCTAACAATGAAAATATAAAAGAGGAGTGTGTATGTTAAACTTTAAAAATTATTTTTTAGCAGATTCGGTATCTCTAGCTTACGAAGAATTAATGAAAAATAAAAAGAATGTGATTATTGGTGGAGGAAGCTATTTAAGATTAGGAAATTCTGAGCTGAATACAGTAATTTCTTTAGATAAATTAGAAATGGAGTTCATAAAAGAAGATTCAGATTATATTACATTAGGACCAATGGTAAATTTTAGAGAATTAGAGACGAATGATATTATAAAAAAGTATTGTAACGGAATAATTTCAGAATCAGTATCTGGAATATTAGGAGTTCAATTTAGAAATAATGCAACTTTAGGTGCAACAGTATTTTCTAAATATGGTTTTTCAGATTTAATAACAGCTCTTCTTGCAGTGGATGCTAAAGTTGTATTATTCAAGCAAGGGGAATTAACATTAAAAGAATATTTAGCAGTGGAACAAACTGAAAAAGATATACTTGTTGAAGTAAAATTACCTAAAAATTCACAGTATGGAGTATTTAAATGTGTAAGAAAATCTTCTACAGATTACTCAATAGTTAATGTAGGGGTAGTTAAAGATAAGAACAATAACTATACAGTAACAGTTGGAGCAAGACCTAGTAGAGCAAAAATAGCAGAAAATTTTTCTAAAGAGATAACAAGTATTATTAAAAATATAGAGAATAAAAATATAGAATTACTAGAAGAAAAATTAACTAAAGAACTTTTAGGAATTATAGATGAAGAGTTAATATTTGGAGATAACATGAGAGGTAGTGGAAAATATCGTTGCCTTCTAAGCAAAAATCTTATTAAAATGGCTGTAATGGAGGTATTTACAAAGTGATTATAGAGATATTTATTAATGGAATAAAAAGAGAGTTATTGGTTAGTCCTGATGAGATGTTAGTAGATACCTTAAGAAAAGCTGGATATACAAGTGTTAGAAGAGGGTGTGATACAGGAGCTTGTGGACTATGCACTGTTCTTGTAAATGGGAAACCAACGCTATCTTGTTCAACATTATCAGTTCGTGTTAATGGAAAAAAAATAGAGACAGTTGAAGGAAAGGAAAAAGATGCTAAATTATTTGCAGAATTTTTAGCAGAAGAGGGCGGAGATCAATGTGGATACTGCGTACCAGGATTTGTTCTAACTGTTTTAGCAATGAAAGAAGAGTTAAAAAATCCAACTGAAGAGGAAATATTACATTATATGAATGGAAATTTATGTAGATGTACAGGATATTCTTCTCATATGAGAGCTATAAAAAAATACTTGGAGGCTATTTAGTATGAAATTTGTAAACAAATCTTTAAAAAAAGTAGATAGCATTTCTATAATAACTGGAAAAGCACAATATACAGATGATATTCAATTAAATAATCCTTTGATTATAAAAATACTGAGATCTCCTTATGCTTACGCGAAGATAGAAGAGATAGATATAACAATAGCTATGAAAGTTCCTGGAGTAGAGGCAATATACACTTATAAAGATGTTCCAGATACATATTTTACAAAAGCTGGACAGAGTTACCCAGAGCCATCTCCTTATGATTCTAAAATATTAGATGAATATGTTAGATATGTTGGAGATGCAGTTGCTATAGTAGCAGCTATAGATGAAAAGACAGCTTTAAAAGCAATGAAACTTATAAAAGTTAAATATAATGTTTTAACACCAGTTTTAGATTATGAGAAAGCGCTAGATAATAGTATCCTTGTTCATGAAAGAAAAGCTCAATGTAACTATGACATTGGATACGATAATACTAGAAATATAGCAAGTCATATTTTTTTAGAAAAACCTGGTGTAAATGAAGGATTTGAAGATAGTGAAGTAATAATTGAAAATACATATAGAACACAGCCACAGATTCATGCAATGATGGAAACACAAAGAGCAAGTTGTCATATAGATGAAAATGGAAGATTAGTAGTAATTACATCGACACAAATTCCTTTTCATGTTAGAAGACATTTAGCAAGAGCATTAGAGATATCTCCTGCTAAAATAAGAGTAATCAAGCCTAGAATAGGTGGTGGATTTGGTGCTAAACAAACAATGTCTATGGAAATTTATTCAGCATTTGTTACACTAAAAACAGGAAAACCTTCAAAGCATATTTTAACTAGAAAAGAAGCTACGGTTTGTACAACAACACGTCATGAGATGACTTTAAAAGTAAAAATAGGGTCAGATAAGCAAGGTAATATAAAAGCAATTGATATAAATGTAATTTCAAATGCAGGAGCTTATGGAGATCACGCTCCAACAGTTTCTCCACTAGTAGCATTTAAAACATTCCCATTATATTCAAAAGTACCAATGAGATTTAACTGTGATGTAGTTTACAGTAATACAATGATAGCAGGTGCATTTAGAGGATATGGAGCAACACAAGGAGTTTTTGCAGTTGAATCTATAATTTCAGAACTTGCTAACAAAATAGGGGTAGATGAAACAGAAATTAGATTGAAAAACTTAGTTAATCAAGGTGAAGACGATGTTAGTGGTGATATAAAGAAGTGTATTGAGGTTGGAAGAGAGAAATTTAATTGGGATGAGAGAAAGAAGCCTAGAGAGATAGTAAAAGGAAAAATAAGAGTTGCAGGAATGTCAGTGACAATGCAAGGATCAGGAATACCAGAACTTGATACAGCAGCAGCATCAGTTAAGTTAAATGAAACTGGGCATTTTACACTAAGCGTTGGAGCAACTGATATGGGACAAGGTTCAGATACAGTATTTGTTCAAATGGCAGCAGAAATATTAGAAGTTAATATGGATAAAATAGTAATAAAATCAGCAGATACAGATTATTCACCTTTTGATCCTGGAGCATATGCATCAAGTGGAACTTATGTAACTGGAAATGCAGTTGTATTAGCTTGTGAGAAAATGAAGGAAGAACTTTTATTAGAAGCTAGTATCCAATTAGGGGTATCTAAAGAAACTTTAGATTATCAAGGTAATAAAATAGTAAGTAACTGTGGTAAAGAGGTAACTTTAGAAGAGTTATCCTTAAGGGCTATTAGCTATGAAAGACAAAATCAAATAGTAACAACAGCAACATGGGGAGGGCAAACATCTCCACCACCATTTGTAGCAAGTTTTGTAGAGGTAGATATAGATAAGAATACAGGGGAAGTAAAAGTAGTAGACTTCTTATCTGTAGTAGACTGTGGAACTGTTATTAATAAAGCTACAGCACAGGTTCAAGTTGAAGGTGGAATAGCTCAAGGAATAGGTTTAGCTTTATATGAAGATATAAAATACGATAAAAATGGAAAAGTATCAACTGATGATTTTATGCAATATAAAATCCCAGCGAGAGTAGATATCGGAAGTAATATAAATGTTATTTTCTCTGATTCATATGAAACTACAGGACCATTTGGTGCAAAATCAATTGGAGAAGTAACTATAAATACAGCTGCTCCAGCAATAGCTAATGCAGTTGAAAATGGTATTGGATTAAGAGTTAAAAAGTTACCTATAACAAGCGAACAAGTATTGTTGCATATTGTTGGATAACAACAAAAAACCAAATAAAAAAATAATAAAGCAGACGAGTAGTAGTATGTAAAATGTAAGGTTTTAATAAAATCACTTCTTTTTGAAGTGATTTTATTTTTTTATATTATAATTATGTTCTAATTGAAAACGAATTAATTTCTTTGAAAAATAAAAAAACTAATATAGTTCATATAATACACATAATGCACATGTGGAATGAATATGCTTTAAAGTTGACATAAATTGATATATATGATAGGGTAAAGGATATGTTGAAATTAAATTTTAAAGGAAGTTATTTATGGGAGGAATTTATTGCTGTAAAGAGAAGTTTTCTATTGAATATATCAATAAATTAAAAAATTTTTATAAAGATATTTTTCAAAAAGGAAGAAATAAAGGAGAGGTAAATACATTAAAGAAAAGAGTAAGGTTTATAACTAGAACACTATTTTATTTACCACAATCACTTGATATTGCGGATTATATTATGGGGCATAAATATCTTTCAGAGGAGATACTTAGATACCCGGTTTTAACTAGTAAAGTTCACAGACCATATTTATGTAATTTGTTTGGAGTTAATAAAAGATTAAAGTCAATAAAAGAAACATATAATTTTATTGATGCTTATTTTCCTTTAGAAATTGTAGAAGGATTATATAGAAATGGTGAGGTTGAGTTAGTAGAACTAAAAGGAAGTAATGAGGAAATATATAAAGTTTATTTACAACTTTATTCTAATTTTGATAAAGAGGGAGAGCTTATTTTTAAAATATTAAACTCTCAAGAGATACCTCTTTCAAAAGTTACTTTTGGAGTTATAAAAGAGAATGAAATAGATACTCTTTTTATCGGAGGGATTCAAGGACCTTATAGAACAGTGGATAAAGACTGTATAAAAGAAGCAACGAAAGGTCTAGCTGGGTTATTCCCTAAGAGAATATTATTTGAAGCAATTTATGCACTTGAGAATTCTTTAAATAAAAAGTTAGATAAAGTATGTGTAGGAAATACAACACACGCCTATGTAAGTAAAAGGTATGAGAAGAAAAAAACAATAAATGCAAATTATGATGATTTTTTAATGAGTTTAAATGCTGAAGAACAGAGCAATGGACTTTGGAAATTACCGTCAGAATTAGTAAGAAAAGATATATTAGATGTACCAAGTAAAAAAAGAAGTGAATATCGTAAAAAATATGTGATTTTAGACGATATAAATACTTCTATTTCTAAAAAATTTGGTAGAGAAATTTAAAAAGAAAGGAAATAAAAAACATGAAAAATAATGATTATTCAAAAGTAAGTTTGATTAGTGGAATAACTCAAATAGGTGATTTTTATAAAAAAATATTAAAAAGTGGAGAAAAAAAAGGAAAGTTAAATAGTAAAAAAAAGAAAATAAGATTTATAAGTAGAGTTATATTTTATTTGCCACAATCAATTAATATTGCAAAGTATATCATGAAACATAAATATCTTAGTAGTAAAGTTTTTGATTATCCTGTTTTGCCAGGAAAAATTCAAAGACCTTATTTATGTAATTTGTTTGATGTAAATAAAAGATTAAAATCTATAAAGGAAAATTATAATTTTATTGATTGTTTTTTCCCTAAGGAAATATCAGAAAAACTGTATAAAAGTCATAGCATAGAGCTTTTTGAATTAAAAGGAAATAACGAAGAGATATTTAAAGTTCATATGGATATGTATTCAAACTTTGATAAAGAGGGTGAACTAAGCTTAAAAATTTTAAATTCTAAAGGAGTTTCACTTTCAAAAGTTACTTTTAGTTTTATAAAAGAAAAAGGAATTTATACTCTTTTCATTGGTGGGATACAAGGGCCACGTAAGATGGATTCTATAAAAGATTGTTCATTTGAAGATAAAGATTATATAAAAGAAGCAACTAAGAGTCTTGCAGGACTTTTTCCAAAAAGAATTTTGCTAGAAGCTATTTATGCAATTGGAAAATGTTTAGATGATAAAGTAAGAAAAGTTTGTGTAGGAAATAATACACATGTTTATCTAAGTAAAAGATATGAGAATAAAAAAATTATAAATGCAAATTATGACGAATTTTTATTAACTATAAATGCAGAAAAGTTAGATTCAGGTCTGTGGGAATTACCTCCTGATCTAGTAAGAAAAGATATATTAGATGTACCAAGTAAAAAAAGAAGTGAATATCGTAAAAAATACGTTATTTTAGATGAAATTAATACCTCTATTTTTGAAAAGTTTGGGAAAAAATAGAACTCTAATAAAAATAAGGCTTAAATATAAAAGTATCAAAATGAAAAAAATGTTGCATTTTTTGATAAAAGCTGTATAATAACTGTTAGAGTAAAAAAAAGAGAGGTGAAAAATATGGTATATAAAGTCGAAAAATTAAAATCTAAGTATGCAGATTGTTCTATATTTTCTACTTATAAATCTATTTTTTTCCAGAATATATATTCTGTTTTTAAATTTCTATCTTATATATTTAGCTCTTTATTTAAAAATATTAAATTTGATATTTTATTTAATATTTCACAATTTGATTTATTTAAATTTTATAATTATTTATATTAGACGTAGTCATTGGACTATGTCTTTTTTTTTAAGAAAAATTGAGGAGGAATAATGAAAGGAAAACTGATTTTAGAGAATGGAATGGTTTTTGAAGGAAAACTTTTTGGAAGTTTAAAAGAGAGTGTAGGTGAATTAGTATTTAATACAGGTATGACAGGATACCAAGAGTTGCTTACAGATCCATCTTATTACGGTCAATCAGTTGTTTTAACTTATCCTCAAGTTGGAAATTACGGAATTAATTTAAGTGATATGGAATCTGATGGTGTAAAAGTAAGAGCTTTAATAGTGAAAGAGATTGCAAAACTTCCTAATAACTTTAGATGTGAGATGACTTTAGAAGGATTTTTAAAACAACATGATGTTGTAGGGATAAAAGGTCTAGATACAAGAGAGTTAACAAAAATAATAAGAGAAAATGGATCTATGAAATGCATTATAACTGATAAGGATTTAACACAAAAAGATATAAAAGAAAAGTTTGATAATTTTAGTAATACAGATGCAGTGTCAATAGTAAGTACAAAGAAATCTTATGAAATAAGTGTAGAGAAACCAGATTTTAAAATAGCAGTAGTGGATTTCGGAGTAAAAAGAAACATTCTTAGAAATTTTGAAGCAAGAAATTGTTCAATGGTTGTTTTTCCTTGGGATGTAACTGCTGAAGAGATTTTAAAGCATGATGTAGATGCAGTTTTTTTGTCTAACGGACCAGGAGATCCTGCAGAATTAACAGGAGTAATAAATGAAATCAAGAAATTAATAGGAGTGAAACCTATAATTGCAATTTGTTTGGGACATCAATTGTTAGCTTGGGCATTAAATGGAACTACTAAAAAATTAAAATACGGGCATAGAGGTGGAAATCACCCAGTAAAAGATTTTACAAAAAACAAGATTTTTATAACTTCTCAAAATCACGGTTATGTTGTTGATAAAATGCCAGAAAAAATGGAAGTTACTCATGTAAATATAAATGATAATTCAATAGAGGGGATGAGAAGTAAAGAGTTGAATATAATGTGTGTTCAATACCATCCAGAGGCTTGGCCAGGACCACAAGATTCAAATTATCTGTTTGATGATTTCTTAGAGACTGTTAAAGGGGGAAGAAAATAATGTTAGATAAAAGTATAAAAAAATGTTTAATAATAGGATCAGGACCAATCATAATAGGGCAAGCTGCAGAGTTTGATTACTCAGGAACACAAGCTTGTGAAACATTAAAAAAAGAGGGGATTGAAGTTGTTCTAGTAAACTCAAATCCAGCTTCAATAATGACAGATACAGCAGTTGCAGACAGAATATATTTAGAACCAATAACTTTAGAGTATATAGAGAAAATAATAGAGAAAGAGAAACCAGATTCACTTCTTGCAGGAATGGGAGGTCAAACAGCTCTTAACTTAGCGGTTGAGCTACATGATAAAGGGGTTCTTGAGAAGTATGGAGTAAGAGTAATTGGAACTCCAATAGAGTCTATAAAAAGAGGGGAAGATAGAGAACTTTTTAGAGAGGCTATGAATAAAATAGGCGAACCTACAATAGAGAGTTATATCGTAGAAAAATTAGAGGATGGGTATACAGTTGCAACAAAAATGGGTTATCCTGTAGTTGTAAGACCAGCTTACACTCTAGGAGGAACAGGAGGTGGAATTGCACACGATCCTAAAGAGTTAGAAGAGATATTATTAAAAGGTCTAGCTCTTTCAAGAGTAGGGCAAGTTCTAGTTGAGAAATCAATCTATGGTTGGAAAGAGATTGAATATGAGGTAGTTAGAGATTCTAATGGTAACTGCATAACAATATGTAATATGGAAAATATAGACCCAGTTGGAGTACATACAGGGGATTCGATAGTTGTAGCACCATCTCAAACATTATCAGATAAAGAGTATCAAATGTTAAGAACATCTTCAATAAACATAATAAATGAAATAGGAGTAGTAGGAGGATGTAATGTACAATTTGCTCTTAATCCAAAATCATTTGAATATGCAATAATAGAGATTAATCCTAGAGTTTCAAGATCCTCAGCTCTAGCTTCAAAAGCAACAGGATATCCAATTGCAAGAGTAGCTTCAAAAATAGCTTTAGGATATCAATTAGACGAGATAATAAATGAAGTTACAGGGAATAGTTATGCGTGTTTTGAGCCAGCCCTGGATTATGTAGTTGTAAAAATACCAAAGTGGCCTTTTGATAAATTTACAAAGGCAAATAGACATCTTGGAACAAAAATGATGGCAACTGGTGAAATAATGGCAATTGGGAATAATTTTGAAGCGGCATTTTTAAAAGGGGTTAGATCTTTAGAGATAGGAAGATATAACTTAGAGCACCCAGCTGTTGCACTTCTTACAATAGAAGAGTTAAAAGAACAAGTTGTAAAGCCAGATGATGAGAGAATATTCATAGTGGCAGAGATGTTAAAAAGAGGTTATGTAAAGGAAAAATTACAAAGAATAACTGGAATTGACAAGTTTTTCATGGAAAAAATTGAATGGATAGTTAATCAGCAAGAAGAGTTAAAAAGAATGTCTTTTGGAGATTTAACGGAGAAAAAACTTCGTAATCTAAAGAAAAAAGGATTCTCAGATAAAGGGATAGCTGAACTTATGTCAGTAGCTGAAGAGGATATTTGTGCAAAAAGAAAAGAGTATGGGATAAAACCTGTTTATAAAATGGTAGATACTTGTGCAGGAGAATTTGCAGCGAAAACATCATATTTTTATTCAACTTATGATCAATTTGATGAAGTGACAGTAAATGATAGAAGAAAAGTTATAGTTATAGGATCGGGACCAATAAGAATAGGTCAAGGAATAGAGTTTGATTACTGTACTGTACACTCAATCAAATGTTTGAAAAAATTAGGGATAGAAAGTATTATTATAAATAATAACCCAGAAACAGTATCGACAGATTATTCAACTGGAGATAAATTATACTTTGAACCTTTAGTAACAGAAGATGTTATGAATATAATAGAAAAAGAGAATCCAGAAGGAGTAATACTTCAATTCGGAGGACAAACAGCAATAAAATTAGCTAAGGATTTACACAAAAGAGGTGTAAAGATATTAGGAACTTCAGCAGATAAAATAGATGAAGCTGAGGATAGAGAAAGATTTGAAGATATGATGGAAAAATTAGATGTTAAAAGACCTAAAGGTAAAGCTGTAAGAGATGTAGGAGCAGGAAAGAAAATTGCAGCAGAATTAGAATATCCAGTTTTAGTAAGACCTTCATATGTACTTGGTGGTCAAGGAATGGAGATATGCCATAATGAACTTAGCTTAGTAAATTACTTATCAGCTTCTTTCATAAGAGATAGCGAAACACCTGTATTAATTGATAAATATTTAAATGGAATTGAGATAGAAATAGATGCAATTTGTGATGGGGATGATGTACTAATTCCAGGAGTAATGGAGCATTTAGAAAGAGCAGGGGTCCACTCAGGAGATTCTATAACAATCTATCCAGCACAAAACTTATATCAAGGAACAGAGGAAAAAATATTAGAGATTTCTAAAAAATTATCTAAGCAATTAGAGGTTAAAGGGATGATGAATATTCAATTTATAGCCTATGAAAAAGAGTTGTATGTAATAGAAGTAAATCCTCGTTCATCAAGAACAGTTCCGTATATATCAAAAGTTTCAACACTGCCTGTAATTGATATAGCTACAAGAGTAATACTTGGTGAAAAATTAAAAGATATAGGATATGGAGTAGGATTATATAAGAAACCTAATATAATTGCTGTAAAAGTGCCTGTGTTCTCAACTGAAAAATTAGGAAGTGTAGAAGTATCTTTAGGACCTGAGATGAGATCTACAGGAGAGGTATTAGGTGTGGGAACAACGGTTGATGAAGCAATTTATAAAGGATTACTTGCAGCAGGTAGAGGGGTAAAAATTAAAGATAAGTCAATTCTTTTAACAATTAGGGATAAAGATAAAGATGAGTTTTTACCTATGGCAAAAGATATAAATGAATTAGGTGGGAAACTTTATGCAACAAAAGGGACATCAGAATTTTTAAAAGAGAATGGAATTGAAAGTACTGTTGTTGGAAAATTAAATGAAGAATCACCAAATATATATGATATTTTAAAAAATAAGAAAATAGATATACTTATAAATACACCAACTAAAGCAAATGATTCTCAAAGAGATGGATTTAAAATAAGAAGAACAGCTATAGAGTATGGAGTAAATGTATTAACATCTCTAGATACTTTAAAAGCAATTATAAAAATTGAGAAGAGTGGAGAATCTGCTAAAAATATAAATGTATTTGACATAAGTAAAATTTAAGTTAAACTATAACAAAATTAAAATAAGATAATATTAAATTAAAAAATAAGAAAATATTAAAGAATAAACATTGACAATAGTTGTAAATATATTATATAATTAATTGATAAAAATAAAACCATCAAGAGAGATTGAGGGACTGGCCCGTTGACATCTCAGCAACCTACTTTAAAGTGTGGTGCTAACTCCCGTTAGATGGAAGGATCAAATAAGCTTAGACTTAAAGCCCTTTCATTTAATAGATGAAAGGGCTTATTTTTTTATAAAATATAAAATATAAAATATAAAATATTAGGAGGAAATAATTATGGAAAATTTAATTTATTTTACATCTGAATGTGTATCACCAGGACACCCAGATAAAATAGCAGATCAAATATCAGATTCAGTTTTAGACGCATGTTTAGAGAATGATTCAAAATCTAGAGTAGCTTGTGAGGTATTTTGTACTACAGGTCAAGTTATAGTTGGTGGAGAGATTACAACTACTACATATATAGATATTCAAGATATAGTAAGAAAGAAAATAGAAGAGATAGGATACAGACAAGGAATGGGATTTGATTCTGATTGTGGAGTTTTAAATGCAATCCATTCTCAATCACCAGATATCGCTATGGGAGTTGACACAGGTGGAGCTGGAGACCAAGGAATTATGTTTGGAGGAGCAGTAAATGAAACTCCTGAATTAATGCCACTTGCATTAGTTTTAGCTAGAGAAATTATGGTACTATCAACAAAATTAACAAGAAGTGGAGTTTTATCATGGGCAAGACCAGATGCTAAGTCTCAAGTAACACTTGCATATAGACAAGATGGAACAGTTGACCACGTAGATACAGTAGTAGTTTCTATTCAACATAATCCAGAAGTAACTCAAGAGCAAATTCATGCTGAAATTAAAGAGTTAGTAATAAAACCAGTTTTAGAAAGATATAATTTATCTACAGAAACTGTTAAGAATTTCCATATAAATCCAACAGGAAGATTTGTTATTGGAGGTCCACATGGAGATACAGGATTAACAGGAAGAAAAATAATAGTAGATACTTATGGAGGATTCTTTAGACATGGTGGAGGAGCTTTCTCTGGAAAAGACCCTTCTAAAGTTGACAGATCAGCTGCTTATGCTGCAAGATGGGTTGCTAAAAATATAGTAGGAGCTAAACTTGCAACTAAATGTGAAGTTCAGTTATCTTATGCTATAGGAGTTGCTCACCCAACATCTGTTAAAGTAGATACATTTGGAACTGGAGCAATTTGTGAAATAGAACTTGCAAATGCAGTTCAAAAATATTTCGATTTATCACCAAGAGGAATAGAGAGAGATTTAGAATTAAGAGAATGTAATTTTAAATATCAAGATTTAGCAGCTTTTGGACATATTGGTAGAACAGATTTAGATTTACCATGGGAAAGATTAGATAAAGTTACTATTTTACAAGATCACTTTAAAGGATAATCGTAATTAGTTAAGTAAGAAGATTTAAGACTTGGTTAATCTGAGTTTTAAATCTTTTTTTTTAATTAAAAAAAATAAAAATTTAATAAATATTATGTTGTAATAGAAGCATTTTTGTAATAAAATCATAAAATTAGTTTGCTTTTAATTGTTTTTTTATATATAATAAAAGGGAGTGGGGTCATAAATAAGGGGACTCTAGTAAATGAAAAAATTAAATTATAATTTATCTTATAATTTAAAAAATTAAGAAAATAAGAGGGGGAATTTTGTTATGAATATTATTATTATCGTAATAATAATGTTGGTATTATTAGGTATTTTATATAATATGCAACAAAAATTTGTTAGTTTTTCTAAGAGAGTATTTATAGCTTTAGGAATGGCTGTTCTTTTTGGAATATTTTTACAAATGGTTTATGGAATAGATGACCCAGCGGTTAAGGGAGCATTACCATATATTAATGTAGTTGGAAATGGATATGTAAGATTATTAAAGATGATTGTTATGCCTTTAATAATGGTTTCTATAACATCTTCAATAATTAATTTAAAAGATGGAAAATCTTTAGGAAAGATGAGTGGGCATGTAATTGGAGTTTTAATAGGAACATCAGTTGTTGCAGCTATCATTGGAGCCTTTGCAGCTATAGGATTTGGGTTAACAGCAGAAGGTTTACAACTTGGAGCTCAAGAGACAGCACGTGCTGCTTACCTTGAAGGGAAATTAGGAGAGGCAAATGTAGCATCTTTCATCAGTAAGTTTGTAGAAATGATTCCTGATAATCCTTTCCTTGATATGACAGGAGCAAGAAGTTCATCAACTATAGCAGTTGTTGTGTTCTCTGCTTTTACAGGAATTTCAGCTTTAGGAATTCAAAAGAAAAAGCCAAAGTCATTTGAAGTATTTAAAGATATAGTAAATGCTTTCCATGATGTAGTAATGAGAGTAGTTACTCTTGTATTAAGACTTACTCCTTACGGTGTATTAGCTCTTATGACAAAAGTTATAGCAACTTCAAATGTATTGGAAATATTAAAACTTGGAAAATTTGTTGTAGCATCTTATGTAGCAATACTTTTAACATTTGGTGTTCACTTATTATTAATCGCTTTTAAAGGATTATCACCAGTTCAATATATTAAGAAAAGTTTACCAGTATTAACATTTGCATTCACATCAAGAACAAGTGCTGGAAGTATTCCACTTAATGTTGAAGCTCAAGTTGATAAATTAGGAGTACCTGAAGGGATAGCAAATTTATCAGCATCTTTAGGGTCATCAATTGGACAAAATGGATGTGCGGCAATTTATCCTGCAATGGTGGCAGTTATGATTGCTCCAACTGTAGGAATTAATCCACTTAATCCAGGATTCTTAATTCAATTAATAATTATAATTGCTGTATCATCTTTTGGTGTTGCAGGAGTTGGAGGGGGAGCTACATTTGCAGCATTAATAGTTCTTTCATCAATGAATCTTCCAGTAGGTCTTGTAGGACTTTTAATAGCTATTGAACCTCTTATTGATATGGGAAGAACAGCTCTTAACGTTAGTGGATCTATGACAGCAGGAATAGTAACAGCAAAAAATTTAGGTGAATTAAATACAGAAATTTATGCATCTGATGATATTAAAGAGTAGTTATTTAAAATAGTTTTAAATAATAAAATAAAATAATTAAAATGGGTAATAACTAAAAACGTTATTACCCATTTTTTATATATTAGGATACTACAGATTTTATAGGCTTTAAAGAAAACTTAATCTATTTTTACTAGAATTTTTTCTTCAAAAGATTTTTTACATGCATATGCTATTTTTGTTGCTTTTAAACCATCATATACAGATACTTCAGGCTTTCTTTTTTCAAATATACAATTTACAAATTCTTGAACCTCATTTAAATATGCTGTTTCAAATCTTTCTAAAAAATTTTGTGAACATTCTTTTCTAACTCCAGAATTATCTAATATTTCAACAAGATTTTTTTGAGGGACAGAAGCAATTCTTAAAATTCCCTTTGTACCAATAATTTCTGTTTCGACATTATAGCCATGAGGAGCAGTTCTCCCTGCAAAAATAAATCCCATAGAGCTATTTGCGAATTTTAATAGAGCTGAAACATTGTCTCCATCATTATATTTTGCAAATTCAGGATGAGCATAACAGCCACCAATAGCCCAAGTTTCAATAGGCTCAGAATCAAGTAGCCATCTAGCAAGGTCAATATCATGAACAGCCATATCTATAAATTCTCCACCAGAATGTCCTGCATAAGCAATAGCTCCATCAATAGCACTTTCTGGATCTTGACTGTATCCTCTAAATAAAATAGGAGCACCAATCTCTCCTGATGAAATCATTTTCTTTGCATACATATAAGATTCATCATAACGTCTCATAAATCCTAGCATAAATACTTGATTTGGATATTTTTCTACAGACTGAACAGCAAGTTCACACTCCTCAAGTGTAGTTCCCAATGGTTTTTCTGAAAAAATATGAAAACCTGATTCTAAACCTTTTTTTATTTGGTCGCAGTGCATTCCAGAAGGCGAACAAATAAAAAGAGCATCAATCTCTTTATTCAAGAGCATATCTTCAAAATTAGTGTAAGAGTATTTTATATTATATTGTTTTTTAAAAACACTCATAGTATTTTCATCAATGGAGCAAATAGCAATAAGTTCAGCGTTAGGTATTTTAGTAGCGATATTTTTAGCGTGTTGTATGCCTAGTCTTCCTAAACCTATAATTCCAAATCTAATTTTATTCATAATTCCTCCTTTAAATTTTATACATAATATTATGTTAAACTTAAATGAAGTATACTTTAAAACGTTTTAAAAAGTCAAATAAAATTTTATGTATTAAAAAATATCAATTATTTTAATTAACTATTTATTAATACATAATCTTTAGAGTTATATTTAGTCTAGGTTGTTTCTCTCACTATAAGATCAGGAGTATAAAGAGATACTGAGTTTAAGTTTGAAGAGTTACTTTTAAAGTATTTTATACAATCTTCTGCCATTTTTTTTATAGGTTGCTTAAGTGTTGTTAGTTTTATTCCTACTAATTTTGAGAATTTAATATCATCAAATCCAATAACAGCAACATCTTTTGGTATAGAAATTCCAAGTTCAGTTAGACGTTGGATTGCTCCTAATGCTACTAAATCATTGAAGCAAATTATAGAGTCAAAATCATTTGTTTGTTTTAAAAGAGTATCTACAGAGTTATAACCACTAAGAGAGATATCTTTGTTATTTAAGTTAACAATTCTTGAATCACAATACTCTAAATTATTTTTTAATAAGTAGTTTTTATAAGCTAAAAAACGCTCTTCATTAGCTAGTAGACCTGTATTTCCTCCTAAGTAAGCTATTTTTCTTTTATTTTTTTTGACCAGTTCATTCATTGCAAGTTCTATCCCTTTTGAATTGTCACATTGAAAAATTTTAACATTAGAATTTTTTATACTGGAACCGACTAAGATAATTTTAAGCTCTTTATGAGCTTCTGAGTTGATAAAGTCAGCTTCGTTAAATGTTGGAAGAATAAGAATTCCATCAACTTGTTTAGCAACAAGAGTATTAAAAAATTTTTGACTAGCATCAGAATCCCAGTTTGTATTGCATAGATATAGAGTTAAACCATTGTTTTTCGCTTCAATACCCAGTTCCTTTGCCAGTTCACTAATAAAAGGTTCTGTTATATCTGGGACAATGAGTCCAATAGAGTTAGTTTTTTTTGTAACAAGTTCTTTTGCAATAGAGTTAGGAGTATAGTTAAGCTCAGATGCTTTTCTTTTAATTATTTCTCTAGTTTCAAGTTTTATTTTTGGATCATCTCTTAAAGCTCTAGAAACTGTAGTAAAAGAAAGATTTAATTCTTTTGCTATTATTTTAAGTGTAATACTCATTTTTCCTCCAAATGAAAATATAGTTATTCTAAATTAATTATACTATTAATTTTTTGTTTTTTGTATAAATAAAAAAAATAATAAAAAAATAAAACAAAATAAAAATGAGTAAAAAGCTTAAGAAATGATAGTTTTTATTAATTAAATATATTTTTAAATTAAAAAATATATAAAAAATTAATAAAAAAAATTGACTTTAAATAAAAAATAATGTATTCTTACGTTAACATAAGTAAAAACTCTGAAAAGTGTACACTTTTAGAAAGTAATGTTTTATTTTTAGAGTTAATACAGATGAGAATTATAGTCTATATTTTGCTGGTATTAATTTCAAAATTTTTTTAAACATATTTTTAAAACGTTTTAAAAAATACGAAGGGGGTGGTTAAAATAGTTATAATGCCTAAAAAAAATACTGAAGATAGTCGTTTATTAATCTCAGAAGAGAACGGAATTAATAAAAATATGAAAATGGATATAGCTATTTTAGATTTAAAAAAGGATCAGAATTATGTGGTTCATTACGAAAGTAAGGAGTGTGCGATTTTACTAGTAGAGGGAGAAATAATTTTAAGTTGGGATGAAGAAAATGTAACGGTGAAAAGAGAAAATTGTTTCGATTATTTACCATCATTACTACATGTCCCTAAGAATAAAAAAGTGAAAATTTTAGCTTTGAATAACTCAGAGATATTGATTCAAGCTACAGAAAATTCAGAAGAGTTTACTCCTAAGTTTTACAGTGAAAAAGATTGTAAAGTTGGAACTATTAATTTACCGATTTTTGAAGAAACAGCAAAAAGAGAGATAAGGGATATTATTAATTATGAAGTAGCACCATATTCGAACTTAGTAATAGGGGAGGTAATAACATTTCCAGGAAAGTGGTCAAGTTATCCATCGCATTCTCATGACCAACCAGAAGTTTATTATTATAAATTTACAAAGCCCCAAGGATTTGGAGCATGTTTTATAGGGGAGGATGTTTTTAAAATCAGAGATAGATCAGCAGCAATAATTGAAGGTGGATTAGTTCATCCACAAGTTACAGCACCAGGATATGGAATGTATTATTGCTGGATGATAAGACATTTAGAAAATAATCCTTGGACAACACGGGTAAATGAAAAGTGCCACGAGTGGCTTTTTGATGAGTCTGCAGTAGTATGGCCTAATAAAAAATAAATTATATTTATGTTAAGAAGAATAGGAGGGTTAAAAATGAGAAAAAAAATAATAATGTTACTGACTGTAGGTATTCTTTTTATTTTAGGTGCATGTGGAAAAGAACCTGAAAAGAAAGTAGAAGGGGAAAAAGAGAAAAAAATAATAAAAATTGGAGTATCTTTTGCAAATTTTAACGATACATTTTTAATGACTATAAAAGATGGAATGGAGAAATATTCTAAAGAGATAGGTGGAAATATTCAAATTACATATGTTGATGCTAAGGAAGATTTAGCAACTCAAATGGGTCAAGTAGAGAATTTTGCAACGCAGAATTTAGATGCAATAATTGTAATACCTGTTAATACAGAAGCAACTACTCCTATGAGTGAACTTGCAATTTCAAAAAAAATACCATTAATTTACACAAATAGAAAACCACAAGATTTGTCAGTGGGAACATATTTTGTTGGTTCAGATGATAAAAAAGCAGGAATTTTACAAGGTGAATATTTATCAAAGAAATTAAATGGTAAAGGAAATATAGTTATTCTTCAAGGGATTTTATCAAACGAAGGAGCACTATCAAGAACAAAAGGTGTAGAAGAGATTATTGCTAATTTTCCAGATATGAAAATAACAAAAATTCAAGCCGGAAACTGGGAAAGAGCTAAAGGGATGTCTATCATGGAGAACTGGTTATCTTCTGGAGATCAAATAGATGCAGTAGCATCAAATAATGATGACATGGCAATTGGAGCAATTGAAGCTATTAAATCGGCAAAGAAATTAGGACAAATAGCTGTAATTGGAGTAGACGCAACACCAGATGGAATTGGAGAATTAAAAGCAGGAAACCTATCTGCAACAGTATTCCAAGATGGATTTGGTCAAGGAAAAGGTTCATTAGATAAAGCTGTTAAGCTTGCAATGAAAGAGGATGTTGAACAAGTAACTATGATACCGTTCTTATTAATAACACCAGAAAATGTAGATAATTTCAAGAAGTAGAGGAGCTAAGAAATGGGTGAGTATATTTTAGAAGCTAGAGGAATATCTAAATCTTTTCCTGGAGTAAAGGCTTTAGATGATATCCAATTAAGTGTAAGAAAAGGAAAAGTCCATGTAATAATGGGTGAGAATGGAGCTGGAAAATCAACACTTATGAAAATTCTTATAGGTATATATGAGCCAGACAGTGGAGAAATCCTATTTGATGGAGAAAAAATAAATTTTAATTCAACTCAAGAAGCATTAGATAAAGGAATATCTATGATTCATCAGGAACTGAATCCGGTTATGGAGAGAACAGTTGCTGAAAATATGTGGCTAGGAAGAGAGGAATTAAAAGGAGTTTTTAAACTAATAAATCATAAAGCACTAATAGAAAAAACTAAGGAAATATTTGAGTTATTAGAAATAAAAATAGATCCAGAAATAAAGATGAAAGAATTAACTGTTGCCAGTATTCAAATGGTAGAAATAGCAAAGGCAATCTCTTATGATTCAAAATTAATTATTATGGATGAGCCAAGTTCGGCAATAACAGATAGAGAAGTAAGTCATCTTTTTAAAATGATAAGAAAGCTAGTATCTCAAGGAGTGGGGATTATTTATATAACACATAAAATGAATGAGGTATTTGAAATAGCAGATGATATATCTGTATTTAGAGATGGGAAATTTATAGGAATGTTGGAAGCTAAAAATACCGATCACAATGAAATAGTAAAAATGATGGTAGGTAGAGAGCTATCTAATATTTTTGAAAAACTACCTGCCGAAATAGGTGATGTTAGATTAGAAGTGAAAAATTTATCAAATGAAGGAATTTTTTCAGATGTAAATTTTACAGTTAGAAAGGGAGAAATTTTAGGAATTGCTGGATTAGTTGGAGCAGGACGTAGTGAGGTAGTTGAAACACTATTTGGGATAAGAGAAAAAACTACTGGGGAAATTTTTATTGATGGGAAAGAAGTTGAGATAAAATCTCCCAAGTGTGCTGTAGGACATAGAATAGCATTTCTAACAGAGGACAGAAAGGAGACTGGTATTTTTCCAATGTTATCTTTAACAGATAATACTTCAATGGCATATTTAAACAATTATTTAAAATCTGGAAATATATTAGATATAAAAAAGATGGCTTCTGAAAGTGAAATACTATGTGAAAAGATGAGTGTGAAAACTCCTAGTATGGATCAAAAGATAGAAAATTTAAGTGGTGGAAATCAGCAGAAAGTATTACTTGCTAGATGGCTTTTAACAAATCCAGATATTCTTATATTAGATGAACCTACAAGAGGAATAGATATAGGAGCAAAAGCTGAAATTCATAAACTAATAAGCCAGTTAGCTCAAATGGGGAAATCTATAATTATGATATCTTCAGAGCTTCCAGAAATTTTAGGAATGAGTGACAGAATTTTAGTAATGCATTCAGGAAAGCAGAAAGGAATATTAAATAGAATAGATGCAACACAAGAAAAAATAATGGAATTAGCGTCTGTTTAGGAGGGAGATTATACAAAATATGATTAAGAATAATGAGAAGCTAAAACAAATAATTTCAAAATATGGAATATTGTTTATCCTAATAGGTTTAATATTATTAATAAGTTTTATATCACCAGCCTTTTTAAGCTTAAGAAACTTTATAAATATAATAAAACAAGTTTCAGTGGTTGGAATAATTTCCATGGGAGTTACAATAATAATAATTACAAAAGGAATAGATCTTTCTTCAGGTTCAGTACTAGCATTATCTGCAGTTGTAGGAGCTAGTTTAGCTCAAAGAAGTGACTGGGCAACGAGAATGTTTCCAAGTTTAGGAAGTGTTCCCTTAATAGTTCCAATTTTAGCAACACTTTTAATAGGTGCACTGGCAGGATATGTAAATGGAACTCTGATTAGTAAGTCTAAACTGCCGGCTTTTATTGCCACACTTGGAATGATGACTGTAGCTAGAGGTTTAGCATTGCTTTATTCAGATGGACGTCCCATAAGTACATTAACAGATGGGTATAAATTTATTGGTCAAGGGGAAATATTTGGGATTCCCTTTCCAATTATAATATTTATAATAATTGGTTTTATAAGCTTTATGCTTCTAAATCACACGAGATTTGGGAGATATGCTTATGCAATAGGTGGGAATGAGAAAGCCGCTTTAGTATCTGGAATTGATGTAAACAAATATAAACTTTTAGTATATGTATATGGAGGAATGCTTGCAGGTTTAGCAGGATTAATACTCTCATCGAGAGTTAACTCAGGGCAACCAGGGATGGGAAATATGTATGAACTTGATGCAATCGCTGCTTCTACAATTGGAGGAACAAGTCACTCTGGTGGAGTGGGAACAATAGGTGGAGCAATAATAGGAGCATTAATAATAGGAGTTTTAAATAACGGTTTAGATTTAATGAATGTATCGGCTTACTGGCAACAAGTAGTAAAAGGAGTAATTATAGTAGGGGCAGTAATGTTAGATATGAAAAAAAATAAAGGCACAAAAAAGT
Organism: Fusobacteriaceae bacterium; assembly: GCA_051656905.1. GTDB lineage: Bacteria > Fusobacteriota > Fusobacteriia > Fusobacteriales > Fusobacteriaceae > JAGNZR01. Next base: position 53,516 of record JBOFJQ010000028.1, on the reverse strand, counting down.
AAGGTGATGAGATGAAATTAACAGTTGCACAGGCTTTAGTAAAATTTCTAGATAGTCAATATATTGAGATTGATGGGGAAGTTACTAAATTTGTAGAGGGAGTATTTACAATTTTTGGACATGGAAATGTACTTGGTCTTGGGGAAGCTCTTGAGAATGAAGAGCACTCTTTAAAGGTATATCAAGGAAGAAATGAACAAGGTATGGCACACATTGCAATGGGGTTTGCAAAACAGTCAAAAAGAAAAAAAATATATGCTTGTAGTTCATCTGTAGGACCAGGTGCAGCTAATATGGTTACAGCAGCAGCCACAGCTACAGCTAATAGAATACCAGTTCTTTTTTTACCAGGAGATGTTTATGCGTGCAGACAACCAGATCCAGTTTTACAACAAATAGAACAAACACATGATTTAAGTATTTCAACAAATGATGCTTTTAGAGCTGTATCAAAATATTGGGATAGAGTATCTAGACCAGAGCAACTTATGAGTGCAATGATAAATGCAATTAGAGTACTCATAAATCCAGCAGAAACAGGAGCTGTAACCATTGCTTTACCTCAAGATGTTCAAGGTGAAAGCTATGATTTTCCAGATTATTTTTTAAAGAAAAGAATACACAGAATAGAGAGAAGAACTCCAACATGTGATGAAATAAGTGACGCTTTAAAGATATTAACAAAAGCAAAAAAACCTATTCTAATTTGTGGTGGAGGAGTTAAGTATTCACAGTGTGAAAAAGAATTCTTAAGCTTTTCAGAAAAATTTAACATCCCTTTTGGAGAAACTCAAGCAGGGAAAGGGGCTATTGATTCAGGACACAAACTTAATTTAGGAGGGATAGGTACAACAGGAAATTTAAGTGCAAATAGAATTGCAACAAATGCAGATGTAGTTATAGGTGTTGGAACGAGATATACAGATTTTACAACAGCTTCAAAATGGTTATTCCAAAATCCAGATGTAAAATTTATTAATATAAATGTATCAGAGTTTGATAGTTATAAGTTTGACGCAGTAAAAATTGTTGCAGATGGAAAAATTACATTAGAAGAGCTTTCAAAAAGGTTGAATGAACTATCATATAAAAGTAGTTATAAAACAGAGATTGAAAGCATAAAAAAAGAATGGGAGAAAGAGTTAGAAAGAGTCAACTCATTGGAGTATGGAGAAAACTTTGTTCCAGAGATTGCTGGACATTTGGATAATTGTATGGAGGAATATGGAGAGATAAATAATTCTTATTTGACACAGACAAGAGTACTGGGAATTTTAAACTCTTTAATAAAAAAGAATTCAATTATAGTAGGAGCGGCAGGAAGTCTTCCAGGTGACCTACAAAGAGTGTGGAAAACAACAGGAGATAATTCATATCACATGGAATATGGATATTCATGTATGGGTTATGAAATAGCAGCAGCTTTAGGAGCTAAAATAGCTGAACCGAGTAAAGAAGTATACGCCATGATAGGTGACGGTTCTTATTTGATGTTACATACAGAGCTTGTAACAGCTCTTCAAGAAAATAAGAAAATAAATATTATACTTTTGGATAATATAGGATTTGGTTGTATAAATAATCTTCAAATGGAAAATGGAATGGGGAGTTTTGGAACTGAATTTAGAAAGAGAAATATAGAAAGTGGAAAATTAGACGGCTCTCTTATGAAAATAGATTTTGCTAAATGTGCTGAAGGCTATGGATGCAAAACATATTCAATAAGAACGAAAGAGGAGTTAGTGAAAGCTTTTGAAGATTCTAAAGAATATGAAGAAGTAGTTTTATTTGATATAAAAGTACTTCCTAAGACAATGACTAAGGGATATGAAGCGTGGTGGAGAGTTGGAAATGCAGAAATTTCAAAAAATAAAAATATAGAAAATGCTACAAGACAATTGAAAATAGAGATTGAAAAGGCAAGAAAGTATTAATATAAAATTATTTTAAGGGAGTGATTTATCATGAAACTAGATTCACAGAAAATTAAGTTAGGTATAGCACCAATAGCTTGGACTAATGATGATTTACCAGAGCTAGGTAGAGAAAATACATTTGAACAATGTATAAGTGAAATGGCTTTATCAGGTTATCAAGGATCAGAAGTTGGAAATAAATATCCAAAGGATACAAAAGTGCTAAAACCTATGCTTAATTTAAGGGGAGTTGAAATTTGCAATGCGTGGTTCAGCACATTCTTTGCTATAGGAAAATTTGAAGAGACAATTGAAGAGTTCAAAAAGCATAGAGATTTTTTATATGAAATGGGTGCAAAAGTAATAGGATGCTCAGAGCAGTCATACAGTATTCAAGGATTGAATAAGTCAATATTTGATGAGAAACCTATTTTTACTAGTAGTGAATGGGAAAATATATTTAAAGGGTATAACAAACTTGCAGAACTTGCAGGTGAAAAGGGGATGAAAGTTTCTCTTCATCACCATATGGGGACAGGAATTCAAACTCCTGAAGAAGTAGAAAAATTTATGAGCGGAACTAATGAAAGTGTGTACCTTCTATTTGATACAGGCCACATTTATTATTCAGAAGGAAAACAGGAAGCAGTTGATCAAATGATAAAAAAATACATTAATAATATCTGTCATATTCATCTAAAAGATGTGAGAGAAGATATTGTAAGGGATGTAAAAAATCACAAAAAATCATTTTTAGATGGGGTAAAAATGGGAGCATTTACAGTTCCAGGAGATGGAGTAATAAGTTTTGACGAGGTTTTTAAAACTATTGCAAACTCAAATTATTCTGGTTGGATGGTTGTAGAGGCAGAGCAAGATCCAGCATTGGCTAACCCTTTTGAGTATGCAGTTAAAGCTAGAAAATTTATTAAGGAAAAAACATCTTTATAGTCTTAAATCTAAATTTCAAATTATATATTACAATATAAATCACATTAATTGGAGGAAAAATTATGTTAAAAGTTGGGATTATTGGTGCTGGAAGAATTGGAAAAGTTCATGCTGAGAGTATTTCAAAATATGTAAAAAATGCAGAGGTAAAAACTATTGCAGATCCTTTTTTAAATGAAGAAACAATAGAGTGGGCAAAAAAATTAGGTATAAAAGAGTTCACTAAAGACTATAAAGAGATTTTATCAGATAAAGAGATAGAAGCTGTATTAATTTGTTCATCAACAAATACACATGCAACAATATCAATAGAGGCAGCAAAAGCTGGAAAACATATATTTTGTGAAAAACCAATTGGGACAGGTCTAGATGAAATTAAGAGTCTTCTTGAAGCTGTGCAAATAGCAAATGTTAAATTTCAAGTAGGGTTAAATAGAAGATTTGATAATAATTTTAAGGCTATTAAAAATGCAGTAGTAGAAGGAAAAATAGGTGAGCCTCATTTGATTAAAGTTACTTCTAGAGATCCACAAGCACCTCCAGCAGAGTATGTAAAAGTTTCAGGGGGGATGTTCTTCGATATGACTATTCATGATTTTGATATGGTTAGATATCTTTCTGGTGCAGAGGTTGAAGAGGTTTTTGCCTTTGGAGATGTTCTTATTAATAAAGAGTTTAAAAGTTTAGGAGATATAGATACAGCTATTGTTTCTATGAAACTTTCAAATGGAGCAATTGCAGTTATAGATAACTCGAGAGAAGCAGCTTATGGTTATGATCAAAGAGCAGAGGTATTTGGGTCAAAAGGGTCTATAGCAATATCAAATAACACAGAATCTAAGGCTATATTATCTACTGTTCATGGTGTAGTAGCAGAAAAACCACTTTATTTCTTTTTAGAAAGATATATGCAATCTTTTTCAAGTGAGATGATTGAGTTTGTAGATGCTATAGTAGGAAATACTGATGTTCCAGTAACAGGTATAGATGGATTAAAATGTATCTTAATAGGAATGGCAGCTAAAAAATCTTTAATAGAAAATAGACCTGTAAAACTATCAGAAATAAACTATTAAAAATTAATTTATTACTAATTTAGGGGGACATATGAAATTTGGATTAATAAAAAATTATGTAAATGGAGAGTTTGTTTCAGCAAGTGGAGAGATAATAAATATTTATTCACCTCTTGATGGAACAGTTATTGGTCAGGTAAAAAACTCAACAAAACAAGATTTTGAAGAAGCTATAAAAATAGCTAAAATTGCTCAAAAAGAATGGGGAGCAATGACTTTTAAGAAAAGATCGGAAATACTATATAATTATAGAAATATTTTAATAAAGAATAAGGAAGAGTTAGCTCAAATAGATAGAATAGAAAATGGAAAAGATTTATCTGAGGCTTATGCAGAAATTGATAAGTCATTAGAGTTAACTGAATTTGCTTGTTCAATAGCACAGATTGCAACAGGAGAAATTAGTGAGGTAAGTGTAGGTGTAGTGTGTAGAGAGGAGAGAAGACCAATAGGAGTTGTAGGAGTTATAACACCATTTAACTTTCCTATGATGGTTCCTCACTGGTCACTGCCAAATGCAGTAGCTCTTGGAAATGCAGTTGTATTAAAACCTTCAGAGGTTACTCCAATTTGTGCAAATAAGATAGCTGAGATGTGGAAAGAGGCTGGATTACCAAATGGAATTTTAACTGTTTTACATGGTGGAAAAGATATAGTTGAAGCTATTTGTGATAGTAAAGAGCTCGCAGCAGTTTCATTTGTAGGATCAACTCAAGTGGCAGAAATTGTTTATAAAAGAGGAACACAAACAGGAAAAAGAGTTTTAGCATTGGGAGGAGCAAAGAATCATATTGTTCTTATGCCAGATGTAGATCCTGTAATTGGTTCTAGAGATATAATGGCGTCAGCTTTTGGAATGTCAGGGCAAAGATGTATGGCTGCTTCTGTTATAGTGGGAGTTGGAAATGTAGAACCAATAATAACACAACTTATAAATGATACTAAAAATAGTAAAACATTAACTGTAATTACAGAAAAAGCTGTTGATACAATTTCAAAATATATTGAATATGCAATCTCTCAAGAAGCAAAAATACTTGTTGATGGAAGAGAGAAAATCGATAAAAATTCAGGATACAACATAGGACCAACAATAGTTGATTGGCGTGGAGCAAAAGGTAAAATGAAACCGATAGAAGTATTTGGACCAATATTAGAGCTAGTAGAAGCAAACTCTATCTCACAAGCTGCAGAAATCCAAAGAGAATCTCCTTACGGTAATGCAGGAGCAATATTTACACAAAATGGAAAGTATGTGGAAGAGGCATTGAGAGAGTTTGAGGCAGGAATGCTAGGAGTTAATATTGGAGTTCCTGTTCCAAGAGAACCTTTTTCTTTTGGAGGAACGAAGGATTCTAAATTTGGATATGGAGATATAACAGGGAAATCATCAATTAATTTTTGGACTGATTTAATAAAAATAACAACAAAGTGGAATGCTGAAAATAAAAAAGATTGGATGAGCTAAGAGGGATTTGAAAGAATGGAGGGAGTATAATGTTAATAGAATTTGATAAAAATAAAGATAAAGACATAGTACTTATAGGAAGAATTGCTATAGATTTTAATCCTACAGATATTAATATGCCATTGAATGAATCTCGAACTTTCAAAAAATATTTGGGAGGTTCTCCAGCAAATATAGCAGTTGGAATGTCTAGACTGTCTAAAAAAGTAGGATTTATAGGGTGTGTTTCTAAAGATCAATTTGGAACGTTTGTAACTTCTTATTTTGATAAAGAGGGAATAGATACTTCAAAAATAGAGGTGGCACAAAATGGAGAGTCATTAGGGCTTACTTTTACAGAGATTAAAAGTCCAACAGAGAGCAGTATATTGATGTATAGAAATGGAGTTGCGGATTTTCAAATAGATACTTCAAAAATAGATGAAGAGTATATAAAAAATACAAAAATTTTACTTATTTCAGGGACAGCCTTAGCTGCTAGTCCCTCTAGAGAATCTTGTTTAATAGCTTTAGAGTATGCAAAAAAGCATAATGTAAAAGTTGTTTTTGATGTGGATTATAGAAGTTATACATGGAAAAATCAAGAAGAGATAGCGCTATATTATTCAATTGTAGGAAAGCAGAGTGATATTATAATTGGTTCAAGAGAAGAATTTAATCTTATGGAAAAACTAATTTTAGAAGGGAACATTGATGATAAGATATCTGCTGATAAATGGATTGGATATGGAAATAAAATAATAGTAATAAAACATGGAAAAGAAGGTTCTAATGCATATACTTCCAAAGGTGATTTTTATCAAATAAAACCATTTCCAGTAAAACTATTAAAATCCTTTGGAGGTGGAGATGCTTATGCATCAGCCTTTATATATGGATTGTTAGAGGGATGGGATGTGAAAAAATCTCTTGAATTTGGAAGTGCAGCAGCAGCAATGCTCGTATCGAGTCACTCTTGCTCAGAAGATATGCCAACTTCATTAAAAATACATGAGTTTATGAAATCTTACGAATAGAGTATGAGGTGAGAGATGTTAGTTACTTTAAATGAGATGTTAGAAGATGCAAGAGATAGTTTATACATAGTTCCTGCGTTTAATGTTTATGGTTTTGAAGATGCAAAGGCTGTTATTGAGGTAGCGGAAGAGTTAAAGGCTCCTGTGATAATAGCAACAAATATAGATGCAATTAAGTATATGGGGGTAGAAATTTTAGGGAAGCTATTAACAACTATGGCAAAGAAAAGTTCTACTAAAGTATGTGTTCATCTAGATCATGGAAAATCAAAAGAAGAGATTATAGCAGCAATAAATGCAGGATATAGTTCAGTTATGTTTGATGGGTCAATGTTACCTTTTGAGGAAAATGTAAAAATAACTAAAGAGATAGTCCAGATTGCAAAGCAAAATGGAGTAAGTAGCGAAGCAGAAATTGGTTCAGTTGGGTATATAAATCAAGCTAGTGAAATTACTAATCCGAGAGAGGCAGAAGAGTTTGCAAGATTAACAGGAGTTGATGCTTTAGCAGTTTCTATAGGGACAGTACACAGAATGTTAACAAGAGATGCTAAAATAGATTTTGAAGTACTAGAAAATATCCAAAGTATAGTAAAAATTCCTCTTGTAATACATGGATCAACAGGTGTTTCAGATGATGATTTAAAAAAATTAGTTAAGTATAGAATAGGAAAGATAAATATTGGAACAGCTTTAAGAAAGGAATTTTCTAGAAGCTTGCGAGAGGAACTTCAAAAGAATCCTATGGAGATAGATAGAATAAAAATATTTCCAAATGTAATAGAAAGACTAAAAGAGATTATTAGATGGAAGATGAAAATACTGGGGAATTAAGTGAGGTGATTAAAGTGTATTTTGAAAATTTAGTTCAAGAAAATTTACTAATTTTAGATACTGAAGAAAATAAAAAAGAAAATATAATTAGAGAACTAGTAAGTCTTCTAGGGAAAGAAGGTATATTGGAGTCAGAATCAGAATTTTTTAAAGTTGTTATGCAAAGAGAAGAAAAAGGACCAACTGGATTAGAGGAGGGATTGGCGATACCTCATGGAAAATCTACTACTGTTAAGGAACTAAAGATAGCTGTTGCTAGATTAAATAAAAGAATGTATGATTGGGAATCAGCTGATGAATCTAATGAAGTTGACTTAGTATTTTTAATAGCTATTCCAGAAGATAAAAAAGGTGATAACTATATCGAAGTTCTTTATAAAATAGCAACAACATTTATGGCTAAAGGCTTTGCAAGAGATTTAAGAATGGCTAAAACAAAACAAGAATTTTTAGATAAAATAATAAATTTAAATGTAAAATAGTAAAAGATAAAGGAAAAATAAGAAAAAATAAGAAAAAATTAAGCATATAAAAAAGAGTTTTCTTTTAAGAGAAGGCTCTTTTTTTATATAGTAAGATAAATTAATAATTAAAATGAAAAAGTTGTATATTTTTGTATATATAAATAAAAAATTATTATATAATAGTAAAAATCAAAAAACGGGGTGGAATAATGTTAACAGATAAATTTATTAGGTTAGCAAAGGGGAAAGAGAGAGCTGATTTTGTAATAAAGGGTGGAAAAATATTTAATGTATTTACAGGAAAGTTAGAAGAGGGAGACTTAGCTATTTCAGAAGGTAAAATTATTGGAATTGGAAGTTATGAGGGAATAGTAGAAAAAAATATAGATGGGGCTACAATTATACCAGGATTTATAGATGGGCACATGCATATTGAAAGTTCATTAATGTCACCTAAAGTTTTAGCTAAAGAGTTTATAAAATTAGGGACAACAACGATTATAGCTGATCCTCATGAAATCGCTAATGTCTTAGGGGAAAAAGGGATAGATTATATGCTAGAAGAGACTAAAGATACGATATTAGAAGTTTTCTTTATGTTCCCATCTTGTGTCCCTTCCACAAATTTTGAATCTTCAGGAGCGATTTTAAATTCAGAGTCTCTAGAAAAATATATTGATAATCCTAGAATATTAGGGTTAGGCGAGGTAATGAATTTTGTTGGGGTTGAAAATGAAGATAAAGACTTAATTAGAAAAATAGAAATAACTCAAAGTAGAAATAAGCAAGTTGATGGTCATAGTCCATGCCTTACAGGGAAAAGACTAACCTCTTATATAATAGCAGGTGTTAAATCTGACCATGAGTGCAGTAGCATAGAAGAAATGAATGAAAAGATTTCTAGGGGAATGAATGTTCTTATAAGAGAGGGAACTGCTGCGAAAAATTTAGAAAAATTAGCAGTGGGGATAGATGAATATACTTATAGATTTTGTATGTTTTGCACTGATGATAGGGATTCTGAAACTATTTTAAATAAAGGGCAAATAAATGATGTTGTAAAAAGAGCAATATCCTTAGGTGTTTTACCTGAAAGAGCAATTATAATGGCAACATTAAATACTGCAAAATTTTATGGATTAAATAAAAAAGGTGCATTAGCACCAGGATATGATGCTGATTTTATAGTAGTAGATAACATCATAAATATAAATATTAAAGAAGTTTATAAATATGGAAAGAAAATTGAAGCTGATAATATAGAGATTAAAGACTCTGGAAAATTAGAGAATAGTGTTAATATAGGCAGTTTTAAAGAAGAAAATTTGATTATTTCTATAAAAGGTGATGAAATTAATGTTATATCTATAATTCCAAAAGAACTTTATACAAATCATATAGTAAGGAAAATAGTTAATCCAAATGGATATTTTCAAGGGAAATTAAATAAGAATCTTTCTCAAATCTCTGTAATCGAAAGACATAAAGGTACAGGGAGAGTAGGAAATGGCGTGATAGAAAATTATGGAATTACAGATGGTGCTATTGCCACTACAGTAGCACATGATAGCCACAATATAATAACTATCGGAGATAATACAAAGGATATGTACATAGCCATCAAAGAGCTTGAGAGAATTGGTGGAGGAATAGTTTTAGTTAAAAATGGAAAGATAATATATAGTATGGAATTGCCAATAGCAGGGCTGATGTCTGATAAAGATATTAAAGAAATTTATCAATCGAATGAAATTATTTTAAAGCTTGCCAGAGAAGAATTAAATATAAGTAAAAATGTAGAACCAATGATGACCCTCAATTTTATGGCATTACCTGTTATCCCAGAATTAAAAATAACAGATTTAGGATTATTTTTAGTAAAAGAGAATAGATTTATAGAAATTGAAGCTTGAAAATAAAAAGGAAAAACATAAAAAAAAAGGTATAAATATATAGCATTAAACTTTAGTGATTTAAACAAAAAAATGGAGGTACTAATTATGAAAAAATTTTTAATGACAACTTTATTTTTATCGGTATCACTACTAGCTATGTCTGCTACAAAGAATTATGATCATGAGCAAGCTAAAAAAGATTTAACAGCAAAAGGGTATCAAGTTTCTAAAGAAACTAATGAAGAGTATAAAATAGTAAAAGGGAAAACTCAAATAGATCTTAAAGAGTATAAGAATGAAGATGAAGCAACAGTAGCTTTCTCAGAAGCACTTAAACAGTCATATGCTGCTAAAGACAAAATTGTTCCAGAAAAATCAAATATAAGAAAAGGTATTTTTGTATTTGAAGATTCTAAAGTTAAAGGACACTATATATTACATGCAAATGCAATGGGAAAACCAGTAGTTGCAAATGCTCAAGGATCTGAGAAAGATTTAAGAGAAGTTTTTTCAATATTAAAAGAAAATAGAAAAACAGTTCAAGATGTCCAAATTGATACTTTTGAAATGAGAGAGCCACAAGGAAGCCAACATTAATAGTAGAAACTAAATAATAAATTTGGGGGTAATATTTATGAAAAAATTACTAATGACTACTTTTTTCTTATCAGTATCACTACTAGCTATGTCTGCAACAAAAAACTATGAAAATGAAAAAATAAAACAAGAGTTAGCATCAAAAGGGTATTCAGTTACGAAGGAAACTGCAGAGGAATATAAAATAGAGAAGGGAAAAACTCAAATAAGACTTAAGGAATATGCAAATGAAAATACAGCAACAGTAGCATTTTCAGAGTTGTTGAAGAAAACTTATGCAGAGAAAGATGTAATAGTTCCAGAAAAATCTAATGTAAGAAAAGGTATCTTTGTATTTAAGAATCCAAAAGTTAAAGATGAATATCTATTCTATGGTAATGGAATTGAGAGACCAGTAGTTGTAAATGCTCGTGGAACTGAAAAAGATATAAGAGAAGTTTTAGGTATATTAAAAGATAATAGAAAACCAGTTAAAGAAGTGACAAAAGAAGCTGCACCAGCTGTTATAGTTGATCCTTTCCAAATGAGGGAGACAGCAAGCGAAAATAGTTAAAAATTAATCGATTAAAATAGTTATTTAAATAAAAAACCTTTAAAATATTTCAATATTTTAAAGGTTTTATTTATTTGGTTATTCTTTTATTTAAAGAAAATTATCAAAAATTTTAATAATAAAAGAAAAAATAGGATATATAAAATCCCCGATAAATCCTAAGTAAGAAAGAATTAAAATCAAGAAAAACCCATACTTCTCAAATCCAAAAATAGCTTCTCTAAGAGGTTCTGGAGCAAAGCTTGCAATAATTTTTGAACCATCTAAAGGTGGAATTGGAAGTAAATTAAAGATAGCTATCATTATATTGAAGCTAATTAAATAAATAATATATGGAGCTATTGAATGTACAAGTGGAGTAACAGGGAGAAACTTAAGAAGAAGTACTCCTAGGATAGCTAATATAAAATTAGTAACAACACCTGCAATTGATATTAAAAATTCTCCAAAACGACCATTTGTTAGGTTATTATAGTTAACTGGAACAGGTTTAGCCCAACCAATAATAAAGTTAGAACCAGAAAGTATAAGTAAAATTGGTAGAAGAAAACCTGTAATATCTATGTGCCTTATGGGGTTTAAAGAGAGCCTTCCAGCAAATTTTGCTGTTTTGTCTCCGGAAAAATATGCCGCATATCCATGAGCAACCTCATGAAGAATAATTGAAATTAAAAGAATAGGTATTTTAAGAAAAATACCGGGATTATTAAAAGTAATATGCAATAAATTTTTTACTAAGAAAAAAACTATAGCTATAATAACAAAAATAACAAATCCTAGATTATTTCTATTGACATCTAAAAATTTTTTTAAGTAATCTTTCATAATTTAAAAACTCCTTCTAACTTAAGAATAATAATACCTTGGTAATTCTATTATATAACTTTACTAATATAATTATGAAGTAAAATATATAGTAAAATTATACTATATATAATGAGATTTAACCATAGAATAATAGTTTTAAAACTTAAAGATAGAGTTTTTTATAAAATAAAAAGACTAAATTAAATTAAGATTAAGTATGGCGTTGATTTAATAAAATTATCAGTTGTTTCATTGTATATAAGGTCTTTAATATTTAGTATTATTTCAATTCATGTTATAATAAAAGACAGAATTAAAAAATATTAAAATTAGTGAGGAGAAAAATATCATGATGGAAGTTAAAGACGTATCAGTTCAATATTTTATAAAAAATAAAGAAAGATACTATTTAATAGATGTAAGAGTACCAGAACAATATTTAGAAGGGCACATTGAAGGAGCTGTGAACATACCTTTCTCTATAATTAGAGCAAGTGTAAGTTTGATACCAAAAGAACGAAAAATTTTAACATATTGCAATGGTGGAACAAGTGGAGGGATAGCTTCTTTAATTTTAAGAGAGTTAAGATTAGAAGTTTATAATTTAGAAGGCGGATTTAATAATTACAAGAATTTAACAATTATTTAAAGTACGAAAAACGGAAAACGAACAACGAACAACAATATTTTTGTTGACAAAAGAAACAATAATGGTTATACTTATTTTAATAATAAAATTATTTTATTGAAATAGGAAACAATCTATGATGTTTTTGCCTGTACAACAATTATTATCAAGTGATAAGGTGGAATTATATGGATGAAATAATTTTAAGTTTATTAAAAAAAATATATGACAAACAAAATGAGCTAAGCTTGCTACATGAAGATGTTTTATATAAGGAAAATTCAATATCAGAGATACATACCATAGCTATTATTGGTAAAATAGAAAAAATAAACGGAGTTAAAATTTCTAAAGAGTTAGATATGACAAGAAGTTCTATAAGTAAAATAATTCTTAAGTTAAAGAAAAAAAAATTGGTAGATAGTTATCAATCTGAGACTAACAAGAAAGAGATTTATTACAAATTAACCGAAAAGGGTAATGAGATTTTTTTAGAACATGAAAAATTGCACATAAAATGGGAAGAAAGAGAACTTGAGTTTATATCTAGTCTGGATTTGGACAAAAAACTTATAGTTGAAGAATTCTTAACTAAGTATAATGAATATTTAAGTAAATTTATATAATGAATATTTAAAGAGAATACTTTGAGATAAATTTAACCATATCATTGGAGATGCATAGCAAATTTAAGGAGAAAAAGATGAAGAAAAATTTGAAAGATGCATTGACTAAAAAAAGTAAATTTAATCAAACAGTATTAGCAGCCTTTTTAGTAGTTAGCTTTAATACGTTTGGTGCAAATACAACTTTAATAACTGGAAAAGCAACACATGGAGCAATGGTACCAACAGCTTTAAGACCTTTAAACAAACAAGCAAAAACTGTTTCAACACCAGCTATAACAGGGAAAAGTTCTGATGGAGTAATAACGCACTCTATAAAACCTTTAAATACTCCAAGTGAGAATAAAGAGTTAAATAAATTTTTACAGAGAAGACAGTTAGCAAGAAATACTCAAAATGCTTTTACAGAGTATGGATTATTATTAGATCAAACTTATGCAAATAACCCTTATTCTTATGGTGGACAATTATCTAAAGAGTCTATCGATTCATTTAGAGAGGGAATTTTATCAGGAAATTCAATTATGCCAAATGAAAAAGAGTATATATCAACTGCTAAATACTTATATTCAAATGTAGATAATAAAGACGTAGAGGGAAATAATAGTTATAGTAGCTCTTCAGATATGAATGGATTAATGGGTACATTCGAGTATGGAACAAGAAAAGATGAATCAATAGGTTTAGTATTAGGTGGAGCAAAACAAAAATTATCTATGGATAAAGGAACTGAATTAGAAGGATCTGTAGGTTATTTAGGAGTGTTCTATAAAAAAAATGCTGATAGATTAAGCTTTACAACTGGATTAGGTTACCAATTAGGTCAATATGATGCTACTAGGTATTTAAAAACTGATTCATCAAAATTTAAAAATGAAGGGTCATTTGATACAGATTCTTACAACGTATATGGTCAAGTAAAATATTTACTAGCTGAGGCTAAAGGTTGGAAAATAGAACCTAAATTAAAATTAAGTTATGTATTCGTATCTCAAGATTCTATGAAAGAAGATAAAGGAATGCTTTCAGTAGAAACAGATAAAGTAGATTATAACTATTTTGATACAGAAGCAGGAGTAGACTTTACAAAAGAAATTGCATTAAGCAATGGAAAATTAAGAGTAGTTGCTGAATTAGGTTATATAAATACTCAAGGGTCTACAGAAGAAGATTTAGATGCTAGATTTAATCAATCTTCAAAATTTGAAATAAAAGGACCAGAAATGGCAGAAAATACTGGAAAAATAGGATTAGGATTAGAGTATGAACAAAATAACGGAATGTTATATTCAGTAGGTTCAGATTTAAAATTTTCATCTGATGATAGAAAAAATACAAATGTAAGAGTAGGATTAGGATATAAATTTTAAATAAAGCGATGTTGATTACTCAAAATAGATAAAGAAACAAATTAGTCTGAATTTTTTATAAACTCTAAAAAAAGAAGGTTATGTGGTCTTAGAAAAGATAAGTAGAGTTATACTTATCTTTTTTTTATAAAAAATTAAAATTTATATTAAATATTGGGGAAAGGTGAAGATGCTAGAGAATCTTCATATTACTTGAAACTACTGAAAGACTTTTGGGATAAAAAGTATTAAAAAATTTGAAAATAATATATAAATATATAGATATTTTAGGGGATAAGTTAATAAAAATTTTAAATGAGTTTAATCGAATATAAAAATCAGGGGGAAAAATGAAAAGTAAAAGGAAGTTTTTTTCGGCACTAAGTTTAATTTTAGTAGGTATGATTTACAGTGAATCTAAAGCTAAGGTAGTTGGAGTTCCAACAGCTTCAACAGATTTAAAATTAGCACCACCAAAGGTTCAAGAAAGGCAAAACTTAGATAGAAATATATTGCCTATTCCAGATGAGGCAAGAATTAAGACAAAAACAGTGGATATAAGAGATGTAAAAAAATTAAGCCCAATAGTTTCTGATGTAGAAGCACCAAAAGGAGCGCCAAATGTTTTGGTTATATTGTTAGATGATTTTGGTTATGGTCATTCAACAACATATGGTGGACCAATTCAGATGCCAACGTTAGATGCATTAGCTAAAGAAGGATTACAGTATACACAATTTCATACTGCATCACTAAGCTCACCAACAAGAACAGCTCTTTTAACAGGAAGAAATCATCATATGAATAATATGGGATCTATTACTGAAAGTTCTACAAGTGAAGCTGGAAATACTTCAAAAAGAGTAAACCAAATAACTGCGCTACCTAGAATTTTAAGAGAAAATGGATACAACACTTCTATGTTTGGAAAGTTTCATGAAGTTCCAGCATGGGAAACAAATATACAAGCGAATCAAAAATTATGGCCTTTAAATATAGGGTTTAATAAGTTTTATGGGTTCTTAGGTGGAGAATCAGATCAATTCCAACCAGTTTTATTAGATGGAAATGTAATTGTTCCAACTCCAAGAGATGTAAAGGATTACTCGTTAACTACTGATTTAACTGATAAAGCTATCCAATGGATAACTATGCAAAATGATTTATATCCAAATCAGCCTTTCTTTACTTATTTTGCACCAGGAGCGGTACATGCACCACATCAAGTTCCTGAAGAATGGATTAATAAATATAAAGGTAAGTTTGATAAAGGATGGGATGAGGTTAGAAAAGAAACTTTTGAAAAACAAAAAGCAAAAGGAATTATTCCCAAAGATGCAGTTTTAACTCCAAAGCCAGCAGAAATAAAAGATTGGGATAAATTAACTCCAACAGAACAAAAAGTTTTTACAAGACAGATGGAAATATTTGCAGCTTTTGCAGAATATGCAGATACAGAAGTAGGAAGAATTATTCAAGCATTAAAGGATAATGGACAGTATGACAATACTATGATTGTTTATATTGCAGGAGATAATGGTGCTTCAGGAGAAGGTGGGCAAAATGGACTTTTAAGTGAAGTTTCATACT
Organism: Fusobacteriaceae bacterium; assembly: GCA_051656905.1. GTDB lineage: Bacteria > Fusobacteriota > Fusobacteriia > Fusobacteriales > Fusobacteriaceae > JAGNZR01. Next base: position 37,746 of record JBOFJQ010000028.1, on the reverse strand, counting down.
TTAATGGTCAGGTAGAAACAATTGAAAATATGGAGAAAAATCTAGATAAATTAGGAACTAGAGATTCTGCTAATCACTACGCAATGGGATGGGCAGTAGCAGGAGATACACCATTTAAATGGACTAAACAAATTGGAAGTGATTTTGGAGGAACAAGAAATGGAATGGTAATTTCTTGGCCAGCAGGAATAAAAATGAAAGGGGAACTTAGAAATCAGTGGTCATATGTAACAGATATAGCACCTACAATTTTAGAAGCAGCGAAACTTCCAGAACCTAAAAAAGTAGATGGAATAACTCAAATTCCTATTCAAGGAGCAAGTCTTATTTCAACTTTTGGTAATAAGAATGAGCCAACAAAGCATACTACTCAATATTTTGAGATGTTTGGAAATAGAGCTATATATAAAGATGGTTGGTTTTTAAGAACTATACATAAATCACCTTCTGGACAAGTATTTAACACATTAGCAAATGATGTTTGGGAACTTTATGACACAACAAAAGATTTTACATTAAGTAATGATGTTTCTAAAAAGTATCCAGAGAAAGTAAAAGAGTTATATAAAGAGTTTGAAAAAGAAGCGATAAATAATTATGTTTATCCAATAGATGATAGAACAATTGAAAGAGCATCAGCTGAAATTGCAGGAAGACCATCAGTTATGAATGGAAGAACTTCACTTAAACTACATGAAGGAGCAACGCATCTTCCAACAGATTCTTTCATAGATGTAAAGAATAAATCATCACAAATAACGGCTAAAGTAAATATAAAAGATTCGAAAAAAACAGATGGAGTAATTATAGCTCAAGGTGGACATGTTGCAGGTTGGACTCTATATACAGAGAATGGAATTGTTTATTATGAATATAATTTCTTAAAAAAATTAACATCTGTAAAAAGTAATAAACCATTGAAAAATGGAGAAAATGCTATAAGAGTTGATTTTAAATATAATGAAAATAATGAAGGTGGAGCAGGAGCTATACCTAAAGCAGGACTTGGAAAAGGTGGAAATATTTATCTATATATAAATGATGAACTTGTAGGAAAATCTAAAATAGATGAAACTATTCCTTTAACATTTGGTATTGATTACGACTCTGCAGGAGTAGGAATGGATGATGGTTCAACTGTAAGTTATAAATATGCAGATAGAGCACCATTTAAATTTACTCAAAAGATAAAAGAGGTAAAAGTAGAAGTTTTTCCAGGGAAATAAGAAATATTAATTAAAAAATATGATATAGTAAACAAAAAAAGGAAGATTTTTTAGAAAATCTTTCTTTTTTACAAGAGGGAGATATGGAAAAAGTAAAAATTCCAGAGGGATTACATGTTACTTCTAAGCCAGTGGGGAGCAAATGTAATTTACAATGTAAATATTGTTTTTATCTTGAAAAAGATAATGTCTTAAAAAAAGAAAAAGGGTTAATGGACGATCAAATATTAGAAAATTATATAGATGATTATATAAAATCTCAGAGTACACCTATTGTTGAATTTGTTTGGCATGGTGGGGAACCTCTTTTAGCAGGAATAGATTTTTTTGAAAAAGTAATAAAAATTCAAAAAAAATATAGTGAGTATAAAGAGATAAAAAATTCTTTACAAACTAACGGTATTCTATTAGATGATAAATGGGGAAAATTTTTGAAAAGAAATGGATTTATAGTTGGGATATCATTAGATGGACCAAAAGAGTTGCATGATAAATACAGAGTTACTAATAATAATGAAGGTAGTTTCGAACAAACTCTTATAGGTCTTAAAATTTTACAGAAATATGATATTGAGTATAATGTTTTAGTATGCATAACAAATGAAGCTTGTACACGTGGACTAGAAATTTATGAATTTTTAAAATCTAACGGGATAGAATTTATTCAATTTACCCCTTTAATAGAAAAAATTCCTACAAATACAGAAGATGAAAAAGGATATAGATTGGGAACTCCACTACTTTTAGAAGGAAAAAGTATAGAATTGACTGAATGGAGTGTGATACCAGAGTTATATGGACAATTTTTAATAGATATTTATGAAAAATGGGTTAGAGAAGATGTAGGAAAAACATTTGTAATGAATTTTGAAGCTCCTCTAGCTCAATGGTTTGGTAATTCTTCACCAAATTGCATTCATGCAAGACAATGTGGAAAAGCCCTTGCCCTAGAAAGTGATGGATCTGTTTATGCTTGTGATCACTTTGTATATAACGAATATAAGGTAGGAAATATATCTGAAAATTCATTAAAAGAGATATCAAATATCTCAATAAAAAAAGGATTTGGAAGAGAAAAAGAAGAAAAATTGACTAAAGAATGCAAAATATGTCCTGTATTAAATTATTGTTGGGGTGGATGTCCAAAACATAGATTTGTTAATAGAGAAGGAGAAATTTTTGGGCATAACTATATGTGTAAAGGGTATAAAAATTTTTTACTACATATTCAAAAATATTTAAAGGGAATGGGAAAATTATTAATAAATGGTTATCCAGCTAGCTATATAATGGAGGCAGTAAAAGGTCCTTTAATTCTTCCTAAAAAAGAAAAAAATAGTTAATTATAAATGTATAGTATCTAGAACAAAACTATAAAAAATATCTTGGGGGGAGAAAAAAAGTGAAAAAAATAATATTAATTAGTCTAATATGGAGTATAAATTCTTTTGCTCTGGGAGGGATAAATGCTTTAACAACTCCTACAATAACAGGGCTTGGGAACCCAGTGCAGCAAGCTGAAATTTCAGCAGATTCAGTTTTTTATAATCCGGCAGCGTTGGGATTTTTAGAAGACGGAGCGTATATAGCAGGAGGAAATGGATTTTCAATTCCCTCTTATGGAGTAGAAAAAGAAAATACGTTAACAAGAGAATCAACAAGAATAAAGATTGACAACCTTATTTTAATTCCTAATATTCAGTATATCTATAAACAGGGAGAGAGAGCATACTATATAGGGGCAGGATCTATGGGGCAGGGTGGATTACTAGATCCATCAGTAAAGTCTAATAGATTTACTAGTCTTGATATGGATTATCTAGCTCCTGGTGTAGTATTTGGTGTAGCACAAAAAGTTAATGAAAAACTATCTATATCTTTGGGCGGTAGATATACTTATGTTTATCAAAAGATTGATGTAGAGGGGAAGTTTGGTGATAGAGATCTTAGAGGTGTTGACTCTAAGACTGAAATAACAGGGGATGGAATAGCTCCAGAAGTAGGAATTTATTATAGAGCAACTGAAAAATTAGATTTAAGTGCTAAATATTTATTTAGAACTAAGATTGAACAAAAAACAGAATCTTCAGGAACTAGAGTTAAAGTTCCTGGAATTGTTGAGGAAAAAATTCCTAAAAGAGGAGATTATCCAGCAATATTATCAACAGGTTTAGGTTATGCATTTAATGATAAAAATAAATTTTATACAGGATATAACATAATATTTGAAGATGCAAATTATGTATACGGTGGCGGATATGATGAAAATGAAAACTACAAAAATACATATGAATATATGATTGGATATTCAAGAAAAATAAACGAAAAGATAAAAGTAGAAATAGGATATACCTATGTAGATAAAGGTGGAAATGGAAAAGGAGTTGTAACAGTTCAAGAATTAGATGCTCAAGTTTATGGAATAGCAATGAAATATAAGCAAAATGAGTCAACAGAATATTCTTGTGCTTTAAACTTTAATATTTATGATAAAGAGACAACTAGTAATAAAATAATGTCAACTGAATCATATAGAAGAGAAACAACAATAGGATTAGGGGTAACTAAGAAATTAGATTTATAAATAAGAAAATTATAGTTTATATATAGAGAGTTTCATAATTTGAGAGTGTGAAGTTTTTTATAAATTAACTTTTTATGATATTTTATTTAGTAAAAATTTATCTTTTTTATATGTTTAAAGAGTTTTTCATGAACTATAAAAATAACTTAAGGGTCTAAAATATAGACCCTTAAGCTTTTTTTTAATTAAATTTATATCCGATTGTTAATCCAGTTGTCCATTCACCATCATTTTTATTTTTGTTTCCATTGTCTTTTGAGTCTATAGGTAGCGAATAGTCAGTGCTTATTCCTACAAGTACTCCGTTAACATTTTCAACTTCATATCTTGCTCTTAATTTTACTTCATTTGGTGTTTTGTGAGGAACTAGTAAATTAAAATCATCCCCTCCGAAATTAGCTTTTAAGTTGTCTTCTTCATACCCGTCTAAAATTCTTGTATAAGCTAAACCGCCTCTAATGCTATGTTTCGAACTTGTTGTTATAAATTCTCTTTTAATGTCTGCTCCTACTGTTCCTTCAAATTCATTAAATTCTTTTGATTTAATATTTAGAGACAGAGGTCCATCATTTTCTTTTGTACTTTCTTGATCAACATACATATATGCTAATTGAGCGTAAGGTTCAAAGTATAAATTTTCTTTTATCTTATGTGAATATCTACCATTTAAATAGATATCGAAAGATTTGTCAGAATAATTTGAATCATATTTTTTATTTATTGAATATCTATCAGATTCATATTCTGAATACTGTATTCCTATTCCTGAAGTTATTCTAAAGTTTTCAATATCTTTTTTGATATACCCACCTAAATACATAGAAGTTCCTTCAACTTTTGAAGGTGATATTTTTGTATCAGATGAATTACCTCCAAATATTATACCAGAAGATAAAGTTTTAGTAAGTCCATACTCAGCTTGAGCATAAGCTCCTGTTATTTTTGTATCAGCACTCTTATTATAAGATTCTGAATCGAAATTATAATAATTTTTTCCGTAGTAAGTCTGTTCTCTACTTCCATCATTATGAGTAAGACCCCCTAAAAATAACCAAGTTTTTTCTTCAGCCTTAAAGTGATTATCTATAACTGTATTTCTGAAAAGTCTTAAAGATTTCATTGAAGTTTCACTTGAGAAAGAGTAAGGGTTGTAAGCGTAAATATCTCCTAAATAACCTAAAAGAGTTTCAAATTGAACTGTCTCAGTTGAAGAATTATTTTTATCTAATCCTGATAAGTATAAATGATTTCTTAAAGTAGAAAAATTCTTGTCTCCACTTGTATAAATTCCTTTATAAATATCATTTAATTTAGTATATAGAATACCATTATTAGTTTTAAGATTAGAATTGTCAGTAGGCTCTTTTTCAGTTTTTGCGGCATCTGTGTTAGTAGAAGAATCTGTAGAAGGCTTTTTAATATTAGTATTAGTAGAGCCATCAATAGTAGTACTAATAGGATTATTAGATCCAGTAGAAGAATCAACAGAAGGGTTCTTATCAGTATTAGTAGAACCGTCGGTAGTATTATTAATAGGATTATTAGATCCAGTAGAAGAGTCTACAGAAGGATTCTTAATATCGGTATTAGTAGAACCATCATTAGTATTATTAATAGGATTATTAGATCCAGTAGAAGAGTCTATAGAAGGATTCTTAATATCAGTATTAGTGGAACCATCAGTAGTATTATTAATAGGATTATTAGATCCAGTAGAAGAATCAACAGAAGGGTTCTTAATATCAGTATTAGTGGAATCATCAGTAGTATTATTAATAGGATTATTAGATCCAGTAGAAGAATCAACAGAAGGGTTCTTAATATCGGTATTAGTGGAACCATCATTAGTACCAATAGAACGGTCAGGCTCAGTAGAAGAATCAACAGAAGGATTTCTATCAGTATTAGTAGAAGAATCTGTCATAACTTTAGCTCTTATAGAAAAAATATCTTTTTCACTTTTTAAGCTAATTATTGTATTACCGTCAGTATCTTTAGCTATGTTATCAACACTATCAACAATAGTATCTGTTTTTATCCATAAATCATCACCAGTATCAGTTTTTCCATCACTATCAACTCCTATAAATTCAGTTTTTCCAAAGTTAATTTTAGAATTTAGAGCTAGACCATCTGTAATAATGTTAAATACTGAAATATTATTATAATTTCCATTTTCTACTTCAGGAGTCTCGCTATTTAGATTTTTATATTTAGAAGAATCTCCTTTTATTTTAAGAGTATTTTCATATAAAGCGTTTCCAGTGTATGCACCATTAGCATCTTTTACACTTCTATCTATTCTAACATTAAGTTGCCCGCCAGATTTTATATTTAATTCTTTTGCTCCAGTTATTTTAGAAGTTTCGAAAAGAGTTACTTTACCATCTTCAATAGTTATCTTTTCAAAACTTGCGATATTCCCAAAGATGTTTATGTTATCTTTTGTTCCAGAATTTTTTAAAGTAAGGGTATCCTCTCCAGCACCTCCTGCTATATTACCATTAAGGTGAGTTCCTGTTGAAAGTGAAAGGAAGTCATTCTCTCCTCTTAAATTAATATCACCATTTATAATTGAATCTTCTAATACTTCAACAGTGTTAACATTATTGTCTCCAAGAATAACAGGGTCTAAATTTTTTAAGCCCCCACCATTAAAAATAGTGTTAGAAGCTGATAATTTACTATTATTTCCAAGAGTAACAGCTGTTTTATAGGCATTAACTATTGTATTAGATAATGAGGATGTAACTCCATCATTAATGTTAAGAACACCTTTTTTTATTCCAGCCCCATTTATGATATGATTTTCATATGTGATGTCAGAAGGAATATCTTTGTAACTATCAAAACCTACAGTAGAATCTCCTACTATATCAGTATTGATTATTTTTTTCTCTGAATAATCATTTAGGGTACCATTTGTAATATTTTTAATTATTACATCCTTACTATTGTCTAATTTAATATTTCCTGTTTTTTGACCCTCCACTACTTCACTTTTTAAAGTTATATATACCCCATAGTTATTTTCTTTAGTTGGAGTTAATTTTACTAAATCTATTTTAGTGTTATTGTCATCTCCTGATAATATTAAAGAACCATTTGAGTAAATATTTTTTCCTGCTAGAACTCCATAATTATTAATTGTTCCTGGAATACTACCAGCTGCAATGGCACTTTCAGACCCTTTTATTAGTCCTCTATTATCCACTGAAGAAGAAATATTTTTATTTATAGAAACCCCGTTTCCAGAGAAAAACATTTTATCATAGTTATTTGGGTTAGTTGAGTTTTTATTATTTATAACTAAGTATCCTGAAAGAGTACCTTCGTTTACTATTTTATCTATATTAGTAATAGTATTTTTACCAGTATTATAAGCGTTGATTCCGTTTCCAGCCCCGCCTATATCTGGTAAATCTATTCCATTTAGAGTAGTTTCACCAGATATTTTTCCACTATTTGTAACTTCTGCCATAGTTAATGTACTAACATTATTTTTTTCAGTTGTGGAGCCAGTACTATAAGAACTAATTCCATTTCCAATTCCGTATGCAGTAGGAACTTTCCCTTCTAAATTATTAGCAGTACTTTTTCCTGTTAAAATGGCGTCACCCTTTATATAACCTTTGTTTATAACTTTACCTATTATACTGTTACTACCCCCACTACTATTTTTATTTGTAGCGCTATAAGAACTAACTCCATTTCCAGTTTGATATATAACAGGAATTGCAACTTTTGAAGCTACCTTTCCTTGCATATAACCGCTATTTATTAATTCTCCAATATCACTGCTACTAGTACTAGTTTTATTACCTAGACAAAATATAGCACTATATGAACTAATAGCATTTCCACTTCCTTGAGAATTAGCACTTGCGTTATCACCACCAGCTAAAATTAATTCACCTTTAATAGAACCACTATTGGATATATTTCCAATTTTACTGCTAGTATCATTTATAGCATCAGGATTAGTAACACTTCTACTAGTACTATATGAACTAATAGCATTTCCAGTTCCAGAAGCAGCATCTGACAAAGATTTAGCTCCTACTGCAAGTAAAGTAGCTTCACCTCGTATATCCCCAGTATTAGTTACTAAGTTTATATTACTGCTACTGATACTAGAGTTACTATTTGAACTTAAGCTGAATGAGCTAATAGCATTTCCGACTCCTAAGGTAATTATTGAAGAAGTCATAGCTGTACTAGGAGAAGTTGCAGTTGTAAGTGCTACAATTTGCCCAGAGTTATGTATTTTTTCTAGAGTGCTATCACTCTTTTTCTCTCCTCCTTTGAGATTACTGTATGAGCTAATTCCATTTCCTGTTCCATATAATGTAATAGAAGAAGAACCCTCAGGAGATGCAGCTCCAGCTATATTAGCCTCACCTTTTATCTCTCCATTATTATAAATAGTTGTATTTATTAAGTCTTTATCTATATTTATTCCATTTCCTTTTTTCTCTTTCATCGTAGTTACTCTTATTTGATCTTCTGTATGAGAAACATGTGCTGTTCCACTATTATAAAAAGTAACATCGTTAGTTGCTATATTGATATTAGATTCTTTTTTAGAATCATTTGCAATTTGTATTGTGTCTTTATTTAAATAGTTATTTGTAATATTAAAATCTTCTGAATAAGAAGATGTTGCTGATAATAGTAAAAAAAGTAATAAAGCTTTCTTTTTATTTTCTCCCATTTTGTCCCCCGTTTTTATTAAAATAAAATAATCTATAAAAATATTAATATACAAGTTGATGTTGATATACACGTTAGTATTGATATATAATATGCAAAATATTAAATTTTTTTTGAACTCTATAGAACCCTTTTTTTCTTTTACCGGTTCCCTAAGAATACCACTTATTGTTTCCTGTGTCAACAAAAAACTGGCATCTATCTTCAATAAAAGTCAGAAAACATTAGGTTTAAAAAAAAATCAACGAAAAAAAACTGACTCATTTTATATATACAAGTCAGTTTTTTTTCGTTGATTTTTTTTAATTTTTATATTAAATTAATTTTGCTATTATATCTCCCATCTCTGAACAAGTTACCTTTGTTAAACCATTTTTCCAAATGTCAGAAGTTCGAAAACCATTATCAATTGCAGAGTTAACAGCTTGCTCTATAGCTTCAGACTCTTTAGTCAGATTAAAAGAATATTTTAACATCATTGCCACAGATAGAATAGTTCCTATTGGGTTAGCCAAGTTCTGTCCTGCAATATCCGGAGCTGAACCATGAATTGGTTCATATAGTCCACGAGGTGTATCACCTAAACTAGAGGAAGGCATAAGTCCAATAGAACCTGTTATCATACTTGCTTCATCTGATAATATATCTCCAAACATATTTTCTGTAAGAATTATATCAAATTGAGATGGATTTTTAATAAGTTGCATAGCAGCATTGTCTACTAACATATTACTGTATTCAACATCAGGATATAAAAAACTTGTTTCTTCTACGATTTTTCTCCATAATTTAGATGTATCAAGTACATTTGCTTTATCAATTGAGCAAAGTTTAAAATTTCTTTTTCTAGCCATTTGAAAAGCAAACTTAGTAACTCTTTCTATCTCTTCCCTAGAATAACTCATAATATCTTCAGCTTTTTCTCTGTTAAAGTCATCGAAGTAAGTAGAGTGTTTTCCAAAATAAACTCCTCCAGTTAGCTCTCTTACAACAATTAAATCAATACCTTTATCTACTATTTCTTGTTTTAAAGGTGACATATCATTTAAAGATTTAAAAATTTTTATAGGCCTGATGTTAGAGAAAAGATTCATGGCTTTTCTTAATTCTAATAACCCTTTTTCAGGTCTTAAATGAGAGGGGTTGTTATCCCATTTAGGACCTCCTACTGCACCTAGTAAAACACTATCAGATTCTAAGCAAGCTTTCAATGTAGAATCAGGAAGAGGAGAACCATCTAAGTCTATTGAGCACCCACCTGCATTAACAAACTCGTATGAGAAAGAGTGATTGTATTTTTCTGCTATTACATCAAGAATTTTAATAGCTTCTGAAACAATTTCGGGACCTATTCCATCACCTTTGATTACTGCTATTTTTTTATTCATGGTCATCACCTTTTAATGAATTTAATAAACCATTTTTATTTATGATATTTTGTATAAATTCGGGGAATTTATTTATCTTGTACTCCCTATTTTTAGTTATGTTTTTTATAACTCCCTGTTCAAAGTTTATTTCAATGTTATCAGAGATTTCTATATCATCTACTGCCTGTGAATTCTCAATAATTGGTAAGCCGATATTTATAGAGTTCCTATAAAAAATTCTTGCGAAGGATTTTGCTATAATACATTGAATTCCAGATTCTTTTATAGCTATAGGAGCATGCTCTCTTGAAGAACCACATCCAAAATTTTCTCCTCCTATAATGATATCTCCCTTTTTAACTGTTTTTGAAAAATTTTCATCAATATCAATCATACAAAATTTTGCTAGTTCCTTATGGTTTGATGTATTTAAATATCTTGCTGGAATAATTACATCTGTGTCAATATTATCTTTATATTTATATATTTTCATTTTTCCCTCCATTATAAAAAGTAATTAATCAATTAAATCTAATATCCCTTGAATAGCACTTGAAGCTGCTATTGCTGGACTAGATAAATAAACTTCTGATTCAATATGCCCCATTCGCCCAACAAAATTTCTATTAGTAGTTGCGACACATCTTTCCCCTTCTGCAAGTATTCCCATATGACCTCCAAGGCATGGACCACATGTTGGTGTTGAAACAATACAGCCAGCTTCTATAAAAATTTCAATATACCCTTTTTTTAAAGCCTCAATATATATTGACTGAGAGCCAGGGATAACTATTGCTCTAACATTTTTAGCAATTTTTTTTCCTTTAAATATGGAAGCAGCAATTTCCAAATCACTTATTCTACCATTAGTGCAAGAACCTATTACAACTTGATCAATTTTAATTGGTTCCATTTCTCTAATCTCTTTAATTGTCTTGGCATTTTCAGGAAGATGAGGAAAAGCAACTGTTGGCTCTATTTTTGATAAGTCAATAGTATACTCTTTTTCATACACAGCATCACTATCAGGAGAATAAGTTTTGTATTGCCGTTTTACTCTTTCCTCAACATACTCTTTAGTTATTTGATCGAATTCAAAGATGCCATTTTTAGCTCCCGCCTCTATTGCCATGTTAGCAATTGTAAATCTATCATCCATTGTTAAGTTTTTTAATCCTTCACCCATAAATTCCATAGATTTATAAAGGGCTCCATCAACACCAATTAAGCCTATTATATGAAGGATAACATCTTTTCCATTTACATTTTTATTAGAAAATGATCCAATAATGTTAAATTTTATTGCTGAAGGGACTTTAAACCAACATTGCCCTGAAGCCATACCTGAAGCCATATCAGTGCTCCCAATACCTGTTGAAAAAGAGTTTATTGCCCCGTAAGTGCAAGTATGGGAGTCAGCTCCGATAATTACTTCACCAGGAGCTACAATCCCTTGTTCAGGAAGAAGAACATGCTCAATTCCCATGTTACCAACATCATAAAAATGTTCAATCTCCATATCTTGTGCAAAAGTTCGACATTGTTTACATTGCTGAGCTGCCTTTATATCTTTGTTTGGAGTAAAATGGTCCATGACCATGGATATCTTATTTTTATCAAAAATTTTAGTGAAACCAGATTTTTTAAATTCATTTATTGCAACGGGCGATGTAATATCATTCCCTAAAATCATATCTAAATTAGCAACTATAAGTTGCTCTGCTACGACCTCATTTTCTTGTGTATGTGCTGCTAATATTTTTTGTGTCATTGTCATTCCCATAAATTTTATCCTCCTATTTTTAATTTTTGATAGCTTTATTTAGAGCACTAAATAAAGCTAATATTGATGATTCTATAATGTCGGAATCGATACCAACGCCCCAATAATTTTTATTATTAAATTTGATTTCAATATATGAGATTGCTTTAGAATCAGACCCTTTTGTTAAGGCGTGTTCTTGATAATCAATAATGTCAAACTCCCAGTTAAAATAATTAGTGATAGAATTTTTAACAGAATCTAAAGGACCATTTCCTTCACCAGATAGAGTAATTATATTGGAAATATCTGATTTAATTTCGTCAATTTTCATAGTGACATCTGTTTTATTATTTTTATTAAAGGTGCAATCTAGAAATTTTAAATTTGAATTAAGATTAATATAGTTTTCTGTAAAAATATCATTAATTTCTTGAACTAGAAGTTCTCTTTCCCCTCTATCTGATACAGATTTAATTTCATATCCAAAAATTTCTTTTAATTTAGAAGGTAAGTTATATCCATAATTTTGTTCAAGTAAATATCCAATTCCCCCTTTACCAGATTGGCTATTTATCCTTATAACATCACTTTCATACACTCTACCTAAATCACAAGGATTAATAGGAAGATAAGGGACATTCCAATACTCACTGTTATTTTCATGCCACTTCATCCCTTTGGCTATGGCATCTTGATGTGAACCTGAGAATGCTGCAAATACTAGTTTTCCAGAATAAGGTTGTCTAACATGAACAGTCATTCTTGTTATTTTTTCATATGTTGAAGCTACTTTCAAAATATTTGAAAAGTCTAGATTAGGGTTTACCCCTTGAGTATAAAGATTTAAAGCTAGGTTAACAATGTCAACATTCCCTGTTCTTTCCCCATTTCCAAAAAGAGTACCTTCCACTCTGTCAGCCCCTGCTAAAATTCCCATTTCAGCATCTGATATTGCAGATCCTCTATCGTTGTGAGGGTGAAGTGAAATTATTAAATTTTCACGGTCTTTAAGATTTTTGCACATATATTCTATTTGAGTAGCATAAACATGTGGCATAGAATATTGGACTGTAGAAGGAAGATTTATTATTAATTTATTACGGTTTGTGGGTTTTAAAATAGAAATAACTTCATTGCAAATATCAACAGCAAAATCCATTTCAGTTCCAGTGAATGATTCTGGTGAGTACTGAAATTTGAAATTCCCCTTTGTTTTGCTAGCGTATTTTAAAACTGATTTTGCCCCTTCTTTAGCAATTTCAATAATTTCTTCTCTATTTTTTTTAAAAACTTGTTCTCTTTGAACTGAAGATGTTGAATTATAGAAGTGTACAATAGCTTTATCAACACCTTCTAACGCTTTAAAAGTCTTTTCAATTATGTGGTCTCTTGATTGAGTCAAAACTTGTATAGTAACATCATCAGGAATTAACTTATCATCTATAAGTTTTCTTAAAAATTCATATTCTGTTTCAGAAGCTGCAGGAAATCCCACTTCAATCTCTTTAAATCCTATTTCAACTAATAGTTTAAAGAATTCAATTTTTTCTTCTAAATTCATAGGGATAATCAAAGCTTGATTACCATCTCTTAAATCTACGCTACACCATATAGGGGGCTTTGAAATATAATGTTTACTTACCCAATCTTGAGTTACAATAGGGGGTAAATAATACCCAATTTGATACTTTGAACTATCCATAATACACACTCCTCTTAATTTTTTGTAATAAAAAAACAGACCTAAAAAGAGTCTGTTAGATTTGAATATAATATTAGTTAATTATCTTATTTTAAAATTAAATTAAAATTATATATATAAATTTAATTTAACTCTCATAAAATTTCTTTAATAAAATTATACAAAAACTCTTTTGGCTAAAATATAAATTGTAAGCAAAAATACTCAAGTTTATCAAGAGACTTGAGAGAGTTAGTGTAAGCAATAGATTGATGTTATTTAAATTTATATTAGACAGTGTAGCTTGCATAATTCTTCCTCCTTAAAATTATTTTATGATTTGGAGTATACTAACATAAATAAGTAAAGTAACATAATATATATAATATATAGTTTGTATTAAAAGTAAAAAAAAGAGAGTTTATATAAACTCTCTCCATACTGTACTAGAAATTTCTTTTTCTAATTCTAGAATCATTTTAATTGGTTTATTACCTTGAAAACTTATACAATTTGCTAATCCAAGATAAATAAATGGTTGTATAATCTTATCAACTTCAGAAAATTTTCTAACAAAAATATGTAAGTTCTTACCTCTATTTTTATTATTAACTAAATCTTGACCGCTATCACTATCACTAGATGTTGTAGATTTAGAGAAAAAAGATAATGTTTTATTATTAAAAAAGACATTGTCATGTTCTATTCCTTTTTGCCATAGCTCTTTATTTAAAGTAACAAATAAGAAATAATGGTCTCCATTTTTTAAAACTCCAGAGCCTCTAAAAGCAGAGAGTGACTTATCATAATTAGACAGTTGAGCTATATCATATTGTTGATATGTTTCATATAATTTTAGGTGAGGATAGCCATAATAGATATCGCCAAAGTCTTCCTTATATTTTAAAATTCCATAGTTAATGACATCTTTAATAAATATATTGTAGAAATCACTTTTTAGTATACTTGAAAATTCATCAGAACGACTAATTGTGTTGCTATGAAAATCAAATTTTAAAATGGGAAAAGGTGCTGAAGATTTATTAATCTTTTCCTTTTCACTCATAAAGTCCCATTGTAAAAGCCTAATAGAGTGGAATAAAGTTGATTTATCAAAGAACGCTATCTCTTTATTTAGTTCAAATTCAATTTCTTCCAAAGTTAAAGATTTTTTTTGTAATAATAGTTTTAATATTATGTATTCGTGAATTCTTTTAAGTGGAAGAAATTTACTTATAATTCTCAAAAATTTCCCAACTTCATCATAAATTAAAATATTTTCTTGAGTAATATTGTCTTTAATAGAAAGTTCAATTTTCCTTAAAAAATCTAGATAGTATTTACTTTCTTTAATAAATTTTAGAGGGTTAGGTGCTCCGTCAAATTTTAAATAATCACACATAAGAGGTATCTTATTTTCATTAATTCTTTTAAATTCACAGTATTCTTCTTTAAGATACTTGAAAGAATTAAAATTTTCATTTTCAATTTGTGAAAGGATTCTCTCTTTTGAAATTTGATCCATTTTTATGTGTACGCACCCTGGAATATCTGAAAAATTATTCTCTACAGATATTTTGATAGAATCTTTATCGTAGTAACGATTTCCACTTAAAGCTAGGGCAATTAAAAAAGCTCTGTTATGATTTCCAATAAAATCTAGAACAGTTAAAAAATCTTTAGAGGGATGTTTTCTAAGTCCTCTACCTAACTGTTGAATAAAAACAATAGGGGAGTTTGTAGGACGTAGCATTAAAACAAGATTTATAGATGGAATATCAACACCTTCATTGAAAATATCAACAGTAAAAATAACTGAAAGCTTGTCATGAATATCTTCTAAACGGTTAATATACTCATTTCTTTTATCTACGGAGTCACAACCTGCTAAAATAGCAGAGACAATACCTCTTTTATTAAACTCATCACACATATATTGAGCGTGATCTAAAGTTATACAAAAAGCAATACACTTGGTTTTAGAGCCATCATGCCCATAGAAATTCATTTTATCAATTATATAGTCAACTCTTTTATTTATTTTTAAAGCTTTAGCAATTTCTACTGTATTATCAAGGGAGATATTTTTTAAGTTAATCTCTTCTATATCACTTATTCCATAGTAGTGAAAAGGAACTACAAGTTCATGTTCAAGAGCGTCTCTAAGTCTTAAATCCAGAGCAACATTGTTATTAAAAATTTCAAAAATATTTCCTCCATCAGTCCTTTCAGGTGTAGCTGTCATTCCAAGTAAAAAAGCAGGTTTAAAATGCTTAATTAATTTTTGGTAACTTGGGCTTGTAGCATGATGAGCTTCATCTATGATTATATATTCAAAGTGATTAGAAGAAAATTTTTCATAGTGATTATTTAGAGTTTGTAAAGTTGAAAAAAGATAAGCCTTGTCATCATCTTTTTTACTTCCAGTAAAGTACCCCATTTTAGATTTTAAGTGAGGAAGAACATCTAAAAAAGTAGAGTAAGCTTGCTTTAAGATATCTTCTCTATGAACTAAAAACAATACAGAATTAGGTGATTTTTCTTTTACATCAAAGGCAGACATATATGTTTTTCCACTTCCTGTAGAAGCAATAACTAATGCACTATTTTCATTGTTTTTTCTTATTCTTTTAAGCCCTTCAAGAGCCTTTTCTTGCATATAGTTAGGGGTAATACTTTTATTGGGGTTAAAGGATTCCTTATATTCATTTTGATTTGAAAATTTAGAAAGATATTCTTCATATTGTGAAATAAATGATTCATCATTAAGAGCAAGATTATTTGAATTCCAAAGAAGAGTAAATTCCTGTAAAATTTTTGTTGAAAATGAGCTGTTTTTTTTAGATTCTATCCAAACATTCCATTCAATATTACTTTTAAGAGCAGATTGAGTAATGTTAGAAGAACCAATATAAATTTTATAATATTCATCATATTCAAAAATATAGCATTTTGAATGAAATCCTAGATTTTTTTCAGTAACAAAAACTCTAGTTTCGATGTTTTTAAATTTTTTTATTCTATGTAACGCTTTAGGCTCAGTAAAATTAAGATAAGTAGAGGTTATTATCTTACCTCTAATACCTTTTTTTTCAACTATATCTAAATCGTCTAATAAGAGTTGAAGACCACTAAAATTGATAAAAGCAACGTTAAATATGAAACTCTTACAACTGTTCAGCTCTCTAGATAGTTCGTTAAACATATTCCCTTCATTTTTATTATTTATAAGGGAGTAATTTTCAGTATTATTCACTATAAAACCTCTTTATATTTTATTTAACTAAAATAGTGATAGTTAACATAATAAGTATAATGTGTTACATATGATTAAGTAAAGATTAATTTTATTTAAAAAATATAATTTTTTTATTTGACACGTGATTGACATAATGGGACTGTATAATATGTTTTATAAAGGAATGGTAAAAGATTTTTGGTATAAGTTAAATAGAACTAATTGATAGATAAAATTAAAAATTAAAAATTAAAAATTATTATTTAAAATTTAAGGAGAGTGGAAATTATGAAAAAATTATTATTAATAGCATTATTTACATCAGCGGTAGCTTTTGGAGCAGCAACAAAACCAGCAGAAATGGCAACAAAGGATATGCCTGGAATGAATCATTCAGTTGATTATAAAATGATGGGAAAAGAAGGTTGTTCAATGATGGATGATTGCACAGGAATGGGTAAAGATTCTTGCACAATGATGAAAGATGGGAAAATGATGGATCATAAAAATATGATGTCAAAACATCTGTCTGAAGCAGATCAAGGAATTCTTACTAAAAACAGAGAGGAGATAAGAAAAATTACAGCTTCTGAAAAACCTGATTGGAATAAAGTAGAGAAATTAAACCAAGAGAATGCTTCAATAATGGCTAAAATGAAGACTAAAATGATGAAAGAAAATCATGAGATGAAAATGCCTGTGACACCAGCTAAATAGTTAAATTTAAGTAACTTTTTATAGAATAAAAAGACTAAATATTAAAAGAGTGAAATATTAAAATGTTGAAATATTAAAACATTAAAAATAAAGAAAATAATGAGAAAGGGAAGAGATATTTAGAATATCTCTTCCCTTTCTATATATTAGAAAACTATAGATTTTTTGCTATTTAGAAGTGAGTTTAACTCTTTTTACAACCATAGAATAACCAAAAATTCCCCATTTGTCAAAAGAACCTCTCAATTTCAAAGAGTTTTCATCTATATACTCAGCTGAACCATAATACATTTTTCCGTTCCATGAATCATAAATCCACCCATTAGTGAGTTTATTAGTATCAGAATCTAATTTCAAATCTCCTACAACTTGTAAACCTAAAACTTTTCTTTTACTAAGGGACAAGTCTGGATTATTTCTATCAGTTTGAACAACGCCTTCCATTCTATCGCCTTTAGGATAAGTAGGTTCTTTTAACCAACGGACATATCCAATATAGCTGTCATCTGTTTTTTTGATTTCAATAACCACTTTTTTATCAGGCATTATCCAATATCCAATATAAGGATCAGAGTCTGAAAAACTTTGAGACGCTAAGATTAAAAACATGCACATTAATAAAAAAATAAAATTTATTTTGTTAATAACATTATTAATTAATAATTTCAACATACTCTTTTAATCCCCTTAATTTAAAAAGTTTTCTTAACATATGTTTAGCATCAGAATGAGATATTGGAAATCCATTATCTCTTAGAATAGAGAAACCATGGAAAGCAGACTGGATAATTTCTTCTAAAAAAGAAATAGAAAAATCATCATCTAATTTATCAAAGGTACTTACTCTAATATCTGGATTCTTTTCTAAAAATTTACTTAAGGCTAAATTTATTTTTGAAGCATCAAGATCTTCTTGAACATCAAAAAAATCATCTATAGCTTGAAGACTCATTCCAATTTCATATAATCCTAAAGAGTAACTATCCAGTGAAGTATTTTCTTCAATAAATTTAGGAACAACTAAACTTATTTCTAAAAGAGTTCCACCTATTCCGTTATGGATTTTATTTAAAATATAATCAGAACTAGGATAGTTTTCATATAAATTTGAATCTCGTAAACTTTCACTAAAAGCAATACGGTACAACTCTTTAAAAATTAGGTTACTAGTATTGAAATCACCATTAGAAAGTTTCAAGCACTCTTTAGTTAGTAAATCTTGACATATCAATGATAAAAAATTATTTTTAACAATAATGTTATTTAAAGATTTAAAAGTAATATTACCGTTTGCCTCATTATCAATAATATTGTCAGTTGAGGTCACAATTTGTCGAAGAAGAATAATTATTTTACCATAACTAATTATTCTTTCTTTTGGAATTCTAGTTTCTATAAGTATTGATATCATTAATAATGTGAAAAAATTTTTTTTGAAAACTTCAGAATAGCTACTGTTATTTTTAAAATCGAAAGTTATCTCATCTTTAAAAGGAAAGTTAGAAAAATCTTTTTCTATAATTTTATTGATGTCTTTCAATATATAACTAGAAGATAGAAGAAGTTTGCTAAGTTTTAAATTTGTCATTAAATGTTTCATAAAGTTAATATTCTCCAATTATTAAGTATTTTATTATCTAGCATCAAATAGAGATCTATTAGTATCCCCTTTTTCAGCGTTAATTAGAGCAGCTTTAGTAAGATTTTTAAATATTTTATTTTGTTTAGTTGCTCCAGCAATTTGGTCAATATCATTAACATTTTTTTTAGCACTAAATTGAGTTTTAAAGTTATTAACAATGTCACTATAAGTAGAACCAGTATCTTTTTTTAACTCTTCATTAGCTTTTATATTATCAGATCTTTTTACATTATCTTTATCAAAGTCTTCAATAATAATATTGTCTACTTCACCATTTTTTATCGTTATTTGAACAACTGATAGCCATCCGTGATAAGGTTTTGAAGATTGAGCAGAATAAGTTCCATCTTTATATTGTGCAGCGAAAGATACAAGACAGACTGTTAAAAACGTTAGGGAAATAAATTTCTTCATTAAAACCACCTCTATAATATTTTTTTATTTTGAATATGAAATTATATTCTGGTATTTAGACATAATTCCTCTAGATAAAGTTTAAAAAATAAAATGTAAAAGAGCTTTTTTATGTGATAAAAAGTATAATTTCATTTATTATATGTTATACTATATACATAATTGTATAAAATTTAAAGATTACAGGAGTAAGTTAATGGAAATGATTTTAAAAGAATTAAAAAATGAATTGTCTTATCAAGTTAGGTTAGATGCTATAAATAAAATAAAAGACTATGATTTAAATGATGATAATTATAGAAGTTTAAGAGAATTAATTATAGAATTAGCTCTTAATGATAGAGTTTTTGCTGTAAAGAATGCTGCTTTTTTACTTTGTCAAAAAAATAAATTGAAAAAAAATGGAGAAGTTATTAATTTAGGAAAAAAGAACACAGGGTATTCTCCAAGTGATATTAGAAAAATGTTCTTAAAAATAAAAAGGGAAACAGAAATGAAAGAATTAAATCTGGAACTTTTTAAAGAACATTTTAAAAAGATTGCTCCTAAAATGTATGATGTTATGGTGTATGAGCATATGTATTTTGATAATTGGATAAGAGGGATTTATAAGTACTTGTCAAATAATTAATTATTATTAAAAAATATAATATTTATAGATTGGACACTAGAATATTTTACTTGAGTTTATTGACTTGAATATCGTGTCATCGTATTAAAATACGATGATTTTTTATTTGAATATAGGAAATATAAAAATAAAAGCGAGGTTTAATATGTTTGCAGAAAAAATAAAAAAATATAATCATATTTTCAGTGTAGTAGCTCTTTTTTTAGTTGCAGGTATTTGGGGAAGTGGTTTTCCAATAATAAAAATTGCATTAGATAGTGGAGTTTTACCAAATGCAATGGTAGGGATCCGTTTTATAGTTGCTTTCTTTCTTATGTTTATTTTTTTAAAACTAAGAGGAACAATAATAAAAAAAGAAGAGGTAAAAATAGGATTAGGTGTAGGAGTATTATTGTTTTTAGCATTTTCAACTCAAACCATTGGAGCGGTACATACAAGTGCATCAAAAAGTGCTTTTATAACAGGAGCAAATGTTGTAATGGTGCCTTTTGTATATTGGATTTTAAGTAAGGAAAAACCTAAAGTAATAGTATACTTCACATCAATATTATGTTTTATAGGAATTGGTATTTTATCTTTGGAAAGGGACATATCTCTAAATTACGGAGACACACTTACATTTATAGGTTCTATTTTTTTTGCAGTACATATGGTCGTAATAGGTCTCAGTTTAAAAAACTATAATCCTCTAACTGTTAATTGTTTTCAAATGCTAAGTGCTGGAATTCTTGGAATAATCTGTAATTTATTCTTTGAATCTAAAAGTCTTTTTGAAACTTCCTTTAATATGTCTCAGATTACTGCTTTGGGAATAATAATACTTTTTAATACTTTTTTATGTTACTTAATACAGACTTCTGTTCAAAAATTTGTACTCCCTTCAAGGGTAGCCCTTATTTTATCAACTGAAATGGTCTTCGGAGCAGTATTTTCAGTATTGATAATGGGAGATTTAGTAACTTTAAAACTAGTGTTAGGAGGAATAATAATTTTTACATCAATAATTATTGCTGAAATAAGAAATTAATAAAAAAATCATCACAAAATTAGTGATGATTTTTTTATTAAGAATAATGAATAGTAAAGGAATTAGAGTAAAGAAAAAGATAAAGAAATTTATGTAATTGTGATATAATGTCACTGAGCGCAAAAAAATTGTATGTTAAAAAGGTATTTCTAATGTTATAAAAATAGAAATACAATCTAGTTAGTCTGCATGGAGGAAAAGAGTGATAAAAAAAATAATTAGAAAATTCTTTGAGGTTAGAAATTTATTTAATTTCTTCGAAGAAAAATATGTGAATCAAAGAAATGGTTTTGTATTAATAAAAGGTAAAAAATATAAAGTAAATTTAACAGAAAAGGAACATAAAATTAATGATGTGTATGTTGCAAAAACATTGACAACACAAGAGCAATGGTTGGAAATAATGGGGGAAAATCATAGTTATTTTCAAGGGGAAAAAAAGCCAGTTGAAAATGTATCATGGATAGAGTCTTTAGAATTTTGTAATAGATTAAGCAGAATAGAAAATAAAGAAGAGGCTTATGAAATAGAAAATGGAAAATTGGTTAGCATAAAATATTTCGATGGAGAAAAAGTAAAACCTGATAGTGCTGATTTTAGTAAAGTAGAGGGATATAGATTACTTTTAGAGATAGAGTGGGATTTTTGTTCACAGGATGCAAACGAAATAGAAAAGTTAGCATGGTATGAAGGAAATAGTTCTGGAGAAACAAAAAATGTAGCAACAAAATCACCAAATGGTATGGGGATTTATGATTTAAATGGAAATGTTTGGGAATGGGTGTATGATACAGAAAATACAATAGGAAAATCAACAGAAAAAGCGTATATTTATGATGAAAAAAGCCATTTAAGAAGAAGAAGAGGAGGAGCTTGGGATAGCAGAAAAAATATAATTACAACTCTTAATAGAGGTAATGGAAGCTATACAGACAAAAGTAACAATATCGGTTTTAGAGTTTGTTGTACTAAAGTGTTGGAAAAAACTAGTTTATAAATTAAATTAAAAAAATTAGGAGAAGAGCCATGAAAAGAAAAATAAAGTTAAATAAGTGTAATGTAATAATGTTTATATTTTTAATTTTTATATTAATTGGATGTGGAAAAACAACAGAAGAAAATACTATAGAGAAAAACATAACAGAGAAAACTTCTGAAAGTTCATTAGAAAAGAAAGAAGAAGAAAAAATGAGTTATATAGAGTTTAACGAGAAGGTATTTCTAAAGGGAACTAAGGAGATGCCAGATAGCTATTCAGTTAACTATTATCCAAGTGGAAGAGTAAAAAATATTATGTATAATTCAAGTTTATATGAAGTTGAAGATAAAAGTTTAGTGAGTTTAATAAAAGGTCTGCAAAATGATATTAATGCCCTTGTAGATAAAGATTTAGAGTATGCAACGCAGACATATGAAGTAATACCAGCATATATTATAGCAGAGAAGCTGAATAAAAATATAAATGAAAATGACAAAAATACATTGAAAGATTTAGAAAAATATAGTGAAGGGACTATTAATAAGCTATATGAAAAACTAAAAGAAGAAGATTCTAAAATTATTGAAAAAGTTCAAGAAAAAATTACGAAGCAGACAAAAATTTTAGAAAAATTAAACTCTGAAAGTTTATTAGCAAAAAATCAACTTACTTTAAAAGATGATAATGTCGCAACAATACCAGCTACAACATCTGATTCAACTATAAATAACACTAATAATACGAGCAGTGGCAATCTTAATAGTAATAATGGAGATATTGCTGCAAACACTTCACAAACAAGTTCAAGTAATTTATCAGCAGATTCTAAAACAGATTCTGATTTAGAGCCTAAACCTGATGCTGATTCTAAAACTAATTCTAAAGTAGAGTCTAAATCTAACTCTACTCCACAGAAAAAGGTAAAAGAAAAAACACAGGCAAAAAAAGTGAGATGTAATATTTATTACGATGGTATAGAAAGAGATCAGATGGTTTTAAAAAATGGTCAAAAGATTTTTGTAGATAGTAACGGGTGTATTAATTAAAAAAATTCAGTAAAGGGAAAAGGGAAATGATTTTACAGGAAAAAAGAGAAAAAAAAGTGGATATTAATCTTCCTGCTGGCGAGGGAGAAAATCAAATTTTATATTTGGCGGTAAGCGTTGGAAAAATACTTATTGAAAGTGGAGCAGAAACCTATAGAGTAGAAGATATTATTAAAAGAATAACTTCAAATTTTGGATTAGAATCAAGTCCCTTTGCAATTCCAACTTGTATTATGTGCTCAGCAAGGAATAAAAAAGGGGAAATATTCTCTTTAATTGAAAGAGTTAGTAATAGAACAACAGATTTAGATAAGGTAAATAAAATAAATAATTTAGTTAGGCATATAGGGGAATATTCTTATGATGAATTTAAAGCTGAATTAGAGAAAATAAAAAAAGGTGAATACTATTCAGAAATAAAAAAATTAGTTGCTTATTTTGGAGGAGCTGCATTTTTTTCTGTTTTATTTAAGGGCGGATTACCAGAATTTTTTGCTTCGGGAATAGCGGGGATATTTTTATTCTTCTGGATAAAATTTGCTAACTTTTTAAATATAAATCAATATTTTAATCTAGTAATAGGTGGTTCAGTTTGCTCTATGGTAGCCTATACTTTGTCAAAATTTGGGTTAATAGCAGAGGTACCAATCACAATAATATCATCATATATGATAATGGTTCCAGGAATTTCTTTCACTAATGCAATAAGAGATTTAATAGCAGGTGATTTTGTATCTGGATTATCAAGAGGAGCTGAAGCTATTTTAATAGGGGCAACATTAGCTGTAGGTTCAGGATTTACTATTTATATATTGATTGAATTTGGAGGGGTTTAGGTGCTTAGTATAATAATAAAATCTATTTCTTCGATATTTGTATCTTATTTTTTTGGAGTAATGTTCAATGTTAGAGGGAAAAAGATTATATTAGCAGCAATTGCTGGTGGAGTAACATGGTTTATATATGATTTTACTGTGTATTTGGGACAAAGTGAGACAATAGCATATTTTATATCAGCTATATGCTTAACAGTATATGCAGAGGTAGTGGCAAGATTGTCTAAAGCTACTGTAACAACATTTTTAATTGTTGGATTAATTCCTACAGTACCAGGAGGGGGAATCTACTATACGCTTTTTCATTTGTTAAATAAAAACACAGCAAAAGCAACAGAAGTAGGTTTGAAAACATTGATGCTCACAGGAGCATTAGCATTTGGAATTTTATTTGTATCAAGTATCTATTCTACATACAGCAAAATAAAAGATATAAAATTGAAACAAAATAAATAAAAGATATTATATTAAAAAATGGTGAATTATAGAGAGGTTAGAAGAAGGATTACTTAAATTTATATAAAGGTTTAATTGTAAAAGTTCAGATAATTTGGTATAATTCTACATAAGGATTTTTTTGGGAGGAAACATGGAAAAAAAAGTAAATTTGTTAAATTTAACAAAGAGTGAGTTAGAGAAATTTGTTGTAGAGAATGGAATGAAAAAGTTTTATGCTAAACAAATATTTAGTTGGGTACATGAGAAATTTGTAAGAGATATAAATGATATGACAAATATATCATTAAAGGATAGAGAAGTATTAAAAGAAAAAGCATATATACCTTTCTTAAATTTATTAAAATATCAAGTGTCAAAAATAGATAGAACAGAAAAATTTCTTTTTGGTTTAGAAGATGGAAATACAATAGAGACTGTTTTAATAAGAACAAAAGACAGAAATACACTATGTATATCATCGCAAGTTGGATGTGCAGTTAATTGTGATTTCTGTGCAACTGGTATTGCTGGATTTGTTAGAAACTTAGAATTAAGTGAGATACTTAACCAAGTTTATACAGTAGAAAGAAGATTAAGAAAGCAAGATGAGAACTTGACTAACATAGTTTATATGGGAATGGGAGAGCCACTTCTTAATTTAGAAAATGTTATAAACTCTTTAGAGTTATTATCTGATGATAATGGAATAAACATTTCAAAAAGAAAAATAACAATTTCAACTTCAGGAATAGTTCCAGCTATTGAAAAATTATTAGAAAGAAAAATATATGTTGAGTTAGCAGTATCTTTACACAGTGCAATCAATGAAAAAAGAGATACATTCATGCCAATAAATAAAGCTTATCCTTTAGAGGATTTACATACAATGCTTTTAGAGTATCAAAAGCATTCAAAAAGAAGAATTACATTTGAATATTTATTAATAAACAACTTCAACTTATCTGATGGAGATGCTAATGCTTTAGCAGATTTCGTACACGATTTTGATCATATGGTAAACTTAATTCCATATAACCATGTAGAAGGGAAACCTTATGAAAGACCAACAGATAAAAAGATAGAAAAATTCGTAAAAACACTAGAAGAGATAAGAAAAGTAAATGTATTCATCAGAAAAGAAAAAGGTGGAGACATAGACGGAGCTTGTGGTCAACTTAGAAGAAAGAACGAAAATAAAAATTAATAAATAATAGTTAAGTTTAAATTCGAGGTGTATATGAAAACGGGAACTAAAATAATTATAGGTATTAGCATAATAATTTTCTTAGTAATGGCAGCAGTTGGAAGTGTTGCAGGTATTTATGTATATAAAAATTATAAAGAGCTACCTGACATAGAGCAACTAGTATCAACGTATAACCCATCTATTCCAACAAGTATTTATGATAGAAATGGGGTATTAATCGATAGTATTTATAAAGAAAAAAGAGAGATTATCCCTATTTCTGAAGTAAGTGACAATGTAAAGAAAGCTTTTATATCTATAGAAGATAAAAACTTTTATAATCACTATGGAATAAATATTCAAAGAAACATAATGTCATTATTTATAAATTTAACACAAGGAAGAGCTGTTCAAGGGGCAAGTACAATAACACAACAGTTGGCTAAAAATGCTTTTTTAACAAATGAAAAGAAACTTTCTAGAAAAGTAAAAGAGGTTCTTATCGCTTTTAAAATAGAAAGTTTATATACAAAAGATGAAATTTTAGAAAAATATTTAAATGAGATATATTTTGGTGGAGGAGCTTACGGAATAAAGGCTGCATCTAGACAATTTTTTAGAAAATTACCTAGTGAATTAAATATAGCAGAATCTGCTTTATTAGCTGGAGTACCAAATAGACCAGAAAAATATAATCCTAGAAGAAGATTAGACAATGCTCTAAAAAGAGCACATTCTATTATATATTCAATGTACCAAGATGGAGTAATAACAAAGGAAGAATATGAAAAAGCAATGGCACATGAATTTATTATCTTAGAAAAAGATGCTGATATTTCTAAATATGATTTAAGTAAAGTTACTTTAATTTATGATAAAGAGGCAAGAACGGAAAGTAATGTTCCTGAGTACACAGATTTAATTTATAGTTTTTTAAAGAATTATAAAGATGAAAGTGGAGAAAGAGTTTTTACTGAAGAGCAAATATATAGTGATGGTTTAAAAATATACACGTCACTAGATTTAGAAATTCAAAAGACAGCGAAAGAAGTTGTTGAAAGAAATAGCTTGCTGAAAAATAGAGATGGTCTAGAGGTAGGAATGGCTACAGTAGACACAAGTACTGGAGACATAGTAGCAATAATAGGTGGAAAGAATTATAAAACAGGTAATTTTAATAGAGGAAGTATGGCAAGAAGACAGTTAGGATCATCTTCAAAACCATTTTTATACTTTACTGCTCTTGCAAATGGTGCAGGAATAAATACTATAATAGATGACTCTCCTGTTAAGTTTGGAAAATGGGAACCTGGAAACTATGGTAATAAGTATTATGGTCAAGTAACTCTGTTAGAAGCCTTAGACAAATCTTTAAACATGGTATCGATAAAGTTATTACAAAGAGTTGGAATTCCAGCTTTAAAAGAAACAATAGAGAATACAGGTGTAGATTTTGTACTTCCAAATAACTTAACAGCTTCACTAGGTTCTTATGAAGGAACACCTATACAAGTAGCACAAGCTTTCTCAATGTTTTCTAATGGAGGATACTCTGTAAAACCTTTATTAGTTAAAAAAATTGAAGATAAACATGGTAATCTTATTTATTCTCAAAGTATAGAAAAAGAAAAAAAATATGATAGTTTAGATATAAGTTTAATAACTTATATGTTACAAAGTTCTGTAAGAAATGGTACATCAAAGAATTCAGAAGTTAAAGATAGAAATGGAAACCTAATTGATCAAGGTGGAAAGACAGGAACAACTAATGAGAATAGAACTGTCTGGTTTGCAGGAATAACACCTAAGTATGCAACAGCTATTTATTTAGGTTATGATGATAATAAACCAATTGCAGGAAATATTACAGGAGGAAGTGGAGCCGCTCCAATTTGGGGAGACTTTTACCAAAAACTTATAAATAAAGGTTTATATACTCCTGAAAAGTTTCAATTTATTCAAGATAATATTCAAAATGGAACTTTGATTCAACAAAACCTTAATTCAAAAAATGGTTTGGTAGCTTCAAGTGGAGGAAGAGAGTTTTTAGTTAAGAGTGGACAAATTTCACTTGAACCAGATACTAAATTTCAAAATGGAATATCAGGAATACTAAGAACACCATCTAATGTTGAAACGAATAATCAAGGACAGACTCAAAGCCAAGAGCCAGGGTTACTGGATAGAATATTTGGAAATTAATTAGTTGATTAAATTTAACAAAATAACTAAATGAAAAATTATATTTTTAATATAATTCCCTTAAAGTAAATAGATAATAATAAGATAAATAATATCTTAATTATCTAGAAAACTTTAAGGGGTTTTTTATTTTAAAATAATAAATATTTAATACCTAAGTTATTATTCTTTACTAACGTGTAAATTACGTGATGCTCCTAGTCCTGAAATTAAGCATATTACTGAAATTATAATAAGAATTATAATTGGGAATCCCCAGCTATTAGTT
Source organism: Fusobacteriaceae bacterium (assembly GCA_051656905.1). Classification (GTDB taxonomy): domain Bacteria; phylum Fusobacteriota; class Fusobacteriia; order Fusobacteriales; family Fusobacteriaceae; genus JAGNZR01. The sequence continues at coordinate 9,783 of JBOFJQ010000028.1, read as the reverse complement.
GCGTCATGTAAGAATCCGAAGAACATAGGACCAAAAGCCGCAAGAAGATAACCGATAGATTGAGCCATTCCAGATAGTCTTGCAGCATCATCTGCATTTTTTGTACGTAAGCTAAAAAACATCATTGAAAGGCTAAAAGCAAATCCTCCACCAATTCCCAGTATGATTATGAATAAGAATATGAATTCAGAATTTCCAAAGAAAAGTAAACCTAGAAGCCCTATAATTATGCATGTAGAACCAATAGTTACTAATGAGTGTTGGCTAGACTTACGCCCTGCAAGAATAGCTCCCACAAAAGTCATTGGAATTAAAGCAAGTTGTAGAAGTGAAAGCATCCAACCAGCTTTACCTGACGCCATCCCATACTGAGTTAAAATGTTAGGCAACCATGCAACCATACAATAAAATACCATTGATTGTAATCCCATATATAGAGTAACTTGCCATGCTAGTGGTGATTTCCACATATTCACTTTTTCAATATTAGATTCCAGTGTAATATTTATTTTTTCAGCAGCAGATGTTTTTTCATTCTTTCTTCTTAGTTGAGGAATCCAAAGTAGTAAAGATATAAAACTAGGTATAGCCCAAATTTTTAATGCTCCAGACCAACCTAATCCTAAGTTAATTGCTAAAGGGATGCTCACACCTGAAGCCAGTGCAGCAAAGACATTCATAGAAACTGAATAGACACCTGTCATAACTCCAACTCTAGATGGGAAATACTTTTTGATTAAACTAGGAATTAGTACGTTTCCTACAGAAATCGATAATCCTAGAATTGCTGTTCCTAAAAACAGATTAAAGCTTCCTGACCATGAACGTAATAAAATTCCTATTGTAAGGGGTATAACCGACCAGAATAATACTACTTCAGCTCCATATTTACGAGCAATTCCAGGAACAAGAGGTGAAAATAATGCAAATGCGAATAATGGAAGGGTAGTAATCATTCCTGCTAAGGTATTTGAAATGTCTAAGTTATCCCGAATTAGACTAACTAAAGGTCCAACTGATGTTAAAGGTGCTCTTAGATTTGTAGCGAGAAAGGAAATACCTATTATTAGCATCAGTGAAGTAGGTGTAAATATGTCCTCTTTATGTTTGATTTTTACTTGATTCATTTTTATTAATCCTCCTTAAAATATATGTATTAATATTTGTATTATGGATAGTTTCGGAAATGTCTTCTTTATAATTATACTTTTTAAAGTTTATTTTAAAAGGGTATAGTAGCCATACACTTTAGGCAAAAATTTTATTAATAAAAATCCTCACTAAAAGAGCTAACCTTATTTATTAATGATGATAAAAAAGTTAACAAAAATTCTAGTTCCTCTTCAGAAGCACCCTGTAACTCGTCTTCAACTATTCTATTTAGAACAGAATGATAGTAATTATGATTACTATGGGCTTTTTCTCCTTTTTCTGTTAGATTTAATAAATATCTTGATAAATTTAGGTTATCGATTTCTTTTTTTACTAGATCTTTTTTCTCTAGTTTTTTAAGAATTTCAGAAACAGCCCCTTTTGTTACTCCTAAAATATCTGCTAGACCACCTACATGAATGTTGGGATTTTCAGCGATAGCCATTATCACATGTATTTCAGAGTGAAAAATTGGGGTATCAGTTCCGTAATAACGAGTTTTTTTATCTAAATCTACTAATGCAAGTGCTAAACGGAGAGAATTGTATGCAATTTTATGTTTGTTATTTTCAAGTTTATCCATACAAATAGTATACAGCTGCTATACACTTTTGTCAATTCAATTTTTAATTAATAAATTTGAACAAAAAAATTAAGCCAACTACAGTAGAGAGGGCTTAATTTCTTTTGTTTAAGTAAATAATTAATTATTTATTTATTTATTTATATATTTATTTTTTGCACTTTGAAAATCTTCATGATTGATTACATATTTTTGCCCTTGAGGTAAATTTAAAATTTCAATATTATTACCAGCAATTTTTCCTAGTTTAACTGGGAATTTTTTTATCTCATCTTTTTCATAAATTAGAATAAAAGCATGTGTAGATTCAAAGAAAATACTTTTTGAGTCGACAACTAATATATCTTGCCTTTCGGGAGCTGTAATAAGCACTGTAGCATTAAAACCAATATTAAGACTACTATCAGGTGGAATTAAAATTTCTACATCTACAACTCTTTCTGAAGTGTTACCAGTAGAGTTTGCAATATTAGATATCCTTTGAAGTTTTCCAATTATAGGAGTAGAAGATTTTTCAGAGTAAAATACTTGAATATTTTCATTGTTACTAATAAAAGATAGTTCAGAAAGAGGAACTTTAATAACAATTATTTTATTTCCTTGCTCTGCTATAGAAAAAAGTCTAGAGCCAGCAGAAATATTACTTCCAGGTGAAATATCAATTTTTACAACAATACCACTAATAGGTGACTTTAATGGTTCTTGCAGCTCTTTACTTTTTTGCAATAGCTCATTTTTAGCAAGGTTCAATTTAGAAAGAGTAGAATTAAATTGCATTTTTTGCATTTTAATATCTCTTTTTAAACTTTCATATCCTAAAAAAGTAAGATTATATTTTTGTTTTAAAAGTTCCAAATTCATTTTTAAGTCTTCAAGTTCAGCCTCTTTTTTACTAGCTTCTGTTGAAGATTTATTAGCTTCAATAGCAGAAATACCACCTTGTTCAAAAAGAGAATAAAGAGCATTTGCTCTTTTTCTAAGAGCGTCAGCTTCACTAGTTAATATTGGAATTTTACGATTAGTGGCTCTCATTTGGTCCTCTATATTTTTTGTTTCTAAACTTTTAGTATCTAATTCTAATTTGGATGTTCCATATTCTAAATTTTCTAATTTTAAGAGAACCTCATTAATATCAAGTTCATTAATTTTAAGTAATTTATTAAGATTAAAAAGACTGCTTTGAGAAAATTTTACTAATGGCTCGCCTTGTTTAACATAACTTCCCTCTTTAACAAAAACTTCTTCAACAATACCTTCAGTTTCAATATAAAGTGGATATAATTTAGAACTTTCAACAACTCCAGTATAAGAAAGTTGAGGAGTGAAATTTACTTTGTTAACTGTACCTATAATAGGTTTTTTATTAAAGTTAGAATTAATAGTAATGAAATATATTACAAGGAGAATCGTAACAATTATAGAAACTACTAAATATAGTGATATTAATTTATTTTTCATATTGTATAAACTCCTTTTTAACGTGCTAAATTTTCGTATTTTATTGTAGTTAAAACAAGATTTCTCTGTAGCCTATAGTACTCTTCTTGTGATTTTTTTAATTCATTAATAGAATTAAGGTAATCAAAAGTACTTATAAGTTGGTTATCATATCTTAACGTGTCTAAAGTCATATTCTTATTTAAAAGATCTAATCTTTTCTTTTGAGCTAAAAGTTGACCATATAAACTTTGCATCATTCTATATTGCTCACGAAACTTAACATTTAAATCTTTTAAATTAGTTTCGAAATTCAGCCTACTAATTTCAAGATTTTTTTCACTTTGATTCACAGAATCTAATGTTCCACCCCAAGCAAAAAGAATTTTAAATCCAACTTCAACCATCCACCCTTCATTTGAATCATTATCATCATCATAAATAACATATTTTGATCCTGCATACACTGTTGGATAGAGATCAGCCTTAGCCAATTTAACATCATATTCAGCAGATTGAACTTTTAATTTTTCCTTTTGAACTATAGAACTATTGGTCATTAAATTTTTTTCATCTTCTTTGTAATTTATCTTATTTTTCAAATATTTATCAATAGAAAAATCTAAAAAATTATTCTCGGAATCTAGGTTTATTCCTAAAAGTGTATATAAATTCTCTATATTGGTTTGTTCATTTTGCTTATTATCAATATTGATAGCATTATTTAATTCGATGTCAGCATCAATTTTATAAATTTCAGAAAGTGCGATTTGTTGACCATTTTCAAATAAGCCACTCAATTTATTACTTTGATTTTTTAAGGAGTTAATAACTGAATTTGTTATTTCAATTTGTTTTCTATAGTTTAGAATATTAAAATAGTGCTCAATAGCTTTTTCTTGATATTCTAAAGTTGTAAGAAAGACATTTTTTTCAGCAATTTCATCATTAACTTTAGCTTGTTTATATGTATAATATGACTTTCCACCTTCAAAAACTTCAATTCGTGCATCTAATCTCTGAAATTTAACATCTTCACTTTTTAGATTATCTAAATTTTTAGATTGAGAAAGAGATACAGGAGGTAATATTAAACTTTTGAATGTTTTAGAAACTTCTGTTTTATTTATATCTGATTCCATTTCTTTTATTTTTATATTAGGGTTATTTTCTTTGGTTGTTTCCAGAATAAAGTCAATATCTATATTGTTATTATTGTTTTTTATAACATTGTTTTGTGAAAAAATATTGATATATAATAAAAAATTTAAAAATATTATTAGTGCCAAATTCATAAAATTCCTCTCATTAACTATAGTTTAAAATATATATTGAAAATTCTAATATACATTTTAAATTGTAACAAAAAAACTGTTTAAAGTAAAATTATATTTTTTATTTAAGTGTATTTTGGTATACTAAAATTAACAAAGATTATAAAGGGGAAGATATGGATATAAAATTATTGATTTCAGACATTGATGGAACTCTTTTAAATGAAAAAAAAGAGATAACGGAGTATACAAAGAAAGCTTTGAATAATTTTGTGGAAGAGGGAAGACAATTTATTTTAGCAACAGGAAGAGCCCACATTTCAGCTAAAAAAATTCTAGATAACATAGGATTAGAAGGGATATTAATATCTTGTAATGGCGCTAAGATTACAGATACAAGAAATAATGAGGTTATGTATCATAATCCAATAAATGAAGAGATAACAAGAAAGTTAATTGAGTATTCTAAAATAAAAAATGTTCATTTGAATTTATATATTGGTGATGACTGGTTTGTAGAAAAAAAAGAGAGTGAAAAATCAACTTTTTATAAAAATATGTCTAAAGTAGAGCCTAAAGAGGTAGATTTTTATAATTTAGGAAAGGTAGAAACAACAAAAGCACTTTTTTTTGAAGAGCACGACAAATTAAAAGAGATAGAAAGAGAATTAAAAGAAGAGATTGGCGAGTATGTAGATTTTACATATTCTAGTAAAAATTTCTTAGAAATATTAAATAAGGGTGTAAATAAAGGCTCAGCAGTTAAAAAAGTTATTGATTTATTAAATATTTCTAAAGATAATTGTATAGCTTTTGGAGATGAATTAAATGACTACGAGATGTTAAAATACGTTAAATATGGAGTTGCAATGGGAAATGCTAATGAAAAGTTAAAAAATGAAATAGTACATAAAACTTTAACAAATTCAGAAAATGGAGTAGCTAAATTTATAGAAGAGGCAGTAGATAATTCTAAAAGAAGTTATTTAGAGAATTTAATGATTAACAGTAGAAGTAATAGATCTTTTGAAAATGAAGAGATTTCTAGAGAAACTTTAGAAGAGATTGTAAATGTGGCAAGATATGCAGGGTCTGCTAGAAACCTACAAGGAATTAAGTATGCAATTATAAATAAAAAAGAGACTTTAGATAAAATTTTTCCTCTAACTAAATGGGCAGGTGCAATAGAATGGAATCCTGAAATATCAGAAGGACCATCAGCTTACATAATGCTTTGTTCATCGCAAAAATTAATTGTTTCAGAAGGAATGTTAAACTTTGATATGGGACTTGCAAGTCAAAATATAGTTTTAAAAATAAAAGAGTTAGGATATGACATGTGCATTATTGGAAGCTATAATAAAGTGGAAGTAAATAAAATAGTTGGCTTAGATGAAGAGTATAAGTCTCATTATTTAATTGCGATAGGAAAGGGAAAAGAAAAAATTTCAATAGTACCTGGAGAAGAAGGAAAACTAACTTATTACAGAGTAGATGGTGAGCATTTTGTTCCTAAACTACCTTTAGAGAAAATTATTCTTTAATATTGGAATTTATATATTTAAATATATAATAAAAAAACTTTAAAATTTCTAATGAATTTTTAAAGTTTTTTTTCGTATATCTTTTTATAAATTATTCAACATCAATATCAGCAGAAGAAAGATGGTAAATAACATCTTTTCTTTCAATTATAATTTCACAAGAATCTTTTAAATTTTTATCTTCTTTTATGTTTTTAATTAATTCTTTAGATGGATTAATAGCTTTAGGGTTTCCTACAAGAGTAAACATTCCATAGTCACCATTAGTATCACCATAAGCAAAACTTTTGCTAAGATCGATATTATATTTTTCTTTAAAAGCATTAATAGCTTTAATTTTATTAGGAGTGTCCCACATAGGTTCAACTTCTCCAGTTAATTTATCATCGCTAAAAATATACTTTGACCCTAAAAAATCAGAAGCTCCCATTTTTTTAGCCATTCTTTCCACAAGAAAATCAGGACTTCCTGATATGAAGATAACTAAATGACCTTGATCTTGATGCCATTTAATACGGTCACGAGTATACTTATAAACTCTATCACCCTTTAACTCTACTACTCTATCAGCAATAAAATTATTATATTGAGATGAAAGACCTTTTATAACAGAAACGTATGTTTCTGTTAAATCTTGTAAGTAATCGTCATAGTCTCCTTTTCTTTCATCCCAAAGCTTAAAGGACTTTTTTACTTTCTCTTCATACTCATTAATATCAACTAATTCATATTTAATTAATTTTTTAAAATGCTCAATAAGTAGACAATCTCTATAAATTGTTCCATCAATATCAAAAAACGCTGCAATCATATTCAAATCCTCCTAGGTTATGATAGTAAGTTAAATTATAATTCGAAAAAAATTAAATTCTTTTTTCGAGTAGCCCAATCAGGCATATATTCACTAATAAAGTCCCAAAATTCTTTTTTATGATTTGGGAATTTAAGATGTGCAATCTCATGTAAAACAACATATTCAATGGATTCTGTGCTACTAGCAGCTAAAATAGAGTTAAAATTAAGGTATTTTTTATTGCTGTTACAGCTTCCCCAACGTGTTTTCATAGTTCTAAAAGTGATATGCTCTGCATTTAATCCAGTTAGATTTAAATATTTCTCTATAAGAGGAGGGAGCAATTCTAAAGATTTTCTTTTATAAAAATTTGAAAAGAATTTAATCTTTTCATGCAAATCTATAGGTGTCTCTGGTGGAAGATTATACGGACTTCCTAATAAATAATAAAAATCATTTTTTAATGGAGAAAAAGATAAATATTTTAGTGATAAATTCTTTTTTCGATCCTCTATCCATTCTTTATTCAAAAGGAGAAAGTTTTCAATATCAACTTTTGCTGTTTTTAGTGGAGCTGAAACTAAAATTTCACCCATATGATCTATTTTTAAGATTATATTTTTAATCTTTTTTCTTTTTAATGTATATTGAAACAAAAAACACCTCTCAATTATAAAATATAGTTAAATTTGATTATTTTTATTTTTTTTTCTTTTCATATAAATCTGTATAGAGAAACCAATAACGAAAACAAGTCCAATGGCTATAAAGATAAGCTCTATATTTGACTTTATATATGTCCCTAAATTATTATTTCTAGAGATAATACTAAATAAATAAGCTCCAATGAAGAATCTTAAACCTCTTCCAATTATTGACCAGAATATAAAGCCTTTAAGAGGCATCTCAATTATTCCACCCATGATTGTAAAGACCTTATAAGGTATAGGAGTTAATGAAGCGATTAATATTGCCATATTTTCGTAATCTTTAAAAAGCTTTTCAACTTTACCAAGTTTTGCATTCTTTTCTTCTTCCGTTCCTTTTATAAATTTTTTTAAGAATGGTCTTCCGGCCTTATCTCCAATAAAATATCCAAACAAAGCTCCGGTAACAGATGCTACTGTAACAAGCGATGCATAAAGTACCCATTTATCAGGATTTGCATGTACAAGTCCCCACATAACAAAATCTGGTGGAATAGGAAAAAATGAAGATTCTGCAAATGTCCAAATAAATAAAATAATAAAACCTGTTGTAACATTAGTTTGTAATAATAAAAGTGCTTTTTCATTAAAATTTGTAATAAAATTAGACATAAATACTCCTTAAAAAAAATATAGTTTGAATCCAATTATTCTACTAAATTATATCATAAAAATAAATTATTGCATAAATAATATAAAGTAACAAAAAAATAATTGCAACATTAATAATTTGTGATACAATTAACAGTATCCCGAACTAGTTCACAAAACTAGAATTTTAAAATGGATGTTTTTTAAGGTATTATTTAAAGTGATAATAGATACCTAGATCGATATTATATAAAAAATAGGAGTAATATAATGCTGAAAAAAATTAAAAAATCACTATTAATAATAGGATTTGCAGTAATGGTACTTTCAAGTTTTGCTTGTACTAATAACGGAACGGATAAAGGGTTATTAAGTAATATAGGCTTAAGCAAAGAACCAGAAAAAAATTATGATCCAGTAAGTAAATTGATGTTTAAAGAAAAGTTTGATAATACAATACCTAGTTACATACCTGTTCAAGAAAAATTTGAAGGTGGGCATCCTAAGTTATTAAATTATATTTTTATACAAACTTTAAATGCCAAAATGATGTCTAAACCTGCAACAAATGTTCCAGTAGTAAGAGCTTGTGAATATTATGAACGTTTAGAATTATTAGGTACAGTTGTGCAAAAGGGTGGAACAACTTGGTATAAAGTTAAAGATTTAAAAGGCAAAGTTGGATATGTATATGCTCCTATGGCATCAAAAAGAGTTTTCAGATTCCATAATTCTTTAGAAAGAATAGAGACTGTAGAAAAATTCACTAGAGAAGCAAGAGAAAATGGGGAAACACTAGCTTTAGTAAACTCTTATTCTCCTAATCCAAATAACGTAGATTTTAAAAGAAGTAAAGATAAATATGGAGTTTCATTAGACCAAAACGTAGCTTCTACGCATAATGGTGAAACTATCTATATTCCAGATAGATCAATTGTTAAAATTATTTCAAAACAAGGTTCGAAGACTAGAGTTAAAGCTTTATCAATTCCAGAACCTTACTTAGATTCTAATAGTAAAAATTTTATTGTTGATCCTAAATTGAATAACGCACCTATAAATAAGGCCGTTGCAATTGATATAGAGAATCAAAATATGGTTATCTATGAAAAGATAAACGGAAGATGGACTATCATCTCTTATGTATATACAAAAACTGGAACAGAAAGCCAATTAGGATTTCAAACTCCAAGAGGAAATTTTATAGCAGCAGTTTCTAAGTTTGAAATGTTATATAATGGAGAGATTGGAAATAAAGAAGGATATGCAAAATATGCAACAAGATTCTCAGGTGGAGGGTATCTTCACGGAACACCTTTAAATTACGAAGAAGAGATAAATAAAGAATATTTCGTAAGCTTAAAAGAGTGGACGTTAGGAACTGTTTCTGGAACAAGAAAATGTATAAGAACGAATGAAGATCATGCAAGTTTTGTATTTAGATGGATATTAAATGATAAAATAAATCGTTCACAGAATGAGCAAGTAATAAAAGATAATGTGTTGTTTGTAATTTTTTAATTTAGATAAATAATGGGAGGAAAAATGAAAAAATTATTAGTGTTAACAAGTATTTTAGCAATGTTAGGAGGGTGTTCATCTGGAGATGTTAAAGGATTAAATATTAATTCTAAAGACAACTTAAAAATGGAAGATGTAAACTCAAACAGAAGAGATTTAGAAGATATCATTATCTTTAATC
>JBOFJQ010000027.1:0-45579 GCA_051656905.1 Fusobacteriaceae bacterium | reverse complement strand
TGAATATTAATTTTTTATAATTTTTTAAAATCATATTTAACGATTCTTGATCACCTTGTTGTGCTTTAATTATATTTTCATTAGTTACCATTTCTATAGACATCTTCTTCTCCTATTCTAAAAAAATTTAGTTAACTGATTTTGAAATTTCAGAAAGAATTATTCCTCCTGCAACTGAAACATTCAGAGAGTTTATTTTTCCATGCATAGGTATTTTTACCAAAACATCACATGTGTCTTTTACTCTTTTTCTTATTCCAAAACCTTCGCTTCCCATAACTAAAGCTGTAAATTTAGGGTATTTTTCTTCATAGTAATATTTTTTCCCATCCCCTTCTGCTCCATAAATCCAAAAATCTAATTTTTTTAATTTTTCTAGAGCATCTGCAATATTTGTTACTTTAACTATATCTACATACTCAATTGCTCCAGTTGATGTTTTTATAACTGTCTCATTTATTTTTACTGCGTTTCTTTCTGGAATTATTATACCTTTAACTCCAAATATCTCAGCACTTCTTATTAATGCACCAAAGTTTCTAGGATCTTGAATCCCATCTAGAACTAATACTATAGCCTTATCAGATTTAGCTAATTTTTCAAAGAACTCACCTTGTTCTACATAATAATCATGCTCAAGCACTATAGCTTCCACACCTTGGGAATTTTCTCTTTTTTTATCAGTTAGAAATATCTTTATATTTCTTTGAGAAGCTAACTGCTTTATTAGTTGCACTTTTTCATCTTTTAAACCCTTGTACAGTTCTATTTTTTCAATCTCTTTATCTTTATTCTGTAGTACCTCTATTACAGGATTTAACCCTATTATACTTTCCAATTTATTCCTCCGTTTATATACTAACTTTGATTCTTTCTATGTTAGCTCCTATATTTTGTAATTTTTCAACAAGAGATTCATAACCTCTATCTACGTGGTATATTCTATTAACTATAGTTACACCATCACTTTTAAGCCCTGCAAGAATCAGAGAAGCCCCTGCTCTTAAGTCACTGGCCATAACCTCACTGGCTGAGAAATTTTCAATTCCATCTATAGAGGCCATATGATTATTAATAGATATTTTTGCTCCCATTCTATTAAGTTCTGGAACATGCATAAATCTATTCTCAAATATTGTTTCCTTTATTTCACTAGTTCCTTTTACTAAACACATAAGTGTCATCATAGGTGACTGTAAATCTGTAGGAAAACCTGGATGTGGCATTGTTGTAACTTTTACTGGTTTTAAATCTGATAATTTTGATGTTACTCTGAATACACCCTCTTCATCATAGTAATATTCAACTCCCATCTCTGATAGTTTTGAAAGGAAACTTTCAGAATGATCTTTTACAACATTCTTCACTCCTATTTTTCCATTAAACATGATTGAAGCTATTACAAAAGTTCCAGCTACTATTCTATCTGGGATAATTGAATACTCACCTGGAGTTAATTTTTCTACTCCTTCAATAACAAGTCTATCTGTTCCAACACCTTTAATCTTAGCTCCCATAGAGTTTAAGAAGTTACATAAATCTTCAACCTCTGGCTCTTTTGCTACATTGCTTAAAATGCTAGTTCCTTTTCCTTTTACTGCTGCCATAACTAAATTTTCAGTGGCACCAACACTTGGGAAATCCATTACAAACTCTCCAGAAATACCATTTTCAGCCTTAGCATAAATATATCCGTGCTCAGTTGTAACTTCAACACCTAATTTTTCAAATCCTTTAAGATGTAAATCAACAGGTCTTGCTCCTATTGTACACCCTCCTGGTAAAGATACTGTTCCCTCTCCAGAGTGTGCTAACATTCCACCCATTACTAAAAATGAAGCTCTCATTTTCTTTACTAAATCATAAGAAGCTTTTAAACTTGTTAAACCATTATTTTCTATTTTATATGTGTTTCTTTCTATTTTAGTTATTTTAAGTCCCAAACTTTCCAGGAGCTCAACTAATGTATCTATATCCATTAATTCAGGAACATTTTTTAATATATAAGTTCCTTTTTCAATAAGAGTTGCTACAAATATAGGAAGCGCGGCATTTTTTGATCCTCCAACTTCTAATATTCCTTCTAATCCTTTTCCACCTTGAATTTTAAATGCTGATACCATTATCTCTCCTTTGCACTACTTGTCTTTTTTTTCGTCTTCACATATGGGACACACTGCTCCAAACAATACATCTGTAACCCCAAATTTTATAAAACTTCCTTTATACAAAGGATATTTTTCCTCTATTAACTTATAATGCTTTTTACATATTTTTTTTCCTATATGGTTTGCATAATAGGATTTTAATCCTCTTTTTTCAAACTCTTGCTGTACTGCATCTACAGCTAAATTTATATTTTCGTTATCCAATTCATCCTTTGAGATAACTACAAGTCCTACCTCTCCCATTAAAGTTGATGAATCTACTAAAATATATTTTTTTCCTAATTTTTCAGCTATATTTATATATGGTTTTAAAAATTTTAATTCTATATCCCTTCTCATTTTTATTGCAACTGCATCTGGTTCATGCAAAGCTTCAATTATTTCTGGATATATATATTCCGATTGAACTTCATCCTTATTCAAAGAGATTATTACTCTCTCTTTAAACTCCTGCAAATAGTATTCTTTCTCTAACTGCTTTTTCATAAAATTATTTCTAACTTCTTCTTGTTTAGATTCGATACTAGTCACTATTCCCCCAATTTTTTTCATTATTTTAATACTAAAATTTTTATATTCTATATACTATATATGAACATCATTATATCATAACTATTTCTTTTTTTCCAAGTATTTTTAGCATAAAATCAGCATAATCTACTTTATCTTAATAAGATGTTGGAAGTCCTAAAATAGTTTTTTCCTTTTCCTGTTTACGGTAATTTTTTTTTGATTAATTTTAATATTTTATTTCTCAAAATAATGATATAATTAAAATAAAATTCTTTAATAAAAAGGTGATTTTATGCATAAAATAAAATTTTTTTTACTAACTCTTTTCATAGCAACAAACATTTTTGCCAATACTATTTCTGTTAAAGGTATTCTAAAACTTGAGGATACTAATTTAGGAGCGGTTAAAATTAATTTTATAAATAGTCAGAACAAGACTTTTTCAACTGAAAGTAATATTTACGGTGATTTTAAAATTGAACTACAAAATGCTAAATATAGAATTGAAATAGGAAATTACGGTTATGTTTTGAATAAAGAAAATGACATTGTTTACGATTTTTCAGATAAAAATAAAGAAAATTTCATCACTTTAAATGTCTCTGAAAAGACCTCAGTAGTTTCTGGAAAAGTTATTAATAGTAGTTTTGATCCTATTGCTAACTCAAAAGTTTCTCTTAAGGTTAATAATAATAAATTCGAAAAATGGACAGACCAATCCGGGAATTTTAGTTTTGTTATTCCCTCTGGTATTTTCATACTAACCGCTGAGTATGAAGGATTCTTGTCTCAAAGTGTTGTTAAAAATATTCCTAAAGCCTCATCTATAAATAATATAACCGTGGTCTTAAACCCTTTACAGTATGTCATATCAGGAGTTATAACTGATGGTGTTAGATCCCTTTCTAATATTGACGTATCTCTATTTTCAGAAGAAGGCGATTTAATTACAACTGTAACATCTTCTGAAAATGGTTATTATGAGTTTCTATCATTAAATAGTTCTAATAAATACTACTTTGTTATTAATAATAAAAATTATAATAAATACAGTTCTGAAAGTATGATTTTGAGAAGTAATATAACAAATAGAACTGTTATTCTGACTCCTTCTAATAATTCAAAAAAAGATGATATCAATGTAGAAGTCTCTACTTCTGAGGTTTCTGCTCCTGCAGTAAATTCACAAGAATAAAAAAATATATATGAGCATAAAAAGGTGGTAATTATAGAGATATAACTAGCACCTTTTTATTTTTATTTTATTAAATTTTAATTAGGTACAATAATTTATATAACTTTCTATTATAATTTATAGAAAGCCTTATAAGTTCTATAAGTTTCATAAACATCTAATTTAGATGCTAATTCAAATGGAGCATGCATAGATAACAATGCTGGACCTACATCTATTGTTTTTATCCCTTTTTGAGCTAAGAACATTGCAACTGTTCCTCCTCCACCTTCATCAACTTTTCCTAATTCTCCTGTTTGCCACTTAATACCTTCTTTGTTTAACATAGATCTAATTTCAGCAACATATTCTGCATCTGCATCGTTAGTTCCTGACTTTCCTCTTGATCCTGTATATTTAGTAACTACTATTCCATAGCCAATCGATGCTGCATTTTGAGCCTCATGAACTGAACTGAATATAGGGTCTATTGCTGCATTTACATCTGATGATAGAGCTCTTGAATTCCACAAACATTTTCTTAAATCTAAATCTGAATAGTTTCCTTTTAATTTAGAGATAATATCCCCTGTAAAATATTCAAGGTAATCAGATTGAAGACCTGTAGATCCGTTAGATCCAGTTTCTTCTTTGTCTGCTAAAAAGCAAATTGCTGTATTTTTAGGAGTTGTATCTAACTCCAAAATAGCTTTCATAGATGTATATCCACAAATTCTATCATCTTGACCATAGGCACCTACTACACCTCTATCAAAACCTACATCTCTAGCTTTTCCAGCTGGAACTAATTGAATTTCTGCAGAAATAAAGTCCTCTTCTACTATTCCATAAGTGTCGTTTAATTTTTGCATTACATTATATTTTACTAAATCTTTTACTTCTTTATCTAAAGTTGTAGATGGAATAGTTCCAACTAATATTTGAAGCTCTTCCCCTTTTAAAACTTCAGGAGCTTTTCTTTCAGCTTGTGATTTCCCCCATAAATGTGGTAATAAATCTGGTATTGTAAATATAGGATCTCCATCTTTCTCCCCTATAGTTATCTCTACTTTTTTTCCACTTTCAAGTACTATAATTCCATGCATTGCAAGAGGCAGTGTCGCCCATTGATATTTTTTAATTCCACCATAATAATGAGTTCTCATATATGATAATTCCATTGATTCATATAGAGGATTTTGTTTTAAATCTATTCTTGGAGAATCAACGTGAGAAACTATATAATTAAATCCTAACTTTGAATCTTCACTACCTATAACAGCTAAAATTAAATTTTTTCCTCTGTTTATATAATAAACTTTATCTCCAGGTTTTAAAGAATTTAAAGTCTCTGCATTTTTAAAACCGTGCTTTTCAGCTAGTTCAATCCCTGCATTTACAAACTCTCTTTCTGTCTTTCCTAAATCTAAAAACTGTTTATACCCTTCTGAAAAGTTGAATATTTCTTTTCTTTTCTCTTCAGTTGTAGCTTTCCAACCATTTTCTTTTTTATAAAACATACTATCCTCCTTATGTGATTTTATTAATAAATATTTTTTATACTATTTTTTTAATCTTGCATTAAGTTTAGCTGCTAACTCTTCAAAACCTGCTTTTCCTAGAAGAGCGAACATATTTTTCTTATAAGCTTCAACACCTGGTTGATCAAAAGGATTAACTCCTAATACATACCCACTTACTCCGCAAGCTTTCATGAAGAAATAAAACATATATCCTAAATGATATGGTGTAGATTTTGGTATTGTAATCTCAAGGTTTGGTACTCCACCATCAACGTGAGCTAAAATAGTTCCATCTGCTGCTTTTTTATTTACAAAATCAAAATCTTTTCCTGCAAGATAATTAAGTCCATCTAAATCATCTTTTTCAATCTCTATTATTATATCTTTATGAGCTTTTTCAATATGAATTACAGTTTCAAATAATACTCTTTTTCCCTCTTGAATATATTGACCCATAGAGTGTAAATCAGTACTGAAATCTACTGCAGCTGGAAATATTCCTTTCCCATTTTTTCCTTCAGACTCACCAAATAACTGTTTCCACCACTCAGATACAAAGTGAAGCTTTGGTTCATAATTTACTAATAACTCAATGTCTTTCCCTTTTCTATTTAAAATATTTCTTATTGCTGCATATTTATAACAAGAGTTATCTTTAAACTCTTTCGAGAAGTCTACAGAAGCGTCTTTCGCACCCTTCATAAGCTCTTCTATATCTATTCCTGCAACTGCAATTGGAAGAAGTCCTACTGGCGTTAATACAGAGAATCTACCTCCTATATCATCAGGTATAACAAAAGTTTCATACCCTTCTGAATCAGCTAATTTTTTAAGTGCTCCTTTTTCCTTATCGGTAGTTGCAAAAATTCTATCTTTTGCTGCTTCTTTTCCATATTTTTTTTCTATATGATTTTTTAAAACTCTAAAAGCTAGAGCTGGTTCTGTTGTTGTTCCTGATTTTGAAATAACATTTATAGAGTAATCTTTATTATCTAAAAGATCTAAAAGATCAGATAAATATGTTCCTGATATATTTTGTCCTACAAAAAATATCTCTGGAGTTTTTCTTTTATCCTTTGCTAAACTATTGTGGAAACTATGAGTTAAAAAATCTATTGCAGCTCTTGCTCCTAAGTATGATCCACCTATTCCAACTACTAAAAGTATATCAGAACTTTTTTTTATTTTTTCTGCAACTTCTTGTATTTTTTTAAATTCATCTTTATTGTAATTACTAGGATAATTTACCCAACCTAAGAAATCATTTCCTGCTCCTGTTTTCTCCTCTAACATTTTTGCTGCTAAAGTTATTTGTGACTCCATTAAGTTTACTTCAGTTTCTGTTATAAAGTTTAGTGCATTTTGATAATTAAATTTTAATTTTTCCATTACTATCTCCCATATTTATAATAATTATTATCATTTAAATCTCTCTTTCTAACTTTTCCACTCTTTTTGTTAAATCGTCTATCATCTTTTGTTGTCTATCTATTGTTGTTTTCATTAACTGAATAGTTTCATTTAAGTTTTCTATCTTACTATTAAATGTATCTGTATCAAATCCTATTTTAGTTAATTCAACTGCAAACTCAGAAACCAATTTTTCTAAAACTAAAAAATCTTTCTTATCAGCTTTTTCTAGTTGTACTTTATTAAGTAACTTTCCTAAAGCATATGCAAATTCATATCTTTTTAAATTTGATTCCCCTCTAAAAGAGTAGCTATCTTCCTCTAACACTCCTTGTTCTACCAATAGATTAACAGAATTATAAGCCCAGTGATCTTTAGGTAAATCTTCATATTGAATATCAGCTAAAGCCAAAGTTGAAAACATCATATATACTAATATAAATTTTTTCATATATTAATTGCACCACCTATCTTTTTAATATTTCATCCATGTTAACTAATTAGTATTATATCTTAATTCGAGCATTATAATTTAGTATATTACAAATAAATGATTATCTCAATATTTTTATATAAAAAATCCTAATTCTTTAGAAATTTATAATATTATTTTTGTATAAATAAAAAAATCTACCACTAGGGTAGATTTGAGTTTTTATGTAAGTTGGCTGGGCTGGCTGGATTCGAACCAACGCATGTCGGAGTCAAAGTCCGATGCCTTACCGCTTGGCGACAGCCCAACAACTTTTTTATATTATCATAAATTTAAAATTGAGTCAAGAATAAAAATAATTTTTTTCTATTTTTTTTAATTTTTTTTATTAAATTAGCTCTTCTACAATTATTTCACTGTTTTTATCAGCTTCTTCATAAGCTGCTAAAACAACTGTGCTAATCTCTGTTCTTAAATCTTGATTAATTGGATGAGCAATATCTTTAAACTCTCCATTTGCCATTTTTTTGCAAGGCATAGCAACAAACATTCCCTTCTGTCCATAAACTACCTTTAAACCATGGATAACAAAAACATCATCAAAAGTTATATCTGCATATGCTCTTAACTTTTCATTTCCAATCTCATTTTTCTTTACTAGTCTAACCCTCACATCTGTAATTTTCACTTTTTATTTCAACCCCCTGTTTTTTATTAACCAAGAAATTTCGTCATATAAATTTCACACTCTTTTAATTCTTTTTTTAGATTAGTATAAATTTCTAAACCTCTTTCTTCTTCTACCAGTGTAAAATATGTGCTTCCACTTCCTGACATATAAAATATTTCGTGAAAATCTTGGAGTTTTTTTCTAAAAGTTTTTATTTCTAAGCTTTCAGTTAATAGTGCAACTTCCAATTGATTTTCAACTCCCTGTTCCATCTTATACAACTTGTTTTGAGAAAGTCCTTCTATTATTTCTAAAATATTGGCTTTTTTCTCTTTATTTTCTGATTTTAAGCTATCAAAAAGTTTAAAAGCTGTTGGAGTTGATATTCCAAATGGTGGTTTTATTAAAATAATACTAACTTTTAAATTATTTTTAAAAATTTCAATCTCCTCTCCAATACCTCTTACTCTTGAGCTTTTATTAATAATAAAAAATGGAATGTCTGCTCCAATATTTTTAGAAAATAAGATTAACTCTTCATCTGTAAAAATATTCCCATGATATTTGTTTAATTCCTTTAAAAAAAATGCTCCATTGGAACTTCCTCCTCCAAGACCAGCTTCTGAAGGGATATTTTTTTCTAAATAAACTTCTATATCCTCAGACTCAATATTACTTTTCTCATAGAACATTTTATATACTTTATAAAGTATGTTTCTTTCATCTGTAGGTATTTTTTCATTATTTGCAGTTATTTTTAAAATCCCTTTTTTCTCTTTAAAATCAATAACTAACCTATCAGATAAATCTATCGGAACCATCACCATATCTAAAATATGATATCCATTATCAAGAACGCCTTCTACATTTAACCCTATATTAATCTTAGCATTAGATTTTAACTCTTTTATCATTCAAAAATATCCCCCTCAACTGATAAATCAATCTTTATATCCATACCTTTTACTTCTAAAACCTTTATTAAATCATTAGCTTTATCTTTCGCTACATTTCCTTCTGGAACTTCTAATACTTCAAATTTAAAATACTTATCATAGTATTCTAGCTCTAGTATATTTCCAACTTTTATCTCTGTACTAGCTTTAGCTACTTTCCCATTTATTTTAGCTTTTCCACCATCTACAACTATTTTAGCGATAGGTCTTCTCTTAATAATTCTGCTAACTTTTAAAAATTTATCTATTCTCATATCTACCCCTTTTCTCTTACTACATTTTTTTATTAAAACACTTATATTTTAATCCTTTTCAAGAGTTTTTGCTTCCTTCCACTTAGATTCCATTAATTCTACAGAACTTTCATTTACATCACAAACAGATTCTATGTATCTAAATCTCTTTTCAAATTTTTTATTAGTTTTTTCCAAAACATCTGAAGCATTGTATCCTAAATAACTAGATAAATTTATCAATGAGAATATAAGATCTCCAATCTCTCCTTGAATTTTTTCATGTTCATTTGTATGAATTACTTCTCTTAACTCTTCAATCTCTTCTTGAACCTTATCTAATACTCCATCAACGTTATCCCAATCGAATCCTACTGCTCTTACTTTTTTTATTATCTTCTCTGATCTTAGCATCGCTGGGAATGTTTTTGGTATTCCATCCAAAATAGAAACTCTATCTTTATGCTCTTTCTCTTTCTTTTTTATTTTTTCCCATTGAACTTTTACCTCATCAGATGTTAGATTTGTCTCATCACCAAAAATATGAGGATGTCTTCTTACTAATTTATCATAAAGTTTTTGAACTACACCATCTATGTTAAAATCCCCATTCTCTTCAGATATTTGAGCTTGAAAAATTATATTTAATAACAGATCCCCTAACTCTCCCTTTAACTCTTCTCCGCCTATATCCATAGCTTCTAAAGTTTCGTAAGTCTCTTCTAGCAAATATTCTTTTAAAGAGTGAATTGTCTGTTTTTTATCCCAAGAACATCCATTTTCCCCTCTTAACACTCTCATTAATTCTACTAGTTCATAAAATCCTTTTTTCTCCAAGATTTTAACCTCCCTTATATTCCTTTGTAATATTCAAAAAAATCTTCTAATTTACCGTAATACTCAATTGCATTTTCATATTTTTTATATTTTATTTTTCCTCTCTGTAATAACTCCATTATTTTTTCTGATTTTACATCATTTCCAATAAATTTAATATAGCAATACTCTTCCTGTTCTTTTATTTCTAAAATATTTTCCACAGCAGAAAGAATTCTTATTTTTTCCCCTCTAAAGTAGTTTTTAACCACACTAGGTAACCTTCCAAATCTATCTATAACTTCATTTTCAATCTCTCTTAAATCACCTAATTTATTTATCTTAGCGACTCTTTTATAAATTCCAACTCTCTCTCTTTTGTTCATGTACTCCTCAGGTATATATCTATCACCTTTTAGCTCCATCACAAACTCTGTAATTGGTTTTATATAGTTACCTTTTAATTTATCCATCTCTTCTTGTAGCATTTTCATATATAGCGAGTAACCTAAAACTTCTAGTGCTCCATGTTGCTTTTCTCCAAGAATTTCTCCAGCACCTCTTATTCTTATATCTTCTAGGGAAAGGTGAAAACCTGCACCTGTATTTATCCCATCTAAACTTCTCATAGATTGCTCTCTTTCTTTAACTTTACTCTTAGATTCCTTCGTACTATCTATAATAAGATAGCAGTACCCTTGTTCTGATCCTCTTCCAACTCTACCACGAAGCTGATACATTTGAGACAGTCCTAATTTTTCTATCCCTTCTATTATAATAGTATTTGCATTTTCTATATCTATTCCGTTTTCAATTATTGTTGTAGTTAAAAGTATATCTATATCTCCACTTTCAAAAGAGTTAAGCCTTGACTTTATCTCTCTAGGTTGCATCTGCCCATGAATAGAAGCTATTTTTATAAAATCTGGTATTATGTTTCTAATCTCTTGCTCTTTCTTTTCCATTTTTTTTACAGAGTTATAAAGATAAAAACACTGTCCCTCTCTAGCATACTCTTTCATTATTGCATCTTTTATATTCTTTTCATTTTTTTCAATATAACTATCTTTTATAGGGAGTCTATTAGGAGGCAATGTTTCTATTATAGATATATCTCTTATCCCTAAAAGAGCTAAATTAAGAGTTCTTGGTATTGGAGTTGCTGTTAAAGTCAACATATCTATATTATCTTTTAATTGTTTCAATTTTTCTTTAGCTTTTACACCAAATTTTTGTTCTTCATCAATTATTGCAAGACCTAAATCCTTAAATTTTATATCTTCTGATAAAACTTTATGAGTTCCTATAACTATGTCTACAGACCCATTAGATATTCTTCTTATTATCTCGGTTTGTTCTTTTTCTGTTTTTACTCTACTTAACAGTTCAACTGTGAAAGGATAATTTTTAAATCTCTCTTTAACTCTTTCATAATGTTGTTGAGCTAAGACTGTTGTAGGAACCATTATAACCACTTGTTTCTCATCATTAACAGCTTTAAAAGCTGCTCTTATAGCTACTTCTGTTTTTCCACATCCTACATCTCCACAAACTATTCTATCCATTACCTTTTCTGATTCCATATCTTTTTTTACATCATCAATAGCTTTAACTTGATCTCTTGTTAAGGTATATGGAAAACTCTCTTCAAACTCCTCTTGAAGAAGATTATCTCTTGTAAATTTAAATCCTTTATTTGTCATTCTTTTTACCTGAATTGCTATAATTTCATGAGCAAAAACAGCAATTTCTTCTTGAAGTTTTTCTCTCCTCTTTTTGAACCCTTTTCTACCTAATCTATATATTTCCGGCTCTTGACCTATATCTACTATATATTTTTCAATTCTATCTAAGTTATTTGTTGAAACAAATAGTTTATCTTCATCAGCATACTTAATTTCTAAATACTCTTGACCATTTATAATACTTAGTCCTTTATATATTCCAAGTCCAAAAGATTCATGAATCAAGTAATCACCCTCTTTTATCTCAGAAATATTAGTATGTTTTACTATCTTATTAGTGTTTTTTTCTCTTTTAACTCTTATTCCTTTTAGCTCTCTATCTGTTAAATAAAGAGTTCCATTATTTTCAAACCCCTCATATAAAGGATAATGATAATACTCTATATTGGAATATTCACTAAAAATCTCTAAATATCTTCTATTTTCTTCACTACATATAACTATTTTTTTTTCTTTTGAAATCTTTTTTATCTCTTCATAATCTTGATATCTTTGAATTTCATTACTCTTAAATATTTGATTCTTTAACTCTTTAAAATTTTTTATTCCATTAAAAAAACATTGATTTAATCTTTCCTCTTCTGATTCATCACTGCTTTCTATAATCTCTTTTAACTTGTACTCTAAAACCTCTCTATTTTCTAAAAAAAGTTCTAATTTAATTTTTTTATTATTAGTTTCTAGATCTTTAAAATGTTCTAAAAAGTTTTCCACTGAATCCTTATTATTGTCTATATACACATCTACTTGATTTAGCTTTTCAATACTTTTTTGAGTATCTATACTAAAATAACTTATTCTTTCTATCTCATCATCAAAAAGTTCTACTCTTATTGGAGCTTCACTATTAACTGGAAAAAAATCTAGGATATCTCCCCTTATAGAGTACTCTTCTCTTCCTTCAATAAGATAATTTCTTTTATATCCTTCACTATCAAACATCTCTATAGTCTTTTTTAAATCTAATTTTTTTCCATTCTCTATTAAAAGACTATTTCCATGATATCTATATTTTTTTAAAAAGTAATCTAAAGTAATCAATATTATAAAACGCTCATTATTTTTTAAAGCCTCTATTATTTTATAATTAAACTTTATATATTCTTCTTCTGTATTTTCCTCTTGCTTTATTATCTTTACATCTGTAAAGTCTTTCAAACACCAGTAGTAATCATTTAAGTTTTTTTTGGAAGAACATAGATATACTAAATTTTTATCTGTTTTTTTTATAAAAAATGGGATCTCCCCTCTATAAAAATTTATTCCTTCTAATTTTAAATTTTCAAACATTTTTTCCTCCACTAAATATCTGTAATTACAACATCATTGTAACTTTTAATTAGAAAAAAATAAAGAATTCTTTTATTTATAAAATTTTTTCAAGATTTTTACTGATTCCATACATTTTTTATATATATAAAACTAATATTGCCCCTAAACATTGACTTTTTTTTCTGTTTATGTGATAATTTAAACGATAATGTATACAAATATATTTAATTTTTTCAAGGGGGGAAGTTTTAAATGAAAAAATTTATTTCTATGTTTTTACTTTTTATATTTTCTACAGTATTATCTTTTTCTTCTGAAATAGCTAATATTCAAATTTTGGTAACTAGTGATTTACATGGTAAGTTTATGCCTTACGAATACTCTACTGCATCTGACAGTAAAAAAGGAAGTATGGTTCAACTGGCAACTTTAATTAAAGAATTAAAAACTACAAACAAAAATACTCTATTACTTGATAATGGTGATGCTATCCAAGATAACTCTCATGAGCTATTTTTAAAGGGTGATATAACTCCTCTTGTTGAGTTTTTTAACCACGTTGGTTATGATGCTATGGTACCTGGAAACCATGAGTTTAATTTTGGAATGGATACATTAGATAAAGTACTAAAACCTTTTAATGGTGACTTAATCGTTGCTAACTTATACAAAGATAACAAAAGAGTTTATAATCCTTATAAAATCTTTAAAATTAATCATGTTAAAATTGCTCTTATTGGGGTAGTTACTCCTCATATTAAAAAGTGGGACGCTGAAAATTTAAAAGATTATACTGTAACTAATCCAGTGGAAGAAGTTAAGAAAGTTGTATCTGAATTAAAAAATAAAGCAGACATTATTATAGTAAGTGCTCATATGCAACTAGATCCAGAATTTGGTTCTGGAGATTCTACAAGAGAGATAGCTCTTAATAATCCTGAAGTTGCCATTGTTTTCACAGGTCATGAACATGCCTTAAGAAATGAAAGAACACCTTCTGGAACTCTACTAATGGAACCAGGAAAATGGGGAGAATACTTAGGTAAAGTTGACTTGAAAGTTACTAAAGAGAAAGGTAAATGGGTTATAGCTAATAAGAACACTGATATTATTGCTGAAAATATTCCTACAAAAGATATTCAGCCAGATGCAGAACTTGTTGCTAAACTTGATAAATATCATCAAATAGCTTTAAAAGACTCTGCTACAGTTATAGGAGATTTAATTGGTGGAGATTTAGTTAGACCTAATGAGATAGCTGGAATACCAATTGCACAATTAGAGCCTACTCCTATGATACAACTGATCAATGAAGTTCAAATGTACTATACAAAAGCTGACGTAGCTTCTTCAGCTGTTTTAAGAGAAGATGCTAATATTCCTGAAGGACCTATAAAAAAATCTGATATTGCTATGATTTATAAATACGATAATACTTTAAGAGCATATAGATTAAATGGTGCTCAATTAAAAAAATATATGGAATGGTCTGCTTCTTACTATAACACTTTACAACCTGGAGACTTAACAATCTCTTTTGATGAAAATATAAGATCATATAACTATGATATTTTTTCAGGTGTTAACTATGAAATTAATATTTCAAAACCTGTAGGAAAAAGAATAGAAAATTTAAGAAAATTAGATGGAACACCTGTTAAAGCAAACGATACTTTCATTGTTGCTGTTAATGATTATAGAGGAAAATCTACATTTGTTTCTGAAAAAGATGGATTATTTAAACCTGATGAAATTGAGTTAGTTGTTGATTTATTCCAAACTATGGGAGACAAGGGTAGAATTAGAGAGCTTATTAAAGAGTACATTTCCACAGTAAAAGGTGGAGTAATTACTCCTGAGGTTGCTGAGAACTGGCAAATAACTGGTATTTCTTGGGATACTAACTTACACAATAAGATTCCTGCTCTAGTTTCTGAGGGAAAAATTTCTGTTCCAAGATCTAGTGATGGTAGAACTCCAAACATTAAATCTATTACTGTAAAAGATTTAGAAAATATTAAGTAAAATATTAAGAAAATTAGTTGTTTTTTAGCTGATTAATATAAAAATATCTTTATAATTCATAAGGACTGGGCTCTTATTTTATTAGAGTACTCAGTCCTTATTTTATATTCTTAATTGACTTATATATCTCTTTATGAAATAATTTTAAGATAATTCTTATAATAATTAGCATATTTATATAATTTTCATATACTAGGAGGAATTTTATGAATAATCAATTTTTTCGGCTACTTTTTTATATATTTTTTTCTATTATAATTGGTATAGTTACTGGATTTTTAGATTTTATATTTTCTCTAGGTTTAAATTATGCTTCTGATTTTAGAATTTTATTTTTTCCATATCCGCTATTTTTTCTTCCTTTTATAGGATTATTAATATGCTATCTATATAAAAAATATGGTAAAAACTCTTCTAAAGGTATGGGACTTGTTTTCCATTCTACAATAGAAAAAGAAGATTTAATTCCCAAAAGATTAATTCCCTTTGTTGTTATTTCAACATGGCTTACTCACCTTTTTGGTGGTTCTGCTGGTAGAGAAGGGGTTGCTGTACAAATTGGAGCTACTGCTTCTAATACTCTTTTTAGTTTTATCAAAAAATATTCTTCTATAGATATTTCAGAGTTGAAACCAATTCTTATATCTTGTGGAATAGCTGCTGGATTTTCTGGATTGTTTGGAACTCCCATAGCTGCAACTATTTTCTCTATTGAAATACTAAAAATTGGCATTTTAGAATATAGAGCTTTATTTCCAGTTTTAGTATCTTCTTATACTGCATTTTTAGTATCTAATTACTTAGGTATTAAGCATTTCCATTTTATAGTTCAAGATATTCCCGAATTTAATCTTAGAAATACTACGATTATTATTGTCTGCTCTTTAATATTTGGATTTGTAGGATATTTATTCTCTTTTTTATTAAATAAAATAAAAACACTACCACTCTTTACAAATATTAATCCTCTAAAAAAAATATTTATAGGAAGTATTTTTCTTGCTCTAATGCTATTTATTTTTCATGGTGGAAGATATAGTGGACTGGGAACAAATTTAATAGAAAATAGTTTTTATAATAAAAATATTTATTATTATGATTGGATAAGTAAAATTTTGTTTACTGTTTTTACTTTAGGAATTGGTTTTCAAGGTGGTGAAGTTACCCCTTTATTTGCAATTGGAGCCTCTTTAGGAGTCGTTTTAGGCAGATTATTAGACTTCCCTATTGAATTCCTTGCTGCACTTGGTTATTGCTCTATTTTTGCCTCTGCAACAAATACATTTCTTGCATCTGTATTTATAGGATTAGAAATATTTGGTTATAACATGACGCCTTATTTTTTCATCTCTTGTGCCATCGCATTTATTTTTAGCGGTGATCTGAGTATATATAGCACTCAGGAGAAAACTCATCGTAAATTCTAATAAAATAAAAAGAACCTATAGACTAGCTTTTATACGCGTCCATCTATAGGTTCTTTTTTTATAATATTGCTTTTCATTAGATCTCTATTCTATAACAAATATAGCTGTTTCAAAAATAAGTGACCATTGGTAAATAAATTTTGCATGAGATGAAGGTGTTCTAATACATTTATGAGAAACTGGGTAAGTCCCAAGTGTAGGGGAATACTCTATTATCTCTGTTTTAGGCAAGTTTACAGGAACACCATGAATATAGACTCCCCCTGTAAATCTACTTGCGTAAGGAGCAAATCCCTCTATCTCTGTCTTACTTCCTTCTTTTAAGTAATCCATTTTATCTAGCTTACTTTGCATTACATAAACACCTAGAGGTGTCTTAAAATAATATGGTGGCTTCTGTAGTCCCGTTGAAGCAGGATTTATACTTCTTATTAGCCATGAATCTGGAGTTTTTTCTAATGTTACAATATTTTGATTTTTTCTATCTACAAAAATTGCTTTATTAAAGCTTTTAATTTTTATTGGTCTTGTATAATTTTTAGGTACGTAATACTCCTCTTTAGTCTCTATCAACCTTACTTTATATCTATCTAATCCTATATTTGTAATAGCAACTAAATTTCCATCTAAAGCATATCTTATAGGTTGGGTATCTTCTACAGCTTTATATAATGGAATACCTTGATATCTTTTATTTCCTAAAGAATCACTCTCTATTCCATATTTATCTACTACCATATCTACAACTGGAGCTGGCTGCCCATTAGCATTCTTGTAATTTCTCAAAAGTCCTAGTGTCTCCATTCTTGCCAAACTTTCATTTTCAAATTGTATAAGCATTTCTAAATTTGTTTTCATTTTTTCAATCTGAATCGTTCTCTTCTCTTTTCCATAAGAGTATTGTAAAGGTAGTGTATATTTATTATATTTTAAATCTTGGTTTATGGTAATAGAAAAACTTAATATTGATATAGCAAGCATAGCTATTAATCTCAGACTCCATTTCATAAAGCCCCCCCTATCTAATTAGAATGATTACTAATTTTAGTTATCATTAATAGAATTTTCTAATATTGATTTTAATATTAGACTCCCTTTTTCTAACTCTTCTAAAGTTAACGATGAAAAACTTAATCTAAATTTATTTTTTTCCCATTGTGCCGGGAAAAATATACTACTATTTAGCATGTTAAGATTACTCTCTTTGCAGAAATTTATAAAAGTTTCTAAATTTATTTTTGGAGATACTTCAATCCAAATAAAGAAACCACCTTTAGGTTTAAATAGCACCTCTACATTTTTTATTTTAGATATTCTTTTTAGTAGATACTCTTGCTTCTCTTTTAAAATGGTTCTAACTCTTTCTGAATGTACAGAAAACTCTTCTGAAGTTAAAAAATTCTCTAATATTTTTTGATTAAACCCTGTTGTTGTTGTCCCTAAACTATGCTTTATCAGTATTAACTGTTTCAAATATTTTTTAGGACATACTAGCATTGCAGTTTCTATTCCCGGCATAATTATTTTAGAGAAAGTTTTCAAATAAAATACTTTTTCATTATCCCATTTATCAAAAGATTTAACAGGAACTGGTCTTGTCTCTCCAAAGTAAAAATCTGCAAAACTATCATCCTCTACAATATAAAAATTATATCTGTGAGCTAACTCTATAATGCTTTGTTTCTTAGTATCACTCCATGTTATTCCTGTAGGATTTTGAAAATTAAAAACTTCATAAATAAAAGAAATATTCACTGTTTTTAAAAGCATTTCAAACTCTTCTAAATCCCATCCATCATTTTTTTGATTAATTGTATAAATATTACAATTTTTTTTAAAAAGATGAAGTGCATTAGGATAACTAGCATTAGCTACAACAATGTTAGGCTTATTATTTTGGTGAAAAAAATTAAGTATTGTATTTAGAGATTGCTGTGTTCCTGAGGTAATTATTATCTCCTCAGAGTTTGTAAAAATATCATTTTTTTCCACAGCATCAGCTACAACTTTTCTCAAGCTGCTAATCCCTTGGACA
The DNA here is from genome assembly GCA_051656905.1 of Fusobacteriaceae bacterium. Lineage (GTDB taxonomy): Bacteria > Fusobacteriota > Fusobacteriia > Fusobacteriales > Fusobacteriaceae > JAGNZR01. The sequence continues at coordinate 27,179 of JBOFJQ010000027.1, read as the reverse complement.
TTTTGATATTCAAATATCCCAGGATTCCCTGCATCAAAAATATCATTAGCAAATCTCTTATACAATTCAAAAGGGAAGTAATCAGGTGATAAAGTCCCTTTTGCAAAATTTATGTTATCCATAATTTTTATTTGTCCCTCATAAAAGTTATCGACGATTGGTTTATTTTCTTCGTCAGATATTATATTACTCTTATTCAATACAAAACACCCTTTTCCTATAATTTTCATTATATAATTTTCATTTTCTAAAATATCGTAAGCTTGTATCACTGTATTTAGATTAACTTTAAATCTCATAGCAGTCTGTCTAATAGAAGGCAATTTTTCTCCTTCTTTTAATTTATTATTTAAAATCTCATACTTAATAATTTTATATAATTGAAGATATAGTTTTTCATCACTGTCTCTATCAAACTCTAAATGATATTTCATTTCATCTCCTTTTTTTTCATATTTTCTATTTTTTTTAAATTATATGAAAAAACAATGTTAAATCTTTACATAATGACCTTTTTTTGATATTATATCATTTTTTCACATAAAAAAACAGTATTTTAAACTAATTAATTCCCTATACTTTACCTATTTTTTTTGATAAAATAATTAAATAAATTCAAAATAAGAAGGTGTCTAAATTGAAAAAAAAATTTCTATTTTTTACGTTTTTTATCTCAATGTTTCTACTAGGATATTCTAGTGAAAATAATGCAAATACTACTGAGCTTCATAAATTCAAAAAAATTGAAGGAAAAACCCCCATCTATTCTAACGAGCCTATAACTTTAAACACAAAACCCAATACTCCAAATGTCACTATTGTAAAAAATTATACAGCTCCAAAAGAGATGTTTAGAACAACATGGGTAGCTAGTGTTGAAAATATGAATTTTCCAAAAGCTACAATGGTTAATGGAAAAAAAGTTATAAGAAATAGTGTTGAAGAGCTTAAATCAGACTGGATAGATATTTTAGATACCCATGAAAAGATGAATTTTAATGCTGTAATCTATCAAGTAAGTCCAACTTTAGATGCTACGTATAAATCTAAAAATAGACCTTGGAGTCATGTACTAACTGGTAAACAAGGTGTTGAGCCTCAATGGGCTGACGATTTTGATTTACTTAAATGGATGATTGAAGAGACTCATAAAAGAGGAATGGAGTTTCATGCTTGGTTTAATCCTTATAGAGTTACTCATGTTGGACCTAAAAATACAACTTTAAAAGCTGAACTAAACAAGCTATCAAAGGATAATTTTGCTAGAAAAAATCCAGATCTTGTGTATATATTCGATAATAAATTGTACTTAAATCCTGGAGAAGACAGAGTTATCAAACATATTACAGATACAATAACTGAATTTTTATCTCTTTATGATGTTGATGCAATACACTTTGATGACTATTTTTATCCTTATAAATCTCAAAGAAATGGAAAAGATTGGTACTTTGGAGATGATTTTGAAGATAGAAAAACCTTTGCAAAAAATCCTCGTGGATTTAACTATATATCTAATTTAAATGGTTCTAAGAATAGAGAAGCTTATGATATAAATGTAAAAAATTGGAGAAGAAACAATATAAATCTGCTTGTTTCCTCTGTAAAATCAACTATTGATAAATTCAATAAAGCTAAACAACGTTCTGTGCAATGGGGAATTTCTCCTTTCGGAATGTGGGATCATGAGGACAATAATCCTGCTGGATCTAGAACTCCTTTAAAATCTACATCATCTTACAAAGATATCTATGCAGATACAAGAAAGTGGGTTAAAGATGAAACTATTGACTACATAATACCTCAAATTTATTGGGAATTTGATCAAAGTGCAGCCCCTTACGGAGAGTTAGTTCATTGGTGGTCAAAGCAAATGGACTCAACGAGAACACAATTATATATTGGTCACTCTAGTTACAAACATCTTTTCATAGGAAAAAATAATAGCTGGAAAAATTTTGAAGAGATTCCTAATCAGATGAAATTTAATCAAAAATATTCATCTGTTAAAGGTAGTGTATTCTTTGGCTATAAAGATATAGTTTCAGACTATACTAAAACAGATCTTGGTACTACTACAAGAAATCAACATATATCTCTATTAAGAAATAAATACTTCAATACTAAGGCATTAGTTCCTAGTAAACCTTGGTTAGATAGAATAAAAACTCAAGATATTAAAAATATTCAAATTGGTAAAAATTCAGTTGAATATTCTCTTATATTCAATGATAGTTTAAGTAATGATTCTAGATTTTATGTTGTGTATACATTCAATAATAAAAACTTTGATTCATCTAATCCTAAAAATATTTTAAAGGTTATAGGAAGAGATTATTCTCGAGAGAAACAAGTTATTAGAATAGATAAAGAAGACTTAGGAGACAACGAATATCTTGGTATATCTATAAAAGATAGAGCAGGTGTTGAAACTCCTGTCCAAGTTATCCATTTAAAAAAATAGATACTCTATTTACTATAAAGATGTTATAAGAAAAAAGTGACGATAAATTCGTCACTTTTTCTATTTCTATTTAATTTTTTACTTAATATAACTTATTGAATAATTTATTAAATTTGTGAAAATCTACCTGTAAAAAATCTTAAGAATTTTGCTTCATATTCAAATTTTAGTCCTTTTATCTCATGTCTTTTTTGATAAAGTTCTATTACCGAGTCAGCAACATAATCTAAATGAGCATAAGTATAAACTCTTCTAGGAATAGTAAGTCTTACTGTTTCTAATTTTGGATGATGATTTTCCCCTGTTTTTATATCTCTACCAGCTGATACAATTCCTCTCTCCATTGTTCTAACTCCTGAGTGCTCAAATATAGCAGCTGCTAAAGCTTGAGCTGGGAATTGATCTTGAGTTAAATGAGGTAAAAATTCTCTTGCATCTAAGAATATAGCATGTCCACCATAAGGTTTTACCATTGGTATTCCAGCAGCTTCTAATTTTTCACCTAAATATCTAATCTGATTTACTCTATGGCTAATATAATTATAGTTTACAGCTTCTCTTAACCCTATTGCCATTGCTTCCATGTCTCTTCCCGCTAAACCTCCATAAGATGGCATCCCTTCAAATTGAACTACAGTTGCTGTAGACTGAAGATATAAATCATAATCATTCATACATAAAAATCCACCAATATTAGTTAAACAATCTTTTTTTCCACTCATTGTGCAACCGTCTCCATAAGAGAACATCTCTTTTACAATTGCTTTTATTGTTTTGTCTTGATATCCATCCTCTCTCTCTTTAATAAAATAAGCATTTTCAACACATCTTGTTGCATCAAACATAACTTTTATTCCGTGCTTATGAGCTAACTCTCCTACAGCTTTAATATTTCCCATAGAAACTGGTTGTCCCCCAGCTAAGTTAACTGTTACAGCTAAACAAATATAAGGTATTTTTTCTGCTCCTACCTCATCAATTAAAGCCTGGAATTTTTTTAAATCTACATTTCCTTTAAAAGGTACATCATCTCTATCTGGTTGATGTGCTTCATCAATAACAACATCTCTAAATGTTGCTCCATTTCTCTCCTGGTGGAATCTAGTCGTAGTAAAATACATGTTTCCTGGTACGTAATCTCCAGGTTTTATTGTAATAGTTGATAAGATATTTTCAGCCCCTCTCCCTTGGTGAGTTGGTACAACATACTTAAATCCAAATATATCTCTTACAGTTTCCTCTAATTTATAAAAGTTTTTAGAACCTGCATAAGCCTCATCTCCAACCATCATTCCTGCCCATTGATGGTCACTCATTGCATTGGTTCCTGAATCAGTTAAAAGGTCAATATAGCATTCATCCGATCTTAATAAAAATGTGTTAAACCCAGCTTTTTCAATTGCTTCTTTTCTCTCTTCCGCTGTTAGTTGAGCCATATTCTCAACCACTTTAATTTTGTAAGGCTCTGGCATAAATTTTGGCATATATAATTCCCCCTTTAAATAAAAATTTTTTTAATTTAAAATAATAACTTCAATAAAAACTTTTCTCTAAGTCTATTTGCCCTAAGTTTAACTCTAAAAAACAATAAAAACAACCATTTTGTTCAATAACTGTACTACAACAGATTACAAACCTTAGTAGGTAAGCTTTTGGTCTGACCTAAACAAAAAAGAGTAGTGGTTATTCACTACTCTTTTTTATTTTATTGCTTATTAGTTTATAGATTTTAATCTATTTCAAGATTAAAATTGTAATTTTTTCTTATTTAATTTCCCTATACGAACTGATTCTTTTCCTATTAATTCTGGGATAGTTTTTTTATTCTGCTTATCTCTAATATAACTTTGAGCTGCTGCAACTATTGCTACTAAAACTCTAAAAGGTGAACAACTTACATAGTCTATTTTTAAAGATTCAAAGAACTCTATACTTCTTGGATCTCCACCATGCTCACCACAAACACCTATTTCTAAATTTGGATTTCCTTTTCTTCCAAGGTCTGTTCCTAATTTAACTAACTTTCCAACTCCTCTTACATCTATTGTTGAGAATGGTTCAAATTTTAAAATTCCCTTATCATTATAGTCACCTATAAATTTAACTGAGTCATCTCTTGAAAGTCCCATAGTCATTTGAGTTAAATCATTAGTACCAAAAGAGAAGAATTCTGCCTCTTGAGCTATCTCATCAGCAAGTAAACATGCTCTTGGAACCTCCATCATTGTTCCAATTTTATAGTCTATTCTCATTCCAAACTCTGTAAATACTTTTTCTATCTCTTCTCTAATGCTATCTTCAATATATCTGAACTCTGTTACTCCTAAAATAAGAGGTATCATGATTTCTGGTTGTACTTTTATCCCTTGCTTATGACACTCTATTGCAGCCTCTATAAGGGCTCTACTTTGTGAATTATAAAGCTCTGGTTGAGTTATTGCAAGACGGCATCCTCTATGTCCTAACATTGGGTTTTCATCTTTTAAATTTCTTATTCTTCTCTCCATCTCTTCCATAGATATACCTAAAATTTCTGCCATTTTAATCTTATCTTTTGGTTCTTTTGGTAAGAATTCATGTAAAGGTGGATCTAATAATCTAACTATTACTACCTCATCTCCAACAACTTTTAAAATATTGAAAAAATCTTCCTTTTGCATTAAATAAAGCTTGTGCAGTGCAGCTTCTTTCTCATCTTTATCTTCACTTAAAATCATTCCTCTAATTGTCCAAATTTTATCTTTTTGGAAGAACATGTGCTCTGTTCTGCAAAGTCCAATCCCTTCTGCACCAAAAGCTTTTCCTATTTCAGCATCAACAACTGTATCTGCATTCATTCTTATTCCTAATCTTTTTGCTTCTTTACACCAAGAGATAAATCTTTTTAGGTTATCGTCAAACTTAGGTTCTGTAAGTAAAACCTTTCCTAAGAAAATTTCACCTGTATATCCACTAATAGAGATGAAATCTCCCTCTTTAACAATATGTCCACCTATTTTCATCTCTCTTCTAATATCGTCTATCTCAATATCTCCACAACCAGTAACACAGCATTTTCCCATACCTCTTGCTACAACTGCACCATGAGATGTTGCTCCACCTTTTACAGTCACAATTCCTTGAGCAAGACTTATACCCTTAATATCTTCAGGTGATGTTTCCTCTCTAACAAGAATTGTATTTTCTTTTACTTTTACCCTTTCAGATGCAAGTACAACTCTACCTATTGCAACTCCTGCTGAACCTGGTAAACCTTTTCCAAGTAATACTGCTGATTTTACAGCTTCTTCATCAAAATCTCCATTTAAAAGTTGAGGAATTAGACCTGCGTCAACTTTTAAAATAGCTTCCTCTTTTGTAAGTAAACCTTCGTCGTGCATATCTATAGCTATTTTTATTCCTGCATATGGTGATCTTTTTCCACTTCTTGTTTGTAGAATGTATAATTTTCCATCCTCAATTGTAAACTCTATATCTTGCATATCTTTATAATCTTTTTCTAATAGTTCTGCTATCTTAACAAACTCGTCATATATCTTAGGTAATACTTCCCCAAGTCTTGCAATTGGTTCAGGAGTTCTTATTCCTGCAACAATATCCTCACCTTGAGCTTGTAATAAATACTCTCCAAAAACTTCTTTTGTTCCATTTGAAGGATTTCTTGAAAATGCAACACCTGTTCCTGATATCTCATTAAGATTTCCAAAAACCATCTCTTGAACAACAACAGCTGTACCCATGTTATCGTCTATATGATTTAATCTTCTATATGTAATTGCTCTATCATTATTCCAAGAGTTAAATATTGCATCTATAGCCATAAACAGCTGCTCTTGTGGTGTTTCTGGAAAAGCTGATCCATGCTCTCTCTTATAAAACTCTTTGAATTCTGCTATAACTTTTTTATCTACTTGATCTTGAGTTAAATTTTTATTTTCTTCAATTATTCTATTTCTTAGCTCTACAAATTTATTTTTATCTATTCCCACAACTATGTCAGAGAACATTTGAATAAATCTTCTATATAAATCATATACGAATGGAGCGTTATTAAATCTTTGTATCATTTTTTCAGCTGTAGTATCATTTAAACCCAAGTTTAAAATTGTATCCATCATTCCTGGCATTGATACTGGAGCTCCAGATCTAACTGAAACTAGTAAAGGATTTTCTCCTTGAAATTTTTTACCTGTTTTCTCCTCTAAACCTGCAATCTTTTCCATAACTTCTTTTTTTAAATTTTCATTTAAAGTCTGACCGTTTTTTAAGAATTCATTGCATGCCTCAGTTGAAACAATTATTCCACTTGGAATAGGAAGCCCTATTTTTACCATTTCTGATAAATTAGCACCTTTTCCTCCTAATAAGCTTTTCTTATCTTTTCCACCCTCTTCAAAGTAAAAAACTCTTTTCACAAATTCCTCCTTTATAAACTCAAATTTTTATTTAATTTCCCTAAATTCTTATTATCTATATATACTACGTATTTTTTATATTTCTTGATTTTATTTTTATGTTTTTATTTTACAACTATGCCTCTGCTAATACATTCTTTTGTAAAAGCCCCATTAAAAGCTTTGTTGTATTTGTTTTAGTAAGTCTTCCAACTACTTTATATATTTTTTCCCCTTTCTGCTCTACAACCCTAACCACAGGTAGAGAATCTACTTGGTGTTTTATTATTTTTTTTACACCAGATAAGATTGTTTCATCCTCTTCAACATAGATTACATTAGGCATTCTAGTCATAACCATACTAACTGGTATCTTATTAATATCTGTTTTCCCTATTGCTGTTTTTAATAAGTCTTTTCTAGAAACTACTCCTACTAGGGAGTCTTTTTGAACAACAAACATATTTCCTACATCTTCTGTAAACATATTTACTATAGTGTCATAAACTGAAAGATTTAAATCTATTACAATTGGAGAACTCATTATCTCTTTTATATATTTAAATTCTTGCTTTTCTTTATAGTAATAACCTTTTTTTACTTTTGATTCTAAAATGTTTTCTTTAATTAATATTGAAAAATCTGTTCTCAGTGCAGATCTAGTTAATCCTAATTCTTTTGCTATATCATCACCCTTTATTGGTTGATTCTTTCTTACAATTTCTATTATTTTCTTCTGTCTCTCTGTCACAGATATTGCCCCCTTATTTAGATGTACACTTATTTCCAGTCATTTTCATTGTTGTTTTACTATATTTAATAATATATATATCATATAAAAAATTAAAAAGCAACACTTTATTTCTTAAAGTGTACACTTAATAAAACTTGTTTTTTGTTGCTTTTGCAATAGTATATAATTAAAAAACATAGTATAATATAAAAAAGTTATTATTTAAGTTATGAATAAACTTTTAAGGAGGAGAGCTAAATTAATATAAAAGATATTATAAATAAACTTTACTTAACAAATAATGCCTCTGAAGATGAGTTGCTTTTTTTACTTAATAATTTAGATATAGATTCTAAAAATTATTTATTTGAAAAAGCTTATGATACTAGATTAAAAACTTATGGAAATACTGTTTATTTGAGAGGCCTTATTGAAATTAGTAGCTATTGCAAAGCTAACTGTATGTATTGTGGATTAAGAATTGATAATAAGAATGCCCAAAGATATAGATTAAATAAAGATGAAATTTTAAGCTGCTGCGAAACTGGCTACGCTCTAGGATTTAGAACCTTTGTAATGCAAGGGGGAGAAGATGCTTACTATACAGATGATTTTCTCACTGGTGTTATAAGAGAGATTAAAATAAAGTTTCCAGAAGCTGCTGTAACTCTTTCACTTGGGGAACGTTCAAAAGAAAGTTATCAAAATCTCTACAATGCTGGAGCTGATAGGTATCTTTTAAGGCATGAAACAGCTACAAAAGAGCTTTACAACTCTGTACACCCTGGTATGAGTTTTGAAAACCGTAGAGAGTGTCTACAAAATTTAAAGAATATAGGTTTTCAAACTGGAGCTGGATTCTTAGTAGGTTTACCTAATCAAACTAATAAAGATTTTGTTAATGATTTAATGTTTATAAAAAAATTAGAGCCTGAAATGGTTGGAATAGGACCTTTTATTCCACAAAAAAATACTCCACTTTCTCATGTACCAAGTGGAAATGTTGATACTGTAATACTTATGTTAGCCTTGGTTAGGCTTTTACTTCCAAATGTTTTACTTCCTGCTACTACAGCACTAGGAACACTTGATCCTAAAGGGAGAGAGAAAGGGTTTAGAGTTGGAGCAAATGTAATTATGCCTAACCTTTCACCTTTTGAAAATAGAGCTAAATATGCTCTTTATGATGGAAAAGTTTTTGTTAACGATGAAGCCGCTGAAGAGTTAAAAAAAATAAAACAAAAAATTGCTGATTCAGGTTTTGAAGCTGTTATGGCAAGAGGAGATAACTTACAATGGAAAAGGAAATAAACTTTATAAATCACGAAGAGATTTATTCTCTTTTAAATAATAGCAAAAATGTAAAAAAAGAAGATGTTAAAAATGTATTAGAGAAAGCTAAAAGAAAAGAAAAAATAACTCCTGAAGATATAGCTACATTATTATCTATATCTGATGAAGAGCAATTACAAGATCTTTTTACACTTGCTGGTCAAATAAAAAAAGATATCTATGGAGATAGAATCGTTGTTTTTGCACCACTATATGTTAGTGATTACTGTGTAAATAATTGTACATACTGTGGCTATAGAAGAGATAACGAATTTTCAAGAAGAAAACTTACTAGAGATGAGATTCAAGAAGAGGTTAAACTTTTAGAAAAAATGGGTCATAAAAGACTTGCTTTAGAAGTTGGAGAAGACCCTGTTAACTGCTCAATCGATTATGTTATTGATGCTATTGACGCTATTTATTCAACTAAAACTGAAAGTGGAGCAATTAGAAGAATTAATGTAAATATTGCTGCAACTACTGAAGAAAACTACAAAAAACTTATAGAAGCTAATATTGGAACATATATTTTATTCCAAGAGACTTATCACAAACCAACTTATGAAAAAGTGCACCCTAACTCTCTAAAAAGTAGTTATGAGTATCACTTAAATGCCTTTTCTCGTGCTATGAAAGCTGGAATTGAAGATGTTGGTGCTGGAGTTTTATTTGGTCTTGCTGATTGGAAATTTGAAGTTTTAGCTATGATGATGCACAATGATTACTTAGAAAAAGAGTTTGGAGTAGGATTCCACACTATCTCTGTTCCAAGAATGAAAAAAGCTGAAGGTATGAGTCTTGAAGATTTCCCTAATTTGATATCTGACGATATATTTAAAAAAATAGTAGCTATTTTAAGAATTGCTGTTCCTTTTACAGGGATTATCTTATCAACTAGAGAGACTGCTGAACTTAGAAGAGAAGTTATAAAATATGGTGTTTCTCAAGTAAGTGCTGGTTCTTGTACTGGTGTAGGTGGATATAGAGAAGGGGAAACTAAAAAAGAAACTGCTCAATTTAAAGTTTCTGATGAAAGAACTCCTCTTGAAGTTTTAAAGGAACTTTTAGATGAAGGATACTTACCAAGTTATTGCACAGCTTGTTATAGAAGTGGAAGAACTGGAGATAGATTTATGCAACTGGCAAAATCTGGTAACATTCAAAATGTATGTCAGCCAAATGCACTTATGACTTTAATGGAATATGCAATGGATTTTGGTGATGATGAATTAAGAGAGAGAGTATTTGGAATATTAAATAAAGAAATTGAGAAGATTAAGAGTCCTGAAATGAAAGAGTTAACAATTAAAAATCTTAAATTAATTAAAGAGGGGCAAAGAGATCTCTTTGTTTAGGTGATAGATATGAATAATACTCCTAATTCAAATAGGAAACATATTGGTATTTTTGGAAAAACTAACGCTGGAAAATCATCTCTGCTTAACGCTATTCTAGAGCAGGATATATCTATCGTTTCTGATATAAAGGGAACTACTACAGATTCAGTTACAAAGGCTATGGAACTTATTCCGTTTGGACCAGTTTTATTTATAGATACGGCTGGTTTAGATGATGAAACTGCTCTTGGTTCTTTAAGAGTTAATAAAGCTTTAAATGAATTAAAAAGAACTGATTTCATTCTATATCTTATAGATGCATCTGAGCTTAATAGTACTACTATCAATAATAATTTTTATAAAGAAAAACAAAAAATGTTTAAAAAATACAATATTCCTCACCTTTTAATCATAAATAAAATTGATCTTTTAGATTCAATTTCAGTAAAAAGACTAAAAGAAACTTATCCTGAGGCAGTATTTATTTCAACTAAAGATAGAGATACTATTTTAGATTTTAAATCTAAACTTATTGAGCATTTAAGTTTAACAGAGGAGGATCCTAGCCTTATAAAAGATTTAGTTCCTTATAATGGAGCTGTTCTTATGGTTGTTCCCATTGATTCTGAAGCTCCAAAAGGAAGAATTATCCTTCCACAAGTACAACTTATTAGAGAGTGTTTAGACTGTGGTGTAAAATCTTATGTTGTTAGAGATACTGAACTAGAGTCAGCTTTAGATGATTTAAAGCATATTGATTTAATCGTTACAGATTCTCAGGCATTCAAAGAGGTGGATTCAATTGTTAAGGGAAGATTTCCTCTAACAGGGTTTTCTGTATTATTTGCAAGACAAAAAGGGGATTTAAAAACTCTAATTAATGGTGCTCATGCAATTGAAAATTTAAAAGATGGTTCTCGTATTTTAATAGCTGAAACTTGTACACATAATACATCTCATGAAGATATTGGAAGAGTTAAAATTCCTAATCTTTTAATGAAGAAAACAGGAAAAAAACTAGAGTTTGACTTTAAAATGGGAAGAGATTTTCCAGATGATCTTCAACCTTATGATTTAGTTATTCATTGTGGTGCTTGCATGATAAATAGAAAAAATATGCAAAACAGAATCGATGAAGTTTTAGAAAAAGATGTTCCTATTACAAATTATGGAATCGTACTGGCTTATTTAACAGGAATTTTAGATAAAGCTACTAAAATGTTTCAAATTTAGTATTAATGATAATATTCTATATTTATTAGTTTCTATATTTATAATAGTAACTAATAATAGGGAATTTTAAATAAACTTCAAAATCTAAATAAAAAGTTAAGGGTAATTCAATTTCAAAAGAAATGAATTACCCTTAACTTTTTTATAAAAATATAATTTGAATACTTAAAACACTTTTTAGTAAACCTTATTTATTAAAAATTTTTATTTTTTTGTCTTAACTCTATCATCTGGAGCTCCAGATATTTTGCTTATAGAACTAATATATTGAATTAAAATTTCATCCATTCCTGAATAGTTAGCAATCTCTCTTCCATTTTTGAATTCACTATAGTCGTCTCCTCCAGCTGCCATAAAATCATTTGTTGCAACAACATATTTTTTATCCATTTGGAATTTTTTACCATTTTTAAATTTAATATTTGATACTCTTTGACCTTTAGGTTTTGTTAAGTCTAAGTTTAAAGTAATTCCACCAATTTGAGCATAAGATCCCGCTGCATTTGGAGCATCTTTAAACCCTTCCTCTAAGGATGCTTTTATTTGAGCACCTGTTAACTCTTTTGTTACTGCATAATTTCCAAAAGGTAAAACATTTACTACATCTCCAACGGTTATATTTCCCTCTTCAATTGAAGCTCTTATTCCTCCACCATTAGTCATTGACATATCAGCATTTGTTTTCCAAACTAAAGAATCAGCAACTAAGTTTGAAAGATTAGTTTGAGTTGATCTTACTAGCTCTCTATCACCTTGAAGTTTAACTGGAGTTTTTCCAATTATTTTACTTGTTATCTTATTTTGCTCTGTTTTTATATCTTGAATATATTTTTCAATATCAGTAGTTTCTGTTTTTTTATTATTGTCCATAGTACTATCAAGAGCTTTTTTAGATAAAAGTTCTGTAATTATTGCATCTGATTTTTTTCCAGATTCTTTTAATTTATCAAAATCAACCTTTACTATTCCTACATTCATTCCATAATTTCCTGTTTGAACTATTGAAGTATCATTAATTAGTATTCTGTCTTTAAGCTCTGTATGGCTATGTCCATCTATAATAAGATCAATTCCATCTACATTTTTAGCAACACCAGTACTTCTCCACTCCTCTTTTGTAGATTCATCTAGTCCTAAGTGAGCTAATACAATTATAAATTTTACATCTTGAGCTTTTAACTCTTTTACAACTTCTTTTGCTGTAAGTATAGGGTCTTTAAATATTAATCCTTTTACATTATTAGGATTAGTCTTATATAAAGTTTCTGGTGTTGAAAGACCAAATATTCCTACTTTTACTCCACTTATCTCTTCTATAATATATTTTTTAGTAAATTGCTCCCCATTTTTATAAACTACATTTGAAGCTAAAATATTAAACTTTGCTTCTGACTGTATCTCTTTAGCTCTCTCTTGTCCATAATTATAGTCATGATTACCTAAAGTCATGGCTTTTAAGTTCATTTTATCTAAAATTTTAACTATAGATTCCCCTCTTTCTAAAGTTGCAAAAGGTGTTCCATGAAATGTATCTCCAGCATCTAAAAACATAACCTCTTTATTATTTGGATCTTTTTTCAAATTATTTATAACCGTGTCAATCTTCGCATATCCCATCTCTTTTTTACCTTCTAAGGCTCTTGAGTGAACATCATTAGTATGAACGATTACAAGTTCATAATCCTTTTCTTTAGATTTCTTAGTCTCGTTTGAAGTACAAGAATAAAAAATTACTGCAATAATTAAAATAAATACAAACTTTAAATTTCTAAAAACTTTTTTCATTTTTTCCCCCCTAGTGTATTTGATAAAATTATAGCATAAAAAAAGAAAAAGAATTAACTTAAAAATTCTTTTTCTTTTTTTATTTTCTTATTTATTTGATATAGAATCTATACCTGGTAAAACTTTTCCTTCTAAATATTCAAGAGAAGCTCCTCCACCAGTTGAGATGTGAGTGAATTTTTCAGCGTATCCAAGTTGAATTGCAGCTGCAGCTGAATCTCCTCCACCTATAATTGTTGTTGCACCTGTTAAATGAGCTATTGCCTCACAAACACCAATAGTTCCTTTTGCATAATTTGGCATTTCGAATACACCCATTGGTCCATTCCAAATAACTGTTTTTGCTCCATTGATTTCTTTCGTAAATAACTCAACAGTTTTAGCTCCAACATCTAATCCCATTTGTCCTTCAGGAATTGCATCTACAGATACTGTAGTATGTGGTGCATCATTATTAAACTCAGCAGCTATTACTGCGTCTATAGGAAGAATTAATTTCCCATTAGCTTTTGCAAGTAACTCTTTTGCAAGTTCAATTTTATCCTCTTCTACAAGAGATGTTCCTGTTTGTTTTCCTAAAGCTCTTAAGAAAGTAAACATCATAGCTCCACCTACTAAAACTTTATCAGCTTTTTCAAGTAAGTTTTCTATAACTCCAATTTTATCAGAAACTTTTGCTCCTCCTAAAATTGCTACAAGTGGTTTTACAGGATTAGAAACTACTCCACCTATAAATTTAATCTCTTTTTCCATTAAGAATCCAGCAGCAGTGTTTCCAGCTCCAATATTAGCAGCTATTCCTACGTTTGAAGCATGTGCTCTATGTGCAGTACCAAAAGCGTCGTTTACAAATAAATCTCCTAAAGATGCCCAGTATTTTCCAAGCTCATCACTGTTTTTAGATTCAGCTTTTCCATTTAAATCTTCATATCTTGTATTTTGGAACATTACTACTTCTCCATCTTTCATTCCAGCTATAGCTGCTTCTAACTCAGGACCTTTTGTAGCATTGATAAATTTAACTGATTTCCCTAAAAGTTCAGCAAGTCTTACTGCTACTGGAGCAATATTTCTTTTTTCTAAATCCTCTTCAGTTTTAACTTTTCCAAGGTGAGAGAAAACTATTGCTTTTCCTCCATTCTCAAGAACATATTTTATTGTTGGTAAAGCCTGAACTATTCTATTCTCATCTGTTATTACACCGTTTTTCATAGGAACATTAAAGTCAACTCTCATTAAAACTTTTTTTCCATTAACTTGTAAATCAGTAACTATTTTTTTCATAATAAACCTCCAAAAAAATTCTTTTATTATCTTTTATTATCTTTTATTATCTTTAAAATCCCCAAATCTCTGTAAAATTGAATTAAGGTTAAAGTGCCTCACGACCAACAGGAGTGCAGCACTTGTTCTTAATCAATTTTATACTCTCAATTTTATACCTCTTAAAAAATAGCGGAACCACAATAGTTCCGCTATTCTATTTACATACTATTTTATTTTAGTATCTCTTAATACTTAATTATTTAGAGATTTGAACAAAATGCTTTAAAGTTCTGATTAATTGAGCTGTATAAGACATTTCGTTATCGTACCAAGATACAGTTTTAACTAATTGCTTATCTCCAACTGTCATTACTCTTGTTTGAGTTGCATCGAATAAAGATCCGAATTCGCATCCGATGATATCAGAAGATACTAATTCCTCTTCAGTGTATCCGAAAGATTCGTTTGCAGCAGCTTTCATTGCAGCGTTAATCTCTTCAACAGATGTAGCTTTCTCAAGAACAGTTACTAACTCAGTTAATGATCCAGTAATTACTGGTACTCTTTGAGCAGAACCATCTAATTTACCTTTTAAAGCTGGGATAACTAAACCAATTGCTTTTGCAGCTCCTGTTGTGTTAGGAACGATGTTAGCAGCAGCAGCTCTTGCTCTTCTTAAATCTCCTTTAGCATGTGGTGCATCTAAAGTATTTTGGTCATTTGTATATGCATGAATAGTTGTCATTAATCCTTCAACGATTCCGAATTTATCTTGTAAAACTTTAGCCATTGGTGCTAAACAGTTAGTAGTACATGAAGCTCCTGATAAAACAGTTTCTGAACCATCTAAAATATCGTGGTTTACGTTATAAACTACAGTTTTTAAATCTCCAGTTGCTGGTGCAGATATAACTACTTTTTTAGCTCCTGCTGTTATGTGCATTTCTGCTTTTTCTTTAGCTGTAAATATTCCAGTACACTCAAGAACAACATCAACATTTAATGCTCCCCAAGGTAAGTTTTTTGGATCTCTTTCTGCTACAACTTTAATAGCTTTCCCGTTAACTACAAATCCACCTTCAACAACTTCGATTGTTCCATCGAATCTTCCTTGTGCTGAATCATACTTAAATAAGTGTGCTAGAGTTTTTGCGTCTGTTAAATCGTTAATAGCTACTACCTCAAACTCAGGGTTTTTTACCATTAATCTTAATGCTAATCTTCCAATTCTTCCAAATCCATTAATTGCTACTTTAACTGCCATTTTTAATCCTCCTAAAATTTAAGTTATTTTATTTGTTATAGTTTTTAATTATATAAATGTTTTGATTAAATCTAACTCTTATATTACTTTTTAGTTACACAATGTAATATTTTGTTATACATTTATCTTATCACATTTGAATATTACTTTATATATTTTTATTTAATTTTTTTATGATTGTTCTATTTTTTATCTTATAAAGATAAAAAATTACTCTATTATTTCTTTCATATCTTTTGGAATATCTATCATTACCTCTATTTTTTCTTTCTTTTCTCTGTTTTTATTTTCTGGATTATTAAAGGTTAATTTATACGCATGCAACATTTGTCTCTTAGCTCTTTTATCCTCCCCGCCGTAAAGTTCATCTCCTAAAATTGGAAATCCTTCTAATGACAAGTGAGCTCTTATTTGATGAGTTCTTCCTGTAAATAACTCTGCTTCAACTAGAGTTAATCCCTCTTCTTCAAATCTTTTTAAAACTCTTATAACTGTTTTAGCTGTTTGTCCACCTTCAGATAGAGGTAGTTCTACTCTTCTAAGTTCATCTCCTACTCTTCCTATAGATTTTTCTATTGTGTATTCATCTTCTGGCATAATTCCCAAAACTATAGCTTTATATTTTTTCTTAACATCTCCACTCTCTTGTAAAAAAGATTGTGAAAATGCATTTTTAGCAATAACTATAAGCCCTGAAGTATTCATATCTAATCTATTATAGAATCTTGGTATATCATTCCCCATTCCTATTTGTTGAAAATAATCTACAATTCCATTAGCAAGAGTCATATCAACTTTCTTTTGTGTAGGATGAACAATTATATAAGGTGGTTTATTTAAAATTAAAAGATTTTTATCTTCATAAGCAATTTCTAAATCCATTTTTATTGGTCTTATTCCTGTTTCTTTCTTTTTCTCCACAACAACTAATTGATTAGGTTTTTTTAAATTCTTCATTTTCTTATCAAGTCTTACTTTCTTTCCATTTAAGTAAACTTCTGCATTTCTTAAACCTCTTCTTGAATAATTGTGTATCTCTGTAAGATAATCCCCTACAAGATAGCTATTGTGATCTGGATCCACTGTAAATCTTTGCAATTTTTCCCCCTATAAAATAGATAATTTTATAACAATTATATAGTTTTTTTGATAATTATACAAGTTAATAACATTTCTACCTCCCTTTAATATTACTTTTTTATGTGTTATAATTTTATTAAATAATACTAGCTATATGCTTACAACAATTTAATTATATATTTTAGGAGGTATTTATGAACTTTGCACTTTTCGCTACAGGGTTATTAATACTGGTCAGTCTTTTTTCTATAAGATTTGCTAAACTTTTTAATATCCCTCTACTTATATCTTTTATTTTTATTGGAATTTTAGCTGGATCAGAGGGGATTGGTAAAATATATTTTGATGATCCTTTAATGGCTCAAAATATTGGAAGTATCGCCCTTATGCTAATAATATTCGCTGGAGGTCTTGAAACATCTAAGGAGGATGTAAAATCTGTTTTATATCCTAGTATTACTCTGTCCACTCTAGGAGTTTTTATGACTGCTCTATTTTCAGGGCTTATACTGTATTTTCTTACTGATTTTTCTCTAAGAGATACTATGCTTTTCAGTGCTATTATATCTTCAACTGATGCTGCTGCTGTAATGGGGGTTCTAAGCGGAACAAAAATTAAGAAAAAAGTTAAGTCTTTAGTTGAGATAGAATCTGGAAGTAATGATCCTATGGCTTATGCACTTATTTTATTTTTACTAGCTTTTTTCCAGCCAGTTCCACCAAGTATTTCATCAAGTATTATTTTTCTTCTTAAACAAATTGTTTTAGGGGGAATATTTGGTTATATTTTTGGAAAAATTACTATTCCAATATCGAAATATCTTCATATTACAAGGGAGGAGTTACTTACAATTTATCTTATCTCTATAATGTTTTTATGTTTTAGTATTGCATCTTTCTTTGGAGCTAATAGCTATCTTGCTATATATGTTGCTGGTATACTTATTGGAAATGAAAAATTTAATTTCAAATTAAATACTTTAAGAAATATGAGACTTTTAACATGGTTTATGCAGATAGGAATGTTTATAATGCTTGGATTACTTGTATTCCCAAGTCAACTTATTTCTTATGTAGTTCCAGGAACTCTTCTATCTATATTACTTGTAATTATAGTTAGATTTGCTGTAGTTTTTTCACTGATGATTCCCTTTGATTATACGTGGAAGGAAAAAGTATTTATATCATGGGCAGGTCTAAAAGGAGCTGTTCCAATAATTTTTGCAACAATGGCTTATACTGAAAATCTATCTATATCACACCAAATATTTAATCTTACTTTCTATGTCGTTTGTTTCTCTGTATTGATTCAAGGAGTATTCTTGAAAAAAATCGGTAATTATTTAGGTGTGTTTGAAGAGGATAATGAAGAGGATGCTCAAGTAAGCCCTGATGAACTTGAAGAGCTTAGTATTCAAAAGATTATCCTTACTATAGATTCTAGATATACTAATGAGCAGATTAAAGATTTATCACTACCGTCTAGTCAACATATAATATCTGTTAAAAGAAACGATGAATTTCTTATTCCTAGTGGTAGTTTAATTTTATTAGAAGGGGATACTTTACTTATTTGTAAGAAATAAATTTATAGGTTTTATCTTATTATTTTGATAAAAATTTGTTTTTTTTGATAATTACCAAACACTTACTAAATTACTTGAAATAGTACAAAAATAAGGTTATAATTAAGTGATAATCAATAAATTATTTAATAAATTTTAGGAGGTTTCATTTTATGAAAAGAGTTATTAACACAACAAATGCACCATCAGCTATAGGACCATACTCACAAGCAATCGAAGTTAACGGAACATTATACGTTTCAGGACAAATTCCATTTGTACCAACTACTATGCAAGTTGTTTCTGATGATGTTAAAGAGCAAACTAAACAATCTTTAGAAAATGTTAAAGCAATCGTTGAGGCTGCTGGATACTCTCTTTCTGACGTTGTTAAAGCTGGAGTATTCATTAAAGATATGAATGATTTCGCTGCTATTAACGAAGTTTACAATGAGTATTTAGGAGAAGTTAAACCTGCTAGAGCTTGTGTTGAAGTTGCTAGACTTCCAAGAGATGTTAAAGTTGAAATAGAAGTTATCGCTGTTAAATCATGCGAAGATATTCACAAATCATTCTAATTACTTTAATTAGAAATTTTAAAAGGCAAGAAGCTCAATCTTCTTGCCTTTTTTTGTTAGTTTTTCCTAATTTATTTCTTTGAATATTACATCTTTTATTGTATACTTTATTATAAAACTTAAATCAACTTTATGGAGGCAGATTAATGAAAAGAAGTTTATCAGGTATTCAACCAAGTGGAATCTTACACATCGGAAACTATTTTGGAGCTATTAAGCAATTTATAGACAATCAAGAAAAATATAACGGAATGTACTTTGTTGCAGATTATCACTCTTTAACATCTCTACCAGACCCAGAAAATCTTAAAGCTAATTCCTTTAATATAGTATTAGATTATTTAGCTTTAGGACTTGACCCTTCAAAATCAACTATATTTTTACAATCAGATGTTCCTGAACATACAGAGTTATACTGGATTTTATCTCCATTAACATCAGTTGCATTAATGGAAAGAGGTCATTCTTATAAAGATAAAGTAGAAAAAGGTATTTCGGCTAATATGGGATTACTTTCATACCCTATACTTATGGCTGCTGATATTTTAATTTACGATACTGATATTGTTCCTGTTGGAAAAGATCAAAAACAACATTTAGAAATGGCAAGGGATATTGCTACTAAATTTAACGAGAGATATAATGGAGAGTTTTTCAAACTTCCTGATCCACTTATCTTAGAAGATTCGGCTGTTATTCCAGGTGTTGACGGTCAAAAGATGAGTAAATCTTATAACAATACAATAAACATGTTTGCTTCTAAGAAAGAGTTAAAAAAACAAATAATGAGTATCGTTACAGATTCTACACCTCTTGAAGAGCCTAAAAATCCAGAAAATAATATTACTCAACTTTATTCTTTATTTGCTTCAAAAGAAAAAGTAGAAGAGATGAAGGATAAATTTAGAGCTGGAAATTATGGATATGGTCATGCTAAAAATGAGCTACTTGAGGCTATTCTTGAGTACTTTAAAGAGGCTAGAGAAAAAAGAGAAGAGTTAGAAAAAAACCCTGACCTTGTTAGACAGATTTTAAAAGATGGTGCTGATAAAGCTAGAGTTCTTGCAAAAGAAAAAATAATAAAAATTAAATCTGCTGTAGGACTTCTAGGAAATAGATATTAATCACTACTAGCATAAAAAGTACTAAAAAATCGGAGGCGTATTATTCATGTCAATGTTAAATCCATTTGAAGCTAGCCAACTTGCTGGCTCTACTGGTGTTACAAAAGCTAATTACCCATTTGTAAAAGCTTTTCTTCTAGCTATTATGGGCGGACTTTTTGTAGGATTTGGTCCTCTTAGCAGTATTGTATCTACTTCTATTTTTGGACCTTGGGGAAGACTTATCGGTTCTATGTTATTTCCTGCTGGATTAGTTCTTATTGTTCTTGTTGGAGGAGCTGTTTTTACAGGTAACTGCCTTTTAGGTGCAGCTTTCTTTATAAAACAAATAACCTTTAAAGCTTTTGTAAGAGATTTAGTTATAGTATGGTTTGGTAATTTACTTGGAGCAATATTCTTATCTTTTATTATTGTTAATAGTAATGTTCTAAGTGATGATTCTATGACAAATACTGCTATAAAATTTGCCGAAGATAAGATGAACATCACTTTTTTTCAAGGTGTTTGCTCTGGATTTTTATGTAATATTTTAGCAGCTGGTGCTATTTGGCAGTCTTATGCTGCAAAGGATACTGCTGGAAAGATAACTGCTTGCTGGATTCCAATAATGATATTTGTATATCTTGGCTTTCAAAATATTGTTGCAAATATGACTTACTTAAGTATTGCAAAATTATTATTGCCTGGAATTTATACTGTAAAAGAAATCATTATTAATAACTTTATTCCAGTTAGTATTGGTAATTTCTTGTCAGGAGGAATCTTTCTTCCTCTTGTTTACAAACATATTCATAAACATTAATTATCTGAAATAAAAAAATAGTTAAAAAGTTAATCCCCTAATTATTTAGGATATTTTCTCTCTAACTATTTTTTTTATATATTACTTTTCTAATTGTATTAAATTTCTTTTTATATTAAATTTATCCCTCTATTATCTTTAAAAGTATATCTATTAGATTCTCTCTCTGAGGAGATTTTGTCATAGGGATATGATCTGAATCTAGAGAATAAACTCTCCAACCTCTATCTAAACATTTTTTCTTCATTTGTTTTTTAGGTTCTATTAGATGCTCAAAATACTCATGATTTGTGCAATCTATAAAATATCCTGGAATATATCCAGTATCATTTTTTATTTCTATTTTTTCAAGATAAGGTCCCCATGGCATATCTAAGATTAAATGATGGGATTTTCCAAAAAGTCTTCTTGGAAGAAGCCAACCATCCCCTTCTACCTCAACTATTTTTAATAATTCTTTCTCTCTTTCAGCTCCAAATACATTCATAATACTCTGTCCATTTTCAAGGATAAAGCCATCTAAATAAACTTGTTTCATTATTTTATCTGGAATTCTATCCACAACAGCTGATACTATTGCTGCACCATAAGAGTGCCCTAATAAAATAATATTTTTTAATCCATTATACTCTACACAATTAACAATATCATTTATATGAGTCTCTAAAGATATTTCTTTATTTAAAAGATGAATTCGTTCTCCTGCACCTGTAAAAGTTGGAGTATGAACCTCATACCCATGTATTCTAAGTAAAGTAGCTACATCTCTGTATACCCATCCTCCTACACCTGCACCGTGAACCAAAACAATTGTTCCTTTATACTCTTTCATTGCCATTTATATCCTCCAATTAATAACTTCTAATCCATTATCTTTTAAAAAATCATTAGTTTTTTTAAAGTGATTACATCCAAAAAAACCTCTACTTGCTGATAAAGGGCTTGGATGTACCCCTTCTAATATTAAGTGTTTGGGATTAGTTATTAAAGCTTTTTTTAATTTTGCATTATTTCCCCATAATATAAATACCACAGGTTCAGTTTTTTCATTTATTTTTTTTAGAACAGCATCTGTAAAAACTTCCCACCCTTTTTTACTATGAGAGTTTGCTTCTGCTTCTCTTACAGTAAGAGCAGTATTTAGCATAAAAACTCCTTGTTCTACCCAGCTTGTTAGATTACCTGTCTTAGGTTCTTGAAATTTATTAATATCCTCTGCATACTCTAAACATAACTCTTTATACATATTTCTTAGGGATGGAGGAATTTTTATCCCTTCATTTACAGAAAAAGCAATTCCATTCCCTTGCCCCTCACCATGATAAGGATCTTGACCTAATATTACTACCTTTATATCTTTATATTCTAAATGATTAAATACATTGAATATTAACTCTTTTGGAGGAAATATTTTCTTTTCAGCATATTCATTTTCCAAAAAATTCATTAATTTTTTAAAGTATTCCTTTTCAAATTCATCTTTTAATATATTTTTCCAATTTACCGATAAGTTTAAAATTTTAGCCCCCCTTAATTTACCCATAAATTTTTATAGATAAATAAGTAATTTTATATATAAAAGCCACCCTTAAAGATGGCTTTTATCACATTAAAACATCATATTATAAAATATTGTTATACTTTTTATTATTGTAAATATACATATTAATTATACTTAAATTAATAGTTAAAGTCAATTATTTATTAAAAAGCAATTTGATTCATAAGTTCAATTTAATTTAACTGTTTCCACGCCTATTTAAATAATTTTTGTCTTTATTACCTATTTTCTATGTTATAATATCATGAGAAAATAAAATATTTAATTTATAAAAAAGGGGTAATTATGCGTTTATTCTATAATGAACATATGGGTTGTATTGAAGTTATTACAGGGAGTATGTTTTCAGGAAAAAGTGAAGAGTTAATAAAAAGATTAAGAAGAGTTAAATATGCTAACCAGAGTTTAGTTGTGTTTAAACACTCCTCTGATAGTAGATATGACGAAACTAAGGTTGCTTCACATAGCCAGAACTTTATTGAGGCAATCCCTGTTGCAACTGTTGAAGATATGTTCACTATAGTTAGAAATAAATATGATAATGTTAATGTTATTGGAATTGATGAAGTTCAATTCTTTGGAGAAACAGTTGTGGACTTCTGCGAAATGATGGCTAACGAAGGTAAAAGAGTTATCGTTGCAGGTCTTGATCAAGATTTTAGAGGGGAACCTTTTAGACCTATGGATGAACTCCTTGCTAAGGCTGAGTTTGTTGATAAATTTAATGCTATTTGCATGGTTTGTGGAAGCCCAGCATCTAGAACACAAAGATTAGTAAATGGAGAACCTGCATTTTATGATGATCCTATTGTTCTAGTTGGAGCTTCTGAAAGCTATGAAGCTAGATGTAGAAAACATCATGTTGTTAGACAGAGAGATAATGTAGAAAATATGTATATAAACAATAATAATATTAGTATAGCTAAAAAGGATTAAGATAACTAATGAATTTAAACTTAAGAGGATTAGAAAAAACAGATAAATTTGGTTTTATGTTTTATATTGCTTACGACGGAACTAAATTTCATTCTTTTGATGAGATGAATGGAAAAACAACAGTAAAATCAAAATTTAAAGATATTATGAATAGTATTGGATTTACATGGGCTAAGGGTATTCAACAGGGGGGAAGAACCGATGCTAAAGTTAGTGCTAATGAAAATATATTATATGTTAGCAGTAGATATAACGAAGATTTAGATCAACTAAAAAAAGAGTTCAATTCTAAATCAGAGTTTTTAAAAATTAAAAATATTGTAAAAACTTTACCTAATTTAGTTTTTCCAGATATGATTGAAAATAGAGAATATATCTATTCTTATCCTATAAAGAAAATTTTAAATTCCCCAGAAAAAATAACTGAACTTTGTACCTTAAAAAGTGGAACTTATGATGTTAGTGAATTTACAGACAGAAAAGGATTAGAACTTAAAAATCATATAAGAACTGTGAAAGTTATTTATGAAGATGGCAAGTTAAGATTTTTAGGTGATTCTTTTATGCCTAAACAAGTTAGAATTATGTCTAGCTTTATACTTACAAACTCTTTAGAACCACTTCCAGGTAAATATTTAATACTTGAAAAAATTTATTTAAAAAATGAACTACAAAACATGCTTATACACAATAATAAAATAGATTTTTCTATTTTTAACCAGATTAAAGAGTTAGAAAGTTTTAATTTCTCAGAAATTAAAACTGAAAAATTAGGGTCTGATACAAATATTTTCTATATTCCAAAAGATAAAAAAAGTGAATTTATAGGAAAAAATGGTAATAATGTAAAAAAATTAAAAAAACTAATTGGAAATATTTTAGTTAGAGAGGTTTAAATTATGAATAATCTTATTATATCTAGAATTATGCAAGGATTAACTTTTCTTTTTGGAAGATATAAAAATGAATGGAATTTAGACATAAATGCTTTTTTAAATAAAAATGAATTTGCTATTTTTCAAAACATGGAGAGATATGACAAAATCCATAGCTATAAAATTTATAAAAAAGTTAAATGTAATAAAATCTTAAAAAATAATATTCTTTTCTATAAATTAGCTCTTTTACACGATTGTGGTAAAGAGAATTGTTCTATTTTTAGAAGAGTAAAAAAAGTTTTAATTGGAGATAAAAAATTAGAGAATCATTCTATTGAAGGATTTGAAAAATTAAAAAATATCAATATAGAATTAGCTCACTTAATTTGTCAACATCATGACAAAACTGAAAATATTGAGATGTTAGAATTTCAACGTTTAGATAGTGAATAATTTAATTTTATTGAAATAGGAGAAAAATAAATTATGAAAACAGATAGTAAAAATATTGCTACAGAATTAAAAAAGCACTTATTAAAGGTTGAAAAACCTTCTAGATATCTTGGAAATGAACTAAATAGTATTCATAAAAAGGAATTCAAATCAAATATGTGCTTAGTATTCCCTGATATTTATGAAGTTGGTATGTCTAATTTAGGATTAAGAATACTTTATAGTATCCTTAATAAAGTTGATGATTTCTATTTAGAAAGAGGATTTGCTCCAGATGTTGACATGGAAGAGATTATGAGAAAAGAAGATATCTCTGCTTTTTCACTTGAAACAAAAACAGCTTTAAAAGACTTTGATATAGTTGGATTTTCTCTTTCTTACGAAATGAGCTATCCAAATGTTTTAAATATTTTAGACCTTGCTAAAATACCTTTCCACGCTGCAGACAGAGATGATTCTTACCCTATTATTATGGGTGGTGGAACATGTATGATGAACCCTGCTCCAATGGAAAAATTCTTTGATTTTATAGCTATTGGTGATGGTGAGGATAATATGCCAGAGATTGCAAGACGTATGGTTGCCAATGTGGGGAAAACAAAAAGAGAAAAATTAGAAGCTTTACAGGATATAGAGGGAATATACATACCTTCTATTCACAAAGGAACTAAAAAGATTCAAAGAGCTATTGTTAGAGATTTTGACAACACTGAATACTATGATAATCAATTAGTTCCATACATGGAAATAGTTCACGATAGAGCCTCTGTTGAGATTCAAAGAGGTTGTCCAAGAGGGTGTAGATTCTGCCAAGCTGGTATAGTTTACAGACCACAAAGAGAGCGTTCATTTGAGAAAAATGTTGAACTTATTGAGAAGATGCTTACAGGAACAGGTTACTCTGAAGTATCACTTTCATCTTTAAGTAGTAGTGATTACTCTGATATTGATAAGCTAATTAATAGATTAAAAGATAATCCAAAACATAAAAATCTTTCTATATCTTTACCGTCTTTAAGAATGAATCCACACTCAGTTAAAACAGCTGAAGAGATTAGTGGAGGAAAAAGACCTAGCTTTACATTTGCACCAGAAGCAGGTTCTCAAAGAATGAGAGATGTTATTAATAAAGGTGTTTCTGAAGAGGAGATTCTTGAAACAGCTATTACTGCTGTTAATGCAGGATGGGAAAACTTTAAATTCTACTTCATGATTGGATTACCTTTTGAAACAGATGAAGATGTTGCTGGAATTTTTGATCTTACTATGAAGGTTATGAAAGCTTGTCGTCAAATTACAAGAAGAGTTAATATAAATGTTAGTGTTTCTAACTTTGTTCCAAAACCTCATACACCTTTCCAATGGCAAAGTCAGATGAATTTTGATGAGATGAACAGAAAGCATAAGATACTTAGAGAACTTTTTGATAGAGCAAAAGGGATAACTTTAAAGATTCACGGAAAGAAAAAATCTTACTTAGAAGGATTCCTTTCTCGTGGCGATGAAAAAACTGCTGATTTAATAGAACTGGCTTATAGAAAAGGGGCTAAATTAGATGATTATACAGATAATTTTGCGATTTGGATGGAAGCTATGGAAGAGCTTGGTATAAAAGAGGGACAGTACTTAGGTGAAAGAGACTTAGATGCTGAACTTCCTTGGGATGTTGTTGAAATTGGAGTAAATAAACAATTCTTAAAATCAGAATATTTAAAAGCAGAAGAAGAAGCTTTAACTCCTGAATGTAGAGTTAAGTGCTCTGGATGTGGAATTAAAAAATTAGTTCCAAACTGCGTAAGTTAAAATAAAAGGAGATATCATGATATCTCCTTTTTCTATTTACTAATTATCTTTTACCTCTTTTTTTATATAGATTATACACTCTTCTGGACAAGAACGTTGGCAAGCTCCGCAATCAATACAAGTAGATTCGTTGATTTCTCTTTTTCTACGTGACTTTTCTGTTATACAGCCACTTCTACAAACTTTTTCACAAGTTCCACACCCCAAACATTTTTCACTTATTATCCTTCTTGGCATTCTAATCCTCCTAATTTATTTTAAAATACTTTTTAATCTTACTACATTCACTTTAATCGTATCAGCGGACTGTATTGCACTATCTATTCCACTTCCTACACTTTATACCAACATCAGCTTGAATAAGTGCTGCTACGCTTTTTACGCAGCCTCCAAGGATTTTAGTGTCATCTACTATCCTCAACTATCTGTTATTATATCAAGTTTTCACTATATTTTACTATATATAATAAAAAAACCCTAGAACTTAATCTAGGGTTTATAATCTATTTAATTAGATAGATTTGATATCAGTTGCTTGTGGACCTTTTGGACCTTGAGTAACTTCAAAAGTAACTGACTCTCCTTCAGTTA